>CAYLKZ010000056.1:0-19843 GCA_964384275.1 uncultured Sphingobium sp. | reverse complement strand
TTTTGCTCGCGCAGTTCCTCTCCGGCGAAAGGATGGGTGGCTGCTGTCGTCGTCATGAGCTCAGCCTCTCTTTCTTATGGTCTGACGGTCGCAAAAGCTGCGCCGTCCCTTCTCCCAGGAACGCCAGCGTAACCCATTTGATCCGGGGCGAATAGCGGAATTGCCGGGGGTAGCGGCGACCCGCAAAAAATATTGGACAAAATGTCCTATGTTCGCACCTGCAACAGAGATATAGGCGCCGCATCATGCTTTCACTTCGCTCTTCTAGTGGCGCGAAAATGCGCGCTTTTTCGCGGCTTCTGGCTGCCGCGGCGATTCTGCCGCTCGGTGCCTGCAATGCCATCGTTCTCGACCCCGCCGGGGATATCGCGCGGCAGGAGGCCACCCTCCTGTATGTGGCCACGGGGCTGATGCTGATCATCATCATTCCGGTGATGCTGCTGACGGTGTTCTTCGCCTGGAAATATCGCCAGTCGAACACCGAGGCGGCCTATGAGCCCGACTGGGATCACAGCACCCGGATCGAACTGGTGGTCTGGGCGGCGCCGCTGCTCATCATCATCTGCCTGGGCGCCGTGACGTGGATCGGCACGCATCTGCTCGATCCCTATCGCCCGATCTCGCGCATCTCCAAGGATCAGCCGCTTACCGCGGCGCACAAGCCGCTGGAAGTGAACGTCGTCGCGCTGAACTGGAAGTGGCTCTTCATTTATCCCGAACAGGGAATCGCCACCGTCAACGAACTGGTGGTGCCGACGGATCGCCCGCTCAACTTCCGCATCACCTCCGCCAGCACGATGAACAGCTTCTATGTTCCCGCGATGGCCGGGCAGATCTACGCGATGCCCGGCATGGAGACGAAGCTGCACGCGGTGATGAACGAGGTGCACAAGTCGGTCGGCTTCTCCGCCAATTATAGCGGCGCGGGCTTCTCCAACATGCGCTTCGGCTTTCAGGGCGTGACCCAGGCCGATTTCGACGCGTGGGTCGCAACGGTGAAGGCAGGCAAGGATGGCGCGCTCGATCGCTCCGTCTATCTGAAGCTCGAACAGCCGAGCGAGAAGGAGCCGGTCCGTCATTATGCGAGCGTCGATGAAAATCTGTTCAAGGCCGTGACCGGCATGTGCGTGCAGCCGGGCAAGATGTGCGCCGATGAAATGGCGATGATCGACAAGCGCGGCGGCCTTGGCCTCGCGGGCATCCATAATATCGCGATGCTGACCTATGACAAGCAGGGCCGCGCCCAGAGCTTCACCGCCAGGGACGCGAGCGACAAGGCGCTGTCCATCGCCTATGTGAAGGCGCTCTGCTCCGACCCGGCGCTGCTGGAGAACCTGCGCAAGCAGGAGGCCCGGCTCGCCCCTTCCGTCCGCGTCGATGAAGCGTCGCTGCTGACGAAGAAGGCCGCCACTATTTCGATGGCCCAACCGGCCAATCCCGCTTCCTGATGATCTGGAACCGCTGATGACTTCCGAACCACAAAATTGGACCTTCTTGCTCGGCAAGCTGGGGCCTGATTCCATACCGAACGAGCCGATCGTCTGGGCGACCTTCGTGGTCGTCGCGCTGGGCGGCATCGCGCTCGTCGGTGCGCTCACCTATTTCCGCCTCTGGAGCTATCTCTGGAAAGAATGGTTCACCACCGTGGACCATAAGAAGATCGGGATCATGTACATGATCCTCGGCCTCGTCATGTTCACGCGCGGTTTCGCCGACGCGATCATGATGCGCATCCAGCAGGCATGGGCCTTCAACGGTTCCGAAGGCTATTTGAACGCGCATCATTACGACCAGATCTTCACGGCGCACGGCGTCATCATGATCTTCTTCGCGGCGATGCCCTTCATCACCGGCATCATGAACTATGTCGTGCCGTTGCAGATTGGCGCGCGCGACGTCAGCTTCCCGTTCCTCAACAATTTCTCGTTCTGGATGACGACGGCGGGCGCGGTGCTGGTCATGGTCTCGCTGTTCGTCGGCGAGTTCGCGCAGACGGGCTGGCTGGCCTATCCGCCGGTGTCGAGTCTGGCCTATAGTCCCAATGTCGGCGTCGACTATTATATATGGTCGCTCCAGATAGCGGGCGTGGGTACGACCCTGTCCGGCATCAACCTGATCGCCACCATCGTTAAGATGCGCGCGCCGGGCATGAGCTGGATGAAGATGCCGGTGTTCACCTGGACCTCGCTCTGCTCCAACATCCTGATCGTGGCGTCCTTCCCGATCCTGACGGCGACGCTCGCGCTGCTGACGCTCGATCGCTATGTCGGCACCAATTTCTTCACCAACGACTTCGGCGGCAGCCCGATGATGTATGTGAACCTCATCTGGATCTGGGGCCATCCTGAAGTCTACATCCTTATCCTGCCACTCTTCGGCGTATTCTCCGAAGTCACCTCGACCTTCTCGGGCAAGCGCCTGTTCGGCTACACCTCTATGGTCTACGCGACTGCGGCGATCATGATCCTGTCCTACCTCGTTTGGTTGCACCACTTCTTCACCATGGGCGCGGGCGCCAGCGTCAACAGCTTCTTCGGCATCACGACGATGATCATCTCGATCCCGACGGGCGCCAAGCTGTTCAACTGGCTGTTCACCATGTACAAGGGCCGCATTCGCTTCGAACTGCCGATGATGTGGACCGTCGCCTTCATGCTGACCTTCGTGGTCGGCGGCATGACCGGCGTGATGCTGGCGGTTCCGCCCGCCGACTTCGTGCTGCACAACTCGCTGTTCCTGATCGCGCACTTCCATAACGTGATCATCGGCGGCGTCGTGTTCGGCGTGTTCGCGGCGATCAACTTCTGGTGGCCCAAAGCGTTCGGGTTCAAGCTCGATCCGTTCTGGGGCAAGGTCAGCTTCTGGTGCTGGGTCATTGGTTTCTGGTTTGCCTTCATGCCGCTCTATGTGCTCGGCCTGATGGGCGTCACCCGCCGGATGCGCGTGTTCGACGATCCGAGCTATCAGATCTGGTTCGTCGTGGCCGGACTGGGCGCGCTCATCATCGGTGCCGGTGTTCTTGCGATGATCGTGCAGTTCGCGGTGAGCATCTTCAATCGTGACAAGCTGCGCGTCGGCGGCGATCCGTGGAACGCCCGTACGCTGGAATGGGCGACGACCTCCCCGCCGCCGGATTACAACTTCGCCTTCACCCCCGTCGTGCATGGTCTCGACGCATGGGAGGAGATGAAGCGTAACGGCGTGACGCTGCCGTCGCAGGGCTTCCGTCCGATCCACATGCCCGGCAATACGGGCGCGGGCATCCTGCTCGCGGGCATTGCGACGGTGTGCGGTTTCGCCCTGATCTGGCATATCTGGTGGCTCGCGATCGCCAGCTTCGTCGGCCTGATCGGCGGTGCGATCTTCCACACCTTCAACTATAAGCGCGACTACCACATCCCAGCGGAGGAAGTGGCGGCTACCGAAGCCGAGCGCATCCGCCTTGCCGCGCAGGGAGCCTGAACCATGAGCCAGACCATTACGGCTGATACGACGGGCGACCTGACGGCCCGCTACTTCGATCTGCACGAGCATGATCACCCGGAAGGCGGCAGCACCATGCTCGGCTTCTGGCTGTATCTGATGAGCGACTGCCTCATCTTCGCGTCGCTTTTCGCGGTCTATGGCGTGCTGGGCGGCAGTTATGCCGCCGGGCCGTCGCCCAGGGATCTGTTCGATCTCGATCTGATCGCGCTCAACACCGCGATGCTGCTCTTCTCGTCCATCACCTATGGCTTCGCCATGCTGGAGATGGCGAAGGGGAAGGTCGCCTCGACCCAGATCTGGCTCGGCATTACGGGCCTGTTCGGCGCGGCGTTCCTTGCGATCGAACTCTATGAATTTTCGCATCTGATCCATCTGGGGGCAGGGCCGCAGCGCAGCGCGTTCCTTTCCGCCTTCTTCACGCTGGTCGGCACGCACGGCCTGCACGTCACCTTCGGCATCATCTGGCTCGTCACGCTGATGGTGCAGGTCGCGAAGAAGGGCCTCATTCAAGCCAATAAGCGCCGCCTGATGTGCCTGAGCCTGTTCTGGCACTTCCTCGACGTGATCTGGATCGGCGTCTTTACCTTTGTCTATCTGATGGGAATGCTGCGATGAGCGCTGCACATGAAGAGCACGGCCACCATGGCCATCACGATGCGGATGCGGGCCATGGCTCGATGCGGGATTATGTGATCGGCTTTGTCCTGTCGGTCATCCTGACGGCGATCCCGTTCTGGCTGGTGATGGGCGGCGTGATTGAGAACAAGACCACGACCGTTATGGTCATCATGGCTTTCGCTGTGGTGCAGGTGGTCGTTCACATGGTATACTTCCTGCACATGAACGGCCGGGCGGAAGGCGGCTGGAACCTGATGGCTCTGCTGTTTACGGTGCTGCTGGTGGTTATCGTCTTCTCCGGCTCCCTCTGGGTGATGTATCACCTGCATGAGAATATGATGCCGGTTCATGAGATGAGCCAGCTGCCCTAAAAAGGGAAGTAAGGACGATGACACAGGACCGAGCACAGGCCGGAACTTCAAGTCTGGCGGTGCCGGTCCTGTTGCTTTTGGCGGCCGCGCTGGTGTTCGGCGGGCTGGGCGTGTGGCAGATGCAGCGCCTCGCATGGAAGCAGGGGCTGATCGCCAAGGTTGAGGGCCGGGTCCATGCCGTTCCGGTCGCGGTGCCGGAGGCGGTCGCCTCCAGCGCCTCTTCGTTGCCCGATCTCGAATATCTGCGCGTCGAAATGGCGGGCAGCTATATCGCGTCGGGCACTGCTCTGGTGCAGGCGGTTACGGTTCGAGGGCCGGGCTATTGGGTGCTGACGCCGATGCGGGTCGCCGATGGTCGCCTCATCTATGTCAACCGCGGCTATGTGCCGGTGGGAAGCAAGCTCGACATCGTGCGCTCGGCAACTCCGGGCGGTTCGGTGCAAATTGTCGGCCTGCTGCGCCTTGCCGAACCGGAGGGTGGTTTCTTGCGCAACAATGACCCGGCGGGAGACCGCTGGTATTCGCGTGACATCGCCGCGCTGGCGCAGGCGCGGGATCTTCCCCAGGTCGCGCCCTTCTTCGTTGATGCACAGACGGAAACACCCGCAGCCGCCGATGGGCCGGTGCCGGGACTGACCGTCATCAATTTCCCCAACAACCATCTTTCCTATGCGCTGACCTGGTTCGCGATGGCGGCAGGAGCGCTCGGGCTGGCCTTCTGGCTTTGGCGGCGGGGCGACAGCACGGCATGAGGGCGCTCCTGCCCGTGCGGGGAGCGCCCAGTCAGCGCGTTACCGCCAGCTATCGCAATATGGCGCTGCTCGTGCAATTGCGCTGGATCGCGGTTGCGGGGCAGATCATCACCATAGCGGTGGTCTGGCAGGGGTTGGACATCGATTTGCCGCTCCTCAATCTGATGACGGTCCCGCTGCTGCTTACCCTCGTCAATGTGGCGAGCATCGGCGTGATGCGCACGCGCAAGAGCTTCAACAATGCGGAGCTTTTCGCGGTCGTGCTGCTCGATGTCGCTGCGCTCGCCTGGCAGCTTTATCATAGCGGCGGTGCGCGCAATCCGTTCGCATCCCTGTTCCTGTTGCAGATCGTGATCGGAGCGATCCTGCTCGATCCGCGCTGGAGCTGGATGATCGCGTTGGCCGCCGCGCTGTTCATGCTGTTCCTGACCTTTCGTTATCAGCCGCTCGACCTGCCGCTTCACGGCGCTGGCGATGTGCTGCCGCTCTATCTGGCGGGCGGTCTGCTTTGTTTCTTCCTGATGGCGATCCTGCTCATGTTCTTCGTCGTCCGCCTCGATCGCAACCGGCGGGAAAGCGACGCCGCGCTCGCCGCGCTGCGCCAGCAGGCGGCGGAGGAAGACCATATCGTGCGCATGGGCTTGCTGGCCTCGGGCGCGGCGCATGAACTGGGTACGCCGCTTTCATCGCTCTCGGTGATATTGGGCGATTGGGTGCGTATGCCCGAAATCGCGGGCAACCCCGATCTGGCGGAGGATGTGCAAGCGGTCCGCTCCGAACTGCAACGATGCAAGTCCATCGTCAGCGGCATATTGATGTCGGCGGGGGAGATTCGCGGCGAAAAGCCGATGGTCACGACGTTGCACGCCTTTCTCGACCAGATTGTCGAGGAATGGCGCTGCCGCATGTCCGGCGAATTGCGGTTCGAAAACCTGCTAGGAATGGATATGGCCATCGTATCCGATCCCGCGTTGAAGCAGGTTATCGGCAATGTGATCGACAATGCGGTCGAGATTTCCCCGAGCCGCGTGATACTGTCCGCCTCACGGATCGGGGAGGCGCTGGTGCTGGATGTGCGCGACTATGGGCCGGGCTTCACAGCCGAGATGTTGCAGAATTTCGGGCGGCCCTACGCCTCGACCAAGGGGCGGCCGGGGGGAGGGCTTGGGTTGTTCCTCGTCGTCAATGTGATGCGCAAGCTGGGCGGCAGGGTTGATGTCGCCAATCCGCTGGATGGCGGGGCCACTGTGCGCCTGACCATCCCGCTCGTTTCGCTAGCTTATGAAAGAGGAGGAGAGGGATGACGTCAGCGATGCCCCCGCCGACGGATGCCACCCGTCCCGCGTTGCTGATCGTCGAGGATGACGGCTCGCTTGCCCAGACGCTCAAACGCTCGTTCGAGCGGCGCGGCTATCGTGTGTCGATTGCGTCCAGCCCGAAGGAGGTCGAGGATCTTCTCGAAACGCAGGCGTTCGCCTATGCGGTGGTGGACCTGAAGCTGGGCGCCGCCTCGGGCCTCACCTGCGTCGAGATGCTGCATGCAAGGGACAAGGGCACCCGCATCGTCGTGCTGACCGGCTTTGCCAGCATCGCCACCGCCGTCGAGGCGATCAAGCTGGGCGCGGCGCATTATCTCGCCAAGCCGTCCAACACCGACGACATAGAGGAGGCTTTCGGCAAACGGGAGGGCGACGCGGCGGTGCCGGTCGAAGGGCGCAAGACCTCGATCAAGACGCTGGAATGGGAATATATCCACCAGACGCTGGTGGAGGCGGACTTCAATATTTCGGAGGCCGCGCGCAGGCTGGGCATGCACCGCCGCACATTGGCGCGCAAGCTGGAGAAGCGGCAGATCCGGTGATGCGCTCTCCGCGCCGACTTTGCTTCGCGCGGGGGCTGGGCTAGGAAGGGGCATATCAACTTTTCAGGAGAGCGCCCTTGCGCACGTTGCTCACCGCCACGCTCATTGCCACCGCCTCCTTTTTTCCAATCGCGGCGCAGGCCGGGCAGAAGGCCCCCGCTGCGGCTTCCTCCAATGCCGCCCCCGTCGAGGAGACGGAAGGCGCGAAACTGCGCCAGCTCTTCCATGACAGCGACGAGGCGAGTCTTCAGCGCAATCCGATCAACGCCCTTTATCGCGGCGACCTGCGCTATGCCGCCCATCTCGGCAATTATCTGACCGATGCCTATACGGCCGCGGAAAAGGCGGCGGCGCAGAAGGATCTCGCTATGCTGTCGAAGATCGACCGCGCCAAGCTCGGCTCTGTCGATCAGATCGCCTATGATGTGTTCCGCAATCAGACCGAAACGGCCTTGCGGGGCTTCGATCCGGCGATTGTCCATTTGCAGCGGTTGCTGCCGCTCGACCATTTTACCGGTTTCCAGACCTTCTACCCCGACATGGCCTCGGGTCAGGGCGCGGCGCCGTTCCGCACCCTCGCCGATTATGAGAATAATCTTGCCCGCAACGGCGAATATGCCGAGGTGCTGGATCGCGCCATCGGCCTGTTCCGGGAAGGGATGCGGGAAAAGGTCGTTCTGCCCAGGCTGGTCGTGACCAACATGATCGGGCAGTTCGACAATCTGATCGCGCAGGGTGTCGAAGGATCGGTATTTCATGGCCCCGTGAAGAGCTTTCCCGAAGGTGTTGCGGAGGCCGATCAGGCGAGGTTGCGGGCGGCCTATGCGGCGCAGATCCGCGATGTGCTGCTGCCCGCGCACAAGCGGGTGCGCGATTTCCTCGCCAATGAATATCTGCCCGCCGCGCGGGAGAGCGTCGGCCTTTCCGACATGGCGGGTGGCGCGGGGCTCTATGCCTATCTGATCGAAGCGAATACGACTTTGCCCCTGAAGGCGGATGAAGTGCATAAGATCGGTCTCGATGAAGTAGCCCGCATCCGCAAGGCGATGGAGAGCCAGAAGGCGAAGGTCGGTTTCAAGGGCGACATGGCCCAGTTCTTCACCTTTTTGCGCACGGACAAGCAGTTCCACCCCGCCTCCGCCGACCAGTTGCGTCTGGGCTATGAGGCGATCGGCCGCCGGGTGGACAAGCGCATCGGCGAGCAGTTCTCGCTGATCCCGAAGACGCCGCTCGAAATCCGCGCGGTGCCCGTCTATCGGGAAAAGACCGACGCGGGCGGCTCCTATAGTCCCGGCACCCCGGATGGAACGCGGCCGGGCGTTTTCTATTATAACAGCTATGACCTGCCCTCCCGCTATATGTGGGAGATGGAGACGCTCTATCTGCACGAGGCGGCGCCGGGCCATCATTTCCAGATCAGTCTGGCGCAAGAGAATGAGGCGTTGCCTGCCTTCATGCGCTTTGGCGGCAATACCGCTTATGTCGAAGGCTGGGCGCTCTATGCCGAGACGCTGTGGCACGAACTGGGAATGGAGACCGACGCCTATCAGCGCATGGGCGGCCTTAGCGACGAGATGCTGCGGGCGATGCGGCTGGTGGTCGATACCGGCATCCACGCCAAGGGTTGGACCCGCGATCAGGCGATCCAGTATATGCTCGACAATTCACCGATGTCGAAAACCAACGCCACCGCCGAGGTGGAGCGCTATATCGCGATGCCCGGACAGGCGCTCGCCTATAAGATCGGCCAACTCACCATGTCGCGATTGAAGGCGAAGGCCGAGGCGGAACTGGGGGCGAAATTCGACCCGCGCGCCTTTCATGCGCAGGTGCTGGATACCGGCGCGCTCACCATGCCGGTGCTGGAAGAGAAGATCGGTGGCTGGATCAAGGCTGGTGGGAAATAGGCGGGAAGGAGGCAGCTCCAGTCCCTCCGCCACAGGCAAAGAAAAAGGCAGCGCTCCGGACAGGGCGCTGCCTTTTTTCTGTAGCGGAACGGCGCGATCAGTCGACGAAGGCGCGCTCGATCACGAACTGACCGGGCGAGGCGTTGGAACCCTCGATGAAGCCCATGTCGAGGAACTTGGTTTCGAGATCCTTGATCATCGCCATGGAACCGCACATCATGATGCGGTCGGTTTCCGGGTCGAAATGGTCGGCGCCTTCTCCCAGCGGATGCTTGAAGATCGTGCCATTGTCGATCAGCGCCGGGATGCGGCCCGTGGTATGGAACGCCTCCCGGGTGACGGTCGGGATATAATGGAAGCGGGCGCGCGCTTCGTCTTCGAGCAGCGGATCGCCTTCGAGATTGCTTTCCAGCAGCTCGCGATAGGCCAGCTCGCTGAGGTGGCGGACGCCGTGCACCACGATCACCTGATCGAAACGCTCATAGATTTCCGGGTCGCGCACAACCGACAGGAACGGGGCGAGGCCTGTGCCGGTGGAAAGCAGGAACAGGCGCTTGCCGGGCAGCAGCGCATCGGCGACCAGTGTGCCGGTGGGCTTCTTGCCGAGATAGATATGATCGCCGGGCTGGATTTTTTGCAGGCGCGAGGTCAGCGGGCCGTCCTGTACCTTGATCGAAAGAAACTCCAGTTCCTCTGCATAAGCGGGCGAGGCGATGGAATAGGCGCGCAGCAGCGGGCGGCCATTGTCGCCTTGCAGGCCGATCATCACGAACTCGCCGGAGCGGAAGCGCAGCGTGGACGGGCGGGTGATCTTGAAGCTGAACAGATGTTCGTTCCAATGATGCACCGAAAGCACTTCCTCGACCGACAGGGCGGAGGTCGGGGCGAGGGTCTGGTCGGCGGTATCCAGACTGTTGCTCATCGTCAAAATTCCTTCATGGCAGGGGAAGGGGCGCAGGTTGCCAGGCTTGCTGCGCCCATGAATTTCCCGATCGATATGCGAAACAGGTGTCGGTCAGCGACGTCGGCGATGCGTTACCGCAGGCGCGCATGCCCGACAACAGGAAAGACATCCTGAAGCGATGGCGTTTTGCGACATGAGCGATCGAGGTTCGCATGCCGAGTCCCTATAATCGGTTGCTGCGGCTATTATTGCTAATGAAAATCGGGATCAATTTTTTTGGCGAGATAATTTGTTTCAGGGGGAATAGGCCGGGTTTCAAACGGGTGAGGGCGGTCGTTGCCCCCTGCACAGCGCCAGCATGCGGGCAGCGATCTCGGCCTCGCCGGTGACGATTTCAGAAACGCCGAGGTGCCGGAGGTGCTCGGCCTCCGCATCGCCATGCGCGCGGGCGATCACCCGGATCGCCGGGTTGAGCGCCCGGGCTTTTTCGAAGATCGCGCCCGCCTCATAGCCTTCCGGAATGGCGAGCAGCAGCTTGCCCGCCTGCCCGATGCCTGCCTTTTCCAGCGCTTCCCGGTTGAGAGCGCTGCTCGTCAGCACGACCATGCCGTCGGCTTCCGCCTTGCGGGCGATGCCGGGCTGATCCTCGATAACCACGAAAGGCTGGCCGGAGCGCTTGAGATCCTGCGCGATCAACCGGCCGAGGCGGCCATAGCCAGCCAGGATGATATGATCGGAAGGGGCGGGCGGCGGTCTGGCGGCGGTGTCGGCCGGCGCGGCGGCTTCCGCCTGATCGCTTCCCTTCTCGCGCGAGAGGACCAGCGAAAAGACGAACGGATTGAGGAAGATCGAGAGGATCGCGCCTGCAAGGATCAGGTCGCGCCCTTCCTGCGGCAGCAGGCCGAGCTGCGTGCCGAGGGCGGCGAGAATGAACGAAAATTCGCCGATCTGCGCGAGGCTCGCCGCGATGGTCAGCGCCTGAATGCGGGAATGGCCAAAGGCGCGGACCAGGGTATAGGCCGCCGCAGACTTGCCGAAGAGGATGATCGCGACCGTGCCCGCCAGCGGCAGGGGGCGCTCGACGACGACGGCGGGGTCGAACAGCATGCCGACCGAAACGAAGAACAGCACGGCGAAGGCATCGCGCAGGGGCAGCGTTTCTTCGGTGGCGCGGCGGCTCAGCGGGGTTTCGCCCAATATCATCCCGGCGAAAAAGGCGCCGAGCGCGAAGGATACATCGAACAGAGAGGCTGCGCCGAAGGCGACGCCGAGCGCGATCGCAAGTACTGCAAGACGGAATAATTCGCGCGATCCGGTATGCGCCGCCCAATGCAGGATGGAGGGGATGACGCGGCGGCCCACCACCAGCATCAGGCCGATAAAGGCCGAAACCTTGAGGAAGGTCATGCCTAGCGGCAGCAGCAACAGCGCAGGCCCGCCGCCGCCTCCACCCCCGCCGCCTCCACCCCCGCTTGTGTCGTTGATGATGCGCGCCATCGCCGGCAGCAGCACGAGGGCGAGCACCATGACCAGATCCTCGACGATCAACCAGCCCACGGCGATGCGCCCGCGCTCGGTCGCAATGAGCGCGTGGGTCTGGAGCGCGCGCAGCAGCACCACGGTGCTCGCGACCGAAAGGGCGAGGCCGAAGACGAAGCCCGCCGCCGGACCCCAGCCCAATCCCCATGCCAGCCCCATGCCGAGCAGCGTCGCGACCGCGATTTGCGCGATGGCGCCGGGCACGGCGATGGTGCGGACGGAGAGCAGTTCCTTCAACGAGAAATGCAAGCCGACGCCGAACATCAGCAGGATCACCCCGATTTCCGCCAGCTGATTGGCAAGGGCTGTATCGGCGACATAGCCGGGCGTGAACGGGCCGACCATCACGCCCGCGAGCAGATAGCCCGCTATGGGTGAAACGCGCAGGCGCTGGGCGAGTGCACCCATGCAGAAGGCGATGACGAGTCCGGCGACGACGGTGCCGATGAGGGGAGAATGATGGTCCATCCACACTCCGGAAAAGGGCGTGCTTGGCGCGGCGCGGGTGCCGAGACTATGCCATGGGACTATGTCGGTTTCGCGGCTGCCCTCCGCTTGAGGGCAAGGAGCAATATCAGGCGCTGGGCGGGGCGCGGGCGGGAAAGGCGGCGCGCAGCGGCTTTTGCTGCGGCGTGGCATCGGCTCGGGGGGTCGCAAGCGGGACGGCGGGGCGGAGAAGCAGCCATGGCGCGGCTATCGCTTGCGTCCGCCGATCCATGCCGGATGGCGAGGCGGACAGCGATGGAGCTTGCCCGCCGCCCGGCAGCGCGATGATGGGGGGACGAGGCGGTTTTTCCGCTTTCGGGCGCAGCGATACAGTGAGACTCGACGGATCGAAGGCCGATCCCGTCGCTTTCCCGTGCAATGCATTTCCAGCGGGAAGCAGGGCGCAGATTATCACGATGGCCAGCGAAAGCAGCAGCGCTGACGCAAAGGCGGGGCCGCGCGGGCCGAGAGGGTTTTCGAGGAGCCGCACCAGCCGCTGTCGAGCCTCCGTCGCTGCGTCCGGTTCCGGGCCGGACCTGACAAAGACTATCAGGCCCGCCCTGCACTGTAAATTGGCGGCAAGGGAGGGGCGGCGCGGCCTGTCCGGCGATCGGTCATAGGTAGCGATGATCGCCGATGCCGCAAGGCAAAAGGCGAACGGCCCCGGCTGGACGCAAAGCGCGCGGGCCGGGGCGGAATCGCGGCGTTCAGGCGGGGACCGGCTCCAGATAAAGTGCGCGCAACAGGCCGATGGCGGCAGCGTCCAGACCCAGCTCATCGCGCATATAGGCCTCCATGCTGCCCGAACGCTCGGTGATCGACGCGAGCGCCCCTTCCAGATAGCTAGAATGGACGCCCTGCATCGCCTTCAGAACCTCGGGCGACAGGCCCTTTGTCAGCGCATCCCTACCCTTATCTGGCTTGGACGCGGCGCCGGACTGGGCATAATAGCGGTTGGAGAGCAGATAATCCTCCATCACCACCTCTTTCGGCACGCCGAGGGCCGTCAATATCAGCGCCGCCGCGATGCCGGTGCGGTCCTTGCCCGCCGAACAATTGAAGGCGAGCGGCGCGTGGTGCGCCAGCAATTCGGCGAACATGCGCTTATATTGGCTCGCGAAATGATAGGGCGCCTCACGATAGAGCGTCGCCATCATCACTTGCGCCTGAGCGGCGTCGAGGCCCGGCGTGGAGAGCATCTGCATCACATCGCCCATGTTGACTGCCGAATAATCGTCAGTGATGATCTGGGGCGCGCTGGTGCCCGGCCAGTTGACGGGTTGCCGCTCGCGTTCGCTTGTGCCACGAAAATCGACGACCGTGCGCAGGCCCATCTTCTGAAGGGTGGCGAAGTCGGCTGCGGTCAGGTCGTGCATGGACCCGGACCGCAACAGCATCCCCCATTTCACCTGATGCCCGTCGCTGGTGCGATAGCCGCCAAGATCGCGGAAATTGCGACCCCCTTCCAACGGCAGCAGGCGCGCATGGCTGATCGGGGCGGGGGCGATGCGATCGGGCGCCGTGGCTGTGGCCGCGACGGGTTGGGCTTGCGCCGGCAGGGCAAGGGCAGCGGGCGGCAGCAGCCCCAGCATAAGCAGCGTGGCAGCGCGAACGGGGGAAAACACGGGCATTATCTCTCCTTCAGGCATCCTAAGCGGGCACCGAACAGCCGGGCTATCCTATCGGAAGGACGCATGCAATGGCAGCGATGTTCCATGGGTTCGGGCAGCGGCTGCCTTGCCGCAAGGGGGTGTGTAGCGACCTCCTCTTTTCCTGCCGCCAATGCCGAACTCCTGTTGAAACTGCGAATCGCTTGCGTTATCGAAACGGCGGAAATCTTCGCGGCGGAGTCGCGCGCGAAGCGGGGATTAATGGTAGCAATGGCGGCTATGGCGGGTAAAAAACGGAAATTCAGCGCCTTCTGGTGGAAGCAGTTCATCACCTGGCATTGGATCAGTTCCGCGATCAGCCTGATTGGCCTGCTGCTCTTCGCCTTCACCGGCATCACGCTCAACCATGCGGCCGATATCGAAGGCGCCCCCGTCATCGAGGACAGGCAGGAAAAGCTGCCTCCCGATCTGCTCAGGAGCATCGCGGCGACGCCGGACGCGGCGGAAGAGAAAAAGCCGCTGCCTGCCCCGGTCGCCGACTGGGTCGGCAAGACCCTCGGGCAAAATGGCCGCGTCGTCGCCGAATGGAGCGCGGATGAGATCTATCTGCCGCTGCCGCGTCCGGGCGGGGATGGCTGGGTGTCGATCGATCGCGCCACCGGCGCCGTTTCCAGCGAGACGACCGACCGGGGATGGATTTCCTATCTCAACGATCTTCACAAGGGCCGCAATACCGGCACGGCGTGGAAATGGTTTATCGATATTTTCGCAGCCGCCTGCTTCATCTTCTCCGCCACCGGCCTGTGCCTGTTGTGGCTTCACGCCGCCAAGCGCCCCATCACCTGGCCGCTGGTGGGGGCGGGCCTCGTCATGCCGGCCCTGCTCGCGATCTTTTTCATCCACTAGAGGAACAGCCTTCCATGCAGATCAGCTATCGTATCATCTATGGAGGCGCCGCGGCCCTCGCGGCGGGGGCGTCGGCGGCTGTACCCGTCGGGGCGCAGACCATGGATGTCACCATCACCGTTCCGCGCCTGAGCGTCGCAGAATATCACCGGCCCTATGTCGCCGTCTGGATCGAAAAAGCGGGGGAGGCGCCGCGCACCCTCTCGGTCTGGTATGATTATGACATGAAGAATGGCGAGGGCACCAAATGGCTGCGCGACCTGCGCCAATGGTGGCGCGTGTCGGGCCGCAGCATGAGCTTCCCCGCCGATGGCGTTACCGGCGCGACCCGCGCGCCGGGTGCGCAGAAGCTGAGCTTTTCCGCCGGTCGCGGGCCGCTGGGTTCGCTGACGCCGGGCGCTTATACGCTGATGATCGAGGCCGCGCGGGAAGTCGGCGGGCGTGAGGTGGTGAGCGTACCGTTCACCTGGCCACCCAAGCCGGGCGCGGTGGCGAAGGCCCAGGGCAAGAATGAGCTGGGCGTTGTCAGCATCGGTTTCAGGAAGTGATGGGAGACAGGATATGAAGGCCATGATGATGCGCAAATGGGGGCTGCTGGTCGCCGCCGCCGCGATCGCGATGCCCGGTGGGGCGATGGCGCACCGCCAGTGGATGATGCCGTCGTCGACGGTGCTTTCGGGCAATGATCAATGGGTGACGGTCGATGCCGCGGTGTCGAACGACCTCTTCTATTTCGAGCATGTCCCGATGCGTCTGGACGGCATGACCGTGATCGCGCCCGACGGCACGCAGGGGAAGATCGAAAACCCCTCGACCGGCCGGTACCGTTCCACCTTCGACGTGCATCTGACGCAGAAGGGCACCTACAAGATCGAAACCGCCGGCAACAGCGTGATGGCGAGCTACAAGCTCAACGGCGAGGTGAAGCGCGTGCCGCGCGGCACGACGAAGGAGGGCCTCGCCGCCGCGCTGCCGAAGGGCGCGACCGATGTGAAGACGTCCGAATCCTCGAACCGCAACGAGATTTTCGTGACGGTGGGCGAACCGACGAAGACGGTATTCAAGCCCACCGGCGTCGGCCTCGAGCTGGTTCCGGTGACGCATCCCAACGATCTCGTCGCGGGTGAGGCGGCGACGTTCCAGTTCCTGCTCGACGGCAAGCCTGCCGCTGGTCTGGCGGTGACGGCCATTCCCGGCGGCATTCGCTATCGCGACTCGCTGGAGCAGATGAACATCAAGACCGGGGCCGATGGCAAGGTGACGATCACTTGGCCAACGCCGGGCATGTACTGGCTCAACGTCACCACCGGCAGCGGTCGTGAGGGCGGCCCCGAAGGCGGTCCGGGTGGTGGTGCTGGCGGTCCCGGCGGTCCCGGCGGTGCGGGTGGTCCCGGCGGCATGGGCGGCATGGGAGCCCCCGGCGGCATGGGTGGTCCGGCCGGTGAAGTGACGCCGGGCCGGCGCGCTTCCTACATCACCACGCTGGAGGTGCTGGCGCCCTGACTGTATCGCCGCGCATCTGCATCCCGTGCATCGACACTCCGCCCGCGCCGGGGGAGCGCGCCCGGCAGGGCCGCCTTGTCGATCTGGGCGGGGATACCATGGGAACGAGCTGGTCGGTGCGCCTCGTCGCACCGGCCGGATCGGACGCTGGGGCGGTGAGGGACAAGCTGCTCGCCGATATTCAGGCGCGGCTCGATCGCATTATCGACCAGATGAGCAATTGGGAGGCGGCATCGGATATCAGCCGCTTCAACCTGTCCCCTCCCGGCCAATGGCAGGTCTTGCCCGCTGATTTCCTCTTCGTGCTGAAAGCGGGGCTGGCGGTAGCGGCCGCCAGCGATGGCGCCTTCGATCCGGCGGTCGGGCATCTGGTCGGGCGCTGGGGCTTTGGCCCGCCCGCCCAGTCGGGGGAGAGGCAAGGCGCGGTTCCCCTTCCTGCCGAGCCATGGCGCGCCATCGAGGTGGAAGAAGGGGAGACGCAAGGGGGGCAAGTGGGCGGTCGGGCGCGCCGCCTTGCCGATGTCGCGCTCGATTTTTCAGGCATTGCCAAGGGCTTTGCCGTCGATGCGGTGTCGGATCTGCTGACCGGGCAGGGCTATGGCGCGCATCTGGTGGAAATCGGCGGCGAACTGCGCGGGCGCGGACTCAAGCCGGATGGCCAGCCATGGTGGGTCGATCTGGAGGTGCCGCCCGGACTTGTGCTGCCCCCCACCCGGATCGCCCTTTACGGCCTGTCGATCGCGACCTCGGGCGATTATCGCCGCTGGGTCCAGCGAGACGGCACTCGCATTTCCCACAGCATGGATGCGCGCGCGGGTGGCCCCGTCGCCAATGGCATCGCCTCCGTCACCGTCCTGCATGAAAGCGCGATGCTGGCCGACGCCTGGGCGACCGCGCTGCTGGTGCTGGGGCTGGAGGCCGGGCTGCGTCTCGCCGCCGAGCGGGAGTTGGCGGTGCTGATGATCCGCCGGGAGCCGCAGGGCGCGCGCGATTATATGAGCCCCGCCTTCGCCCGCATGTTGGAGTAATCCGGCGGGACGGGGCGCTCAATGTCCCCCTTCGCGCACCGTTTCCATCGCGACGAAGGTGGAGGTGCTCGCCACATGCGGCAGGTTCGAAATCTGTTCGCCCAGCACGGTGCGATATTTGCGGATATCGGCGGTGCGCACCTTCAGCAGATAATCGAAGCTGCTCGCGATCATGTGGCATTCCTCCACCTCCGGAATTTTGCGGACGGCGGCGTTGAACTCGGCCAGCGCCTTTTCGCGGGTGTCCGACAATTTCACCTCGGTGAAGGCGATATGATCGAGGCCGAGCTTCGCCGGATCGAGGATCGCGCGAAAGCCGAGAATCACGCCGTCGTCGATCAGCCTTTTCAGCCGCATCTGGCAGGGCGTCTTGGAAAGGCCGGCTTCCGAGGCGAGGGCAGTGACGGTCATGCGCCCGTCGCGGCGCAGCGCGGCGAGGATTTTCCGATCATAGCTATCCAATTCGACCATATGGTGGCATTTCCCTATGCAATATGATCCTTTTTTATAAAGAAATCGGTCATTATGGATAGTATAGAGAGAAAGATAAGTCGGATCGTCTGATGGGGCAATGATAGAATGTGGCATGGACCATAGTGCCGCCCCTGCTTCGCCCTTTGCCCGTTTCGCGCCTCCGGTGCGGGCCGCCACGCCGTTGCGGCAGGCCATCGCCGCCGCCTGCCGCCGCCCGGAGCGCGACTGCGTGTTGCCGCTGCTGGAGGCCGCGACTCTCCCTGCGGATACAGGCGCGGCCATCGCCGAAACCACGCGGGGCCTTGTGCTGGGTCTGCGCGCCCGCCCGCACGGCAGCAATGTCGAGGCGCTGGTGCAGGAATATGCGCTCTCCAGTCAGGAAGGCGTCGCGTTGATGTGCCTTGCCGAAGCGCTGCTGCGCATTCCGGACGAAGCGACACGCGACGCGCTGATCCGTGACAAGATCGCGGAGGGGGACTGGCGCTCGCATTGGGGCGGCGGCAAGTCGCTGTTCGTCAACGCCGCGACATGGGGCCTCGTCGTCACCGGCGCGCTGATGGAGAGCGTCAACGCCAGAGGGCTGGGGGCGGCGCTCACCCGCCTCATCGCCCGCAGTGGCGAGCCGCTGATCCGGCGCGGCGTCGATATGGCGATGCGCATGCTGGGCGAGCAATTCGTCGCGGGCCAGACCATCGAAGAAGCGTTGAAGCGCGCCAGAGGGCCTGAAAGCAAGGGCTTCAGGCATAGCTATGACATGCTGGGCGAGGCGGCGATGACCGCCGCAGACGCTCGGCGCTATTATGAAAGCTATGATGTGGCGATCCACGCCATCGGCAAGGCGTCGGCGGGTGCGGGCGTCTATGCCGGGCCGGGTATCTCGATCAAGCTTTCCGCGCTGCATCCGCGCTATTGCCGTGCGCAGGCGGGGCGGGTGATGGCCGAATTGCTGCCCCGCGTGAAGGCGCTGATGCTGCTGGCCAGGGGATATGACATCGGCGTCAATATCGATGCGGAGGAGGCCGATCGCCTCGACCTTTCGCTTGATCTGCTGGAAAGCCTCGCCTTCGATCCCGATCTGGCCGGTTGGGACGGGCTGGGCTTCGTGGTGCAGGCCTATGGCAAGCGGTGTCCGTTCGTCATCGACTGGCTGGCCGATCTGGCGCGGCGGTCCGGGCGGCGGCTGATGGTGCGGCTGGTCAAGGGCGCCTATTGGGATGCCGAGATCAAGCGCGCGCAAGTCGATGGCCTGCCTGATTTCCCGGTCTATACCCGCAAGCAGCACACCGACGTCGCCTATATTGCCTGCGCCCGCAAGCTGCTGGCGGCGCGAGAGCATATCTTCCCGCAATTCGCGACGCATAATGCGCAGACGCTGGCGAGCCTGCGCCATCTCGCCGGGCCGGATTTCGCGCCGGGCGATTATGAGTTCCAGTGCCTCCACGGCATGGGGGAGCCGCTCTACAGCCAGATCGTCGGGCCGGACGCGTGGGACAGGCCGTGCCGCATTTATGCGCCGGTGGGCACGCATGAGACGCTGCTCGCCTATCTCGTCCGCCGGTTGCTCGAAAATGGCGCCAACTCCTCCTTCGTCAACCGCATCGCCAATCCTGACGTGCCGGTCGAGGAGCTGGCCGCCGATCCCGCCGATCTGGTGCGGGCGATGGACGATCCGGGCGCGCCCCATCCGGCGATTGCGCTGCCCGCCGATATCCTGCCCAACCGGCGCAACAGCGTGGGCATCGACCTTGGCGACGAAGCGGCGCTGGCTGGGCTGACTGAGGATTTGCGACAAAGTGCGCGTATCGACTGGAAAGCAGGCGCCGAGGGCGGCGCCGGGCCATGGCGCGCCATTCTAAACCCTGCGGACGACCGCGATCCTGTCGGCATGGTGCGGGAAGTCAGCCCGGATGAGGCCCTTGGCGCCGCGCGTGCGGCAGCGGTTTCCCCTTGGCCGCAGGCGCCGGTCGAGCAGCGCGCTTCCTGCCTTGAGCGCGCCGCTGACCTCATGCAGCAGCGCATCGGCCTGCTGATGGGGCTGGTGATGCGAGAGGCGGGGAAGTCTGCCCCAAACGCCATTGCGGAGGTGCGTGAGGCGATCGATTTCCTGCGCTATTATGCGGGCGAGGCGCGACGGGTCTGCGCGGGCGATGTGATGCCGCTCGGCCCGGTGGTCTGCATCAGCCCGTGGAATTTTCCGCTGGCGATCTTCACCGGGCAAGTTGCCGCCGCGCTGGCCGCTGGCAATCCGGTGCTCGCCAAGCCCGCTGAGGAAACCCCGCTGATCGCCGCCGAAGCGGTGCGCCTGCTACATCAGGCCGGGGTGCCCGACCATGCGTTGCATTTCGTGCCGGGCGACGGCGCGATCGGTGCCACGCTGACCGCCGCGCCCGAGGTGCAG
>CAYLKZ010000055.1:0-19994 GCA_964384275.1 uncultured Sphingobium sp. | reverse complement strand
TGGGCTATGCGCTGGTGATCGGCCTCACCACCTATGCCTCGCTCATCATCGGCGAGCTGGTGCCCAAGCAGTTCGCCTTGCGCTCCCCCGAGACGGTGGCGATGATCGTTGCGCGGCCCATGGCGGCGCTGGCGAAGGCGACCGCGCCGATCGTCTGGCTGCTCGACGGGTCATCCGCGCTGGTGTTCCGCCTGATCGGCCTTGATCGCGAAGCGGAATCGCAGGTCACGGCAGAGGAGTTGCAGCTGATCGTCGCGGAGGCGAGCAAATCCGGCGTGATCGAGGAAAGCGAGCGCGCGATCATTTCCGGCGTGGTGCGCCTCGCCGACCGGCCGGTGCGCGAGGTGATGACGCCGCGCACCGAGGTCGACTGGATCGATGCCGATGCCGATGCCCGCACCCTGCGCGCGCGCCTGCTCGAAACGCCGCATACGCGTCTGCCGGTGGGGCAGGGGTCGGTCGAGGATATTATCGGCGTGGTGCAGGCGCGCGATATCATGTCGACGCTGCTGCGGCGGCAGAAGATCGATATTCGCGCGCTGATCCGTCCGGTCGAGGTGGTGCCCGATCAGGTCGATGCGATGGACGCGCTGGAGGTGCTGCGCCGGTCGGACGTGCCGATGGTGATGGTGCATGACGAATATGGCCATTTCGAAGGCATCGTCACACCGTCGGACCTGCTCTCCGCGATAGCAGGCAACTTCGCTTCCGATGCGGATCTCTATGACGAGCCCGATCTGGTCGAGCGCGGCGACGGTAGCCTGATAGTGTCGGGCCAGATGCCGATCGACCAGCTTGCCGACCGCCTCGGCCTCTCGCTCGATGAGGAGCGGGATTATGCGACGGTGGCGGGCCATGCGCTGTGGCAGCTGAAGCACCTTCCCGAAATCGGCGAGACTTTCGAGGATCAGGGCTGGCTGTTCGAGATCGTCGATATGGACGGGCGCAAGATCGACAAGCTGCTGGTGATACCGTTGCGCTCCGGCCAGCGCTGAAGCCGCGTCAAGGCAGGGGGCTGGGGCAAGGGGGGCTTCACGCGCAGAGCGCGGCCTTCGCCTCCGCATATTCGCGCTTAAGCCGCTCGATGAGGTCGGCGGCCGAAACGACCGCATCGACCGCGCCGATGCCCTGTCCCGATCCCCAGATATCCTTCCACGCCTTGGCTGCCTGATTGGCGTTGGAGCTGAAATTCATCCTGTTGGGGTCGCTGTCGGGCAGGCGGTCGGGGTCGAGACCGGCGGCGAGGATCGAGGGGCGCAGATAATTGCCGTGCACTCCGGTGAAATAATCGGTGTAGACGATATCTTCCGCATGTCCCTGCACGATTGCCTGCTTATAGGCGTCGATGGCATGGGCTTCCTGCGTGGCGATGAAGGCGCTGCCGATATAGGCGAAATCGGCACCCAGCGCGCGGGCGGCGAGGATCGCGCGGCCATCGGCGATCGCGCCCGAAAGCGCCAGCGGTCCATCGAACCACCGGCGGATTTCCGCCACCAGCGCAAAGGGGGAGAGGGTGCCCGCATGGCCGCCCGCTCCCGCCGCCACCGCGACAAGGCCGGTCGCGCCTTTCTCTACCGCCTTGCGGGCGAAACGATCGTGGATCACGTCATGCAGCGTGATGCCGCCCCAGCTTTTCACGGCGGCGTTCACATCCTCCCGCGCGCCCAGCGACGTGATGACGATCGGCACCTTCCATTTGGCGCAGGTCGCCATATCCTCTTCCAGCCGGGCATTGGACTTGTGGACGATCTGGTTCACGGCGAAGGGCGCGGCGGGCTGGTCGGGATGGGCGCTGTTCCACGCCGCCAGTTCCTCGCTGATCTGGTGCAGCCATTCATCGAGCTGGCTTTGCGGACGGGCGTTGAGCGCGGGGAAGCTGCCGACCATTCCCCCCTTGCACTGGGCGATCACCAGTTCCGGCCCGGAAACGATGAACATCGGCGCAGCGATTGCGGGCAGGCGCAGCTGTTTCAGCTCGGAAAGAATAGCGGCCATGGCGGTCCTGATTCCCCTTGTCGGTTATTTGCGTGTTTCGTTTTCTAGCGTCTCTGGCCTTGGGCTTTGGGCTGTCAGACGCGATCATCCCTGACGAGAAAGCATGTCCGCCATTAGGGTTCAAGCGTTGAAATGGGATGACTCATTCTGCGATTGGTCGTCATCGATCGAGGACAAGCACCGGGGCGGGGTGAGGTGCTATGGAAAGCGAACGCCCTTCCATCACGCGCGGCAGAGCGGCTTGGCCTGTCCCTGAAACGCGAAGGGCCGGGGCTGACTATCCATCAACCCCGGCCCCTCATCTTCATTCCCTGGTCCGTCAGGCGGCGCGGGCCATCAGTCCGTTTGCGGCAGAGAGTACCGCCTGAACCGATGCGGTCGCCACGTCCTCGTCCATGCCGACGCCGAAGAAGGTGCGGCCATCGGGCGTCTTGCACTCGACATAGGCGGCGGCGTTTACATCGGTGCCGGAGCCGATCGCATGCTCATTATAATCGACGACATCGAATTCGATCTTCGCTTCGTCGCGCAGTGCGGCGAGGATGCTCGAAATCAGGCCCTTGCCCCGGCCGGAAATGCTGTGTTCCTCGCCCTTGATTTCCAGACGGCCGATGAAGCTGCGATCCGACCCGCCGATGGAGCCGCTGCGCTCATAGGTGATGAGGTTGATCGGCTGGCCGGGCGTCAGGCGATAATGATCCTGGAAGCATTCCCAGATATCGGCGGCGTTGAGCTCGCGGCTGCTGCTGTCGGCTGCTTCCTGCACCACCCGGCTGAAATCCGCCTGCATGCGCTTGGGCAGCTTCAGCCCCTTGTCCTGTTGCAGCACCCAGGCGACGCCGCCCTTGCCGGACTGCGAGTTGACGCGGATCACCGCCTCATAGTCGCGGCCCAGATCCTTGGGGTCGATCGGCAGATAGGGCACGTCCCAAATCTCGTCATTGCGCGCTTCCTGCGCGGCAAAGCCCTTTTTGATCGCATCCTGATGGCTGCCGGAAAAGGCGGTGAACACCAGTTCCCCCGCATAGGGGTGGCGCGGATGGACCGGCAGCTGATTGCAATATTCGACCGTCTGCACAACCTCGTCGATGTCCGAGAAGTCCAGACCCGGATTCACGCCCTGCGTGTAGAGGTTCAGCGCCACCGTCACCAGATCGCAATTGCCGGTGCGTTCGCCATTGCCGAACAGACAGCCTTCGACACGATCCGCGCCCGCCATCACGCCCAGCTCGGCAGCGGCGACGCCGGTGCCCCGGTCGTTATGCGGGTGCAGCGAGATGATGACGCTGTCCCGGCGCGAGATGTTGCGGCACATCCATTCGATCTGGTCGGCATAGATGTTCGGCGTGGAGGCCTCGACCGTCGCGGGCAGGTTCAGGATCAGCGGCTTTTCGGGCGTGGGCTGGAGGATATCCATCACCGCCTCGCAGCATTCCAGGCTGAACTCCAGCTCTGCGGTGGAGAAGGTTTCCGGCGAATATTCGAAATGCCAGTCGGTATTGGGCTGCCTGGCCGCTTCGTCGCGCAGCAGCTTGGCGGCATTGATGGCAATCTGCTTGATTTCCGGCCGATCCATGCCGAAGACGATGCGGCGCCATGCCGGCGACACCGCGTTATAGACATGGACGATGGCCTGCTTCGCGCCGCGCAGCGATTCGAAGGTCTTTTCGATCAGATCCTGCCGCGCCTGCGTCAGCACCTGCACGAACACGTCGTCAGGAATTTTGTCCTGCCGCACCAGGCCGGAGATGAAATCGAACTCGGTCGCGCCCGCCGACGGGAAGCCGACCTCGATTTCCTTGAGGCCGACCTTTACCAGCAGGTCGAAGAAGCGCTGCTTCTTTTCCGCGTTCATCGGGTCGATCAGCGCCTGATTGCCGTCGCGCATGTCGGTGGAGAGCCAGCGCGGCGCTTTGGCGATCGTCTGCGACGGCCATTGGCGGTTGGGCAGATCGACCTGCGGGAAGGCGCGATATTTGGCGGACGGATTGGCGAGCATGGTCATGGAACTGTTCCTGATACTGCTGGCGGGGTCTGGCTTATGCAGCCCGCGATGAACGACTTATGGGATGGATCGGCCCTTAGGCGATGCGCGCGGCCAGAAAACGGCAACGCGAAATGACACGCCTAAGGGCGTGTAAGTCGTAGAAGCAGCAAGGACAGATTGGATGCCATATGCCGCCTTTACCCTTTGGGAAGGCGGTTCGTCCAGCTTTTTTTCGGGAAAATGCGCAAAAGCGGGCCGCCGCAGCCGGTGCGCGGCGGCCCGCCGTCGTGCTGGATTACTTCTCGAACGCGGCAGTGATCTTGAGTTCGATGCTGTCCCCAACCGCCGGGACATAGGCATTAAGACCGAAATCGCTGCGCCGGATCACCGCGTCGGCATTGAAGCCCACCGTTTCCTTCTTGGTCATCGGATTGACGCCCGCGCCGACGAAATCCGCATCCAGCGTCACTTCCTTCGTCACGCCCCTGATGGTGAGATTGCCGGTAATCTCCGCCTCATGATCGTTCTCGTCCACCTTGATCGAGGTGGAGGTGAAGGTCGCGGTCGGGAATTTGGCGGCGTCGAAGAATTCCGGCTTCATCAAATGCTCATCGAGCGCGGCGACGCCGGTGCGGATATTGGCGATCGGGAAACTGATCGACACCTTCGCCCGCGAAAGCGCTTTGGGGTCGAGCGTCAGGCTGCCCGAAGGCTGGGTGAGGATGCCCATATTCTGCGTGAAGCCAAGATGATTATAGGCGAAGAGCACCTGCGTATGGCCGGGGTCGACCTGATAGGTTCCGGCCATGACCCGCTTGGGATCGTGCTGACCGGGCAGGCCGGTCGTGCCGTTCTGCGCGTGGATGGCTGCGCCGGTTGTCAACGCGGCGAAGGCGGCAAGGGCAATCAGGGGAGTACGCATCGTCATTCTCCGTCGTGGGACTGGGTGCCGGAACCATAAAAGGCGCTTCCATGAAGTCGAGCGCCCAAATATGAATAGAGACTATAGCTTTTTCTATGGGGTGTCGTCCCTTTATTCGGGTGGTTTGTTCAGGAAGGACAATCCTCGTGCGGCCCTTTTGTTGCATGTCTTGATGCATTGTCCGCGAAAGAAAAACAGCAAAAGAAAATGGCGGCCCCGATAAGGGAGCCGCCATCCATGGTTCGTTGATCCGGCGGGCGTCAGGCCGCGCCGGGGCCTGATCAGTTCTTGTCCTTGTCCACCAGCTTGTTGGCGCCGATCCAGGGCATCATCGCGCGCAGCTGGGCGCCGGTCTTTTCAATCTGGTGCTCCGACTGAAGCTTGCGCTTCGCCTTCATCTCCGGATAGCCGGTCTTGATGTCGGTCAGGAAGCGCTGGACGAACTTGCCCTGCTGGATATCGGTCAGCACGCGCTTCATCTCGGCCTTGGTCTCGTCGGTGATGACGCGCGGGCCGGTGTGGTAATCGCCATATTCGGCGGTGTTGCTGATCGAGTAGCGCATGTTGGCGATGCCGCCTTCATACATCAGGTCGACGATCAGCTTGGTTTCGTGGAGGCACTCGAAATAGGCCATTTCCGGCGAATAGCCCGCCTCGACCAGCGTTTCGAAGCCAGCCATGATGAGGTGGGTGATGCCGCCGCACAGCACGGCCTGCTCGCCGAAAAGGTCGGTTTCGCACTCTTCCTTGAAATTGGTTTCGATGATGCCCGAACGGCCGCCGCCGACGCCCGAAGCGTAGCTGAGCGCGATGTCATGCGCGTTGCCGGTCGCGTCCTGATAGATGGCGATGAGGCAGGGCACGCCGCCGCCCTTCAGATATTCGCCGCGCACGGTGTGGCCAGGGCCTTTGGGCGCGATCATGATGACGTCGACGTCGGGGCGCGGCTCGATCAGGCCGAAATGCACGTTGAGGCCGTGCGCGAAAGCCAGCGCGGCGCCGGGGCGCAGATTGGCGTGAATGTCCGCGGCATAGATGTCGGCCTGATTTTCGTCGGGGGCGAGGATCATGAGAACATCGGCCCAGGCGGCGGCGTCGGCGTTCGACAGCACCTTGAAGCCCGCGCCTTCGGCCTTCTTCGCGCTGGCCGAGCCGGGACGCAGCGCGATCGCTACTTCGGCGACGCCGCTGTCGCGCAGGTTCTGCGCATGGGCGTGGCCCTGGCTGCCATAGCCGAGGATCGCTACCTTCTTGCCCTTGATGAGGCCGACGTCGGCGTCATGATCGTAATAGACTTTCATGTTTATGCACTTCCTTTCGGAGATTGGAATGAGGAGAGGGTGTTGAGGGCCGGTAAGACGGGCGGCGCCCGCAAGGCCCGGATTCAGGCTTTGCCGCGCACCATGCCGACGATGCCGGTGCGGCCGACCTCAACCAGGCCAAGTTCCCGCATCAGGGTGATGAAGGTGTTGATCTTGTCCGTGGGGCCGGTGATTTCGAAGATGAAGCTCTCGGTCGTGGTATCGACCACCTTGGCGCGGAAGATGTCGGCGATGCGCATCGCCTCGATGCGATGTTCGCCGGTGCCCGTGACCTTGACCAGCGCCAGCTCGCGTTCGACGAACGGGCCGTTCTCGGTCAGGTCCACGACCTTGTGCACCGGCACCAGCCGGTCGAGCTGGGCCATGATCTGGTCGATCGTGCGCGGGTCGCCGCTGGTCACGATGGTGATGCGGCTGATCTGATGATCGGCGGTGATGTCCGCCACCGTCAGACTGTCGATATTATACCCGCGCGCGGTGAACATGCCCGCGATCCGCGCCAATATGCCCGCCTCGTTGGTGACGGTGATCGAGAGAACATGGCGTTCGCGCTGTTCTTCGGCGATATGCATCAATTGCCTTCCTTTGGTTCATCGTCATGCCGGAGGGTCACGGTGCCCGCCATCGCATAATGCCAGTCGCCGTCAAGCCTGTGCGCTATGCGCACCGGCGTGCCGACGATGGAATCGAAAACCTTGCCCAGCCGTTCGCCGATATAACGCGGGCTGACAAGGATGCGGCCATGCACCACATCATGCAGCTTGTAGCTCGCGTCGAGCATGATTTCCCATTCCTCCAGCTCTTCATCCACATAATCCACCGTCCAGCCGGCGAGATCTTCCGTTCCGGTCTGCCGCGCGAAATCCCAAGGTTCGGCTACATGGATGCGCAGCTTGAGATGGGCGGTCATGTCTGTCTCCCCGATGCGTTATACGAGGGCTTTTGCCTCGTCGGCCATCGTACCGGAAACCTGGCTGGGGTCGAGCAGCATTTCGATGTGCGCCGCGCCCGATGGTATCATCGGGAAACAGTTGGAAAGCTTCGCCACGCGGCAATCGACCATCACCGGACCGGGGGTGTCGATCATCTGACGAATGCCCGCCTCCAGCTCCTGCGGCCCCTCGATACGGATGCCGGTCCAGCCATAGGCTTCGGCCAGCTTCACGAAATCGGGCAGGCTGTCCGAATAGCTGTTGGAATAGCGGCTTTCATAGGTCAGTTCCTGCCACTGGCGCACCATCCCCATATATTCGTTGTTGAGGATGAAGACCTTGACCGGCAGGCGATACTGGCTCGCGGTGCCCAGTTCCTGAATGTTCATCTGAACGGAGGCATCGCCCGCGACGCAGATGACAAGGCTGTCGGGGTTGCCCATTTGCGCGCCGATGGCGGCGGGCAGGCCATAGCCCATGGTGCCAAGACCGCCCGAGGTCAGCCACTTGTTCGGATCGTCGAAATGGAAATGCTGCGCCGCCCACATCTGATGCTGGCCGACTTCGGTGGTGACGATGACATCCTTGCCGCGCGTCGCGTCGAACAGCTTGGCGATCGCATGCTGCGGCATGATCTCGTCCGTGTCGGGCGGATATTTGAGGCTGTTGACCGCGCGCCAGCCGTCGATCCGCGCCCACCATTCGCTGAGGTCGGCGGCCTTGTGCCCGGCGGCTTTCCATCCCGCGATGAGGTCGGCAAGCGCGCTGCCCGCGTCGGCGATGATCGGCAGGTCCACCATCACCGTCTTGTTGATCGAGCTGCGGTCGATATCGATGTGGATCTTCTTGCTCTCGGGCGAGAAGGCGTCGAGCCGCCCGGTCACGCGATCGTCGAAGCGCGCGCCGATGCAGACCACCAGATCGGCCTTGTTCATCGCAAAATTGGCTTCGTAGGTGCCGTGCATCCCCAGCATCCCCAGCCATTTGTCGGAGGAAGCCGGGAAGGCGCCCAGACCCATCAGCGTCGAGGTGACGGGCGCGCCGGTCATCTCTGCCAGCTCACGCAGCGAGGCCGCCGCTTCGGTGCCCGCATTGATGACGCCGCCGCCGGTGTAGAGGATCGGCCGCTGCGCCGCCGCGAGCATCTCGACCGCCCTGGCAATGTCGGCGGCAGGCGCCTTCACCTGCGGGCGATAGCTGGCATGGGCGGAGACGTCGGGCGTCTCAAGCGGCGCGGTGGCGACCTGAACGTCCTTCGGGATATCGATGACGACCGGGCCGGGGCGGCCGGTGGTGGCGATGTGGAACGCCTCATGCACGATATGGGCGAGCTTGGCGGGCGACTTCACCAGATAGTTATGCTTCGAGCAATGGCGGGTGAGGCCGACCGTGTCCGCTTCCTGAAACGCGTCGGAACCGATGAGGTGCGTCGCGACCTGCCCGGTGATGACGACCATCGGGATCGAGTCCATCAGCGCGTCGGTGATGCCGGTGATCGCGTTGGTCGCGCCGGGGCCGGAGGTGACGAGGACGACGCCGGGCTTGCCGGTGGAGCGGGCATAGCCTTCCGCCATATGGGTCGCGCCCTGTTCATGGCGGACCAGCACATGCTTGATCTTCGGGTGGTTGTAGAGGACGTCGTAAATGGGCAGCACCGCGCCGCCCGGATAGCCGAACACGACTTCGACCCCCAGATCGACCAGGCATTGCACCAACAGGTTCGCGCCGCTCATTTCGGCCACACTCAATCTCCTTAGCATCGGTCACTTTCGCGGCCTTTGGACCCGCAGGTCTCAGGCGCGCGCCACGGGGTGGCGGAATCGCGACGGCACCGCGAATGCGCGATAGCGGCGAGAATCGCAACCCCATGGGACAGGCTTGCGTCTATGTGTCATAAAATATTATGTCAACAGCGTATCGCGCAATTTTATTACCATTTCATCGATATTTTTGTTATCGATATGTCGCTGCTGACGCGGCCAGTCGGGGGGAGGCTGGTTGGCGAACCAGGTATATTGCCGTTTTGCATATTGCCGGGTGGCGATCTGGGCGCGATCGATCATCGCTTCGCGCGTGATTTGTCCGGCCAGCCAGTCGCGGATTTCCGGCACGCCGATAGCGCGCATCACCGGCAGGTCGGGGGGAAGGCCGCGGGCCAGCAGCGCCTCGACCTCTTCGACGGCGCCCTGATCCAGCATCGCCTCGAACCGGGCGTCGCACCGGGCGGCCAGCCAGTCGCGGGGGGGCAGCAGCAGCAGCGGCGAGAGGCTGATCCGATCGCCGATCCCGCCTTCCTTATGCGCTCGCCAGTCGCGGATGCTGCGCCCGGTCGAGCGAACGACTTCGAGCGCGCGGGCGACGCGAGTGGTGTCGGCGGGGGCGAGGGCCTGAGCGGAGGCGGGATCTTCGCTGGCCAGCGCGGCATGGGCCAGCGCCACCGGCAGCGCGCGCACCGCCTCGCGGATGGCGGGGTCGATCTCCGGCACCGGGGCGATGCCGTCGAGCAGCGTGCGGATATAAAGGCCGGTGCCGCCGACGAGGATGGGCAGCTTGCCCGCCGCATGCGCCGCCGCGATCTCGCGCTTCGCTTCCCCCGCCCATCGCGCCGCCGAGCAGGCTTCCGCGCCGTCCAGCGTGCCGAACAGGCGATGGGGGGCGCGGGCTTCCTCCTGCGCCGACGGGCGGGCGGAGAGGACGCGCAGATCGGCATAGACCTGGCTTGCGTCGCAATTGATGACGATGCCGCCGCCGCGTTCCGCCAGCTCCAGTGCAAGCGCGCTCTTGCCGCTGGCCGTCGGTCCGGCAATAAGCGCCAGCGGCGGGCGGCCGGAGTCGGCCCCCGAATGATCTGTGTAAGGAGTGCTCATGTTCGTCGCCACCATAGTCGCAAGCGGGCCGCTGGGGCAGGGGGATATTAGCGAGGCCGCCGATCGCGTCGCGGCGGCGGGCGCGACGGTGCTCGGCATCGCCGAAGTCGAACCCGGCAAGGCGGCGGATATCCGCTTCGAGGGCGATCCCAGGGCGGTGCGCGCTGCGCTTCAGGCGCTGCCCGGCGCCATCGATGTGGTGGTGCAGGCGGAAGCGAGCCGCGAGAAGAAGCTGCTCGTCGCCGACATGGATTCGACGATGATCACGATTGAGTGCATCGATGAACTGGCCGATTATGCGGGTATCAAGGCCCAGATCGCGGAAGTGACCGAGCAGGCGATGCGCGGCGAGCTGGACTTTGCCGAGGCGTTGCGCGCGCGGGTCGCGCTGCTGGCCGATCTCGATGAAGCGAAGATCGACCTGTGCCGGGATGAGCGCGTGAAGATCATGCCCGGCGCGAAGGCGCTGGTGCAGACCATCGCCGCGCGGGGCGGCCAGACCGTGCTGGTTTCGGGCGGCTTCACCCGCTTTGCCGATCCTGTCGGCAAGGAGATTGGCTTTCATAAGGTCGTCGCCAATGTGCTGGGCATCGATGGCGGCAGGCTGACCGGCGGGGTCGGCGACCCGATCGTGGATTCAGCGCGCAAGCGGCAGGAGCTGGAGGCCGCTATGGCCGCCCATGGCATCGCGGTCGAACGCAGCATGGCGGTGGGTGACGGCGCCAACGACATTCCGATGATCGAGGCGGCCGGGCTTGGCGTCGCCTATCATGCGAAGGAGAAGGCGCGCGAGGCCGCCGATGCGGAAATCCGCTATGGCGACCTGTCGGTGCTGCTCTATGCGCAAGGCATCGCGCGCCGCGACTGGGCGGCGGAATAGGAAAACGCTGGCGGGCCGGGGCTGCCTGTTCAGACAGCCTTGACCATGCATTCTCCTCCGGTGGCTTTCACCCGGTTGCACATCCGCAGGGCATCGGCCTGACTGGCGAACGGCCCGGCCTGAAGGCGTATAATGGGACCACTTTTTTCCAGAAAATAGGCATGGCTGGCAAGGCCGCTGACCTGCGCGCACAGCTTTTTCCACTGCGTTTCCGCGCGCGCCCTGGTGCTGTAGGCGCCGAGCTGGATGCGCCATTTCCCCTGTGCTGGCTTTATCTGCGCCGGTTTCGCTTCCGCTGGTCTTACCTGCGCCGGGCGTTCCTGCTTCGGTGGGACGGGGCTGGATCGCGGTTCGGTGGAGGAGGTGCCCGGAGCAGGCGCGGCCTTTTTCGGCACGGCGGCAGGAACGGGTGCTGGCGCGCTGCTCTTGCCCGGGGCGGGTGCGACAAGGGTGGGAAGAGGCTCGGCAGCGGGCTTTGCCGCCAGCCCCTGTCCCTCCATCTGCGCGGCGAGGGCGCGGCCCTGCGCTTTATTCGCCTCGCTAAGATGTTTTTCCATCTGGGTCAGGCTGGCAGCCGCCTGCGGCAGATCGGCTTTCTGGGCGCGGAGCATCATCGCATAGGCGCGAGGCCAGTTTTTCGGCTTGAGATCGCCGTTGAAGAGCGCCACGCCCAGCAGATATTGCGCGCGCGCCTCTCCTCGTTCGGCGGACTGCTCGATATAGGGCATCGCCTCGATCCGGCGGTTCTGCTGGAACAGCAGCAGGCCGTAATTGTCGGTCGCGCGATCATGGCCCTGCAACGCGGCCATGCGATAATAATCGAGCGCGGTGGAAAGGTTGGCCGGTACGCCGCGGCCAAGCTTATAGGCCTGTCCCATGTTGAACTGTGCATCGGCATCGCCAGCCTTGGCCAGCGGCCGCCACTCGCTCACCGCTCTTTCATAGTCGCCCTGTGCCCAGGCATCGACCCCGGTCTTTACATCGGCGACCGCGTTCGTCGTTCCGCCCGCCAGCAGGGCGAGGGCCACTAACGGCGCCTTGTATCTATATAGCTTCATGGCTCTATTCCCCGGTCATGGTGGCCCTGTTCGCGAATCGACGCATGTCCACAATCTAGGCATGCTCCAAAAGGGTGGACAGATGATTAATCATGATATGCCAGTTATATCGCCGCCATAGAGTCGGATTAACATTATGTTAGGACGGCCATGGCACCCCTTTTCCATATCTGTCGGGAACAGGGGATTCGTGTGCGCGTATTGGCACTGGCATCGCAAAAAGGGGGGTCGGGCAAGACGACCCTTTCGGGACATCTGGCCGTTCAGGCGGAGCGGATGGGGGCAGGGCCGGTCGTCCTGATCGACATCGATCCGCAGGGGTCGCTCGCCGATTGGTGGAACGAGCGGGAGGCCGAAGCGCCCGCCTTTGCCGAAACCACCGTTGCGCGCCTCGCCCATGATCTCGAACTGTTGCGCCAGCAGGGGTTCAAGCTGGCCGTCATCGATACCCCGCCTGCGATCACCATGGCGATCCAGAGCGTCATTTCGGTCGCGGAACTGATCGTCGTGCCGACCCGGCCCTCGCCGCATGACCTGCGCGCCGTCGGCGCCACGGTCGATCTGTGCGAGCGCGCGGGCAAGCCGCTGATCTTCGTGGTCAACGCGGGCACGCCCAAGGCCAAGATCACGTCGGAAGCCGCCATCGCCCTTTCCCAGCACGGCACCGTCGCCCCGGTTATCGTCCACCAACGCACCGATTTCGCCGCGAGCATGATCGACGGGCGCACGGTGATGGAAGTGAACCCCGACAGCCGCTCCTCGCAAGAGATCGAACAGCTCTGGAGCTATATTTCGGATCGTCTCGAACGCAATTTCCGCCGGACCGTGTTCACCGTTCCCAATGGCGTTCCCCAGTCGGCGAACGCGGGCATCAAGCGCTCGGCCACCGGCTTCGGCCGGCGTGTCGCCGGGCAATAAGGGAGGGACGAGACGATGGAAACCAGGCCGTTCGCTTCGCTGACCGCAAGCCTGCTTGCGCGCAAGGGCGCGGCTCGCCCTGCCATGCGCCGCCCGCTCAGCAGTTCGCTCCCGGTGCCTACGCTGCCCCTATCGGTGCAGGAAGATCTGGGGTGGAATGACATGGGCGAGGATCACGATGATCCTGGCCCGGTGGCCGTTCTCTCGCCCGTCGATGATGCGGCGCCCTTTGTTGAGGCGGAGTCGGCCGCGCGCGCCGCGCCGCACGAACAGCAGGCAAGGCTGGCTGAGGCGCTCTCCGCCGCCCGTCCGGCCAATAAGGATAGCGCAGCCAAGGATGCCCCCGCCGGAAAGGCGCGGATAGCGATTACCCCGCTTCCTGTACGGACGGCGAAAAAGGCGTCGCAGGCAAAAGCCGTCGCCAAGACCCCGACTGCGAAGGCGGGAGAGGCGACCGTCGGCGCGCTACAGCCGCGCCAGACCAGGGCGGCTTTCACGCTGCGTCTCGACCCGGATCGTCATCTGCGCTTGCGGCTCGCCTGCGCGTTGTCCGGGCAGAGCGCGCAGCAGATCGTGACGCAGGCGCTCGACGATTTTCTCGCCGCCCAACCGGATCTCGACGCCTTTGCGAAGCAATTGGCGTCCGGGACATTGTCAAAGGCCGAGCCGAGGGGCCGTGCCAAAGGGCCGAAACGCCCCGTTAAGGATAGCTGACCATGTTGCAAAATCTCATGAAAGAGGGTGCGATGAAAGATAAGGCGCTGCTACGCATTGCCGCCTCCTCGCTGATGATCGCGGCGACCATGACCGGATGCAGCGGTGTCACCCTTGCCGGGCGGAGCGCGGACCCCGCCGAACAGGTCGAACGCCTGGCGAGCGCGCAGGCGCAGGATGCGGAAAAGGCGCTGCGGTCTCGCAATGCCGTTCGTGCGGTCCAGATGGCCGAAGCGGCGGTCGCGGCCGATCCTGACAAGGCGGCGTGGCGCAGCCTGCTCGGGCGGTCCTATCTGCTCGCCGGGCGCTATGAGTCCGCGCAGGCGGCCTTTCGCGACGCGCTGACGCTGGGCAGCAACGATGCCCGCACGATCGTCAATCTGGCGCTGGTGAACACCGCGCAGGGCCATGCGGAAGAGGCGCGCAGCCTGCTGGCCGACCATATCGAGCATCTGTCCGCCGCCGATTACGGGCTGGCGATGGCGATGGCGGGCGATCCGGACGAGGCCGTGCGCATCCTCTCGCAAGCCATTCACGATCCCGCCGCGACGTCGAAGGAGCGGCAGAATCTGGCCTATGCCTATGCGCTGTCCGGCCGCTGGACCGAGGCGCGGCAGATGGCGACGATCGACCTGCCGCCGCTCGATGCGGCGAAGCGGGTGGCGAGCTGGGCGCAAATGGCGCAGTCCGGTGTGGAGAGTGCACGGGTCGTCGCGATGATCGGCGTGCAGCCGCGTGGCGACGATGCGGGCCTGCCGGTTCGCCTTGCGCTCGGCGCGAAGCCGCAGGGCGCTGTTCAGTTCGCGGAAGCTGCCGCTCCGGTTGCGGAGAGCGCGGCTCTTTCCATGATCGCCGCCGCGCAAGAGGATGATGTTTCACAGGCGCCGGTTCCCCTCCCGTTCGCGACACCGCGCCCCGCCGCTGTTGAAGCGCCGGTTCGGGAAGTCAGGACGGCAGGTCTTGGCGCCGAGGCGATAACCGAAGCGACGGTGCCCGCCTTTATCGCGCAGGCCAAACCAGCGCCGGTGCTGCGCGCGGCGATTCCCAAGTCACGGCCCGCAAGCGCATGGCAGCCGGTCGATCCCGCTCGCGGTTCGGCATGGGTGGTGCAGCTCGGCGCCTTTGCGACGCGGGATGCCGCGCAGACAAGCCGGGGGCAGTTCATGCGCCGCAACGGCGCCTTGCAGGCGCTCCCGATCATCGACAGCGCGGTTTCGCTCAATGGCCGCTCCTATTATCGTGTCGCGGTCGCCGGGTTCAGCGATCGGGCCGGTGCCGACCGGCTGTGCGCAACGATAAAGGCGCAGGGCGGCGGATGCTTCGTGCGCCTTGGCGGACCGGAAGCCGCGCCCTCGCGCTGGGCCGCGGCGTTGCAGCGGATGAAGCCGCAGCAGCTGGCGATGCGCTGAAGGCCCGATCGATCGACACTGACAAAAGGGGGCTTTCCGGCCCCCTTTTTCTTTTCGAACCTTTTGGGATTCAAGCAGGCGGGATCAGTAGAAAATCCCGCCCTTCATCACGCGGCGCACGCGGCCTTGCACCGGCATCTTGTCGAACGGCGTATTGCCCGCCGCCGCCGCCATGCGGCTGCTGTCGACGATCCATGGCGCGTCGGGCGCGATGAAGATGATGTCGGCGGCGCTGCCCGGCGCGAAGCCGCCTGCGTCCACCCCCAGCAGGCGCGCAGGATTGGCGGCGAGCAGGCGCATCAGCGCGGTCATGCCCAGATGCCCCTCGCGCACCAGATTGAGCGAGAGCGCGAGCAGCGTCTCCGCGCCCGCCACGCCCGGCGCGGCGTCGGCGAACGGCAGGCGCTTGTCCTCCGGCCCGCGTGGATCGTGGCTGGAGGTGATGACATCGACCGTGCCGTCCGCGATGGCCGCGATCACCGCCTTGCGGTCATCCTCCGACCGGAGCGGCGGAGACATGCGCGCGAAGGTGCGATAGTCCGTCACCGCATTGTCGGACAGCATGAAATAGGCGGGTGACACGCCGCAGCTTACCTTCAGCCCCTCGGCCTTGGCGGCGCGGATGAGGTCGAAGCCTGCCTGCGTCGTCACCAGCCGGAAATGGAGCGCGCCGCCTGTCTCGCGCAGCAGGGCGAGGTCGCGCGCTATCGCCATCGCCTCGGCGCAGGCCGGGGCCGAGGCAAGGCCGAGCCGGGTCGCTGTCTCGCCGCTGGTGGCGACCGCCTTGCCCGCAAGGCCGCCATCCTCGGCATGGGTGATGACGGTGAGGCCCAGACCGCTCGCATAGGAAAGGACGCGCCACATCACGCCGGAATCGGCGATCCACTGGCGCCCGGTGGCGACCGCCTTCGCGCCCGCCGCCTGCATCAGCCCGATTTCCGCCAGTTCCTTGCCCGCAAGACCGCGCGTGGCGGCAGCGATCGGATGGACCCAGAAATCCGGCTTGCCCGTGCGCGCTGCCTCGCGGATGAGGCCGCTGTCGTCCAGCGTCAGCGATTGGTCGGGCATCAGCGCGGCGCGGGTGATGCCGCCGAAATGGAAGGCGGGCTTGTCGGTGCGGAACACGCCCAGATCGATGAGGCCGGGGGCCACCACCTGCCCCTGGGCATCGATGCGCTCGGCATTGGCCGGAATCTCGATATCGCCCGCTGCGGCAATGCGGTCGCCCTCGATCAGCAGCGCGCCGGGCACGGCGCTGTCGCGCGCGGGGTCGGCGAGCAGCCCGCCGGTGATGGCGATTGTGCGGTTCATGCCCATCAGGCCCATCCTTGTTTCTTGTCAGTCGGGATGGTCAGGCCCACCCCATGTTCTGTATCGGCCGGGATGCTCAAACCCATCCCGCATTCCCTGTCGGGCGGGAAGATCAAGTCCATCCTGCGCCCCCCGTAGGTCGGATGGTCAAGTCCATCCTTCCACCCCACGCGCGCCGCGCGTCAGCACGTCGAGGCAGGCCATGCGCACTGCCACGCCCATTTCCACCTGCTCGGTGATCGCCGAATGGTCGAGATCGTCCGCGACCGAGCTGTCGATCTCCACGCCCCGGTTCATCGGGCCGGGGTGCATGACCAGCGCATCCGGCTTTGCCTTGCCGAGTCGCTCGGGCGTCAGGCCATAAAGGCGATGATATTCGCGGGTAGAGGGGATGAAGCCGCCGTCCATCCGCTCATTCTGGATGCGCAGCATCATCACCACGTCCGCCCCGTCGAGCGCGGCGTCGAAATCGCTATAGGGCGTCGCGCCCATGCATTCGACATCGACGGGCATCAGCGTCGGCGGCGCGACCACGCGCACCTGCGCGCCCAGCGCGGCGAGAGACAGCATGTTGGAGCGAGCGACCCGGCTGTGCAGCACGTCGCCGCAGATGGCGACGATCTGGCCCTCGATATAGCCGCGCCGCTGCCGGATGGTCAGCGCGTCGAGCAGCGCCTGCGTCGGATGCTCATGCCAGCCGTCGCCCGCGTTGAGCACCGGGCAGTCCACCTTGTCGGCGATCAGCTGCACCGCGCCCGAACTGCCATGGCGGATGACGATCACGTCGGCGCGCATGGCGTTCAGCGTGACGGCGGTGTCGATCAGCGTCTCGCCCTTCTTCACGCTCGACTGGGCTGCGTGCATGTTGACGACATCCGCGCCCAGGCGCTTGCCCGCGATTTCGAACGACAGCAGCGTGCGGGTGCTGTTCTCGAAAAAGGCGTTGATCTGGGTGAGGCCCTTCAGCCGGTCGTCATGCTTGCGCGCGGCGGAGCGGTTGACGCCGACCCAATGTTCGGCCTGATCGAGCAGAAAGCGGATTTCCCACGGCTTTAGCGGCGCGATGCCGAGCAGGTGCCTGTGCGGGAACAGGTTGCGGCCGGTGAGAAGGGGGGAGGGTGACTCTGCGGTTCCACTGGGCATGGCAGGGCTCTAGGCCAGCCGATCCGGTGGCGCAAGTGCCGGTCCCATCATCAGTGCGTCGATCGCCCCCTGCAGGATGTAGCTCGCCGCCAGCTTGTCGACCAGTTCGTCGCGGCGGGCGCGGCTGGTGTCGGCGTCGATCATCATCCGCGTCACCGCCTGGGTGGACCAGCGTTCGTCCCACAGCAATATCGGCAGGCCGAGGTCCGACATGTTCTTTGCAAAGGCGGTGCTGGCCTGAGAACGGGAGCTGTTCGATCCGTCGAGGTTGAGGGGCAGGCCGATCACCAGCCCCTTTACCTGCTGCTCGGTCATGAAGGCGACCAGCTTCGCCTTGTCCTTGCCGAATTTGGTCCGGTTGATCGTGTGCGCGGCGCTCGCGATCGTCCAGCCCGCATCGCAGAGCGCGAGGCCGATGGTGTGGCTGCCCACGTCCATGCCGATCAGGCGCCCGCCATCGGGAAGAGCCTCCCGAAAAGCGGCGCGGTCGGTGGTGATCAATGCGGTCGTGCCAGAAATGTCGTCAGCCTCTTTGTCGCGTCGGCGCGGATATTGGCCCAGAACAGCCCATAATCATAGACATGATAATTATTGCCCGGCAACACATAGGGGCCAAGCTGCGGCGGCGTGCCGACGAGCAGGAAGCCTGCCTCCCGTCCCGTGCCGCAGCGCGCGCCCACCGCGCCGGGGAGCAGCCGCGCATCCTTGCCGTCGAGCTGGACCGAGGGGCCGAGCGTGCCGAGATTGGCGGCGGGCGCGGTGGCTGACCCCTGAGTGCCGGTCAGCGGGTTGACGCAGAGCATCGGCGTGCCCTCGCGCTGCCGCCCGGTCATGCCCGGATACCAGCCATAGGCCTTTTGCACGGCGGAAGGATCGGCCGGTTCTGCGAAACTCTGCCAGCTGAGGATGCAGCCCGCCTGATCGGCGCTTTCGCAGGCGGGCAGGCCGAGCGCCGGAATATCGGCTGTCAGCGACACTGGCCAGCCGATCACATAGGCTGCGACCACGCGCCCGGCGACTTTCTTGCCCGCGACCTCCTCCTTTATCAGCCGGAGCAGGTGCAGCGACCCCTGACTATGCCCGGCGAGGATGACCGGCCCCGCCGGATTGGCGGCGAGGAAGGCGCGGAACGCCTCCGCCACGTCGCGATAGGCTGCGTCGATCGCTTTGGCCGATGTCTCGTTATGGGCGAGGAACGCGCCGAAATGCGCCTGATGATAGCGTGGCGCCCAGACCTGCCCGGCTTCGGTGAAGACGCTCGCCTGCGTCATCATGAAACGGCGCGCGGCTTCGCGGCTTTCCCCGTCATCGAGGGGCGCGTTCCAGCGGGCGCGGTTGAACGGCGCCATATAGCTGGTCGGGTGGATGTAGAAGACCGCCGCCGGGCCGGGCGGGGTGCGCTTCACCCCTTGCGGCAGCCAGAGCGCTTCATTGCCTTCCGCCATATCCGGCCGGGCGAGCCAGAGCGAACGGTCCGCATAATCGGCGGCCGTGAGGCGCCGCGGTTCGGAAAATGAGGCGCTCGGCACCATCACTTTCTCCAGCATCTGCTGCCCCCACAGGCGATAGGCAAGCGCGGACCCCAGCGTCAGCACGATGAGCGCCGCCACCGCATAAAGAAATTTCCTCGCCGCCACAGCCGCTCCCCGTCCTGCATCAGATCATGCATTGCGATATATCCGCGCCGGGGGCAAACAGGCCGCCAGCCTCTCTCCCTGCTTCTTGTGCATCAACGGGCATATTGGCAAGGACATTGCGTGTCCGGAGGGCTGCGGGCTTGATGGATCGGGGGGCAAATGCTAGCGCGGGCGCCGTAACAGCCTAGAAGCAGCGAAACATATGTCCGTAGATAGCAGCACCGTTAAAAAGGTCGCCAGCCTTGCCCGCATCGCCGTCACCGACGCCGATGCGGAGAAGCTGGTGCCGGAACTCAATTCCATCATCGGCTGGGTCGAACAATTGGGCGAGGTCGATGTGTCCGGCGTCGAGCCGATGACCGCCGTGATCGCCAACCATCTGCGTCTGCGCGAGGACGCGGTGACGGATGGCGGCATCCGCGACAAGGTGCTGGCCAATGCGCCGCAGGCTGAACATGGCTTTTTCGCCGTGCCGAAGGTGATCGAATAATGACGGATTTGACGGAACTGACAGTCGCGGAGATTCGCGACGGCGTGGCGCAGGGCGGCTTTTCCGCCCGTGAGGTGGCGCAGGCGTTCAACGCTGCGGTAGAGGCTGGGCGCCCGCTCAACGCCTATATCGTGGAGACGCCGGAAAAGGCGCTGGAGGCCGCCGACGCCGCCGACAAGGCTCGTGCAGCAGGCGACCTGAAGCCGCTGTCCGGCGTGCCGATCGGCATGAAGGATCTCTTCTGCACCGAAGGCGTGCAGACCAGCGCGGCGAGCCATATGCTCGAAGGCTTCAAGCCGACCTACGAGTCGACCGTCTCGGGCAAGCTCTGGGAAGCGGGCGCGGGTATGTTGGGCAAGCTCAACCTCGACCAGTTCGCCATGGGCTCCTCCAACGAATCGAGCTATTT
>CAYLKZ010000054.1:0-20294 GCA_964384275.1 uncultured Sphingobium sp. | reverse complement strand
GAGCTGGTCGCCGATGCCGAGGCCTTTCTCGACGGCAAGGGCGGCGGCGTGCAGGTGAAGCTGGCCGAGGCGATGAACAAGGCCGCTGAGGCGATGGATTATGAACTGGCGGCGGTCTATCGCGACCGGCTGAAGGCGCTGACATTCGTGCAGAATAGCGGCGTCGGCGCGCAGGGCGTCGAGGATGCCGATATCTTCGCGCTCGCGGGCGAGGGCGGGGCGATGTGCATTCAGGCCTTCTTCCTGCGCGGCGGCCAGCATAATGGCAGCCATTCGCTCTTCCCCGTCCACACGCAGGAGGTGAGCGAGGACGAGGTGATGTTCTCCTTCCTCGCGCAATTCTATGAGGAAGTGCCGCCGTCGCGCCTGATCCTGCTCGACCGGCCGCTGGAGGAGGCGATGCTGCTGGAGGAGGCGCTCTCCACCAAGATCGGCCGCAAGGTACGGATCGAGGTGCCGCAACGCGGGCCGCGCACGAAGCTGATCGAGGAAGCCCGCCGCAACGCTGCCGAGGCGCTGCAACGGCGGCAGGCGGAGAGCACCGGGCAGGCGAAGCTGCTGCATGGACTGGCCGATCTGTTCGACCTCGACGGCCCGCCGGACCGGATCGAGGTTTACGACAACAGCCATATTCAGGGCGCGCATGCGCTGGGCGCGATGGTGGTCGCGGGACCGGAGGGTTTCCGCAAGAACGCCTATCGCAAGTTCAACATGAAGAACCCGGAGACCCGGCCGGGCGACGATTTCGCGATGATGCGGGAGATGTTCTCCCGCCGCTTCGCCCATGCCCAGTCCGACGACCCGGATCGGGAGAAGGGCGAATGGCCCGACCTCGTGCTGATCGACGGCGGCAAGGGGCAATTGTCGGCGGTGCGCTCCATGCTGGAGGAAATGGGCATAGAGGATGTGCCGCTGGTCGGCGTCGCCAAGGGGCCGCATCATGGCCGCGACGGGCGGGAGGTGTTCCATCTGCTCGACGGACGGGAGATCATGCTGCCGGTCAACGATCCGCTGCTCTTCTATCTGCAACGCCTGCGCGACGAGGCGCACCGCTTCGTCATCGGCGCGCATCGGGGCAAGCGCAGCAAGGCGATCACCACCTCTTCGCTCGACGAGGTGCCCGGCATCGGCCCGGCGCGCAAGAAGGCGCTGCTGATGCATTTCGGCACGGCGCGGGCGGTCAAGGATGCGCGGCTGGAGGATCTGCAACGCGCGCCCGGCGTGTCGAAGGCGGTGGCGCAGGCGGTCCATGATTATTTCCATCCGGGCGGGTGAGGGCGGCAAGCGGTCGTAAAATCGAGCGAATGGCCGACCTCCTTTCCCGCTGTTTCCCGGCCCCTGTTCCGCTACAAGGGTGATATGCCCCACCTCTCCACCCCCGCGATCCTCTGCGCCGTGCGCCATCATGGCGAGCATGGCGCGGTGGTGCGGGGGCTGACGCCGGATCATGGGCTGGTCGCGGGCTATGTGCGCGGCGGGCGCTCGCGGACGATGCGGCCCGTGCTGCTGCCCGGCAACCGGGTGATGGCGGAGTATAGCGCCCGCACCGCCGAGCAGCTTGCCTCGCTCTCGGCGGAACTGTCGCACAGCCTCGCGCCGATCCTGTCCGAGCCGCTGCCCGCCGCCGCGATCGAATGGACCTGCGCGCTCACCGCCAGCGCCTTGCCGGACGATATTCCCTATCCCGCGCTTTATGAGGCGCTGGGCGCGGTGCTGGATGCGGTGGAGGCCGCGCCCGCCGCGCGCGGCTGGGCGCTGGCGCTGGTGCGCTATGAACTGCTGCTGCTGGCCGAACTGGGTTTCGGCCTCGACCTGTCGGGGTGCGCGGTGACGGGGCAGGGGGCGGAGAGCCTCGCTTATATTTCCCCGCGCACTGGCGCCGCCGTAAGCGTGGACGCAGCCATCGGTTATGAGGCGCGCCTGCTCCCATTGCCGCCCTTCCTGCGCGACCGCACAATGCAGGCCGACTGGCCGGAGATATTCGACGGCTTCGCGCTCACCCGCCATTTTCTGGAGCGTTCCGTCCTCATCGACCGCCGCGCCGATGTGCTGGCGAGCCGGGACCGCCTGACCGACCGCCTCAAAAGAGCGGTTGCGTGACTCGCCCCATCTCCATATGCGTGCCGGCATATTTTTCCGCGCAGGCGGAACGGAAGGAGATAATGCATGCTGGTTGCGCTGTTCGCCGGAGACGGCATCGGTCCTGAAGTCATGACGGAGGCCCGTCGCGTGCTCGACGCGCTTGGCCTTGACGATCTGACCTATGAGGAAGGGCTGGTCGGCGGCGTCGCCTATAAGGCGAAGGGCCATCCGCTGCCGGAGGAAACGCTGGACATCGCGCGCCGCGCCGATGCGATCCTGTTCGGCGCGGTTGGCGATTTCGACTGCGACCATCTGGAGCGCCATCTGCGCCCGGAACAGGCGATTCTGGGCATGCGCAAGGCGCTGACGCTGTTTTCCAACCTGCGTCCGGCCAAGGTCTTCCCGGAACTGGCGGATGCCTCCGCGCTCAAGAAGGACGTGGCGAGCGCCATCGACCTCGTGATCGTGCGGGAACTGAATGGCGACGTCTATTTCGGCGAGAAGGGCCTGCGCAAGACCGCTGATGGCCTGCGCGAAGGCTATGACGTGATGAGCTATAACGAGGCGGAGGTCCGCCGCATCGCCCATAGCGCGTTCCGCGCGGCGCAGGTGCGCGGCAAGCGGCTCTGCTCGGTCGACAAGGCCAATGTGCTCGAAACCAGCCAGCTCTGGCGCGATGTGATGATCGAGGTGTCGGCGGAATATCCCGATGTGGAGCTGTCCCACATGTATGTGGACAATGCGGCGATGCAGCTGGTGCGCAACCCCGGCCAGTTCGACGTGATCGTCACCGGCAACCTGTTCGGCGACATCCTCTCCGATCAGGCGAGCATGTGCGTGGGCTCCATCGGCATGCTGGCTTCGGCCTCGCTCGATGCCAATGGCAAGGGCCTGTATGAGCCGATCCACGGCAGCGCGCCCGACATTGCCGGGCAGGGCAAGGCCAATCCGCTGGCGATGATCCTCTCCGCCGCGATGATGCTGCGCTATTCCTTCGGCAAGGCTGAGGAAGCGGACCGGATCGAGGCAGCGGTGGCGAAGGCGCTGGAAAACGGCGCGCGCAGCCCCGATCTTGGCGGCACGATGACCACCCGCGAAATGGGCGACGCGGTTCTCGCCGTCCTCTGATCGCTCCGGCGAACGACCATCGCGGCGGGAGGGGGCCTGCCGCCGCGATTGGGGCTGGATTGCAGGGCGGGGTCGGCACGGCTGACCCCGCCCTTCCTGCATGCCGTTTTCCCCGTTTCCGGCGGGGGAATGAGCAAAAAGCTTGCAGTTGCGTGGCGGCACGGTAAGGGCTTGGGCAGCTTATCGGCGCACGGAAACCCTTGTCCCCGGCACAGGGCCTCCGCCCATCAGGATCAGGGCACGACATGAAACGGACAACCGGCCAGAATCGCGACATCACCTCCAAATGGCGCCCCGCCACGCAGGCCATCAGGGGCGGAACGTGGCGCAGTGAGCAGGGCGAAACCTCCGAGGCGATCTTCCTTACCTCCGGCTATTGTTATGACGACGCCCAGACGGTCGCGGCGCGCTTCTCCGGGGATGAGGAAGGGATGACCTATTCCCGCCTCCAGAACCCGACCGTGCAGATGCTGGAGGAGCGCATCGCGCTGCTCGAAGGCGCGGAGGCGGTGCGTTGTCAGGCGAGCGGCATGGCGGCGATGACGGCGGCGCTGCTGTGCCAGTTGAAGGCGGGCGATCATGTCGTCGCAGCGAAGGCGGCCTTTGGCTCCTGCCGCTGGCTGACCGACAATCTGCTGCCGAAATTCGGCATCGAGACGACCGCGATCGACGCCTTCGTCAATGAGGAATGGGAAAAGGCGATCCGCCCTAATACCAAGGTCTTCTTCTTCGAAACGCCGGCCAATCCGACGATGGATCTGGTCGATCTCGACTATGTCTGCGGGCTGGCGAAATCGCGCGGCATCACCACCGTGGTCGATAATGCGTTCTGCACCCCGGCGTTGCAGCGGCCGATGGATTATGGCGCGGATGTCGTCGCCTATAGCGCGACCAAGCTGATGGACGGGCAGGGGCGCGTGCTCGCGGGCGCGGTGTGCGGCCGGCGCGACTTCATCGAGGATGTGCTGATGCCGTTCCAGCGCAACACCGGGCCGACGCTCTCGCCGTTCAACGCCTGGGTGGTGCTGAAGGGGCTGGAGACGCTGGATCTGCGCGCGCATCGCCAGTCGGAAAATGCGCTCGCGGTCGGCCGCTTCATGGAAAAGCGCGTGCCGAAGATCCTGCACCCCGGCCTCGAAAGCCATCCGCAATATGCGCTGGCGCAAAAGCAGATGAAGGCATGCGGACCGATTTTCTCCTTCATCCTCGACGGCGGGCGGGAGCAGGCGCATGCGTTGCTCAACGCGCTGGAGCTGATTGATATTTCGAACAATATCGGCGACAGCCGCAGCCTGATGACGCACCCGGCCTCCACCACCCATCATGGCGTCGGCGCGGAAACGCGCGAGGCGATGGGCGTTACGGAGGGCATGTTGCGCCTCAACGTGGGGCTGGAAGATGTCGACGATCTGATCGCCGATCTGGATCAGGCATTGACCTCGATCGGCCTTTAGGGGAATCTGGGCCAGTGAAGGCCTTGTTCCCCTTTTTCGCCGTGACCGACGACATCGTCGTCCGCGTCGCCGTCAGCTTCCTGCCGGAGCAGTCGCAGCCGGAGCAGGATCGCTGGTTCTGGGCCTATCATGTCCGGATCGAGAATGAGGGGGACGAGCCGGTCCAGTTGCTCACGCGCCGCTGGATGATCACCGATGGCCGTGGTGCGGTGCATCATGTCGAGGGCGAAGGGGTGATAGGCGAGCAGCCGGTGATCCACCCCGGCGCCTCCTATGATTATGTGTCCGGCTGTCCGCTCACCACCTCGACGGGGGTGATGGAGGGCCATTATACGATGGTGGCGTCTGACGGGCGCATGTTGCGGGTTGCCATTCCGCGCTTTGCCCTGATCGCCCCTGCGGAAGCGGAATGAAAAGAACCCATTTGCCCCTGAACGGCCTGCGCGTGCTGGATGCCGCCGCGCGGCACCTCTCCTTCACCCGCGCCGCCGATGAGCTGGCCGTCACGCCCGCCGCCGTGGGCCAGCAGATCAGGGCGCTGGAGGATATGCTGGGCGTCGTCCTCTTTCGCCGCACGCCCAAGGGGCTGGAGCTGACGCCGGAGACGGAAGGCGCGCTCGATGCGCTGCGCGGCGGTTTCCTGAAGTTCGAGGAAGCGGTGCAGGCGATGCAGGCGGGCCAGTCCAGCAACGCGCTCACCATTGCCGCGCCGCGCGATATCATCGCCACCTGGCTGATGCCGCGACTCGCCGCTTATGCGAAGGACAAGGCTGATCTCCACCTGACGCTGATTGCCGCCGACACCCCGCCCGATTTTACCGAGGCCAATCTCGACCTCGCCATAGAGCTGACCGACGGCGTGGGCGAGCATGAGGGGGTCGCGCTCGACGAGGGCCATTATGTGACGGTGGAGGGCACTGCGGGCGCCGCCGAGGGTTGGATCGACTGGCCGGGCAGCGGTGCGGCCTGCGAGGCGGCGCTGATCCGGGTCGCCGATGGCGGGCTTGCGATCAACGCGGTCGCTCATGGCTTTGGCCGCGCCAGCGTGCCGCGCCTGCTCGCGCTGAGCGCTCTTTCCGACGGGCGCATCCGGCAGGTCGGCGAGGCGGAGCCGGGGAAGCGCGGCTATTGGCTGATCGCCCCCGCGCCGCAATGGCGGCAGAAGAAGGTCAAGGCGCTGGTCGAGGCGCTGACGGCGGGCTGATGCCCGATTCCATGTGCAGGTTCAGAGGTGTGGCGGCTGGCGGGCGGCGATAGCTGAAAGCCTCCCGCTGCCGTTGCTCTATGCCGCGTGCCTTATCGCCCGCAAACGCGTCTCAATGGACGAAGCGCGCCACCACGTCGCGATAGCTGCGGCTAACCTTCACCTGCGCACCTGATTCAAGGACCAGAAAACATTCGCCATTGGTGTGCGGCTTCACCTGCCGCACCTGGCTCAGATTGACGATAGTGGAACGATGGACGCGCTGGAAATGGCGCGGGTCGAGCCGCTTTTCCAGATCCTTCATCGTCTCGCGCAGGATCAGCGAATTGTCGGCGGTGTAGATGCACATATAATCGCCCGCCGCGTCGATCCGCTCTATGCTGTCCACATCGACACGGAAAATCTGGCCGCGATCCTTGATGTTGATGAGTTTCTCATAACGGCTGGCGGAGGGAGCCGCGCCCTCTTCCTCTTCCGTCTCAAAATTCGACATGGCTTCGGGGGCGACCTCGGCCAGCACCTCGCGCAGCCGCTCGGCCTCCTGCGCCTTGTTCTTGTCGGCGAGGCGCTGGCGCACCCGTTCGAGCGCGTCGGCAAGGCGCTGCTCGTCCACCGGCTTCATCAGATAATCGACCGCCTGCGCCTCGAACGCGCGGATGGCATGGTCGGAATAGGCGGTGACGAAAACGAACAGCGGCGGCTCTATATCCATCGTGCCCGCAACCACCGAAAAGCCGTCGAAGCCCGGCATCTGGATATCGAGGAAGACGAGGTCGGGCTTGTGCGTCTTGATTGCGCGGATAGCCTCGCGGCCATTCTGGCAGGTTTCCACTATCTCGACATCGGGGTGCGCTTCCAGTCGCAGTCTCAGGCCCTGAATGGCAAGGCTCTCATCGTCGACAAGAATGGTGCGGATGGTCATTAACACTCTCTCATGCTGGCTTCGTAATCAGGGGCAGCTCGATCGTTACGACGAAACCACCGCCCGGAGTAGAACGCGTGTCGAAGCTAGGTCGTTCCCCGAAAGCCTGAGTCAGCCTGTCGCGAATATTGACCAGCCCCACGCCTGTGGAGAGACTTGGGCGTTTATGCTCATCATTCAATCCCGGCCCGGTGTCGGACACGATGATGCGGACATTTTCCCCGGCAGGATGAGCGCTGACGGCGATTTCCGCTCCTTCCTCCTTGGGCGTCACCGCATATTTGATCGCATTTTCGACCAGAGGTTGCAGCAGGAGAGAGGGCAGATGGGCATCCGCCACGCGCGGATCGATGTCGAACACCGGGCGCAGCCGTTCCTCGAACCGCATTTTCTCTATCTCCAGATAGAGTTTCAGCGTCTCCACCTCCTGATGCAGCGGCACCATCGCGGTCGGCTCGTTGATGAGGGTGTAGCGCAGGAAGGATGACAGGCGAGAGAGCATCGCATTGGCCCTGTCCGTCTCCTTGAGCAGCACCAGAGTTGAAATGCTATTGAGCGTGTTGAACAGGAAATGCGGGTTGAGCTGATAGCGCAGCATCGCCAGTTGCGCGCTCGACGCCTGAATTTCGAGCTGGAGCAGCTGGTCCGCCTGTTCCTCCACGGTCAGGTAGAAGTTGATCGCATAATAGAGCGCCGACCATGCGAACAGCAGCGTCACGGTGAGATAATAGGCGCCGAGCAGCAATTGCAGGCCGACGACGCTGCTGCCCCTGTTCTGCGTTGCAAACACCCAGGCGTCGATGAACGCCCCGATGCCGGCCGCGACCAGCACGACCAGAATCGAAACCGTCCATGTCACGAACGGCCGCTGTTTGAGCAGCATGCGGAAGATCACCGCCATCAGCAGCGTCAGCGAATAGCCGGTGATGGTGGAAATAAGGACCGGGATCAGGAAGGAAAAGGGCTGCCCATTGGCGAGGCCCGAAATGCCGCGCAGCATGAACGCGCCCGCCCAGCCCACGGACTGGAGGTTCCAGAACGCGCGGTTCTTATCCTGAAAAAAGGGTTTTGCCTGAAATGGATTAACGGACATGTTCGGATTGTCTTATCCCATGCTTTCCCCCGCTGGGAACCGCTTTTTTGCAAAAAAGAAGGCGCGGCGAAGGGCGCGGGACGGCAGTGGCCTGACCGGCTTTGACCCCTATCGCCTTGCCGTACGCCAGGAAAATGGCCGGGCGTGGTTTTTTTTGTTGCACTGCGGCGCTTTTCCCCCAAATCGTTCCTTATAATGTTGCGCCAATATGAACTAGTCGAGCGGGTAAAGCGCTACGATCCCGATGCGGACGAGGCGATGATCAACCGCGCCTATGTCTTTTCCGTCCAGAAGCATGGCAGCCAGAAGCGCGCCAGCGGGGATCCCTATTTCAGCCATCCTGTCGAGGTGGCGGGCATCCTCACCGATTTCTACATGGACGACAAAACCATCGTCACGGCGTTGCTGCACGACACGCTGGAGGACACGCTCACCACCTATGAGGAGATAGAGGAGTTGTTCGGGCCGGGCGTCGCCCGGCTGGTCGATGGCGTCACCAAGCTTTCGAAGATCGAGGCGCAGTCGGAAAATGAACGCGCCGCAGAAAATCTGCGCAAGTTCCTGCTGGCGATGTCGGACGACATTCGCGTGCTGCTGGTGAAGCTGGCCGACCGGCTGCACAATATGCGTACGCTGCACTTCATCGGCAAGGAAGAGAAGCGCCGCCGCATCGCGCGCGAGACGATGGATATCTATGCGCCGCTGGCCGAGCGGATCGGCATGTATGACTTCATGCGCGAAATGCAGCTGCTCGCCCTCCAGCAACTCGAACCCGAGGCCTATGACAGCATCACCCGCCGTCTGGACCAGCTGAAGGAAGGCGGCATCGACAAGGTCTCGCGCATCTCCTCCGGCCTGCAATTGCTGCTGGGGCAGGCGGGCATGAACGTCACGGTATCGGGGCGCGAAAAGCACCCCTATTCGATCTGGCGCAAGATGCAGGAACGGCACATCAGCTTCGAGCAGCTGACCGACGTGATGGCCTTCCGCATCATTACCGCAAGCACGGAGGATTGCTATCGTGCGCTTGGCATCATCCATGGCCGCTACAAAATGGTGCCGGGGCGGTTCAAGGACTATATCTCGACGCCCAAGCGCAACGGCTATCGCTCGCTGCACACCACGGTCATCCATGCCGAAAATGCGCGCATCGAAATCCAGATCCGCAGCGCGGAGATGCACCGGGAGAATGAGTTCGGCCTCGCCGCCCACTGGGCCTATAAGCAGGGGCAGGGGCCGGACGGACATGCGGGCTGGCTGCGCGACCTGATCGAGATTCTCGACCAGAGCCACGACGCCGACGAGCTGCTCGAAAATACGCGGCTCGCCATGTATCAGGACCGCATCTTCGCCTTCAGCCCGAAGGGGGAGTTGTATCAGCTGCCCAAGGGATCGACGCCGGTGGATTTCGCCTATGCGGTGCATACCAATCTGGGCGGGCAGACGGTCGGCGCCAAGGTCAATGGCCGGGTGGTGCCACTGCGCACCGTGCTCGAAAATGGCGATCAGGTGGAGATATTGAAGAGCGAGGGGCAGGAGCCGCAGCCCGGCTGGCTGACCTTCGCGATCACCGCCAAGGCGCGGGCGGCCATTCGCCGCTATATCCGCCACAAGCAGCGCGACGAGACGGTGCGGCTCGGTGAGAATCTGTTCGAGGAGATTGTCGAGCGCCTGCCGGTCGAGATCGGCGACAAGGCGGTCGTGGCCGCGCTCAAGCGTCTCAAGATGGAGGATCGCGCCGCGCTGATGATCGCGATCGCTACCCATAGGGTGACGGACATGGAGGTGATGGAGGCGCTGATCCCTGGTTCCACCAGTGGGGACGATGGCGATCATCACGCGCCCGCGCAGCATCATCCGGTGTCGATCCGTGGCCTGACGCCGGGCATTGCCTACAAGCTTGGCGAATGTTGCCACCCGGTGCCGGGCGACCGCATCGTCGGCATTCGCCGCACCGGCGAACCGATAGAGGTGCATACCATCGATTGCATGGCGCTGGAGGACGGGCAGGATGCCGACTGGGTGGATCTGGCCTGGGATGCGAAGTCGAAGGGCGGCGCTGCGCGGCTTCAGGTGATCGTCAAGAACCAGCCGGGTGCGCTGGCGGCCGTCACCAATATCTTCGGCGTCAACAAGGCGAACATCCTCAACCTGCAACTGGTCAATCGCGAAGGGCCTTTCCATACCGATATCATCGATCTGGAGGTCGCGGACGCGGCGCATCTGATGCGGATCGTCTCGGCGCTGCGGGCGCTGGACTGCGTGGCGCAGGCGGACCGGGTGTAGGCGAGGGCATGGGGATAGGCCGGACGGCGGAGAGCCTGCCCGGCCTGTTCTAATTCCGACGCCAAGGGCTATCGCCTCGCATCAGGGGCTGCATGGACAATCGACGTTCGTTCAGGACAAACGGGACTGTCCCGGTAACAATTAGCGCGTGAGGCGTTGGCTCATCTGTACAGTCTTGCCGCCCCTCATCGTCGGGAAGAGCGGCCATCGGCCTTGCGCCATCGCGGTCAACGCCTCGGCCTTGCCGGAGTCGCGCTGCTGGTAGACCCAGTAATTGCGCATCACGATGTTCACATAGGCGCGGGTCTCATAATAAGGCAGCGACTCGATGAACAATAGCGGATCGCCGCCGTCGCGCACTTCGCTGTTCCAGCGCGCCACCGGGGAGGGGCCCGCATTATAGGCGGCCATCACCTTGGGCAGCAGGCCACCCGTCGCGCTCATGTCGCGCAACTGTTCCAGATAGCGCTGGCCATATTCCATATTGGTCGAGGGGACTGAGAGCTGGCTGGGGCTCACCGTGCCGCCCGCCATGTCGCGCGCGGTGCCGGGCATCACCTGCATCAGTCCGCGCGCGCCCGCCGGGCTGACCGCATCGGTGCGGAAGTTCGATTCCTGAAGCGCATGGGCGAATACCAGCGCCGGGTCGACGCGCCAGCCGCCATCGGGCTTCCATTTGGGACGCGGGAAATGGGCGAACCGATCCGCCTGCTTGCCCACCGGGCCATATTGGGCGAGCCAGAGTTGGGTCGCGGGCAGGTCGAGCGATTCGGCCAGCGCGATCAGCGCGTCATAATCGGCGGTGCCCCCCAGTTCCGCCTGACGGCGCAGCAGTTCGTCGGCAAGGCCATCCTCGCCAATATCATGCAGAGAGAGCGCCGCCCTGACGGCGGGCGCGTTCCTGATCCGTTTGATCTCAGCGTCGCTGGCGGCGGCTGCGCTCGTCGCGGGCCTGTCCTCCATGCCCAGCGTCTCGCGCGCCAGCATGCCGTAGAAGGTATCGGCGCGGGCGGCGGCCATTTTCATCAGCGCGGCGACCTTGGCTGGCTGGCCCGCGTTCATCCATGCCCGCGCGGCCCAATAGGAACCGGCGGCTCGCATGTCGTCATTGGAGGCGCGGCGGGCGACCTGCTCGAAGGCGGGCGCGGCGGCGGTCAGGTCGTTCTGGCGCCAGGCGGACATGGCGATCGTCCAATAGGCCTGCACCGACCAGTCGTTGGTCGAGCCGGTTTCCAGAACCCGCGCGGCGAGTCGGCGCGCATTATTGTCGTCATTTTCGATATAATAGGACCAGGCGACACGCTGGCGCGCTTCGGCAAGGCCGTCTGGCGACAGCAGCGACTCGGAAGCGCCGATCAGCGCTTCGGCGCCTGCCGGGTCATCCTTGCTGATATAGGGTTGAAGCTGGGCGACCAGTGCCTGCGCGGCGGCGTCCTGCCTGGTGCTGGGAATATAGCGGCGTCGCGGCGCGGAACCGAGATAGACGAGCTTCTGCACCTGCGGGCCATCGGGGAGGATTTCCGCCCCGCGCTTTTTCGCCAGCTTGCCGATCTGGTCCGCATCGGGCAGCCAGCTCGCGCGGTTGAGCAGGTCGAGCAGCTCGAACAGCTCGACCTTGGGCGATCCCTTGGCGGTGTAAAGCTCAGATAGGGCGATGGCGCGAACCGGATCGTCCTTGTCCATCTGCATCGCGCGGGTCTTGGCCTCCGTCCAGTTGGAGGCGCGCAGCGCGCCGAAAAAGGCGCGATAGGCGTCCTTGCCCTGCAACGGGCGGACCGCCTGCTGCGCGCTGGCCGTGTTCGCGACGGGGGAAGCGGTGTTGGCGACCGAATTGTCGCTGGAAAGGTCGAGGACAAGGGACGGCGCTTCCGCACGGGCGCTGCCTGCCTGCACGGCAAGAGCGCTGACGCCGACCGCAATCAGAAAAAATTTCACTGTCTCTCGCCCCCGAACAAGCGTCTTAATGATTTCCAAGCCCCCGCCTTGGCGGGGGGCTGCTCCAGGATCAACCTTGGATGCAGAATCGAAGTGCAGGCGATTATGCCGTCTGTGTGTCTAAGAAAGGGTAAATTGCTGTTTTCGTCCACATCATTTGTCGGCGCAAAGGCACGGTTCGTCTGATCCCCGACCAGCAGCAGCGCTTGCGGGGCGACGAGGCCGATATGATGATGCATCCGCCGCAGCAACGGAGCGATGAGTTCCGCGTCCAGTATTCCGCCGGGCGGCGCGGTGAGGCTGAGCGTCGCGATATGACAGTCGGCGAGGGAGAGGCCCGCCGCGCGGAGCATGTTTTCCAGCAGGCGCATAGCCCTGGCGCCCATGGGCAGGGCGTCGCTTTCCCGCTGTGCGTCGGGGGCGGGCAGGACGATCATCAGCCGCGGTTTTTCGACCGGGCCTGTGGGCAGGAAGCGCGGGCCGGGCCAGCGGCTTTCCGGCAGATCGCGATTGTGGGCGAGATAGGTGGCGAAGGCTTCCATGCTGTCCGGCCAGCCGGGGCCGGGGGCGGGCGGGGCAGCCGCTGCCGCCACGGAGGCTGTCGTCGCGATGCGGGCGGCGGGCGCTGGCGGCGGGCGCAGCCAGTTGAAACTCTCTTCGCCGACGACGCAATCCACCCCCGCCGTCGACCACCAGCCGAGCAGCCCGTCGAGCTGCTCACGGACAAAAGCCGTGTTTGTGAATTGCCTATCCTGCATCACTATGCTTGGCCATGTCTTGACGAAGGCGTCAAGACGGGTCATCGCGCGAATTGCCGAATTGTTGGAACTGCACGCCAACCGGAACATGGGAAATGCATGCACGGATTACCGGTGGGAGAATGAAATGACCGAACGCGAATCGATGCCCTATGACGTGGTGATAGTCGGCGGCGGCCCGTCGGGTCTGTCAGCGGCGATACGCCTGAAGCAGCTTGCCGCCGAGGCCGGGCGGGAAGTGGCGGTTTGCGTGCTCGAAAAGGGGTCGGAAATCGGCGCGCACATCCTCTCCGGCGCGGTGATCGATCCGCGCGCGCTCGACGAACTGTTGCCGGATTGGCGCGACATGGGGTGCAGCCTCGCCGATGTGCCGGTGACCGACAATCAGCATTGGGTGCTGAGCGCCAAGGGCAAATTCTCCATGCCCCACATCATGACCCCCGGTTTCATGCACAACAAGGGCACCTATACCGGCTCGCTCGGTAATCTGTGCCGCTGGCTCGCGGAGCAGGCGGAAGGGCTGGGCGTCGAGATTTTCCCCGGCTTCCCGGCGGCGGAAATCCTCTACAATGAGGACGGCTCGGTAAAGGGCGTCGCGACCGGCGACATGGGCGTCGCCCGCGACGGCAGCCATAAGGGCGACTATCAGCCCGGCATGGAACTGCATGCCCGCTATACCCTCTTCGCCGAGGGCGCGCGCGGCCACCTCACCAAGCAGCTCAAGTCGCGCTTCGATCTTGAAGCCGATAGCGAGCCGCAGGTCTATGGTCTCGGCATGAAAGAGCTGTGGGATATCGACCCGGCCAAGCATAAGCCCGGCCTCGTCATCCATACCCAGGGCTGGCCGCTGACCGATGCCTATGGCGGCGGCTTCCTCTATCATCAGGCCAATGGTCAGGTGGCTTTGGGCTTCGTCGTCGGCCTCGGCTATAAAAACCCCTACCTCTTCCCGTTCGAGGAATTCCAGCGCTGGAAGCAGCACCCGGAAATCCGCAAATATCTGGAAGGCGGCCGCCGCATTTCCTACGGCGCGCGCGCGATCAACGAGGGCGGCTGGCAGTCGGTGCCGAAGCTGGAATTCCCCGGCGGCGCGCTCATCGGCTGTTCGGCGGGCTTCGTCAACGTGCCGCGCATCAAGGGCACGCATACCGCGATGAAATCCGGCATGCTGGCGGCAGAGGCGGCATTTTCCGCCGTCGTGGCCGACCGCACGAGCGACGAGCTGACCGAATATGGCGAGACCCTGCGGTCGAGCTGGATCGCCGACGAGCTGAAGCTGGTTCGCAATGCGGAGCCTGCCCTCTCCAAATATGGCAATACGCTGGGCACGGTGCTGGCGGGCATCGACATGTGGATGCGGGTGCTGAAGATCGGCCTGCCGATCACGATGAAGCACAAGCCCGATCACACCAAGCTGATGCGCAAGGAACATTGCCACAAGATCGACTATCCCAAGCCGGATGGCGTCATCAGTTTCGATCGCCTCTCCTCGGTGTTCCTCTCCAACACCAATCATGAGGAAGACCAGCCCTGCCACCTCCAGCTTAAAGACCCGGAGGTGCCGATCGCCTATAACCTGCCCCTCTATGACGAACCGGCGCAGCGTTATTGCCCGGCAGGCGTGTATGAGGTCGTCGGGCAGGAAGAGGGCAACCCCCGCTTCCAGATCAACGCGCAGAATTGCGTCCATTGCAAGACTTGCGATATCAAGGACCCGACGCAGAACATCAACTGGGTGACGCCGGAAGGCGGCGGAGGGCCGAACTATCCCAATATGTAAGCCCGGTCAGGCGATAAGCGCGGCAAGGTCCATGGCGGCGGGCGTCGCCATGGCGTGCTGCCTCTTGGCCTTTTCCGGGGTGTCGGCGGCGCGGGAAGGCCCGGCGTGGGAAGGTTCGGCGCAAGAGATCGAAGGCGGTTTCGGCAGCGAGGCAGACAGCCCGCTTCCCCCCGAGTCGGACGGCCCGGCGGGAGCGCCTCTGGCCGAACCGGCGGACGACGACGAAAGTGTCGTCACCGCCGCCGGGCTCCATGCCTATGCGCGCGCGCGTCTGGCGGAGATCGACCGGGCGATGCCTGTGGCAACCACCGCCTATCGGCAAGCCGTGGCGCTCGATCCCGGCAGCGTAGAGATTGCGCGGCGGGGCTATCGTCAGGCCGTGCTGGCCGGCGACCGGGCGCTTGCGCTCACCACCGCGCGCACGCTTGACGCAGCCGGGCAATTGTCGCGCGACGGGTCGGTGTTGCTGCTCGCCAGCGCGCTGGAACGGCGCCGATGGGATGAGGCCGGGGGCTGGATCGACCGGCTGGAGATGGAGGGCAATCTCGCCTTTCTCGCGCCTTTCATGCGCAGCTGGGTGTCGCTGGCGCAGGGACGTTATGCGCCGCCCGAAAAAGTGCCCGAGGAATCGCTTGCCGCGTTCGGCAATCGCTACTGGGCGGAGCAGCGCTTCCTGCTGGCCCTGGCGCGGGGCGACAAGACGGAACTGGACGACGCTTTCGCCGGGGTGCGCGAACTGACCGACGATTTCGGCGCCGAGCAGCAGGCGATCACCGCCGTCCGGCTCGACGGGCTGGGGCGTCGCGATCTGGCGCTGCAATTGCTGGCGCATGAGGATGCCGCCTGGACCGGCGGGGACGCCGAAGCGGCGCTCAAGCGTGCGGCGAAGCTCTATCGCAAGCGCAAGCTGACGCCCGGTTACGGGTTGGCGATGCTGATGAACCGGCTGGCCGCCGACCTGCGCAGCCAGGGCGAAGGGGTGGCGACATTCAGCCTCGCGCGGATGGCGGGCTTTGCCGATCCGGCTAGCGACGATGTGCATGTGACCATCGCCCGCGCCGCGCTGATGGCCGAGTTTCCGGAGCTTGCCTATGCCGAAGCGGGCAAGGTGCTGCCTGCCTCGCCCGTCTGGTTCGATGCGGAAACCATGCAGTTGCGCGCGCTCATCGAGCAGGAGCGGGGCGCCGAGGCCGTCGCCCGGGGCGAGAGGCTGGTCCAACAGGACCGCGGCAGTGCGCGCAGCTGGCGCGTGCTGGGCGACATGCGGGCGCAGCAGGATGATTTCGCTGGCGCCGCCGCCGCTTATGGGCAGGCTCGTGCCGCGATGGGCGGGGGAGAGGATGCCGCGCTGATGCTGCAACTGGCCGCCTCGCTCGAACAGGCCGGGCAATGGCGGGAGGCGCGGCCTATGCTGGAGCGGGTTGTCGAACTGGCGCCCGACAGCGCGGTGGCGCTCAACCATCTCGGCTATGCGCTGGCCGACCGGGGCGAGGATCTTCCGCGCGCGATTGCCCTGCTGGAAAAGTCGAATCGCATCCGCCCGAGGGAACCCGCCTATATCGACAGCCTCGGCTGGGCATATTTCCGCGCGGGCAATTACGCCAAGGCGCTGCCGCTGATCCAGAGCGCGGTCGAAAGCGAGCCGGGCAATGCCGAGCTGAACGAGCATCTGGGTGATGTGCTGTGGGCGATGGGGCGGCGCTTCGAGGCGCGCTATGCCTGGGGCGCGGCGCTGGTCGGGCTGGATGACGAGGCGCGGCAGGCGTCGCAGATCCGGGCGCGGCTTACCGACAAGATCGACGGCAAGGGGGCGGACGCTCTTCGCCCATGACCTTCGCCTGCCTTTGCTTGCCCGCATGATATCCGAAATCGCCTATGCCAAGATCAATCTGGCGCTGCATGTCCGCGCGCGGCGGGCGGATGGCTATCATCTGCTCGAAAGCCTGTTCGCCTTCGCCGATGACGGTGATCGGATCGAGGTGGAACCGGCGTCGGAACTGAGCTTGCGTCTGACCGGCCCGTTCGCGCCGGGGCTGGAGGGGGACGGCGATAATCTGGCGTTGCGGGCCGCGCGCGCGATGCAGTCCCGCTTCGGTGTCGATGCGGGCGCGGCGATCCGGCTCGACAAGCGCCTGCCGGTCGCGGCGGGCCTTGGCGGCGGGTCGGCCGATGCCGCCGCCGTCGCCCGCGCGTTGGCGCGCCTCTGGGGGCTGGACGCCGGGGAGGCGGAGCTGATCGAGGCGGTCGGGCCACTTGGCGCCGATGTGGCTGTCTGCGTCGCATCCCGCACGGTGATCGGGCGCGGCATTGGCGACGAGATGACGCCCTGGCAGCGGGCGGATGACTGGAGCGGCGCGCCGGTGCTGCTCGTCAACCCCGGCCTTGCCTGTCCGACCGGTCCGGTATTCCGCCAATGGGATGGCATCGACCGTGGCCCGCTGGGCGATGCGCCAACGGGCTGGCGCAACGATCTGGAGGTGGGCGCGCTGGCGCTGGTTCCGCAGATCGGCGAGTTGCTCTCCGCGTTGCGGGACGTTGCGGGGGCTAGGTTCGTCCGCATGTCCGGCTCCGGCGCGACCTGCTTCGCGCTGTTCGAGACCGCTGCCACGCGCGATGCGGCAAAACAGGCGATATCCAGCGCCCATCCCGGCTGGTGGACCATGGGCGGGGCGTTGCGATGAGCGAGGCCTTCACCTTCCTCTCCCATGGATCGGCGCCGATCCTCATCATCGCCGATCATGCCTCCGCCCATGTGCCCGCCGACATCGATCTGGGCATCGATCCCGCGCTGCTCGACAAGCATATCGCTGTAGATCTCGGCGTCGCGCAGGTCGCCGCGCTGCTTGCCCGGCGGCTTTCGTGCAGCGCCATATTGGGCGGCGTGTCGCGGCTGGTGATCGACCTCAACCGGGAAGAGCATGCGCATGGCCTCATCCCGCACAGCAGCGACGGGCATAAGATACCGGGCAATGACGCCATCGACCGGCAGGCCCGGATCGAGCGTTTCTATCATCCCTATCACGACGCGGTGACGCAGCATCTGTCGGCGATGCCGCGCCCTTTCCTCCTGTCCCTGCACAGCTTCACGCCTTTCCTCGAAAGCAGGCCGGAAGAGCTGCGGCCCTGGGAAATCGGCATCCTCTACAATGAGGATGACCGCGCCCCGCGCATCGCCATTCCGATGCTGGAGGAGGCCGGGCTGACGGTCGGCGACCAGCTGCCCTATTCCGGGCGGCTGCTCAACGCGACGATGAACCGCCATGCCGAAGGGAGCGGGCATGCCTATCTCGGCGTCGAGATGCGGCAGGATATTTCCGGCACGCCGGAGGGGCAGGAGCGCTTCGCCGATCTGCTGGCCCCGGTGGTGGAGCGCTGCGTCGCGCTGCTTGCGTGAAATCTGCGCGGGCGGTAGAGCCTGTGCATCAGCGGCACAGAGCCGGGAGGGCGCGAGAAATGACGCAGGGAAGGCCGGATCGGGGCAAAGGATATCGCGCTGCGCTGCTGCCCGCGCTGGCGCTGGTCGCGCTGTCCGCTTGTGGCGGCGAAAAGACGCCGACGCAGGTGTTGGAGGAGCAGGAGAAGGAAGAGGGGCTGGCTCCGCTATCCTGTGGCCTTGACGGCAATGATGTCCATACCGACAAATGCTGGATCGAATGGCTGCCCGGCGCGGCGGGGGAAGCGCGCGATTTCCTGATCCATCAGGCAGATGGCGGTTTCCGCCGGTTCACCCTTTCCGCCGATGGCAACCGGGTCGATGTGGCTGACGGGGCGGAGGCTTTCTTGCTGACCCAGCCGGTGAGCGACACGGTGAATTTCAAGGTCGGCACCACCAGCTATAACGTGCCCCTGACCGCGCTGAAGCCGCGATGACGGGGGCCGCCGTCCTGACCGCGGCCCAGATGCGCGCGGCGGAACAGGCGCTCTTCGCCAGCGGCGTGCCCGAATATGATGTGATGCTCCGCGCCGGGCATGCGGTCGCCGCGATGGTCTGGCGCATCGGCGCGAAGCGCGATGCGCTGGTGCTGTGCGGACCGGGCAATAATGGCGGCGACGGCTATGTGATCGCCCGCTGGCTGCGCGATCATGGCGTGCCGGTGCGGGTCGCCGCCTCGGCCGAACCGACGACCGAAAGCGCGCGCCGCGTGCGGGTCGAGTGGGATGGCCCGGTCGAGGATATCATGAGCGCGGCCCCTGCCCATCAGTTGATCGACGCGCTGTTTGGCACCGGCCTTTCGCGCGGGCTCGACCCGGCGCTTGCGGCGCGGCTGGGCGAGCTGGCGCGCGTGGCGGGCCATGTCTATGCGGTCGATCTGCCGAGCGGCGTTTCCACCGATGACGGCCAGCTTCTCTCGCCGGTGCCCCATTATGACCTCTGCCTGTCGCTGGGCGCGTGGAAGCGGGCGCATATGCTGCGCCCCGCCGCCTTGAGCTGGGATCAGATGGCCTGCCTCGACATCGGCATCGCCACGCCCGACGCGCCGGTCCATCGCCTCGCCCGGCCCCGGCTGGAGGCTCCGGCGGATGACGCGCATAAATATCGGCGCGGGCTCGTCGCCGTGGTCGCGGGCGCGATGGCTGGCGCGGCTGCGCTCTCTGCGGAGGCTGCCGCGCGGGGCGGGGCAGGCTATGTCCGGCTGATCGGCGCGCAGGCCATTGTCGAGGCGCCCCATGCGATCGTCCGCGCCTCGGTGCGGGACGAAACCGCGTTGAAGGATGACCGCATCGCCGCGCTGCTGATCGGGCCGGGGCTGGGCCGCACGGAGGCGGCGAAGGAGCGGCTGCATGCCGCGCTGGAGCCGGGACATGCGATGGTTCTCGATGCCGATGCGCTGTGGCTGCTGGCCGAGGGGGAATGGCCCGCCTTGCCATACCCCGCGATCCTGACGCCGCATGAGGGCGAATTTGCGCGGCTTTTCCCCGATTGCGGGGAGGGCACGGTGATCGACAGGGCGCTCGCGGCGGCAAGCCAGGCGGGCGCAGTGGTGGTGCTGAAAGGGCCGGTCAGCGTGATCGCTTCGCCCTGCGGTCGGGCGGTGGTCGCCGATCATGCGCCGAGCTGGCTTTCGACGGCGGGAACGGGCGATGTGCTCGCCGGGCTGTGCGCGTCCCGCCTCGCGGTGACGGGCGATCCTTTCAGCGCGGCGTGCGAGGCAGTGTGGCTGCATGGCGAGGCTGCGCGGCGTGCTGGTCCTGCCTTTATCGCCGATGATTTGTTGCATGGAATAGGATCGGCGATAAAGGCCTGTCTATGACAGCCAGTTCCACGACCACGCCTCCTCCGACCGGCGGCGCCACCATCGTCCGCATCGCCGCCCGGGGCGACGGCGTCACCGCCGATGGGCGCCATGTGCCGATGAGCGCGCCGGGCGACCGGCTGCGCATCGATGGCGGCCTCGATTTCGGGCCGCATCATGCTGATCCGCCGTGCCGCCATTATCCGCTGTGCGGCGGGTGCCAGCTCCAGCATCTCGATGACGAAAGCTATGCGGCCTATGTGCATGACAGGGTCGCGGGCGCGCTGATCGGGCAGGGGGTGGAGGCGGGCGCCGTGTTCCCCGCCCATGTCTCGCCGCCGCGCTCGCGCCGCCGGGCCGCGTTGCGCGCCGGGCGCTTCGGGCGCAAGGTGGCGCTCGGCTTTTCGAGCGAGAACAG
>CAYLKZ010000053.1:0-20599 GCA_964384275.1 uncultured Sphingobium sp. | reverse complement strand
GCTGAAGAAGAAGGCGGCGAACCGCGCCGTGGCTGGTGGCAGCGCACGTTCGGAGCCTGAGCAACGGGCGGAGCTTGAAACAAGGGGGGCGGAGCTTGAAGCAAAAGGACAGCGCCTGATGCAGGGGCAGAGCCTGATGTCGGCAAAATCCGCTCCCTCTCTTTCGACCCGCCCCCTGCGCACCATACAGGGGGCGGGCCTTTCCTTTTTCTGGTCAGTCACGGTTCAGCAAGGACCGGGCAAACGGGCATGATGCAGTTTCCCTTGCCCTCTTCCCGCGCCGCAACGGCGGTGATGCAGCGCGCCCTGGTGCTGCTGGTGCTGATTATCGCGCTGCTGGCACGGCCCGCGCTCGCCCAGCAGATATTGCGCGATGCGGAGACCGAGGCTTTTCTCAACGATATTTCCGCTCCGCTCATCAAGGCAGCAGGGCTCGACCCGCGCAATGCGCAGGTGCTGCTGATCAACGATCAGGAGATCAACGCCTTCGTCGCAGGCGGCCAGATCGTGTGGATTCACTCCGGCCTGCTCACCGCCGCTGATTCCGTGAACCAGATTCAGGGCGTGATCGCCCATGAACTCGGCCATATCGAAGGCGGCCATGTCATCCGCTCATCAGAGGGGATGAAGACCGCGACCGGCATCACGCTGGTGTCGCTGCTGCTGGGCGCGGCGGCGATGGCGGCAGGCGGCGCCGAGGCGGGCATGGGCATCATGGCGGCGGGGCAGCAGGCCGCGCTCGGCAAATATCTCGCTTTTTCCCGTACGCAGGAAAGCAGCGCCGACCTTGCGGGCGCGCGCTATCTCAGCAAAGCGGGGATCAGCGGCAAAGGCAGCCTCGAATTTTTCAAGAAGCTGCAAAATCAGGAATATCGCCTCGCCATCCCGCAGGATGACAGCTACGGCCGCACTCACCCGCTCTCGGGCGAGCGCATAGCGGTGCTGCGCGAGGTGTATGAGCCCGACCCGGCGTGGAACGCCAAAACCCCGGCGGAGTTGGAGGCGCGTTTCCAGCGGATCAAGGCCAAGCTCTTCGGTTTCGTTTCCGACCCGAAGCAGACGATGCGGACCTATCCTGAAAGCGACCAGACCATTCCGGGCCATTATGCGCGCGCCTATGCCTGGCACAAGGCGGCCTATCCCGACAAGGCGACGGCGGAGGTGAATGCGCTGCTCAAGGCCGCGCCGCACGACCCCTATTTTCTGGAACTGGACGGGCAGGTGCTGCTCGAAAATGGACGCCCGGCCGAGGCGATCGCGCCGCTGCGCGAAGCAGTGCGCCTCACCAACAACCAGCCGCTGATCGCGGTGATGCTGGGCCATGCGCTGATCGCGACCGAGGACGACGCCTATTTCGCCGAGGCCGAACAAGTATTGAAGGCCGCCGTCGCCAAGGATCGCGACAATCCCTTCGCCTGGTATCAGCTTGGCGTGGTCTATGAACGGCGGGGCGACAGCCCCCGCGCGGCGCTCGCCACGGCGGAGCGCTATGCGCTCGAAGGACAGCAGGCACTGGCGTTGCGCAGCGCCGAAGCGGCGATGGGCGGCATTCCCGAAGGCAGCAGCGATTATCTCCGCGCTCAGGATATCGCCATGGCCGCACGCGGCGCGATGAGCATGAAGAAGAAGAAATGACCTCCCCTTCCCACCCCACCGACACGCCGCCGTTCGGCGCGGCCATCAAAAACAGGAAAATCCAGATGCTCCTCGGACTATTCGTCGCGACCACCACAGCCGCCTCCGTCGCGCTGGCGGCCCAAGTGGCGGAACCCGCGATCACGAGCCGTGCGCAGATCGAGAAGATCGTCCATGAGTATATATTGGAGCATCCCGAAATATTGCCGCAAGCGCTGGAAAAATTGCAGGCCAGGCGGGTCAGCGGCACGATCGACGCCAAGCGGAGCGAGATCGAGACGCCCTTTGCCGGCGCATGGGAAGGCGCGCAAAATGGCGATGTCGTGGTGGTCGAGTTTTTCGACTATGCCTGCGGCTATTGCCGCGCCTCCCTGACCGATATCACCCGGCTGACGGGCGAAGACAGCAAGCTGAAGATCGTCTATCGCGAGCTGCCGATCCTGTCGGAAGAGAGCACCGCGGCCGCCCATGTCTCCCTGCTCGCCGCCGAGCGCGGCAAATATATGGCGTTTCACAAGGCGCTCTATGGCGAAGGCCAGGTAACGCAGAGCAGCATCTTCAAGGCCGCCGCCAGCGTGGGCATCGACCGCAAGGCAGCAGACGCAGCCATTGCCGACAAGCGCTACAGCGCCGAGATCGAGAAGAATATCCGCCTCGCCCAAGCCCTGGGCGCGAGCGGCACGCCCACCTTCATCATTGGCGGCCAGTTGCTTGCGGGCGCGGTCGGATATGATGGCCTCAAAAAGGCGGTGGAAGAGGAACGGGCCAAGGCGAAGAAGGGCGGCTGATCCCGCACACCGACGCCTGCAACCCGGATTCAACCACGCATCCTGTCGGTTTTATCCCGCAGAAGGAGCCGCTTATCCGGATCCGGGGACAGGGGCGCGGCGATCGTTCGAGACCCCGCGCGGGATTTCCCCGCACACGATTTCCCGTATCCGCCCATCCCGCGGACGCTGCGACCATTTGGCCTTCATCCCCTCGGAGGCGCGCCGCACTAAGCTGATGCCATCCCGCTATCCGGGCGCGCGCCCCAGCAAAAAGCCTCCCGGAGTCGGCTTGACTCCCGGAGGCCCACAAAATCCTTGCCGCGCTATATTTAGTTGGCGGTACCGCCGCCCGCACCACCAGCACCCGCCGCGCCCACTGCGCCGATATTGCCGAAGATTTCCTGCAACAGGGTACGATGACGGCCCAGCGTCGGAGTGGAGCCATCCTTGGGGGAAATGTTCGCGATCGCGCTCGCATCGCGCTTGTCGATCGCGGTCACATTGCCCGCCGGGTCGAATTGCACCCGCACGACTTCCTGCTTCGCGACCTTGGGATTGGCGAAAGCCAGCTGCCGCATGTCGCGAGACACATAATACCATTCCTGCGCGCCGAACTGGCTCGCGAAAGTCGGGCGGCCCAGCGTGCCTTCCACCGACGCGCGGTTATCGACGCCCGGCTGGATCGAATCGACCAGCAGATTGTCGACCAGATAGCCCTGATGGGTGCGGATGCGCGTGCAGCCCGACAGCGCCACCGCCGCCACCGACAGCGCAAGAATGAGGGAAAGGCGCTTGTTCGGGAAACCCATTCTATTCTCCAAAGGACCGTCCTGCGCCCGCCATGACGATGCATAACGAAGGGGTGGTCGAAGCCATTGCCCAAAGTCGTTGCATTGCGAACGCGCGCCCACCAATATGGGATTGTTCGGCCCCGCACAAGCACAGACGAACGGCAGCCGCGCACGGATCGACCGTTCCGCAAGAGAGGTTCCATTACCCCCCATGTCCCTGTTCGATCGTCTTTTTCAACGCACCGATCCCAAGACCGCGATGGCGCCGCTCTATCAGGCGGCAGTGGCGCGCGGGCGCGCGGCCCACTGGTATGTCGAGGGCGCGGTGCCCGATACGCTCGACGGGCGCTTCGACATGATCGCCGCGATCCTCAGCCTGGTGCTGATTCGGCTGGAGGAAGCGGACAGCCATGAGCAAAGCGTCTGGCTCACCGAATTGTTCATCGACGATATGGAAGGGCAATTGCGCCAGATCGGCGTCGGCGACGTGGTGGTGGGCAAGCATGTCGGCCGCATGGTGAGCGCGCTGGGCGGCCGCCTGTCCGCCTATCGCGAGGCGCTGGCGGGCAAGGCCAGCTTTCACGATGCGCTCGCCCGCAATCTCTATCGCGGCGAGCCAGTGGCCGAAGCCGCGCTCATCCATGTGGAAAGCCAGTTGCGCGCCTTCCATGAAGGCCTAAAGGCAATGGTGCCAGACATGCTGATCGAGGGACATCTGCCGACATGACCGCCACGCCCGAATTTTCCCACATCATCCGGCTGGATGCGATCGGGCGTCTGCAATGGCCCGTCCATGTCGCGGCGGATGAGGCCCAGCGCGCCGCGCTCGCTGCCCGCTTCGGCTTCCTCGCGCTCGATCTGCTGGAGGCGGATTTCAGCATGATCCGCGAGGGCACGACCGTGATGGCGACAGGCTCCCTCCACGCCCGCCTCGCCCAGCCCTGCACCGCGACCAGCGATCCGGTGGCGGAGGAAGTGCGCGAGGACTTCACGATTCGCTTCCTCCCGGAAGCAGCCGACGCCGGAAGCGAGGCCGATCCGCTCGCAGAGATAGAGCTGGATGCGCAGGAATGCGACACGCTGACCTATGAGGGGGAGCGCATCGACATGGGCGAGGCTATCGCCGAGACGCTGGCGCTCGCCGTCGATCCCTATCCGCGCAGCCCGAAGGCGGACGGCTTCCTGCGCGAGGCGGGGGTGCTGACCGAGGATCAGGCGGGACCGTTCGCCGCGCTCGCCGCGTTGAAGGGCAAGCTCAGCTCCTGAACGGAAGGTCGCATCGTTCCCCTTTTGTTCGAAACCTGACCGCGCTATAGAAAGGGTATGGAGTCCGACGCGCCTTCCCTTCGCAAGATCATCCATATCGATATGGATGCCTTTTATGCGTCGGTGGAGCAGCGCGACAACCCGGAACTGCGCGGCAAGCCGCTCGCGGTCGGCGGGGCATCGGCTCGCGGGGTCGTCGCGGCGGCCAGCTATGAGGCGCGGGTCTTCGGCGTTCGCTCGGCGATGCCGGGCGGCCGGGCGCGCAAGCTTTGCCCCGACCTTCTCTTCGTGCCGCCGCGCTTCGACGCCTATCGCGTGGTGTCGGAGCAGATTCATGCGATCTTCCGCCGATTCACCGACATCATCCAGCCGCTCTCGCTGGACGAGGCCTATCTCGACGTCACCCGCAACAAGCCCGGCATCGTCTCGGCCACCTATATCGCCGAGGAAATCCGCCGGATGATCCGCGAGGAAACCGGCCTCACCGCCTCGGCCGGGGTTTCCTACAACAAGCTGCTGGCAAAGCTCGCCTCCGATCAGAACAAGCCCGATGGCCTGTGCGTGGTGACGCCGGAACAAGGCCCCGCCTTTATCGCGAAGATGCCGGTGTCGCGCATCCACGGCATCGGCCCGGTGACGGCGCGGCGGATGAAGGAGATGGGGATCGAGACCGGCGCCGATCTGCGCGCCCGCGACCTTGACTTCCTCCAGCAGCATTTCGGCAAGGCCGCGCGCTTCTACCATGGCGCGGCGCACGGCATCGATGAGAGGCCCGTGGACGAGAACCGGCTGCGCAAGTCGATCAGCGTCGAGGATACGTTCGAGACCGATCTCTATAAAGCAGAAGAGCTGGACGCCGCGCTTCTGCCCATCATCGGCAGATTATGGAAGCGGGTGGAAAAGGCTCAAAGCTTCGGCCGGACGATCACGCTGAAGATCAAGTTCAACGATTTCGCGATCATCACCCGCTCGATGAGCCTTGCCGTGCCCATCTCTTCCGAACTGCTGCTGGAACAGGGCGGGCGCGATCTGCTGGCGCGGCAATGCCCGGTGCCCAAGGGCGTGCGCCTGCTGGGGCTGGGCGTCCATAATCTCGCGGCGGAGGACAGCGACAAGCCGGGGCGGGTGGCACGGCCTGAACCCGCGGCGCGCCAGCTCTGTCTGGCGTTATGAGAGAAGTGGGAGGGCCGCGGCGACGGTTGGCGCCGCAGCGACGCTCATCTCCTCTCCTTTCCAACTGCCATGAGGAGGCCCCGGCCTTTCAGGCGATGCGAGGGAAGGAGGGCGGCGCTTTCAGACGGCGCCTCGCTGCGGACACGCCCCGGCTGACCCGCGCCCTCGCCCCGGACTTCCGATAACGACCCCGCGATTAGACCGTTAGAACGGCAATATCCGCGATTTCTCGGTGAACTTCATATAGCCCGCATTGATGCCCAGCCGCCAGCCGACGCCCAGCCGGATCGGGATCAGCACCACATTGCCGCGCCGCAAATAGGTCGCCGTAAAGCCGCCTACGACATAGGCCGTCCCCTCCACCGCCGGATAGCGCTTGTAAAGATCCTGCGAGTCATAAAGATTATAGACCAGCACGAAGACCTTGGACGCATTGCCGCCCACGTCGAAGCCAACCGACGGGCCGGTCCAATAGACGTCCCGCTGCCCTTCCACCTTGTGGTTGAGCGTGCCCGAACCATAACGCAGGCCGACGATCAGCGCGCCAGATGCTTCACGCCCGGCGATATAGGCATTGGGCTCGCCCTGATCCTTCAGGATTTTCTCGATCAGGCCCGCCAGCCCTTCGGCGCCCTTGCCGAACACGTCTTCCGCCGCGCCCACTACATCGTCGCGCTGATAGGCAGTGCTGGGGTTGGCGCCCGCCGCCTGGGAACTGGGCGCGGCGGTCGAAGATGTCGACGGATAGGTCGCGCCATAACCGGAATCCGTGGCAGGGGTGGAATATGCCGGATCGGGCGGCACGGTCTCGCTGCCGCCCTGCGGCGCAAGGTCGGCGTCGATCGCCACATTCGGGTCCACCGACTGGATCTGCGCCTGCACCGGGGCCGATGCCATGGCAAAGGCGGCCGCCGCCATAGCCGCCACGCCGCCTGCCTTGCCAAACATCCTGCCCAAAATCGCGATCATCACCTGTCCCCAGTTACAACGCCGCCACCGTAGAATGATTTTCCGGCCAAAGAAATGCTTTGCTGGCCCGGATATCATACTGATGACAAGCGGAAAGATCCTTTCCGGCACTTTGCCGCACAAGAGCCCGCTTTTCCCCGCTCGATGATGAAACGGCAATGAACGAACGGCAGCGCGGCGCATTTTTGCGTCAAAATCCCTGGCTGCGCGCGCCCAAACCGCGCTATTTCTGCAACCAGCGCGTCATCTTGAACCAGATCGCCACCACGCCGCCCATGGCGAGGCAGGACAGCACCACGCCCCAGAAGGCCCATGGCCGGTGCGCGAAGGGAATGCCCTCGACATTCATGCCCAACAGGCCGGTCACGAAGGTAAGCGGCAGGAAGATCAGCGCGACGATGGCGAGGACCAGCGCCTGCCGGTTCATATGCTCGGCGCGCAGGTCGGTCAGCGCCTCGTGCACCAGCGCGGAGCGTTCCCGCACCGCCTCCAGTTCCTCGACCATGCGGGCACAGCGGTCGGCGGCTTCCTGCAAATGCATGCGGTCGTCAGGTTCCAGCCAGCTTTCCTGCAACACCATCAGCCGCTCCAGCGCCTGACGCTGGGGCGAGAGGAAGCGGCGATAGGCGATGGCGGTGGAGCGCAGACCGGCGACGCGGCGGCGTTCCCCGCTCTGCCCTTCCTCGATCACGCTCGATTCGATGAGATCGAGCGCATCGCCCAGATCGGCGATGTCCGGATCAAGCGACTCGGTAATCTCTATCGCCGTCGCGGCGATGAGATCGCCCGGATCGGCAAGCCTGCCCTGCGTCATTTGTTCAACCAGGCGGTCGAACACGCCCAACTGGCGATAGGCGAAACTGATCGCCAGCCTGCTCTGCGCCCAGATGCGGATCGAGACGAGCGGGTCGCCGTCAATGGCGGCGGGATCGCCGAGGCCGCGCAGATTGACCAGCGCGCCATGACCGAAAGAGGCGCAACGCGGGCGGGTTTCCTGTGCCTTCAGGGCGATGAGGGCAGGCTCTGGAATATCGGCGGCCTGCGCCAGCAGCGCATCGGCATCGTCGCGCGCGCCATCGATGTGCAGCCAGATGAAATTGGCGAACTCCGAGACTTCCGCAAAGTCACGGACATCGCGCTCCCGCACCATGTCGCCGACGCGGACGAACATCCGGCTCATCCGCGTACCCCCTTGTGCAGCCAGAGCGCGAGGCCATGGCCTGTCCATCGGGGCCGCCCCTCGCAGCGCTGGCGCACCGCATCGGCGCGGGCGCGATCGAGAATGGCGGGGGCGATATCGGGCGCATGAAACAGATGGTCGGCCTGCCCCAGCAGGCGCGCAACACGCAGCGTCAGATCGTCGGGATCGTCGGAGGCGAGCGCTATCTCCTCCAGCCGCGCCGGGACCTCGCCTCCGCTTTCCCCGGCCAGCCAGCGCCCGACCGCGCCCGCATCGCCACCGCCCAGCGGATCGAGCCGCCCACCCTCGCCCAGTGCCGCATCGATGCCGCGACGGCGCGCGGCGGCATCTGGCCAACGCTGGCGCAGCGCCTCACGCGCATTGCCCAGCGCCGAGGCGAAGCCACCGAGAGAGGCCGGAAACAGCGCCTCCAGCCTTTGACGCAACGCCTTGGCAAGCCCCGCCGAAGCGCCGCCCGTACCGATGGCGACCAGCACCGGATCGCGATCGACAATCGCTGGCAGCGTGAAATCGCACAGGGCCGGGCGATCCACGGCGTTGACCAGAACGCCCCGCGCCTTCAACCGCGCTATCGCGTCCCGCGCCGCGCCTTCTTCCGCGATCGCGACGATGGCAAGCGCGGCATCTGCGCTTTCGTCGCCGCGCACATCGGCGCCCGCCCGTTCGAGCAGGCGGCGCTTGGCCCGCGCCGCGTCCCCCTCGCCCAGCAGAATGACCGGCCGCCCCTCCAATTTCACGAAAAGCGGCAGGCTATGCATCGCGTGTCAGTCCTTCAGGAAATCCGGCACGCGCTCGGCGGCGATGATGGAGGAAGGCTCGATCCGGTCGGCGACGACGGCGAACCGATCGCCATCGACCATCACCTCTGGCACCAGCGGACGGCTGTTATAGGTGCTCGCCATCGTCGCGCCATAAGCGCCCGCCGTGCGGAACACGCCCAGATCGCCGGAGCGCACCACATCGATGGAGCGGTTCATCGCGAAGGTATCGCCGGTTTCGCACACCGGCCCGGCGATATGCGCGACGATCTTCTCGCCGGTCGGCTGCACCGCCTCGAAATCATGCCAGGCGTCATACATGGCGGGCCGGGCAAGGTCGTTCATCGCCGCATCGACGATGATATAAGGATGGGTCACGCCCGGCTTCACCCAGATCACGCGGGTCAGCAGCACGCCGGCATTGCCGACGATGACGCGGCCCGGCTCGAACATCAGGGTCACGTCCCAGCCCTGCGTCACGCGCTCGACCATCGCGCCATAATCGGCGGGGGACGGCGGCACCTTGTCGCGCTCATAAGGCACGCCGAGGCCGCCGCCGAGGTCCACCCGGTCGATGACATGCCCTGCGGCGCGCAGCTCCCGCACCAGTTCGCCGATGCGGGCATAGGCGGCCTCCAGCGGATCGAGATCGAAAAGCTGGCTGCCGATATGGAGCGCAACGCCGCGCAGGTTGAGGCCGGGGCGGCCGGACAGGCGCGCGAAGATCGCCTTCGCCTCGCTGATCGGCACGCCGAACTTGTTTTCGGATTTGCCGGTCGAGATCTTGGCGTGCGTCCCCGCATCGACATTGGGATTGACGCGCAGCACCGCGGACGCCGTCTTTCCGTCGGCATGGGCGAGATCGGCGAGGACCGCGCCCTCCTCCTCCAGCTCAAGGTTGAACTGGCCGATGCCGACATCGAGGCCATATTGCAGCTCCGCCCGCGTCTTGCCGACGCCGGAAAAGACGATGTCCTCCGCCTTCATCCCGGCCGCCAGCGCGCGGGCGATCTCTCCGCCCGACACCACATCCGCGCCGAAGCCTTGCCCCGCCAGCACCTTCAGCACCGCAATATTGGGATTCGCCTTGATCGCGAAGGCGATATGCTTGCGCGGCAGGCCGGAAAGCGCATCGCGGAACACCTGCGCGTGCCGCTCCAGCGTGGCGCGGGAATAGATATAAACAGGTGTGCCGACCGCCTCGGCAATGACGGGAAGCGGGACATTCTCGGCATGCAGCACACCGTCGCGATAGGTGAAATGGTCCATGGTGGGGTCGGTATCCGGTAACTGGGTCGAAAATCAGGAGGGCGGCAGGTCGAAGGGATCGTCCGGACGCTCCTGCGAGCGGAGAAGCGGCTCGGCGGAACGGTCCGGGCGGGCCTGCCGATCCGGCTGCACCATCTCCGTGGGCGTCGCCGCCCTGTCCGCGCCATAGGCAACCGGCGCCGGGTCCATGCCCGGCCTCGCCTTCAGCGCCTTGCGCGAACCGCAGGCCGATAGCGCCAGCACCATGCAGGCCAGCAGCATGATCCGGCCCATGTCCTGCATTCGCGCCATCGTCATCACGCCTGCTCTCCCGCCAGTTCGGCTTTTGCTTGGGCGATACGCGCGCGCACCTGCGCGGGCGCGGTGCCGCCATGGCTCATGCGGCTCGCGACCGAAGCATCGACCGTCAGCACATCATAAATGCCCTGATGGATACGCGCATCGATCGCCTTCAGTTCCTCCAGCGGCAGGTCGGCAAGCTGCACACCCCTGTCCTCGGCCAGCTTCACCGCGCGACCGGTGATATGATGCGCCTCGCGGAACGGAATGTCGCCCTCGCGCACCAGCCAGTCGGCGAGATCGGTCGCGGTGGCGAAGCCGCTCTCCGCCAAAGCGCGCATGCGGTCGGTGCGGAAGGTCACGGTCTCCACCATGCCGGTCATCGCCGCGATGCACAGGCCGAGCAGGTCGTGCGCCTCGAACACCGGCGGCTTGTCGTCCTGCATGTCCTTGGAATAGGCGAGCGGCAGGCCCTTCATCGTGACGCAGAGCGAGGTCATGCAGCCCATGATCCGCCCGGCATGGCCGCGCACCAGCTCGGCGGCGTCGGGGTTGCGCTTTTGCGGCATGATCGAGCTGCCGGTCGAATAGGCGTCGGGCAGCTTGACGAAGCCGAAGGGCTGGCTCGCCCAGATGATGAACTCTTCCGCAAGGCGCGAAAGGTGGAGCGAGCATTGCGTCGCCGCCATCAGATAATCGAGAGCGAAGTCACGATCCGACACCGAATCGAGGCTGTTGTCGGTCGGCCCGTCGAACTCCAGCGCCGCCGCCGTCATGAAACGGTCGGTCGGGAAGCCCGTCCCCGCCAACGCCGCCGCGCCGAGCGGCGAGCGGTTGAGGCGCACCCGCGCATCGGCGAAGCGGCTGCGGTCGCGCTTCAGCATCTCATAATAAGCCATGAGATGATGGCCGAGCGTCACCGGCTGCGCGCTTTGCAGATGGGTGAAGCCCGGCATCACGCTGTCGGCATGGTCGCCCGCGCGCGCGACCAGCGCCGCCTGAAGCGCGGCGAGGCCCGCCTGTACCTCGTCGATGGCGTCCCGCACCCAGAGCTTGAAATCGGTCGCGACCTGATCGTTGCGGCTGCGGGCGGTGTGCAAGCGGCCTGCCGCCGGGCCGATCAGTTCGGCAAGGCGCGACTCGGTGACCATATGGATGTCTTCCAGATCCATATTCACCGGCACGCCGTTCGCCTCATATTCGGCGGCGATGCGATTGAGCCCCTCGGTGATCGCCTGCGCATCCTCACCGCTGACGATCCCGCGCACGGCCAGCATCGCGACATGCGCCTTGGAACCAGCGATATCCTGCTTCCAGAGCCGCTTGTCGAAGGGGATGGAGGCGTTTATCTCCCGCATCACGGAGGCCGGGCCTTCCGCGAAACGCCCGCCCCACATGCTGTTGGAGTCCGAAGTCATGTCGATATCGTCCCGGTCGCTAATCGTTCTGCTCCTGATGGGGGTGTCTCTGGCGGCCTGCGATAAGCGTTCCGCGCCTTCCGGGCAAGATGAAGCCGCGACTTCGGGCGAAATGACGAGCGGGGAAGTCACGAGCGGGGAGGCCGCGCCTGCCGCGGCTGGCGGCAAGGCCCCTTCCCATGTCATCGATCGCGGCAAGGCGGGCGCGGCGCTGCCCGATTTCGTGTTCCGCGACGACAAGGGCAAGGACGTGACCCTCGCGGCGTTCGAGGGCAAGCCGATCCTCGTCAATCTGTGGGCGACATGGTGCGCGCCCTGCGTCGCGGAAATGCCGCAGCTCGACCGCATTGCCGGGGCCTATGCGAAGCAGGGGCTACAGGTGCTCGCCATCTCGCAGGACATGAACGGGGCGGACAAGGTGCTGCCTTTCTTCGCCCAGAAGGGTTTCACCCACCTCCGCCCCTGGCTCGACCCGGAAAATCAGTTCGCGCTGCATTATGGCACCGGCCTGCTGCCGACCAGTGTGCTCTACGATGCGGAGGGCAAGGAGGTCGCGCGGGTGACGGGCGCGCTCGACTGGGAAGGGAAAGAGGCGCTGGCGCTGATCGAGGAAGCCGTCTCCGGCTAACCCCGCGCCTCCCGCCGCGCCGCCGCCCGGCCGCGCGCGTGGCGCAGCGCATCATGGGTGAAGACCGCGAGGCCGACCCAGATGAGCACGAAGCTAATCAGCCTGCCCATGCCCATCGGCTCCCCATAGACGAGGAAGCCGATGACGAAGAGCAGCAGCGGCGTCAGATATTGCAACAGCCCCAGCGTGGCGAAGGGCAGATGCCGGGCGGCCTGGGTGAAGAGCAATAGCGGCACCGAGGAGGCTATGCCCGTCAGCATCAGCAGGACGGTGGAGCGGACGTGCTGGCCGAACGCAAGCCCGCCATGATGATGAAGCCATATCAGATAGACCAGCGCGAAGGGCAGCAGCACCATCGTCTCGATAGTCAGCCCCGCCACCGCCTCCACCGGGGTGAGCTTGCGGATCAGGCCGTAAAAGGCGAAGGTCAGCGCCAGGATCACCGAGATCCACAGTGTATCGAGCGCGGCAAAGGCGAGGTTGGCGACACCGATGATCGCAAAGCCGATCGCTAGCATCTGACCGGGCCGTAACTTCTCTTTCAGCACGACGACGCCAAGCGAAACCGTAACCAGCGGATTGAGGAAATAGCCAAGGCTGGAGGCAAGGATATGCCCTTCGGTCACCGCCCAGATATAGATCACCCAATTGAAGCCGATCAGCAGCGAGGAACCGGTCAACGCCAGCAGCACCCGCCAGTTGCTCATTAGCCCAACCACATCGGGAAGCGCCCGGCGCAGCAGCACCAGCAGCACCAGAAACGCCATCGACCAGCCCACGCGATGGGCGACGATCTCCGGCGGAGAGACATCGCCCATCATCTTGAAATAGATGGGCAATATTCCCCAGAAGAGATAGCAGAAAATGGCTAGGAAAGTGCCCCGCCGAAGATCGGCATCCTGATCGCTCATATCCACCCACTGCGGGAAACGGGCGGGGGACGCAAGATGTAATGCAGGGCCGTCGCGGCGGACAGGCGCAATGACGGCGCGGCGCCGGAACGCCTTTCCCCGTAATAGTTAAAAAGGGATTTCCCAGCCCCACGCCCCTCTGATAAGAGCGCGCGGTCTGCCGTTTTGCGGGAACCGCCATGCCCAATGCCTTGCTCCAGCGTTTGCGCTCCGCCCTGTTGCTGGGCGTCGCCAGCGCCGTCCTCGCCTCTTGCGGCGGGGGGAAAGACAAGGCGGATGCAACCGCGATCCTCGACGCGCCGCTCACGACCAATATCGTCGATCCCGCCGTGCGCGAGGCGGTAGAGGCGCCCATCGCCTCCGATCCCTATTTGCTGGCCGAGAGCAATCAGGAAGCGATACGCCCTTCCGACCGCCCCCTCACCGGCACCCTGCCCGTGATTGCGCCCTCCACTAACGAGGCCAAGGCGCAGGCGTTGCGCCTTGCCGGGGGCAAGCTGATCGCGCCGCCCGCGACATCGCGCAGCATCGCCTCGACGGGGGACACACCGATCACGCTGATCGGCCTCGTGCGGCAATCCTCCGCCAGAGCGGGCGGCGGCAAGGCGGCCCGCTGTGATCGCGACACCGGCAGCTATGCGATGGAATGGGCGCAGCGCCTGCCCGCCGCGCTGCCGCTTTATCCGCGCGCCCATCTGCGCGAGGCGGCCGGGGCGGACGGCGGCGGCTGCGCCTTCCGCGCCGTCAGCTTCACCACAGCCGTCCCGCTTGGCGAGGTGATGAATTTCTACGCCACCATGGCGAAGCGCGCAGGCTATTCGATCGAGCAAATCGAGCAGAATGGCGCACCGGCGCTCGTCGGCACGCAGGCGAAAAGCGGCGCGGCCTATCATATCCGCTTCCGCGCTATGGCGGGTGGCGGCACCATGGCCGACCTCATCGTCACGGGCGACCCCATGGCCACGGAAGACAAGGCAGGCCCCAGGGAACGCGGGAAAAAGGAAGGGCAATAACGGCCACCATGCCTGCCCCTTGCCGCATTTTCCTAGCGGCGGGATAGCGTTCTTCGTCATCGGAGGACGGACTTTGCCGAACTCCGTTTCCATCCGGCCGGAAAATGCTCTAGGGCGAACCCTATGAACAGCCTTCTCGTCATGCTCGGCGGAGCGATCGGCTCGCTCGCCCGCTATCAGTTCGGGCGGCTTTGCGGCCATCTCTTCGGCACCGCCTTTCCCTTCGGCACCCTCGGCGTCAATGTGGTCGGCGGCTTTCTGATGGGGCTGGTCGCAGGCTTCCTCGCGCGCTTCGGCAGCGGCGGCGAATCGCTGCGCCTGCTGCTCGCGGTTGGCGCGCTGGGCGGCTTCACCACCTTTTCAGCCTATAGCCTTGAGATAGTGCTGATGATCGAACGGGGGCAAGCGCCGCTCGCCGCCTTTTATGCCTTTCTATCCGTCATAGCCGCCGTGGGCGCGCTGTTCGCCGGATTGATCCTGATGCGGAGTGTAACTGCATGAATCGTCGTCCGCCCCGCCCCGCCTCCGGCCAGCGCAAACGCACGCCCGGCGCTCCCTTCGAACGCAAGCGGGCCACCGGCCCCGGCGCGCCCCGCAAAGCCACCGGCACGAAAAAGGACGCCGTGCCCGCCTCCAGGGCTCCGACCGCGCCTAAAGCGCCCCGGACGAAGGTGACGCCGCCCGCCACCGCCGCGCTCACCGTCACCGTGCGCGCCGATGATGACGGCATCCGCCTAGACCGCTGGTTCAAGCGCCACATGCCGGACGTAAGCTTCGCCACCGTGTCGCGCTGGGCGCGCACCGGCCAGTTGCGCGTCGATGGCGCGCGCGCGACACCGGGGGACCGGATCGCGGAGGGGCAGAGCATCCGCGTGCCCCCGATGCAGCCCGAGGATGAAGCCGCGCCCACCACCCGCGCCCGGCCCGCGCGGCCCGAGCTTTCCGACGAGGAAATGGACTTCGCGCAGGGCCTTGTCATCCACAAGGACGATCAGGCGATAGTCATCAACAAGCCGCCCGGCCTCGCGACGCAGGGCGGCACCAAGACCGACAATCATGTCGACGGCCTGCTCGACGCGCTGGCGTTCGAGCGCGACGACCGGCCCAAGCTCGTCCACCGGCTCGACAAGGACACCTCTGGCGCGCTGCTGCTCGCCCGGTCGGCGCGCTCGGCGGCATTCTTCGCGAAGAGCTTTTCCAGCCGCACGGCGCGCAAGGTCTATTGGGCGCTGGTCATGGGCGTGCCGAGCATCGAGGACGGCGTGATCGACCTGCCGCTCGCCAAGCAGCCCGGCACCGGCGGCGAGAAAATGCACGTCGATGAGGAAGAGGGCCTGCCCGCGCGCACCCGCTATCGCGTCATCGAACGGGCGGGCAATCGCGCCTGCTGGATGGAGTTGCAGCCTTTTACCGGCCGCACCCACCAGATCCGCGTGCACCTCGCCGCCATCGGCCATCCGATTGTCGGCGACGGCAAATATGGCGGCAAGGAATCCTTCCTTTCCGGCACGATCAGCCGCAAGATGCACCTTCACGCGCGGCGCATCCTCATCGATCATCCCGATGGCGGGCGCATCGACGTGCGCGCCGACCTCCCCCGCCATTTCGCGGAGAGCCTCGCAGATCTGGGCTTCGACATCCATGCGGGCGATCTGCCGCTCGATGAGGAGATCGACACCACCCCCACCCGCGAAGAGGTGAAGAAGGCCGCGCGCCAGCACGCCAAGACGCTGCGCAAGGAACGGCGCGGCGAACGCCGCAGCCGGGGCGCCGCCGCGCCCGCGAGCAAGCCGCGCAAGCCTGGTGGCGGCAAGCCCGGCGGGACCAGGCCGGCTGGGACCAAACCCGGCGGCGGCAGGCCGGGCGGAAGCAGCGGACCCGGTCGCAAGTGAGCGACTGGAACCGCCTCGCCCTGTTCGATTGCGACGGCACGCTGGTCGACAGCCAGCACTCGATCATAGAGGCGATGCGCCGCGCCTTCGAAGGCGCGAAGCTCGCCCCGCCGGGCCGCGCTCAGGTGCTCTCGATCATCGGCCTGTCGCTGCCTCATGCGATCGCGCGGCTGCTGCCGGACGCGGATGCCGATTATCATGAGCACATGTCGGAGGAATATAAGCGCGCCTTCCGCGCGATGCGCGAAGAGAATCGCGTGACCGAGCCGCTTTACGAGGGCATGGCCGATCTGATCGACGCGCTCGACACCGATGGCTGGATGCTGGGCGTCGCCACCGGCAAGTCGGATCGCGGGCTTCAGCTCTGCCTTGCGCATCACGGCATCCTCGATCGCTTCGTCACGCTCCAGACCGCCGACCGCCACCCGAGCAAACCGCATCCGTCCATGGCCTTGCAGGCGATGGCCGATGCGGGCGCGACGCCGGAAACCACGGTGATGATCGGCGATACCAGCTATGATATGGAAATGGCGGTCAACGCCGGGCTGCGCGGGATCGGTGTGCCCTGGGGCTATCACCAGCCGGACGAGCTGATCGCCGCGGGCGCAAGCGCCATTGCGGTGGACATGGACGATCTGGCGCGCCATATCGCCGCCTCATGAGCGAAGAGCAAACTCCTTCCGAAGCGATCGCCGCGATCGAGAGCGCTGCGGAAAAAGCAGCGCGGGATCAGGCCGCCAAGCAGCGCTTCTTCGCGCTGTCGCTGTTCCGGCTGTCGGGCATCGCCATTCTCGCCATCGCCTGGGTCATCATCCTCGGCAAATCCGGTATCGTCACCGGGCAGAAGGCGAAGATATTGGGCGCGATCATCGCGGTGATCGGTCTCGTCCAGACCATCGTCGTGCCGCGCCTGCTCGCGAATATCTGGCGGACGCCGCGCCCATGAAGCGCTTTTACAAGGTCGCCAGCCATGAACGGCGGGAGGACGGCAGCTTCGGCATCCTGCTCGACGGGCGGCCGGTGCGCACCCCCGCCCGCGCTTTCCTCGCCCTGCCTCATGCGGCGCTGGCGGAGGCGGTCGCGCAGGAATGGGCGGCGCAAGGGGAAGACATCGACCCTGCCTCGATGCCCTTCACCGGCTTCGCCAATGCCGCGCTGGATCAGATCGCGCCCGATCCGCAGCGCTTCGCCGCGACCATCTCCGTCTATGGCGAGAGCGACCTGCTCTGCTATCGCGCCGATGGCCCGGCCCCACTGGTGCGGCGGCAGGAAGAGCAATGGCAACCGCTGCTCGACTGGGCGCAAGCGCGCTATGGCGTAACCATCGCGGTAACATCCGGCGTGCTCCACATCGACCAGCCTGAGGCGACGCTCGCCCGGTTGCATGCGGTGGTCGCGGAGCAGGAGCCCCTGCTGCTGGCGCCCCTCTCCCCGCTGGTCGGCATCGCCGGATCGCTGGTGATCGGCCTCGCCGTCATCGAGGAGGCGTTCGACCTGCCGCGCTTGTGGCAGGCCGCCGAACTGGACGAACTATGGCAGGCGGAACAATGGGGCGATGACGACGAAGCGCTGCTGCGCCGGACGCGCCGCCACCGCGATTTCAGCGAAGCCGCCCGTTTCGCCGCATTGGTGCGTCAGGGCTAACTGCGCGCGGCGCGCCCTTCCGCGTCGTTTATTCCATGCCCTCGGCGCGCTTCTGCAAGCCCCGGATGAACCCGATCAGGCCAGTCTGGCGGCTGCGCTTCAGCCGCTCGGCCTGAAGGATCGAGCGCACCTTCTCGAAACAGCTCTGCGCATCATCGTTGACGAGCACATAATCATAGCCGTCCCAGTGCGAAATCTCGTTCGCGGCGCGGCTCATGCGGTTGACGATCACCGCCTCGCTATCGGTGCCGCGCGCGCGCAGGCGGCGTTCCAGCTCGGCGATGGAGGGGGGCAGGATGAACACGCGCACCACATCGCCCCCGGCGATCTGGTGCAGCTGCTGCGCGCCCTGCCAGTCGATGTCGAACAGCACGTCGCGGCCCTGCTTCAGCATCTCCTCGACCGGGCCGCGCGGCGTGCCGTAGCGATTGTTGAACACATGCGCCCATTCGAGAAATTCATGGTTCGCCGTCATTTCGCGGAATTTTTCGAGGCTGACGAAATGATAATCGCGCCCGTCAACCTCACCCGGCCGCATCGGGCGCGTCGTCGCCGACACCGACATCTGAAGGCCGGCATCGGCCTCCAGCAACATGCGCGAAATCGTGGATTTGCCCGCGCCCGACGGCGAGGACAGCACGAAAAGCAAACCACGGCGCTTGAAACCGTGCGGATCATTCTGGTTGGGTGCAGCCATGCCTGCTAGTGACGCGCACGGAAATAAACGTCAATATCCGCAGAACGGAAAAACATGGCCCGACTGACCAAGACGCGCAAACGCGCCGCTATCCTGATCGCCTTCCTGCTGCTCGGCACCGTTGCGATCCTGCTGGCGGCGGGACGTCCGCCGATCTGCACCTGCGGCGCGGTGAAGCTGTGGGAAGGCGCAGTCAATTCGGCGGGCAACAGCCAGCACCTCTCCGACTGGTACAGTTTCAGCCATATCATCCACGGCTTCCTTTTCTATGCGCTGACATGGTGGCTGCTGCGCTCGTGGCTGCGCGTCGAAAGCCGCCTCGCCGTCGCGGTGGCGATCGAGGCGGCGTGGGAGATTTTGGAAAATTCCCCGATCATCATCGACCGCTATCGCACCGCGACGATCGCGCTGGGCTATACTGGCGATTCGGTGCTCAACAGCCTGAGCGACATCGTCATGATGATGCTGGGTTTCCTTTTCGCCGCGCGGATGCCGGTAAAGGTGACGGTGGCGGTCGCCATCGTCTTCGAACTGTTCACGCTGGCGATGATCCGCGACAATCTGGCGCTCAATGTGCTGATGCTGAGTTGGCCGGTGGAGGCGATTCGCAACTGGCAGGCGGCGCTGCCCTGATCGCGGAGAGCCTATCCTATAAGCCGGTGCCGCTGGGTGGCGTAACCGGCGTCGATTGCGCGGCGCCCGGCTGCGGCGCCGGGCTTAGCGGCTCGGCAGCCTTGACCGGCCGCGCCTTGCTCGCCGCCCGGTCATATTGGCGCTCCTTGCTCCGGTCGTAAAGCTTTTTGCCGACCCAGGCGCCGCCGATCAGCAGCGCGCCCATGGGCGAGCGACGGATGACGCGGCCGAGCACAAGGCCCGTCGCCGCGCCTAACAGCCCGGATTTACCGGAAGTCTCGGCGACACGCGCCCCGATAAAACCCGCAAAAACTTTCCCTAACATGTCGATGTGGCTCCGCTGTTCCCTCTCGGGTTCTTCAACGGATCGGCCTGCCTTCTTGTTCCGCATCGGGGAACGCCCCTTTACTTGCGCTTTCCAAAATCGACCGTGACGACATTGGAGCCATCCTCGCCGACGGTCGCCAGCGGCACCGGGTCGTTTTCGGGCGCTTCATGCTCTTCGGGCGGCAGATCGTCTTCCTGCGCCTGAAACTGGAGCGCGAAATTGACCGCCGGATCGACGAAGGCAGTGATCGCGCCGAAGGGAATGGTAAGCTGCGTCGCGATCTGATTGAAGGTCAGGCTCACCTGAAAATAGCTGTCATAGACCTTCAGATCCCAAAATTTATTCTGGAGAACGATGGTCATCTCATCGGGAAAACGCTCGACCAGATGGCGGGGAATGTCGACACCCGGCCCCTGCGTCTTGAACGTGATGTAGAAATGATGGTCGCCGGGCAGCCCGCCGGTCTGCTCCACCTGCCCCAGCACACGGCCGACAACGGCACGCAGCGCTTCCTGCACAATTTCATCATAGGGAATCAGGCTGTCGGGCAAGTCTTCGCTCATATTCTCTTTCCTAACGCGGCCTTGAAGCGGGTCAACCCCGTTTGGCCCATATTGCACAGGCGCGATTCCACGCTATAGGGAGCCCATGCGCACAGCCGAAATCCAGCGGACGACCGGGGAAACCTCGGTCCTTGTTTCCCTCAATCTCGACGGGACCGGCATTTATCAGGTCTCGACCGGCATCGGGTTTCTCGATCATATGCTGGAACAGCTCTCCCGCCACTCGCTGATCGACCTTGTGGTGAAGGCCGAGGGCGATCTGCATATCGACCAGCACCACACGACCGAGGACACCGGCATCGCGATCGGCGAGGCGCTGAAAAAGGCGCTGGGCGACAAGCGCGGCATCACCCGCTACGGCACCGCCTATTCGCCGATGGACGAAACGCTGTCCCGTGTGGCGCTCGACATTTCGGGGCGGCCCTTCCTCGTGTGGAAGGCGGCATTTTCGCAACCGCGTCTCGGCGCGATGGATAGCGAGTTGTTCGAGCACTGGTTCCACAGCTTCGCCGTGGCGGCGGGGCTGACGCTGCACGCCGAGTGCCTCTACGGCCAGAACAACCATCATATCGTCGAAAGCCTGTTCAAGGGCCTCGCCCGCGCGCTGCGCCAGGCGGTGGAGATCGACCGGCGCAAGGCGGACAGCATCCCCTCGACCAAGGGCGTTCTGGGCGGGGAGAGCGGCGCGGAATGAGCATCGCCCTCATCGATTATGGCGCGGGCAATCTCCATTCGGTGCATAATGCGCTGGTCAAGGCCGG
>CAYLKZ010000052.1:0-21543 GCA_964384275.1 uncultured Sphingobium sp. | reverse complement strand
CCACCCGTGGCGAAGAGCTTTTCGGAAAGGCGAAGATCATCAGCGGGAGCGCCACCACCCACATGCCCAGCGACATCGCGGCAATTCCCCCGCGCCAGCCGAATTGTTCGATGCCTCCGGTAATCGCCAGCGGCACGATTACCGACCCCACACTAGCGCCCATGAACATGATGCCAATGGCAGTCCCCTGCGCAGCGTCATAAACGCGTGACAGATAGACCTTTAGCGCGACGACCGTTCCGGGGCTGGCGATGCCCAGCAAAAGGCCCGTGAAATAATAGAAGGACAGCGAATCCACCCACAGGAACGCGGTCAGGGCCACCGCGCCGCACAGGGTCGCGAAGATAAGGATCGGACGTACGCCGAACTGATCGACGAAACGGCCTACCACGATCGATACGATGGCGCCGGTCGCATATTTCGCGGATGCGATCAGCGCCGCCTGTTCCCGCGTCCAGCCGAATTCAGCGATCATCGTCTTGATGATGAACGGCATGGCATAGCCCGGCGCGCTGAAGGCGAACAGCATGCAGGCAAAGGCCAGCGCGACCGCTGGCCAGGAAGTGCGAAACTCCGCCCGCGTTGCAGTGTCGAGACGTAAGATCATCGGCGGCCCTCTCCTGTTTTCGCACCTGCCTGCGCCTTCCAGGGGCGGCGGTCGATTTTATGTATCGCTGCGTTCAGCTCTCCGGTTGCCACGTCATGAAGCCGCAAGACGATCCTGTCCCACCAGCGGTGCGGAACAAGGGAACATAATCGACCAGATCCGGCTTCAAGCCCGTTCCCTCCATCGCACCAGCACAGGCGATCCAGCTTTTGCACTCGGATGAGCCCGCCTGATAATAGCCCTCATGCCAGTCGCCGACGCGATCCAGCTCTCCGGTCAGCAGCACATCCAGAAACTGGCGGTCCCATTCGGGATCGACCAGGAAGTGAGACAGCCCCCCGGACGCGACGACGCACACCCTAAGGTCGGCGTCCCAACTCGCGATTGCCTTGCCAACGGCGCGCCCCAGCGCAAGACAGCGCAGCGCGCGCGGCTGGTTGGGCGGGAAGAAGGTGTTGGTGACAACCGGAACATGCGGGATGACGTGATCGCGCATCAACTGCTTGTAGATGAAGCCATAGGCGTGCGGCATGCCGTCCATCAGCGAATGCTCCGACTCCACGCGCGGCTGGCGAAAGGAAGAAGCGATATCGAAATCCGCAGCGGTCAACTCCGCGATCAGATGCCGGGCCAGTTCGGGATGGCCGGGATAGGTGCGATGGTCGTCGGGCAGATGGCCCGGGTCGGCCAGATGGATGCCGGGCGGCAAGCGCTCAATCTGTTGCGCGTTACGCGGCATGTTCTCGAATTCTTCACCGGCCAGAATAGCAAAGGCGGGATTGATGCGGTCGAGGAAAATCTCATGCTGATCATTGCCGAAGATGACCATTACGTCCGGCGCGGCGGCGCGGTAGATTTCGTGCAGCCGGTCGATGGCGCCATGGGCGCGATCGAGGGCGGCCTGCGCACTTTCCACGTCCAGTGCGGGATTAAACCCCTCTGCGCCGCGCCGAGCCTCTACCTCCGCATATTTCAGCTTCTCGCCCTGATACCAGAAGGCAACGCCGTCCTGCATGTCACGATTGCCGCGAATCATCCAGCTCTCTGCCGGCGTGTGCAATTGAGGCGTATGCGCACAACCAATGCCCAGTACGATCCTCGCCATGCCCATTTCTCCCCGATTGCTGGTTTATGATTGCGCGGACGTGCTTGCCAACGCGCTAGAGTCTGCCTATCCGTATATAGATGACTAATCAATGATATTGTGGAGCGGATCGATGAAACTGATTACCTTTTGCGTCGGCAATGATGAGGCGCACCGCCTCGGTGCCCTCGATTCCGCCGGAAATGCGGTGGATCTGGCCGCCGTCGCCCTGACGCGGGAGCCTGTCGCTCTGCCCATGCTGGCCTCAATGCAGGCCTTGATCGAGGCTGGCGAGCCCGGTCTTGAGGCTGCGGCCAGCATGCTGGACGCCGCCGGCGCTGAGCATATTCACGAAGCGGGGCGCTTTTCCTATCGCGCCCCGCTGCCGCGTCCGGTGCAGATGCGGGACTTCGCCAATTATGAAGGTCATGTCCTGCGCGCGATGGAGGCCAGCATGCGCACCCGCGCGCGCGCCGAGCCGGACCTCAATGCCGCCATGGAGCGCTTCCGGGCCAGCGGCCAATATACGATAGCGCCGGTCTGGTATGAACAGCCCATCTATTTCAAGTGCAACAGGATGACCGTGATCGGCCACGAGCAGGATGTGATCTGGCCGCATTATGCGAAACTGATGGACTATGAGATCGAACTGGCCTGCGTGATCGGCAAGGGTGGCCGCGACATCGCCCGCGCGGACGCTCGCGACCATATCTTCGGCTATACCATCTTCAACGATTTCAGCGCCCGCGATGCGCTGGCCCGCGAAATGGGCTTTCGCATGGGGCCGTGCAAGGGAAAGGATTTCGACACCGGCAACATCCTCGGCCCTTGTATCGTCACGCGCGATGAGTTGCCCGACCCCTATGCCCTCGAAATGATCGTGCGCATTAACGGTACGGAAGTGACGCGCAGCAGCTCGGCCGGACCCCAGCATGATTTCGAACGCTGCATCGAGCATGTCAGCATGTCGGAAACCCTTTATCCCGGCGAAGTGATGGCCTTGGGCACGATAGACAATGGTTGCGGTTTCGAAAGCGAGAGCTACCTGTCCGACGGCGACGTCGTAGAGCTTGAGGTGCAAGGCATCGGCATATTGCGCAACCGGCTGGTGCGCGGCGGCAACTGACGCCCTTCCCCATTCCCCACACCCCGACTTGCGCGGCGCGGCACCTATGTGTTGCGCCGCGTTTTTGGGCAACGCGCTCTCCACCATGACCGGAAACGCGGGTTGCACATAAAGGAAAGGCCCGAACCGCAAAGGAGCGATCCGGGCCAGCAACGCCAAAATGGCGATTGTCCTGATTAGCGAACGACCTTGACGATCGGATTGGTCAACGTACCGATCCCCTCAAATTCGCAAACCACTTCCTTGAACTCCTGCAAGTTCACGTCGCGATTGCCTTTGGGGAAGCGGCCCACGCCCAGGCCGGCCGTGCCGAACGACATGATGTCACCGGCATGGAAGGTGAAATAACGGCTCGCCTCATGGATCGCATAGGCGATGTCGAACATATAGTTGGCGGTGGTGTCCTCGGTATATTGTTCGCCGTCGACCCAGCTGCGCACCTTGACGTCATTGGGATTCTTGATCTCGTCGACCACCAGCCAAGGCCCCATCGGACCGAAGGTGTCCGAGCCCTTCGACCGCGTATGATAGGTGAAATAGAGATAGCGATCCTCATCGCCGAATTTCTCGCGCCAGGAATGATGGTGCGGACGCAGCGAAGCGGCATTGGGCATCTGCAACGCGACCGAGTCGATGTTGAACTTGACGCCCGAAGCGGTGAGATCGTTCTGGATGGTAAAGCCCAGCAGGTGATCGAGCGCTTCCTCCACCGGAATGCACTTGCCGCCCTTCTTGAACACCGCGGCGATTTCCGGCTCCGGCACGGTGAAGCCATGCTCCTCCATCAGCTCGATCGGCTTGCCATGCCCGATCAGGCAGGTGGCCGGCTTCAGGAAGAACATCGGCTGGGTCGGCTTGCGAAAAGCATATTGGTTGAGGTCATTATTGTTGACGGCAACATTCAGCATCTTGAGCGGGCGTGGCTGCGGCGGGAGCCAATCGAATGCCTCGCTGTCGCGCAACGTCACCTTGGCAGGGTCGGCCATCGCGGCGGCGGTGGCCTGCTTCGCACGGTCAATCTCGCCCTGCCCGCGATCGATCATTTCCTGCAAGGTGGCGGGAGGATTATCCAGCCCAGCAGCCTGATAGACGTCCGCCAGCGTGGCGGCATCCAGCGCTTCCCCGCGCAGCTTCACGACCAGCGTCTCGACACCGTCGAGCATAATGGTTCCGATTTTCATTGCTCTCTATCTCCCCAATTTCGGTACTTCCGAACCTATCAACCGCATCTTAGTTGATAAGTCAACAATATTATCCGCCATCGGCGCCAAGGTAGGGAATGAGGCGCCCGAACGCGATCACCAGCGTCCACAGGATCAGCGAAGCGGCAGCGACGAACCTGGCGTCGAACCGGGCTGCGGCGGCATCACCGTCACGCTCGATCACGGGATGGATCACGAATTTGAAATACAGGACATTGGCAAAGGCCGCGGCGACACACAGCATCTTCAGCTGCCAGGAAGGGTTCGGAAAATAGCGGATCGGGTCGGCGAACATGAAAATGATGCCCGTCGCCAGATTGATTACAAAACCCAGCAGCGTGAACGGCACAAAGGCCATCAGCGGCTTCAGCGGCAGCCTTCGCGCGACGCCGATAATCCTGAAATCGATCACGGCCAACGAACCGAAGAGCAGAATGAGCCCAAGGAAGTGCAATATCTCGGCGGTGGGGAACACCCAGGAAGTGCCGTTCACCCATGCACTTAACGAGGTATCACGCATCCAGAAGGCAATGGGTTGCCAAAAAGCGTCAGGAAACATCGCCTTCTCCTTCAGTCCAGATAAGCAATCAGGCGCCCGGTCACGATCGCGACCACCCAGAGGGCGATCGAGACGGCGGCGAGCGTTTTTTCACGGCTGGCGATGGCCCGGCCGGGCACCAGCAGCGGGCGATAAGCCATGACGAACGTGGCCATTCCCAGCGCGATGCAGCCCAGCTTGGCCCAAAAGGCCCAAACCCAGAATATCTTGCTCGCCCCGCCAAGAAACAGCGCAATGCCTGACAAGACATTGATGATCAGCCCCAGCAGCACTAGATCCAGCAAGCGCCGAAAGTCAGGTGTCGGCGCCTGAGCGCCCACGCCCAGAACGCGCAGGTTCAGCATCATGACCATACCCGCCAGCAGGCCCATGCCGATCGCATGACTGGTGAGAACGAACGGATATCCCCAGGCCGACGTCCCGACCCAGTTTCCTATCGCTGTCGCCTCCAGCCAATTCAGAACATCATTCATATCCCCTCCTTGCTCGGCCGGTCGCCCCCGATGAAAACAGGCTGACTCGCTTACCGAATTAAGGCTTTCGATCATTGGCGGCGGCCGCCACCGCTTCCGAAAGCACGGCTTCCTCACCAATATGATTGGCGAGAAGCAGCACCAGACGCGACCAGCGCCTGAGGCTCTCATTGACATCACAACCATTGTGCAGATTGACAAGGCTCGCATAAAAATCATCGGGCCGCGCAATCTTCAGTTCGCTCTGAATAGCCATCAGCATCTCCCCAATGCCCGCACATGCGCGGCCTTCACCATGGCTGGTGTCGGGTTCCGCCAACGCGCGGCGACATATTGATCCGGGCGGATGAGACAGGCCGCGCCGGGCGACAGCGCATAGCGCTCCGCCACAAGCCCGTCGGCGCCATCGATCGAGGCGACATCCAGATAGGGCAAGTCACCTGCTGCAGCAGCAGCGTCCCATCCCAACAGAAAAAACTCGTCCCCCAGCCGGTCGAGCAGCCAGCCGCCATCGGCCAGAGGCGCATCCAGCGCGGGCGCGCCCGGCGCCACACCACCTGTCCAGCTATCGATATCGGCGGTCGTCAACGGGCTATCGGGATAGCTCACCGCTGTCGACAACCGGCCCGAATTGACGAAAGACCGGGCGAACGGCCAATCCCGCGCCAGATCAAGCACCGCGTCGCGCAGCATTTCCGCCTGAACGGACTTGGGCGTCATGAAGTCAGTAGAGCGCGAGGAGTTCTGGATATTTTCATCCGCCGTCACGATCGCTTCATGATCATAGCTCGCCAGCAGTTCCTCGCCCGCCTCGCCATTCAGCACGGCATCGAGCTTCCATCCAAGATTGTCGATATCGGCTATACCGCCATTGCATCCCCGCGCCCCGAACGGGGATACGAGGTGAGCGCTGTCCCCCGCGAATATCGTTCTGCCATGGACGAAGCGCGACATGCGCCTGCACTGGAACGTATAGATGCTGTACCATTCCCGCTCGAACCGGGCATCGGCACCGAGCATTCCGCGGACCAGCGGTTCGACATTCTCTGGCAGCACCGCTGCGGCCCGATCGACATCCCAGCCGAGCTGGAAATCGCAGCGCCAGACATCGTCCGGCTGCTTGTGAAGCAGGGCCGAACGTCCGCGATTGAAAGGCGGGTCGAACCAGAACCAGCGTTCCGTCGGCCGGTGATCGTCCAGAAAACGAATGTCGGCGATCAGGAAATTATCCTCGAACACCCGCCCTTCGAAATCGAGCCCCATGAACTCGCGGATGCTCGACCGGCTTCCATCGCAGGCGATGGCCCAGGGCGCGCTCAGCTCATAATCTCCTTCGGCGGCGCTGACCGACAGGACGACCTCCTCGCCGTTCTGGCGATGCCCGGTGACGTCATGCCCCCAGCGCAGATCGACATTGGGAAGGTCGGCCAGCGCGGCGATCAGCACATCCTCGACATGATATTGCTGGAGGTTGATGAAGCCGGGATTGCGCTGGTTCTTCACCGGCAGCATGTCGAACTGGTAATGCGGCTCGGCATCGTCGCCGCAAAACACCTTGCCGATGTTCCAGACGACGCCGCGCGCCACCATCGCCTCGCCCACGCCCAATCGCTGCCAGATGTCGAGCGTGCGCTTGGAGAAGCAGATCGCCTTCGATCCCGCCGCGACGAAATCCAGCCGATGGAGCACAGTCACGCGGCGGCCCCGCCGTCCCAGATCCAGCGCCAGCGTCAGGCCCACCGGCCCCGCGCCGACGATCACCACTTCAGGCTGGGGCTGCGCCAGACTATCCGCCAGCAGCGTCGCGCCCACTTCGCGCCATACCGGTATTGCATCGTTACGCGCCATGGCGATTACCCCTGCAACTGTGCCCAGACTTCGCGATCGCGCTCCTCCGTCCAGATGCGCGGCCAGTCGGTGCCGTCGAACTCGTCCCAGAGCCGCTGGACGTTGAACGGCATGCAATGTTCAAAGATAGGCCAATGGCCGAACTGCGGCGCCAGCGCCTCATGCGCGGCATCGAACGCCTGTTTCAGCGTACCGCCAGCCCGATGGATCGGGCCGACGCTGTCGATCATGCTCTTCAGGAAGCCGCGCGTCTGCTCGATCGCCGCATTGCAAGCATCAGTGCCCCGCGCCACAGCGCCGCGTCCGCCGATCAGATTCTCCGCGCCGAATGCCGCGACCCGATCCAATGTCGCGCTCGACCAGTCCATATGGAAGGCGTCGCCGGTATAGAGCGCAGCCTGCGCCTCCACCAGATCGCCGGAAAAGAGCGTCTTGCTCTTGTCGTGCCACACCACGATATCACCCGCAGTATGGCCGCGTCCGCAAAAGTGCAGCTCCAGCGTGCCACGATCGCCACCCAGCGGCAGTTCCATATGATCGGCGAAGGCCATGGTCGGACGAGTGAGGCCGGGAATTTCTTCGGGCTGCTTGAACAGGCGCGGCATACGCCCCAGTTCACTCAACCAATCCTCCCGCCCGCGCTCCTCGATCAATTGGGCGGTGACGTCGCTGGCGATGATATGTTCGGCCTCGAACGCGCTCGCCCCCAGCACACGCACGGCATGATAATGGGTCAGGATGAGATAGCGAACCGGCTTGTCGGTATGCTCGCGCAACATTGCCAGCCAATCGCGCGCGGCGGAAGGCGTTGCCCGCGCTTCGATCGCGACGACGAAATCCTCACCTTCGAACGCACCCACATTAGGGTCGCCTTCGGCAGTCAGCGCGTAAACGCCGTCCGACACCAGTTCGAGCACTTCCTTTTTCGCGTCGACATCAGCGGACGATGCAAAAGGCTTTATCATGACTGCGTTTCCTTATCCGAGACAACAGGCGTCTAGTGCGATGCCCGCAAAGAGAAATTGATGGTCACGCGATCCGCGATCGCGCTGTAATCGGCGCCATTGCCGATGGCATAGGCAGAGCGGCTGACCTGCCCGCGTCCCTTCGCATCAGCCTGATTTCCGGTGATCCTGAGCGTGAAATCGACGCTGATGGGACGCGCCACGCCGCGCATCGCCAATGTTCCGTCCGCAACATACCGATCGCCTCCCAGCGCGCGGATCCGCTTGCTCGTAAACTGCGCATCGGCGGCCTTTTCCGTCGCGAAGAATTCCGGCCCGGCCAACGTCATGTCGCGATCGGCGTCGCCGGTTCTCGCGGAGGCGAGATCGATGGTGATTCGGATGCTCGACCGATCCAGCGCCGCCGGCGAGAAGCGGATCCGCCCTTCCCAGCGCTGGAAACGCCCTTCCAGCGTCTCTTCGCCCCATGCGACCGCGAACCCCAATTGCCCGCCCGACGCGATCTTCCATTCCGGAATTTCGTGCGTAGCGGCCTCATCCACGCTGGCAGGGTCCGGGCTGGCAGGGTCCGGCACCTTGCGGGCATCGGTCCCCGGCTCAGCCTCCTGCGGTGTTGCTATCCCCGAAACCGGCTCAACGGACATAACGGGTGCCGCAACGCTCCCGGCATCGGGCAGCGAAGGCGCTGGCGAAGCAATAACGGGCCGGGCGGATGGCGCCAGCCGCCAGACATAGCCTAGCCCGGCAAGGGCCACGCCTATTGAGGCAAGACCCATGATCGCCATCGCCGTCCTGCCTCTGCCCCATCCCGCCGCCGTCGGGAGCATGCGCGGCAAAACCGGAACCCCGCCCGCGAACTGATGCCGCAACGCTCCGGCGACATGCAGCAGGATGAGCGCCATGCCCAGCCAGGCCAGCATCGCATGCGCGGACCCCGCCGCCGCGTTGATCGCTTTGGTTGCCGCCTCATCCAGCCCGGCCAGCGGCAGATGCGGCCAAGGCACGATCGTGAACAGGCGCGTCGGAATACCGAGCGAAGAACTCGACACCAGCAGCCACCCGCTCAGCGGCGCGCCGAGCATGAACAGATACAGCCCGACATGAACCATCCTTGCGACCCAGCCGCCGATGCCGCCACTTGCAGGCGACGGCACCGGCGCCACCAATCGCGCGCAAACCCGCGCCAAGGTCAGCAGCAGGATGACGATCCCCACCGATTTGTGGAGTTGCATCAGGTCATAACCACTGCCGCGCGCGGCCAGCGAGGAGACCGACCATCCAAGCCCCAGTTGAAAGGCCAGCGCGCCAGCAATCAGCCAGTGCAGTGCGATAGCAGCGCGTGAATAACGGCTCGGCGACATGAGATGGCCTCAGGGAAGCGAGTTTATTTCAGATTGGCTTCGACATCGATCAGCAACTCGACCTCATCCCCAACACCGGGCAGGCCGGCGGTCATGCCGAAGTCGGAACGCTTAATGGCTGCGATTGCCGAAATCCCGACCGTCGGGCGCTTGGCCATATTCTGCCCGACCTTGTTGAGCTTCGCCTCCAGCGTCACCGGACGCGAAACCCCACGCATGGTCAGCGCCCCGACGATATCGACGGTATCCTCGCCGGTCTTGACCAGCTTATCGGCGACGAAGCGCAATTCGGGATGGTTCGCCACGTCGAACCAGTTGGCGCCCTTCAGATGGGTATCGCGCAACGCATAGCCGGACGACAGGCTGTCGGCGGCAAGACGGACATCCAGCTTGACCTGATCCGGGCGGGCGGGATCGAACGCGACTTCACCCTCGATCTTGTCGATGGCGACGGTCGTGGTGGAAAAGCCGAGATGCGAGACGCGGGCGATGGCGGCGGTATGCGTCCCATCGATGACATAGGTTCCCGCCTGGACCGTGCGATAATCCGCCGCTGCACTGGTCGCGCCCGCAGCAGCGCCCTTTATCACGTGCGCCCCGGCGGCGCCACCGATCGTCACCATCAGCGCGGCTGCCACCGCCAAGTTCCGCTTTCGCATAAGCCTGTCTCTCCATATGTTCGGTTCGGGAGCAGGCTAGGCAAAACAAATTGATTCGTCAACATTATCGACGAAGCATAAGCGTTTGGGAGCAAGAAAGCGCGGATGAAATCCCCATTAGTGGATTGTATTTATGGTATTTTTATTCATGCCCTATACCTAGAAGGAATAGGCCTCCGACCGGAATCCGGTCACTCTTGCCAAAAAATATTTGCCTGCCTGTACCGCTGATTTATGCTGCGAGTTGCGCCAAATTCTCTGACATCGAATGGGCAGCGAATATCCCGGCGGGCATTTGGTTGTTGACTCAACTTAATTTTCGTGGCGAACCCACAGCCAGAAACGGCACCTTTCGTGAGCCGACCATCCCCCCAACATTGTGCCCCAATAATGTGGAGCTTCCCGATATGACACTCGACGAAACTCATGATCCTTCCCGCCAGAGTTGGGTAGAGACGGCCAATGGCCACGCAGACTTCCCGATCCAGAACCTGCCCTTCGGCATGTTCGCGGGTTCGGACGGTCGCGCGCGCGCCGGTGTCGCTATCGGCGATTTCATAATATGTCTCGAAAGCGCACAAGCTGCGGGCCTGCTGCCGATGCTTGGGGACGAGGACGTAGCCAGCGTCGCCCGGCTGATGTCTCTGCCCGCGACAACGCGCCTCGCCTTGCGGGCGACGCTTTCCGATCTTCTGTCGAATCCGGTCCACCGCAAGGCTGCGGAGCCCCTCCTGCATGACAGCCGCCGCTGCCAGATGCTCCTGCCGATGCCGATTGGCGATTATACCGACTTCTATGTGGGCATCCATCACGCCACCAATATCGGCAAGCTGTTCCGCCCCGACAATCCGCTGCTGGACAACTATAAATGGGTGCCGATCGGCTATCACGGGCGCGCGTCCTCGGTGCATCCGTCCGGTGTCGATTTCCGGCGTCCGCTTGGGCAGCGACGTGCGCCCGGCGCCGATGCCCCCCATTTCGGCCCCTCGACCCGCCTCGACTTCGAGCTGGAACTCGCTGTTTGGATAGGCGAGCCCGTCGAGCGCGGCGAAGGTCTGCCGCTCGATCAGGCAGAGGCGCATATCGCCGGACTGGGCCTGCTCAACGATTGGTCCGCCCGCGATATACAGGCATGGGAATATCAGCCGCTAGGCCCGTTTCTGGCCAAGAATTTTCACAGCACCGTCTCCCCCTGGATCGTCACGACCGAGGCGCTTGCTCCTTTCCACATCGCCACGATGCCGCGCCCCGCCGATGACCCGCAGCCGCTCGCCTACCTCGATTCCCCTCGCGATCGCGCCAGCGGCGGCTATGCGATTGAGCTGGAGGTGGCGATCCTGACCGCCGCCATGCGCGAAGCGGGCATGGCTCCGCACGTCATCTCCCGCAGCCATGCAGCCCATATGTATTGGACAGTGTCGCAGATGGTGACTCACCACGTCGTCAATGGCTGCGACCTCCGGACTGGAGACCTGCTCGGCACCGGCACCATTTCCAGCCCAACGCCTGAAGGCTATGGCAGCTTGATGGAGCTTACGCGCGGCGGCGGCGAGCCGATCGCCCTGCCCGGCGGCGAAACGCGCAGCTTCGTGGAGGATGGGGACGAGATTCTGCTGTCCGCGACCGCGCGACAGGATGGATATGTTCCGATCGGTTTCGGCTCCTGCCGCGCCATGGTGCTGCCCGCGCGCGATCAACGCTGACGCAGGCTGTCGTGGCGCCCTGACGGATGCCACGACAGCGCCTGTGTCAGTCCATCCCTTCACTGGCAATGTCCCCGCCGGTGGCGAAGTTGGCCATTAAAATGTCAAGGCAGTCAATGAACACGCTCTGCTGTTCCGGAGAGAGCAAATCCAGCACCGCCTGATTTTCGGCCACCCGCATTTCAAGGATTTCCTCATAAAGTCGCTGCCCTTTGGAGGTAGTCTTGTACCGCACGCTGCGGCGGTCGTCGGGATCGCCGACCCCTTTTATCAAACCCTTGCGAGAGAGGCTGGCGGCGGCGCGGCTGACCTGCCCCTTGTCCGCATAGGTTCGCTCGGAAATGTCACGAACAAGCGCCGAGGGGTGGATCGCGACCTGTACGAGGCAGCGCCATTCAGCCAAGGTCAGCCCATATTCATCGGCGAAATACCGCGTCGAGCGACGGTTGATCAGCCGGGACAGCACGCTGAGTCTGAATGACACGAAGCGTTCGATTCCATCGCCGATCGACGGTTCTTTCTCTATCACACTCATTCCCTTTTTTATAGTTGCATCATCATTCAAAGCACCTTCACCTTGAACGGAAGCGAAGGCGAGATGACGGATTCTTAGCATTAATCGCCAATACGAACACCCCTCCAATTTTAGTATTGTTGACTTATCAACATAATCTTATAAGGCTCTCTGACATTCAGGTAAAATTTCCGGGGGAAACACGTCATGACCGTCATCGATGTTCACACGCACATGATGAGCCAGAAATGGCTCGATCTCCTCGCTACCCATGGCCAACCCAAATATCGTGTCGCCAAGACCGAGGCCGGTCAGGAGTCCATCTTCATGGACGGCGCGCCCTTCGTGACGCTCTTCGACGAGATGTTCGATTTCGAACTGCGCATCCGCAATATGGACAAAGCCGGGGTCGACCTTGCGATCGTCTCCCTCACCTGCCCTAGCGCATCCTTCGGCGACGAAGCGACCAGTGTGAAGGCCGCCGGGCTGATGAATGCCGCGATGGCGGAGCAGCAGGGCATCCACCCCGACCGGCTGCGCTGGTTTGCCACCCTGCCCTGGCAATATGCCGAACAGGCGGTCGCAGAGTTGCAACGGGCGGTGACAGCAGGTGCCGTGGGGGTGTTCGTATCGGCCAATATCGATGGCGAAAGCCTGACCGCCGACCGCTTCGCGCCGGTCTGGGCCGCGATAAACGCTCTGAGCCTGCCCGTGCTGGTGCACCCAACCGCACCGCAGGGCACAGCGCAGATGCAGCTCGACGAATATGGGCTGGTGCCCCCCATCGGCTTCATGATCGATACCACGCTCGCGGTCTCGCGGATGATCCTTTCCGGCTTTCTCGACCGCTATCCCGACCTGAAGATCATCGCCTCGCATGGCGGCGCGGCGCTGCCTTATCTGGCCGGGCGGCTCGATCAGTGCCACCGCAACATCCCGGCGTGCAGCTCGGTCATCAAGGAGTTGCCCAGCACCTATCTGCAACGCATCTATTATGACTCGGTCGTCTATGAACGCGACGCGCTCGATCTGTGCATCAAGGTCGCGGGTGGGTCGGATCAGGTGATGTACGGCTCGGATTATCCCCATAATATCGGCGACATGGCCGGCTGCCTTGCTCGGGTGAACAGCCTCGATGCCGATGCGGTCAAGCGGATTTCGCACGGAACCGCGCAGCGCATCTTCAACCTCTGAGCGATATGCGGGGCTTCGTAACGAGCTGCCCCGCAGGTTCAACGACGGACGGCCCAATCATGTCTACACCGCAGCCGGGGCTTGTTCCGGCCACGATCGATCCCCGCAATGGCAACCTGCTGACCCATTTCCCGTTCGACGATGCGCCCCGGCGCGAGGCCATATTGGCGTCGAGCGAGCGAGCCTTTGCCGACTGGTCCCGCCGCGCGCCCGAAGAGCGCGCCGCCCTGCTGATCCGGCTTGCCGGACAATTGGTTCAGGACAGCGAGCGGCTCGCCGCGAACATATCCCTGCAAATGGGCAAGACCATCGGCGAGGCGCGAGCAGAGATCGCCAAATGCGCAACACTTTGCCGCTGGTATGGCGAACATGGACCCGCGATGCTGGCCGATGAGCCTCTGCCCTGCGACGATGGCGATGCCCGCGTCGTCTTCCGTCCGCTTGGGACCGTGCTGGGTGTCATGCCGTGGAATTTCCCAGTCTGGCAGGTGCTCCGCGCTGCGGTGCCCGTGATGATGGGGGGCAATTGTTTCCTGCTCAAACATGCCGACAATGTGCAGCAAAGCGCACAGGATCTGATCCGCTGCTTTGCGGATGCGGGCTGGCCCGACGGCGTCTTCGGCGTACTCAATATCCCGCGCGATGAAATCGCCTCGGTCATCGCAGACAGGCGCATAACCGGCGTCAGCCTCACAGCCGGAGTAGCGGCCGGACGCACGGTGGCCGCGGCGGCTGGCGCGCAACTGAAACGGTGCGTCCTCGAACTGGGCGGTTCCGACCCGTTCATCGTGCTGGAGGATGCGGATCTGGATCTTGTGATACCGGCGGCGATCCAGGCGCGTTTCCAGAATTGCGGCCAGGTCTGCATCGCCGCCAAGCGCTTCATCGTCGAAGCGTCCATCGCCGAGGCATTCACCCATCGCCTGGTCATAGCCGCCCGCACCCTGACGATGGGCAATCCCTTCACGCCGGACACCAATCTCGGCCCTATGGCGCGGGCCAGTTTGAGGGATGAGCTACATCGACAAGTGCAGGACAGCATCGCCGCAGGGGCGAAGCTGTTGCTCGGCGGACAGGTGCCCGATGGCGCAGGATATTATTATCCCCCCACAGTCGTCAGCGACGTTCAACCGGGCATGGCGCTGTTCGACGAGGAGAGCTTTGGCCCGGTCGCGGCCATCAGCGTCGCCCGCGATGCGGCCGATGTCTTACGGCTCGCCAATCATCGCGACTATGGCCTGAACGCCAGCATCTGGACGCGCGACCCGGCTCGCGCAGCAGCATTGGCAGAGCATGTCATCTGCGGCGGCCTCTTCATCAACGCAGTGCCTATGACCGATCCGCGCTATCCAGTGGGCGGCGTCCGCGACAGCGGCTTTGGAAGGGAATTGGGGCGGTTTGGACTGCACGAATTCCTGAACATCCAGCTGCTTCGGTCGAAGCTCGCAGGGACACGCAACCCGATGGATTAAAAAGCACGGAAGGAAAGAGCATCGCTGCAAGTCGGCGGAGCACCCGGCCTCCCCCCTTCAAAGGCTGTCGAACGCATCTGTCTGAAGCGCGAGTACCCGGCATGGGTTCCCGGCCTGCGCACGCGTCAGCGCGATCGGGCGACTCCGTCTCCTGTCGCTATCCGCGATGCAGCCCCTGTAATATGGCAAATGGGCTGGCATGACCGGATGGCGACTTGCCCAACCTGATGGTTTGTTCGATGAGGACCATATTATTTGTGCTGTCAACCATGTGGATATATCCGAATGGAACCCTAGGAAAATGATGGCCGGGAGCGGATTCATGCACAAAGAAGCATTGCTGTACGACTATTGGCGCTCATCCTCATCCTATCGGGTAAGGATCGCCCTCAATATCGCGGGCATTTCCTATGACAGCGTGCCGGTGGACCTGCTCGAAGGGGAGCAACGCTCCGCCGATCATGCGAAACGCAACCCGCAGGGATTGGTGCCGGTTCTCGAAATCGACGGACGTTCGCTCACGCAGTCCCTGTCGATCATCGAATATCTGAACGAACGCAACCAGCTGGGGCTGCTGCCGGAAGACAGGCTGGACAGGGCCGAGGCGAGAGCGCTGGCCCATGCCATCGCCATGGATATTCAGCCGGTCTGCAATCTTCGCGTGGCTGTCTTTGCGACCGGGCATGGCTCCGCCCTCAAGACCGCCGAATGGATGCGGCATTTCATCACGCTCGGCTTCGAAAGTCTGGAGGCCCTGCTCTCCCGCCGCCCTCCCTCGCCCTTCTGCTACGGGGACAGGCCGGGGCTCGCCGATATCTGCCTGCTGCCGCAAGTGTATAATGCGCGGCGCTGGGAGGTGGACATGAACCGCTTTCCCCGCATCTCTGCCATCGCGGAAGGGCTGGCAGGGCTTGCACCATTTGCCGCCGCCCATCCCGACCTCGCAAAGCCGGGACGGAGCGAGCCGGGCGGTTGAGACAGCCTCAAACCTGATCGCCGCCGCGCGCCCGGTGGGGGTAGGCCGCGATCAGGACCGGGCAGGCATAAGGTCGGCGGGCACGAAATCGTCCCACACATCATCATAATCGGGCTGGCACAGCGGCGTCTCCTCTGCCCAAAGCGTCGTGCGGATGACGTCGCGCGTTTCGAACATGAACGCCATGGTAGAGGAGATACGCTGTGGCGCCAGTTCCTCGTTCACGGCCTTTTCGTAGGTTGCGCGATCCGGCCCATGGCCATTCATCTGATTGTGCAGCGATGCGCCGCCGGGGCTGAACCCCTCTGCCTTCGCATCGTAGACGCCATCGATCAGCCCCATGAATTCGCTCATGACATTGCGGTGATACCATGGGGGACGGAAGGTGTTTTCAGCCACCATCCAACGCGGCGGAAAGATCACGAAATCGCAATTGGCCGTGCCGGGAACCGCGCTGGGCGAGGTCAGCACCGTGAAGATCGACGGATCGGGATGGTCATAACTGACGGTGTTGATCGTGTTGAAACGGCGCAGATCATAAACGCAGGGCGCCAGATTGCCGTGCCATGCCACCACATCGAAGGGCGAATGACCCAGCTCGGTCCGCCACAAGGCGCCCTGAAACTTCTGGATCAGTTCGCAGGGCCGATCCTCTTCCTCATAGCGCGCGGAGGGAATCAGGAAATCGCGCGGATTGGCGAGGCCGTTTGCACCGATCGGCCCCAGATCGGGCAGACGGAAAGGAACGCCGTAATTCTCGCAGACATAGCCTCGCGACGGGCCTTCCACGTCGATCCGAAACCTCACCCCGCGCGGGATCAGTGCAATTTCGAGCGGCGCGGCTTCGATCAGCCCGAATTCGGTGACGATGCGAAGCATGCCCTGCTGCGGCACGATCAGCATCTCTCCATCGGCGGAAAAAAAGGCGCGCCCCTCCATCGAGCGGTTCGCCGCATAAAGATGGATGCCGACCCCCTGCCCTGCGGCCACGTCTCCGGTTCCGCCATAGCTCACCAATCCGTCGACGAAGTCGGTGGGCTCTTCAGGGATCGGCAAGGGATTCCAGCGCAGACGATTGGGATTGGGCAGCGTTTCATCGAAGGGCGCGCTCCGCAGCAAGGGAGCGCCCAAATAGGGCGTGAACGGCGGATGCATCGCCGCCGGACGGATGCGATAGAGCCAGGAGCGGCGGTTCTCCGCACGCGGCGCGGTAAAGGCCGTGCCGGATAATTGCTCCGCATACAGCCCGAACGCCATCTTTTGGGGAGAGTTGCACCCGACGGGCAAAGCGCCGGGGATCGCTTCGGTGGCGATATGATTGCCGAACCCGGAGAAATAAACCGGACTATTGCCGAAAGCCGCCTGCGCCATATCCTGTTCCCGATACTATATGAAAGATGACCTAGCCGGTCATAAAAATCGGGCGGGGTCAAACCGATTTCAACCCCGCCCGCCTGGGTGCTACAAGAAGAATGCTGTCGTAATCAGAAGGATTTACGAAGCTGGAGGCCCCAGTTGCGCGGCTCGCCGACATTGACATAGCTGATGCCGGGAGGACCGATGACATTCGGGTTCGCCACGCCGCTGTTCGGCTTGTAGTTGAAGATGGTGTTGTCCGTGCCACCGGCAAAAGCCGCACCGCCGGTAATATAGCGCTTGTCGAGGCAGTTGGAGCAGAACAGGCTGAGGCTCCATCCGTTGCGCGCCCTCACCCCGACGCGGGCCGACACCAGATCATAGGCCGGGATCGTCAGTGTCGTGCTGTCCTGCGGAGAGGATTGCTGCTCGCTCTTGTAGCTATAGCTACCCGACAGCTCCAGCGTCAGATCCTCGCCAACATCACGATCATAGTTGAAACCGGCGACCGCGCTCCACTTGGGCGTCCGGGCGAAGGGCGAATGAAGGGTGACGCCTGCCGTAGTGTTGCTGATCTTATCCCATTTGGCATCGGTATATCCGGCATTGCCGAAGACCGAGAAGCCGGAGAACAGGATTGCGCGGGTTTCCAGCTCGACACCCTGGATGATCGCATCGCCGACATTGCTGGTGCAGCGATTATTGCACTCCGGCGCATTGGAAACGGTGATCTGCTTGCTCTTGTAGATCGAATAGAAATAGGTCGCATTGAAGCGCACTCGCCGGTTGAACAGGTCCGAACGAACGCCTCCCTCAAAGCTCCAGATTGTTTCCGGGTTAAAGGGAATGGTGATGTCGAACACCGTATCATTGGTGCCGCCCGCCTTGAACCCGCGCGATGCCGAGCCGTAGAGCATGACCCGATCGGCCACTTCATATTCGACAGCGAAGCGCGGCGTCCACGCCTCGAAAACACGGCCACCACTGATTTCGGGGACCGACAGGCACGTCGCCCCCGTCGCCGTGTTACAGCTCGCCCCGTTGAGCGTTACGACCGTGGGGACCAGCAGCGGACGCCCATATTGGCGCGCCAGTTCGTGCAGGTCAAAATTCCACGCAACCGTCTCATGCACCTTGAACTGCTTGTCGTCGCGGGTGTAGCGAACCCCTGCGGTCAGGGCGAGGCGATCCGTCGCGGAGAGAGTGCCCTGGGTGAACAGGCCCAGGCTCTTGGTCGTCTGCTCCTGATAGGAGCGGCGGTTTTCGAAACCGAAGCGATTGCGAACATCGGCATTGTCGATGTCGAAGCGATAGGGACGCTCTTCCGAATAGAAGGCGCCGCTGGTCAGTTTGAGCCGGTCGTCAAAATAGCTGCCGACCAGATTCAATTCCTGCGACCAGAATTCAGACCCATCCTCCAGCTTACCGCCAAGGAAGGTACGCGCCGGGCTTACTTCGTCAGGATCGCTGCTGCTTGTCTGGGTCAGCTTCCGGTAGCCCGAGATGCTGCGCAATTCGCCCAGACCGCCAAGATCGACCTTGATGTCGAGCGATACGCCGATGGACTCCGATTGATTCCGCGACACCTCATCGCCGCCAGCCGTAGTCAGCAGCGAAGGCGTGATGCGCGGTGCATAACGCAGCGGCGTGTTGCCCCAATATTGGTTCCAGCGCGCGACCGTGTTCGGGGACGCCGTGACATTAGGATTGGTCGTGATAGTCACGGGCGGATTGGGCGTGTCCGTCGTGTTGTTATAGCGATAATAGTCGATCAGCTTTTGCGCGCCATTGTCGGTATCGCTGTAGAAATAATCGACGCCCAGATTGATTTCGACGGCGGAGCTGGGTACCCAGCGCGACTTGAAGCTGCCCGTCAGGCTCTTCTCATTGCCAAGCCGGACGCCATCGGATTCACGGCGAAGATAGCCCTTCTGATTGAGCGAGCCGACTGCCGCACGGATGGCGAAATTATCGGAAAACGGCAGATTGACCGCACCACGCGCATCAATGCGCTCACGCGAGCCTGTCGTGATTTCGGCATAGCCTTTCGCCGCGTCGAAGGTAGGACGCTGGAGGATATAGCGGATCGCGCCACCGGCAGCATTCTTGCCGAACAACGTCCCCTGCGGCCCGCGCAGCACCTCGACACGCTCGGTATCGAGCATGCGCAGGAAGGCCGTCTGGGGGCGGCCGAAATAGATATCGTCGATATAGATGGCAACGCCCGGATCGAGCACGGGGCTAACACGCGCCTCGCCGACGCCGCGGATCGCGATCTGCGCGCCCGAACGGCCACGGCCCGTGCCGTCGCCGATGCTCAGATTAGGCACCATTTCGGCGAGCGATTCGGGGTCCGCGATGTCCTGCTTGGCGAGGTCGTCGGCGGTGAATGCGGCAGCCGAAATCGGAACCGACTGGAGCGATTCTGCATATTTCTGGGCGGTGACCACAATGTCACCGATCTGACCGCGGTTTGTCTCCGCGCCATCCGCAGCTTCCGAACCGGGCTTCCCCCCTTGCGCGTAAGCGCTGCTGGCCATCAGCATCGTTGCGAACGAAGCGGCCACTAGCAACGTAGTACGTTGTCTCATAATCTCTCCCCTAGGCAATCAGCCCTCCCGCTGATCTGGTTGACAAATCACCTATCAATGTTGACTTGTCAACAGTTATTGGCGTCGAACACCTGCCGCGATGATATATCGCTTAAATTTTATCAACGCGCTGAAGCTGATACACGGCAATGGAGGACCGATCGGATGGGATAGCCCTCTCCCTCAACGCATCCTGATTATGGAGGTCCGTAGCGGACAAACGAGCCGCGACAACTTAAAGGGAGCGCGGAGCGCACCCCTCCTTATCTGGACCATGCCGCGCAGATCGGGCCCGCGAAGGTTCAGAGAAAACAAGCCGACCCTAATATTTTTTCCCTTGCGCCCGCCGCTGGGCGATTTACGGGCGATCCTGCTCGCTGGCGAACAGCGTTTTTTTGGGAAATTTTAGACACAGAAAGCCCCACCGAGCCGCAGAGGCTTTGGCGTTGGGGTTTTTGTTCATGATATTGGTTGCGGGGCTGTCGTAGATGGTTACGTTCTCAGCAGCAGTATTCACTCCCTCGATGATCGTCGATGTGCAGACCAGGAAGCGAATCTGGTGTTCCTCGAAAGCACGGACCATGTACTGCTGAATCGCGCGCGGCACGTTCCCGTGATGGATGCCGACACCCCCTCTTCAAAGCCTGGATGACCTCCCACTCCGATGGATAATGCTTCTCGAGCCAGGCAACAGCCTCTTTGGTCCCATCGCATGGGGGGCAATTCACATCGCGTGTGGATAGCTTTCGCAGTGTCCCTCGCGCTTCGCGGAGACTGGCAATAGACGAGCGTCGGCGCATTTAGCGTCTTGCAGAGTTCGACTAGTTTCTCCTCTCGCTCGTCCCCGCGAAGCTTGAGATAGCGGCATCTGGGGACCCACCACCTTGTCCGGCAATCCCGCAATGGGCGAGGGCATCCTCAACAACGAGATCTATATTGGCCGGCGCATCTTCAACCGACGCAAATGGGTCGAGGTTCCCTACGAAAATCGCGGCTTTACACGGGTGCCTCGCCTCAATCCCGAGAGCGAGTAGGATCGGGTGAGGACGCGCCAGATCGAGGCGCGCAGGGCCAAGGATGAGAAATTCGGTATCACAGGTAATGCCTTGGCTGGAGCCAAGCGCCCCGAGCATTTGCTGAGCGGTCTCGTCCGTTGCGGCATCTGTGGCTCGGACTATGTCAGCATGGGCGGTCGCTGGCGCTGCAAGACGTCCGGCAGGCAGGCATGCTCGAACAGCTCGATAACGGGTGAACAGCTCGAAACACGCGCGCTAGCCGGCTTGCGCGATCGCCTGCTCACCCCGGAGATTGTCAGCCGGTTCGCGGCGCATCTGCAGTGCGAACTCGATACCCAGATGCGGACGATGCACGGGCGTCGTGACGAGATAGAGGCGGGCCTCAACGAGACACGGCGCAGGATCGCCAAGTTGGTTAAGCAGATGGAAAACGACGACGACCTTCCTCGCTCGGTCATCACACGCCTGAAGGCTCTGGAACGGGAGGAAGATGGATTGGAGCAGGAATTGGCCAGCATGCCGGAGCGAAAGTGGTGCGCCTACCAGCCAACTACGAGGCCATTTATCGTTCGGCGATCGCAGAGCTCGAGCAACACCTCATCACGCGTGATGCCCGCGCCTCCCGCAATGCGATCCGCACGTTGATCAAGGCGGTGGTGGTGCATGGCGGGAACAGCTGCAGCGGCAAGGTCCGCCGGCTGGAACTACATGGCGATCTGTTCCGGATGCTGGGATTTGCCGAAACGGCAGCGAACGGTGGGAATGCGAGGTCCAGATACGAAGAAAGCCCCAACGAGCCGCAGAGGCTTTGGCGTTGGGGCTTTTGTTCATGATATT
>CAYLKZ010000051.1:10520-21870 GCA_964384275.1 uncultured Sphingobium sp. | reverse complement strand
CCAGCCTCGACGCGATCGGCTGAAGCGAGACGTCGGCCATCAGGAAAACCGTCTCCACCTTGTCGTTGATCTGCTGATTCATGCCAGCCATCTGATATTCATATTCAAAATCTGCAACCGCGCGCAGGCCACGCACGATGACGCTCGCGCCCTGAGAGGACGCGAAATCCATCAGCAGGCTGTCGAACGCGACCACATCGATCGCGGTGCCCAGCCCTTCACATTCCCGCCGCACGATGGCGAGCCGTTCCTCCAGAGAGAACATCGGCGACTTGCTGGGGTTGGTCGTCACACCGATAATCAGCCGGTCGACCAGTTTCGCGCCGCGCCGGATGATATCCATATGGCCGAGCGTGATGGGATCGAATGTGCCGGGGTAAACGCCGATGCGCTCTGCGCTCATGGTTTCAACGATCCCTTTCGATGACATAATCGGCGATCGCGCGCAGCAGGTCCGCCCGCGCGTCATAGCTGTGGAGATGCGCCTTGGCCTGATCGACCAGCATGCGCGCCTGCCGTCGCGCCTGCTCGATGCCGAGCAGCGAGAGGAAAGTCTGCTTGCCTGCCGCCTCGTCCTTGCCCAGCGCCTTGCCCGCCAGCCCGGCATCGCCTTCCACGTCGAGCAGATCGTCGGCGATCTGGAAAGCAAGGCCAATATCGCGGGCAAAGCCGTGCAGGCTGGTGCGCCCCTCCGGGGGCAGATGCCCCATGACGGCGGCGGCTTCCACGCAGAACCCGATGATCGCGCCGGTCTTGAGCTGCTGCAAGCGGGTGACGGTCGGCAGGTCGAACGCCTCGCTCTCGGCGGCAATGTCCATCATCTGCCCCCCCGCCATGCCATGCGGCCCGCTCGCGCGCGAAAGCAGGCGAAGCAGCTCGCACCGGATGAACGGATCGGGATGGGTGCGCTCGTCGGCCAATATCTCGAACGCCAGATCGTGAAGGGCGTCGCCCGCGAGGATCGCCGTCGCCTCATCGAAGGCGATGTGGCAGGTCGGCTTGCCGTGGCGCAGATCGTCATTGTCCATCGCGGGCAGATCATCATGCACCAGCGAATAGATATGGATGCATTCGACCGCCAGGCCGACGCGGATCATCTGCTGACGATCGAGCGAGAAAAGATCGCCAGTCGCCTTCACGAGCAGCGGCCGCATCCGCTTGCCCCCGCCCATCGCGGCGTGGCGCATTGCGTCGAAGAGGCGGCGGCGCGGATCGTCGGGAACGGTCAGCAGGCTGCCGAACGCCGCGTCGATATCGCGCGCGATATCCTGCATCGCCTCGCGCAACATGGCCCGCAGCCGTGCCCGATGCGCTTCATCGCCGGTCATCGCGGCATCCTGTGCCGACATGGCGGGATCAATCGGCCCGGAAAGGCTGCGCGCCGGACGGAGCGCCCGAGGCATCGACGGTCAGCTTCTCGATCCGCGCCTCAGCATCGGCCAGACGCTTCTGGCACTGGGCGCGCAACTGCTCCCCGCGCGTATAAAGGGCGATGGAATCGTCGAGCGGCACGTCGCCGCGTTCCAGCTTCTGCACGATCGCCTCCAGCTCTCGCATCGCATCCTCGAACGAAAGGCTGTCCAACGCGGGGGGAACGGAGGTGATATTTTGCTCGACCATGGACGCAGCTTTGGCCTTCCGCCGTCGCGGGGTCAAGTGCCGCCGCCGGACCGCGCGCAAAAAAGCCGCGCGCCCGCCATCATGAGTGAGGACAGGGCAGCCCCTCACCGCAAAAGCGCATCGGATTGGCAGGATAATGTAAAAATCGACCATGGCCGACCCGTTTAAGCATTGACTGCCCCCGGCCGGTCTGAACATAAGCGGGTCCGCTATGAAACCTAACCTTTCGTTGATCGCCCTCCCCATGCTGCTGGCCGTTGCGGCATGCGGCAATGACAAACCCGAAGTCGTGGGCGGCGGCCCTGGCGATCCTATGGCGGATCAGCTGAACAACGCCGCTCCGATCGAGCTTCCCCCCATGGTGAAGAAGAGCAAGACCTATCGCTGCAAGGATAGCTCGCTGGTTTATGTCGACTATATGTCCGACGACAAGACCGTGATGGTCCGCACCGAAAAGGAAGGCACCGCCACCAAGCTGCTCTCCGACGAGACCGGCAAGACCTTCAAGGCGGACGGCGGCTGGTCGCTGACCGGCGCGGACGCCGAGATCACCGTCGAGCTGCCCGGCAAGGGCGCGCAGAGCTGCAAGGCCTGATTCCTCCACCCTTTGACCCAATAGACAAGGCTGCGGGCCGGGTGATCGATCATCCGGCCCATTTTATTGCAGAGGAGCGCGGAAAAGCTGTTTCAACCCGCGCCCAAATTTCCTATGGGCGGTCGCATGACCGACACAGCCACAACCTCCGCCATCACCCCGGAAATCGTCGCCGAACACGGCCTTTCCCCTGAGGAATATGAGCGCGTATTGAACGCGCTGGGCCGTGAGCCGAATCTGACGGAACTGGGCATCTTCTCCGTCATGTGGTCGGAGCATTGCTCCTACAAGTCGAGCCGCATCCACCTGAAGAAGCTGCCCACCGAAGGGCCGCAGGTCATTTGCGGGCCGGGCGAAAATGCGGGCGTCGTCGATATCGGCGACGGACAGGCCGCGATCTTCAAGATGGAGAGCCACAACCACCCCAGTTATATCGAGCCTTATCAGGGCGCGGCGACCGGCGTGGGTGGCATTTTGCGCGACGTGTTCACCATGGGCGCGCGCCCGGTGGCGAACATGAACGCGCTGCGCTTCGGCCGGCCCGATCACCCGAAGATGAAGCATCTCATTAGCGGCGTGGTGCGCGGCATCGGCGGCTATGGCAATTGCGTCGGCGTGCCGACTGTCGGCGGCGAGGTGAATTTCCACCCGGCCTATGACGGCAATATCCTCGTCAACGCGATGACCGTGGGCGTCGCGGACACCGACAAGATCTTCTATTCGGCCGCCAGCGGCGTCGGCAATCCGATCGTCTATGTCGGCTCCAAGACCGGGCGCGACGGCATCCATGGCGCAACCATGGCGAGCGCCGATTTCGGCGAGGACAGCGAGGAAAAGCGCCCCACCGTTCAGGTCGGCGACCCCTTCACCGAAAAGCTGCTGATCGAGGCCTGCCTCGAACTGATGGCGTCGGATGCTATCGTCGCGATTCAGGATATGGGCGCGGCGGGCCTCACCTCCTCCAGCGTCGAAATGGCGTCCAAGGGCGGCGTCGGCATCCGGCTCGACATGGACAAGGTGCCGCAGCGCGAAACCGGCATGACCGCCTATGAAATGATGCTCTCCGAATCGCAGGAGCGCATGCTGATGGTGCTGAAGCCCGGCAAGGAAGGCTTCGCCGAGGCGATCTTCCGCAAATGGGAACTCGACTTCGCGGTGATCGGCGAAGTGACCGAACCCGGTCCGGATGGGGGCCGCATGGTCCTTGTCCATCATGGCGAGACGGTGTGCGACATCCCGCTCGCCCCGCTGGCCGACGACGCGCCGCTCTATGATCGCCCGCATGTGCCGACGCCCAGGCGCGAAGCGCTGACCGACGTGCCGGCATGCACGGACCTCGGCGCCGATCTGGTGACGCTGATGGGCAGCCCGGATATCGCCAGCCGCCGCTGGATTTGGGAGCAGTACGACCATAAGGTCGGCGCCGACACGGTGCAGGCGCCCGGTGGCGACGCAGCCGTGGTGCGCGTCCATGGCACCCAAAAAGCGCTGGCGATCAGCACCGACTGCACCCCGCGCTATTGCTTCGCCGACCCGGTCGAGGGCGGCAAGCAGGCAGTGGCCGAATGCTGGCGCAACATCACCGCGGTCGGCGCGACCCCACTCGCCATCACCAATTGCCTCAACTTCGCTAACCCGCAGCGCCCGGAAATCATGGGGCAATTTGTGGGCTGCCTTGAAGGCATGGGCGATGCCTGCCGCGCGCTGGATTTCCCGATCGTGTCGGGCAATGTCTCGCTTTATAATGAGTCCAAGGCGACCGGCGGCGGCTCGGCGATCCTGCCGACACCGGCGATCGGCGGCATCGGCCTGCTGAAGGACTGGACGAAGAACGCGACCGTCGCCTTCAAGGGCACGGGCGACATCATCCTTGCCGTGGGCGAATGGAAAGGCCATCTCGGCCAATCCATCTGGCTGCGCGAGGTCCATGGCCGCGAGGACGGCCCGCCGCCGCCGGTCGATCTGGCCGCCGAGCGCAAGACAGGCGACTTCATCCGCGCCCATATCGCGAACGGCGCGATCACCGCTTGCCATGACGTGTCGGACGGCGGCATGGCGGTGACGGTTGCGGAAATGGCGCTTGCCGGCGATGTCGGCGCGATGATCCAGGCGCATGAGCCGGACACGCCCTTCACCGATGCCCGCGCTTTCTTCGCCGAGGATCAGGGCGTCTATGTCGTCACCGTCAGCGACGCTTCGCTCGCCTCCTTCCTTGCGGAGGCGGATACGGCGGGCGTGCAGGTCCAGCCCATCGGCCGCACTTGCGCCAATCGCTTAGTCTTCGAACTGGCGGAAAGCGACCATGCGGTAACGCTCGACGCGCTGCGCAGCGCTCATGAAGGCTTCTTCCCCGCGCTGATGGACGGCGAGGTCTGAACGGCTTTTTTTGAGGAAAAACAAAGGGGGCCGGTTTTCCTGAACCGGCCCCCCTTTTTATGGCATCGTCGCTGTAAAGCGCCCACCTTTTCGTCCGGCGCCTCCTGTCAGGCCGGTCGCCTTCAGGAAAAAGAGTGCGCCCGCCTCATCGCGGATCGCGGCGCAGAATCAACTCCCGGTCACGATGATTGCCAACCCGGAAATCATATTCCCCCACCTTGACGAACCCGCGCGACACATAGATCGCCCGCGCCCGCAAATTACCGGAGTAAACGCCGAGCCAGATCGGCCCCGGCATATGCTCCGCCAGCCATTCCAGCGCGCGGCAGAGCAACTGGCGGCCCAGCCCCGCGCCCTGCCATTCATCCAGACTGTATAGCTGATAGATTTCGCCCTGTTCCGGCCCGGCATCCTCATGCGGCAATTTGCAGGGACCGGCATGCGCATAAGCGACGAGATTGCCGTCCTCGTCTTCCGCCACCCATTGCCGCCGCGCCGGATCGCGCAGCTCCGCCTCTATGACGGCCCGGCTATAATATTCTTCCTCGAAGAGCCGCAGATCCTCGTCTGCATAACCGACGGCAAGCGGTCCCTCGACAAAAGTTTCGCGGAAGGTGCGCCGCTTCAACTCTGCCAGACATGCCGCATCGGCCGGCACGGCATCCCTTATGACGGGGGTGGCCTCACCAGCCCTGACAATCATATTCTTATTTCCTTTCAAATAGATGAGCGGAAGGCTTTGGCCCATTCCTAAAATCTGTCAAGCCGGTTGCGGCGGGTCGTGTCACCCGGCCATAAACAACATGATAGGTACAGCGCCCACCCGCTTCGTCATAGGCGCGCATCACCTGCCGCAACTGCGCGGCGCTGAGCGGCGCGCGTCCTTCCAGCGGCACCGTGGCGCCGATGCCCTTGAGATGCGCGAGCAACCCGCGCGCGCCGCCAAAGTCCTCGACATAGTCCTCGTCGAACAAAAAGGCATCCTCATAGCGGGCGAGCATCGCGCGCAACTCCTCCCGGTCCGGGTAGAGCGGCGTCCCCGCGACAAGGCCATGGGCGGCATGGGCCGCACGCCATTCGGCAAAGCTGCGCCGGGCCATGGTTGCAAACAGCAGGCTACCGCCCGGACGCAGCAATCCGCTCAACCGGTCGAGCGCGCGCGGCAGATCGGCGAACCACTGAAAGGCGAGGCTTGAGACGATGAGGTCGAACCATGGCCCATCGAAATCCGGCGCCTCCCCGTCCATCACCATGAAACGGGCGCCGACATCGCCGCCGCGCGCTGCCGTGGCGACCATCTCCGGCGCGATATCGGTGGCGAGGATCTCCGCATCGGGGAACAGCGCCCGCATCGCGCGCGTCAGCACCCCGGTGCCGCAGCCAATTTCGAGCAGCCGCAGCCTCTCGCCCATGGGCAGCGCCGGGCGCGGCTGGCCCGTGACGAGATCGGCAAGCGTTGCCGCAACCTTGCGCTGCACCCCGGCATGATCGTCATAATGCCCTGCGGCCGCACCGAAAGCTTTGCGGATGCGGCGGCTGCGTGGTTCGCTCATCCCGCCATTTCCACGACAAAGCGCCGGGGACGGGATTTCCTCTGATCGCAAATCATTCTAAAGCCCTATTCCGATTTCCGTCCAAGGTGAAGCACCTATATGTCCGCGCCACTTCCCTTTACAGTCCCCCGAGGACAGGAGCGCAACCGCGCGATCGACATCGCCCGCGGCTTTGCGGTGATGGGCATAGTGCTGATGAACATCATCGCCTTTTCGATGCCGGAAGCCGCCTACATCAATCCCAATGCCTTGGGCGACCCCAGCCTTGCCGACAGGATTATCTGGCTCCTTTCCTTCGTGCTGATCGACGGCAAGATGCGCGGCCTGTTCGCGCTGCTGTTCGGCGCAAGCATGCTGATGCTGATGGACCGCACCGAAATGGCGGGTGGGAATGGGAGGCAACGTCATGTGGTCCGCAGCTTCTGGCTCGCGCTGATCGGCGTTGCCCATTATCTGCTGCTCTGGTGGGGCGACATATTGACGCTCTATGCACTGATCGGCCTTGTCGCGCTGGTCTTTGCGGGCAAGCAGCCGATGCAGCTGGTCAAGCTCTCCTTCCTCGCCTTCGCGCTGCAATTCCTGCTGCTGATCGTCCTGATCGCGGGCATGAACGGCGTCATCGGCGCAGGAAGCGCCGCTGGCGCCGACCCCGAGGCAGTCCAGAGCGCCAGCCGCCTGCTTGACCAGCTTGGACGTCCGGGCAGCCCGGATATCGCGCGGGACGTCGCGCTGCATCGCGGCGGCTGGCAAGGCATCATGACCGACAAGGCCGGCAATATTCTGGTCTGGGGGCTGATGGGTCTGCATTATACCGGGCTGGAGGTGCTGGGTTTCATGCTGCTCGGCATGGCGATGCTGAAGGGCGGTTTCCTCACGGGCAGCTGGCTGCGCGAGCAATATATTGCGACCGCGCGCCATTGCTTCCTTATCGGACTGCCGCCCATGGTGGCCCTCGGCTTGTGGGCATGGGGAAGCGGATTCGCGCCTGCGACGACCTTCGCGGTGGTGTTCAGCTGGTCCTTCCCGTTCCGCATTCCGCTGACCGTCGGCGTCGCGGCGCTGATCTTCGCGCTGATCGCCGGGCGCGCACCCGGCGCCTTGCTCGCACGGGTCGAGGCGGTGGGACGCGCCGCGCTCTCCAATTATCTCGGCACCAGCCTCGCCATGACGGCGCTTTTTTATGGCTGGGGACTGGGCTGGTTCGGGTATCTTTCCCGTTGGCAGGTCTATCTGGTCGTGCCCTTCGTCTGGGCGGCGATGATGCTCTGGTCGCAGCCCTGGCTGGCGCTGTTCCGCTATGGGCCGATAGAATGGCTCTGGCGCAGCCTCACCCTGTTCGCGCCACAACCGATGCTGGCGCGGCGGAGATAAAGCGCCGCGCCCTGCCGCTCAAGGACGGCTCAGGCCCGAGAGCAGTGTCGCCGCGACACCCCGTCGGCCAAAGCCCCCGACCGGGCGTCGCCGCCCTGCCCCACCAGCGGAGGCGGACAGCATTATCCGGTCGAGCATCGCCAGCATATGATCGAAACATGGGCGCAATTCGGCGATGTCGGCGATCATCTCCTCCGGCCCCGTCCTGCGCTCGACACAGGCGCGGGCAGCCAGTTCGATGGTTTCAGCAAGATCGCCGAGCCGCCGGGCGCCCAATTGCCAGGCCTCCCCCTTCAGGCGATGCGCGGGCATGACCATCGCCTTGGCGTCGCGGGCGCGCATAGCCTGCTCGACCGCCGAGACGCAGTGCACGCCATCCTCCCGAAAATAGCCCGATATACGGGGAAAGCCCGCGCCGAGCTGGACCAACGCCTGTTCCATTTCCCGCTGCTCAGCGCCCGCCTTGCCTTCCATATGCCGCCCCTTGCCGTCTCTTTGACAAAGGACGATAACCGCTTTTCGCTAAAGGAAAGTTTAGAGCCTTGCGCCAGATTTAAGGCAACACGCCCCCGGACGACAGCAAATAGAGATGCATCTCCACCTCACGGAACCGCCATCCCCGCTCATCCGCCAGTGCTTTCGCTTCCTGCCCGGCGATAGGATCGTCGGCATGCAGCAGGACCGCCTCATGCTCGCGCATCGCACGGGCAGCGCGCAGCACCGGCCAGGGGCAACGCATGCCCCGCGCATCTACCTCAAATGGCCGATCAGCGCCGAAAGCGCCGTTCATTTGCCATAGGGATTTTTGGGCGAACGCAGCATCAGCCGCACCGGCACAGCGCCAAAGCCCAGTTCGCGGCGGATGCCGTTCACCAGATAACGCTGATAGCTTTCGGGCAGCAGGTCGAGGCGCGTGCCGAACAGCACGAAGCCGGGCGGACGGGTCTTTGCCTGCGTCAGATAGCGCAGCTTGATCCGCTTGCCGCCGGGCGCCGGGGGGGGGGTGGCCTCCAGCGCGGACTCGAACCAGCGGTTGAGCAGGCCCGTCGATACGCGATGCGACCAGACGCGGCGCACTTCGAACGCAGCGGCGATCAGGTCATCGATGCCCTTGCCGGTCGCGCCAGAAACGGTGATGAGCGGCACGCCCCTCACCTGCGCCAGCCCTTCGTCCAGCGCCTTGCGCACGCCCTGATAGAGCGACGAGCCATTTTCCGACACATCCCACTTATTAAGGCCGATGATGAGGGCGCGCCCTTCCTGCAACACCTTGTCGGCGATGCGCAGATCCTGCGCCTCCAGCCCCTTGGTCGCATCCAGCAGAAGCACGACGACCTCGGCGAAATCGACCGCGTGCAGGCCATCGGCGACGGCGAGCTTTTCGAGCTTATCCTGCACCTTGGCGCGCTTGCGCATGCCCGCCGTGTCGATCAGGCGCACGATGCGCTCCCGTCCCTCGCGGTCGGTCCATTTGTGATCGATGGCGATGCTGTCGCGGGTGATGCCCGCTTCCGGCCCGGTAATAAGGCGATCTTCGCCGATCACCTTGTTGATGAGCGTCGATTTCCCCGCATTGGGTCGCCCGACAATCGCAAGCTTCAGCGGCGCTGCATCGAGCGCATCCTCGTCCTCGGGGTCGATCGCCTGCTCGCCGCCCGCGAGGCCCGCCTCCTCCAGTTCCGCCTGCACCCGCTCGATATGCGGCAGCAGCGCCTGGAACAGATCGGCCATGCCCTGCCCATGCTCGGCCGAGAAGGCAATCGGTTCCCCCAGCCCCAAGGCAAAGGATTCCATCAGCCCGTCCTCGGACGCGCGGCCTTCCGCCTTGTTGCCGACGAGCACCACCGGCGTGTCGCTGCCTCGCAGCCAGCGGGCGATTTCCTCGTCGAGCGGGTTCACCCCCGCGCGCGCATCGAACAGGAACAGCGCGACATCGGCGCTGGCGACCGCCGCTTCGGTCTGCCTACGCATGCGGCCGGGAAGGCTCTGCGGGTCTTCGTCCTCATAGCCCGCGGTATCGACGATGCGGAAATCGAGGCCGAGCAGATGCGCGTCCCCTTCCCGCCGGTCGCGGGTCACGCCCGGCTGGTCATCGACCAGCGCGAGCTTCTTGCCGACCAACCGATTGAACAGCGTGGATTTGCCGACATTGGGCCGCCCGACAATGGCAACTATGGGCAGCATGTCGCCCCTTTCCTTCCTTGTTCGCCGTCCACCCTCAACGATAGGCGGTCAGGCGACCGTCATCGGCAAGGACATAAAGCATGTTGTTCGCCACCACCGGCGCGAGCGAGGTGGAACGGCCGGTATCGACGGACCGCTTCACCGAGCCGTCGGCCGGATCGACATAAAGCAGATCCTTGTCGGTGGAGACGAGGATCAGGCGCCCGCCCGCGACGATCGGCCCGGTCCAGCGCACCGCGCCCTTGCGGTCCTTCTCGTCGCGCCAGCGCTTGAGCTGGCTGATCCAGCGGATCTTGCCTGAGGCGCGCGCGACGCAGAGCAGCTTCGCATCGTCTGTCACCACGAACACCCATTCGCCCACCACCGCAGGAGTGGAAATGCCCGCGATGTTGATTTCCCACAGGCGCTGGCCCGACACCAGTTCGTAGGACGCCATGCGCCCGCCCTGTCCAATCGCGAACACACGGCCGCGATCGACCACCGGATCGGCATCGATATCGGCCAGCGCGGCAACGGAGGTCGAAATACTGGTACGCGAGAGAGCGTCACCCCACAGGTCGCGGCCATTTTCATAGCGATAGGCGTTGATCTCGCCGGAACTGAACCCCGCGATCACCGTGCCCTGCGCCGCGGCGGGCGCGGCTACGCCGAATACGCCGGTCGCCTCGACCGTGCCCGACTCGCTCCACGCGGTGGCGCCATTGGTCATGGAGAGCGCATAGATCTGGTTATCCTGGCTCATCACATAGACCTGATTGTCGGCGAGCGTCGGCGAACCGCGCAGCGGCCCGCCGGGGCGGACCTTCCACTGGACAGCGCCACTCGCGGCGTCGAGCGCGGCGACATCGCCCACGCCGGTGGTCACGAACACGCGCCCGCCCTGCGCCGAGACACCGCCGCCGAACAGCGCCCGGCCATTGCCCTCGCCGGGCATCGCCGTCTGCCACAGTTTCGTGCCGGTTTCCGCGTTGAACGCGATCACCCGCGCATCGGCGTCGATCACATAAAGCTTACCGTCCGCGACGACCGGCGCGGCAGCGAGGCGCGCGCGCGTGGTGCTGCCGCTGATGGAGGCGCTCCACAGCTGCTGGGGCGCATCGGACAACGCGACATGGCCGATCAGCTTGGCGGAATTGCCGCCCGGCTGTGTCCAGTCCGCATTGACATAGGGCACCGGCAGCGAGACCGGCACGCTCGCCAGCGCCGCATCTGCCTCTGCATCCCGCTCATTGGAGAGGATGGAAACGCGGTCGCCCAATACCGGGGTCTTGGGCCGCTTGTCCTTGCCACCGCCCAATACGCCGCACGCCGAAAGCGACGCCAGCGCGAGCGTGAGCAGCGCAACCCGTGCCCCGCGCGCGATATGGCCCCGCGCGCCCTTCCCGTCATTCACCAGCATCGTCACCCTCATTTTGAACCTTGGCATTCCGGGCCTCGGCATTTTGTTGCGCATCGGGGGCCTCGATGGCCCCGTTCTTGTCGGTATCGACAGCGTCCACGCCCATCAGGCCAGCCATCTGCCGCGCCCGGGAGCGCAGCGACTGCGGCACCTGCTCGTCGCGCGCGATAGCGGCGAAGAGCGGCCCAGCCAGATTTTTCTTGCCCATCTTCATATAGGCGATGGCGGTCATCTCGCCCGCGCTGCCGAACC
>CAYLKZ010000051.1:0-10420 GCA_964384275.1 uncultured Sphingobium sp. | reverse complement strand
TTCTTGCCCATCTTCATATAGGCGATGGCGGTCATCTCGCCCGCGCTGCCGAACCAGGGATTGCCCTCGACAGCCAGCGGCTTCAACCTGTCGATCACCTGCTGCGGCTGGAGCTGGTCAAAGGTCAGCGCGACCTGACGGACGGTGCCGAGATCGCGATAGGGCTGCTCCAGATCGCCATTGGCGGCGATCTCGCCATAGAGCTTCGCCGCTTCCTTCACATCGCCCTTCTTCACGGCCGCCGCCGCCTTGCTCAGCAACGCGATGGCGCGATAGCCCGGTTGCCCGGCATCGGTCAGCGCCGCGAGCTTCTGCGCGTCCGGCTGGCCGCCGGTCGCCACCGCCTGCAGTACCTCCTGCGCATCCTCGGCCACCTGCCCGGAGCTTTCGCGGCCATGATGGTTCCAGTAGAGCCAGCCACCAAAGGCGATCAGGCCAGCCGCGACTATGCCAGCCAGCCAGAGGCCGTAGCGCTTGCCGAACCCGGCCAGCCGATCCTGACGGACGGCGTCATCCACTTCGCGGAAAAAGGCTTCATTAGACTGCGGCGTTTCAGCCAAGAGAAATCTCCAAAAACACGGGCATTACGCACAGAGCCGACACCGGGGCCAATGCAGGGCGTATTGGCGCGGACCTTAGCGGCCGCCCTTTCCCGCGCAAGTCACTTTTTGGGCCGATAGACCTGTTCTTCGGTGGGAAAGGCGCGGCTGCGCACATCGGCGGCATAGGCAGCAGCCGCCTCGCCGATACTGTCCGCCAGATTTTCATAGCGCTTGACGAAACGGGGCACCCGCTCGAACATGCCGAGCATGTCCTCCGTCACCAGCACCTGACCGTCGCAGCGGGCCGAGGCGCCGATGCCGATCACCGGCACATCCACGCTGGCGGCGACATCATCGGCCAGCCCTTCCATCACCCCTTCCAGCACGAGGGAAAAGGCGCCCGCCTGCGTCACCGCGCGGGCATCGGCCATGATCTTGGCATGTTCATGCTGGCTCTTGCCGCGCGCGCCATATCCGCCCAGCGCATTCACCGCCTGCGGCGTCAGGCCGATATGCGCCATCACCGGAATGCCTCGCCCCGTCAGGAAAGCGATGGTTTCGGCCATCGCTTCCCCGCCTTCCAGCTTCACCGCGGCGCACCCTGTCTCCGCCATCACCCGGCTGGCGGTGGCGAAGGCGGCGGCGGGGGAGCTTTCGTAGCTGCCGAAGGGCAGATCGACCAGCACAAGGCTGTGATAGCTGCCCCTTACCACCGCCGCGCCATGGGCGATCATCATGTCCAGCGTGACAGCGAGAGTGGACGGCAGGCCATAGATCACCTGCCCCAGCGAATCGCCGACCAGCAGCATGTCGCAATGCGGATCGAGCAACTGCGCCTGCCGGGCGGTATAGGCGGTCAGCATCACCAGCGGTTCGGCCGTCACCCCTTCCACCTTGCGGCGCTGGATCGCGGGCACGGTCAGGCGCTTGAGCGGCGCGGGCGTGGGATTGGCCCGGCTGGTCGAGGTATCGAGCGTATAAGTCGTAGACATGGCTTCCTCTCTAGCGCCGTTGCCGGCAAAGGACCAGTATGGAAGAGAGCGGGATCAGCCGACCTCCGCCTCATCCTCTTGCGGGAAAGGAAAGCTCTCGGCGAGGCTGATGCCATCCAGAACCCTGGCGGTTTCGTCGCGCACGCGCAGCATCACGCGGTGGAGGCGGCATTCGCTTTCCGGCAGGCAGTTCTTGCAGGTTTCATGCGCGAAGCGGCTGGCGCAAGGCACCAGCGCAAGCGACCCGCGCGTCAGCCGGACGATATCGCCATAGCTGATATCGACCGGCGCCAGCGCCAGCCAATAGCCGCCATCCCGGCCGCGCTGCGTCGCGACCAGCCCTTCCCGCGACATTTCCGACAGGATCACCGTCAGGAATTTGGCGGGGATGTTCTGCGTTTCGGCAATATCCGTGAGCGGAATCGGACCTTGCCCATAATGATCGGCCAGATGTTGGAGCGCGCGGATGGCATAACGGGTCTTTTGCGACAGCATAAATTCACCATCGCGTCAAAAATGCCAAATTTCAACCTTTCCGGTCAGGAAAAGGCTGTTTCATAAAGCTCCGGCTTGAACCCGACGACTCGGCGGGCACCCAGGTCGAGCACCGGCCGCTTGATCATCGAGGGATTGGCGACCATCAGCGCGATCGCCTTGTCCCGATCCAGCCCCTGCTTTTCGGCATCGGGCAACTGGCGGAAGGTCGTCCCCGCCTTGTTGAGCAGCACCTCCCAGCCCAGTTCATCGGCCCAGCCGCGCAGCGTGTCCGCCGTCACCCCGGCCTTCTTATAGTCATGGAAGGCATAGGCGGCGCCCTTTTCCTCCAGCCATTTCCGAGCCTTCTTGATGGTATCGCAATTGGGAATGCCGTAGAGGACGGGTTGGGCAGACATGGAAAAGACCTCGCTCAAAGAATGCAACCGGGGCGACAGGCTATGCCTCTCCTTGTCTCTGGCATGCAAGCCCTGTTGCAAACCCCTCTCTCCCCGGTCGAAGCGGCCTCGCCTCACCGCGAGAACGATTGTCAGCGCGGGGCTGCGCTGCTACAGGCCGGGGATGGACCATTGCTCCACCTGCGTTGTACGAAACCGTGCCATCTGCTCCGCGCTCGATGCCGACGAGGTAACCGCGCTCGGCAAGATCGGCCGCCATCATCGCCTCGTTCCGGGCCAGACGTTGATCTGGGAAGGCGAGGATTCGATGCTCGTCGCCAATGTGATCGACGGCGTGCTGAAGCTCTCCACCTCGCTGAGCGACGGACGCGAGCAGATTGTCGGCGTGGTCTACCCCTCCGATTTCATCGGCCGCCCGTTCGGCACCCGCGTACAGCATAATGTCACCGCGTTGACGGAAGCCCATGTCTGCACCTTTTCCAGCAATGATTTCGACCGCTTCGCGCGCGAGCATCCGGAGCTGGAGCACAAGCTGCTGGAGCGCACATTGGGCGAACTGGACCGCACCCGCCGCTGGCTGCTGCTGCTCGGGCGCATGACCGCATCGGAAAAGCTCGCCAATTTCCTGCTCGACATGTCGGAGCGTCTGGTGCCCGCCAATTGCAGCACCGACGGCCCGAACAACAATCTCGACCTGCCCTTCGGCCGCCAGCAGATCGCCGACATTCTGGGCCTCACCATCGAAACGGTCAGCCGCCGCCTCAACGATTTCAAGGCGCAGAAGATCATCGCCGTGCCGAGCCGCCGCCGCATCGACATTCTCGACCGCGTGGCGCTGGCCGATATTGCGGCAACCGATCGCTGACCCCCCTTCCCGGCAAGGGGGCTTGCCTTCGCTCGCCCCTCCTCCTAAGAGAACCCCGTCATCTGGGGAGTAGCCAGCCGCGCCTGTTGCCGCGCGGGCCTGAACGTCAACATACTTGGTCGAGAGGCCATGGCGTACAGGGAGCGGGAGACCGTTCGGGCGAGACCAATGGTACCGCATTTCCGTCCGGCCGGGCGGGAAATGCAGTGCTGTTGTCTTGTCGATCGCCCGGCCCGGAGACTTTATTTGGACGCCCTGCTCACTTCCACCGCCGTGGTCGCGCTCGCCGAGATCGGCGACAAGACGCAATTGCTGGCGATATTGCTCGCGACCCGTTTCAAGCGGCCTATGCCCATCGTCGCGGGCATCTTCGTGGCAACGCTCGCCAATCATTTCCTCGCCGCGCTGGTGGGCGAACAGGCAGCCGCCTTTCTCGACGGCCAATGGTTCCGGTATCTCATTGCCATTTCCTTCATCCTGATGGCGGGCTGGACGCTCATTCCCGACAAGCTCGACGATGAGGAAAACAGGAAGCCGCCGCGCTTCGGCGCTTTCCTCACCACCCTCATCGCCTTCTTCCTGGTCGAGATGGGCGACAAGACGCAAATCGCCACCATCGCGCTGGGCGCCCGCTTCGAGAGCGTGCTGCCGGTCATGATCGGTACCACCATCGGCATGATGATCGCCAATGTCCCGGCGGTGTTCTTCGGCAATGAACTCATCCGCCGCGTGCCCCTGAAGGTCGTGCGGATCGTCGCGGCGCTGCTGTTCCTGGTGATCGGCCTCTGGCTGCTGGCGCAAACCGCCGGATGGCTGCCGGGCTGACCCTGACGCGAGAGGGCCGCCTTCCGAACTCGAAAGGCGGCCCTCTATCTGACCTATTGCCCCACAGCGGTCAGAAACGGTAGCTGATGCCCGCGCTCAGCACCCAGGGATCAAGCTTGTGACGGGTCGCAAGCGCTTCGGTGCCGGAAGCATCGAACCAGTGCGCGGTCGGACGGACGAAATAGCGCTTGGCGTCGAGCGACAGACCGAAGCCCTGCGCGCCCAGCGGCACATCGACACCCGCCTGCACCACTGCGCCGACCTTGTCGTTCAGGCGAGCCTTGGGCAGCCCCAGCGCCTTGGTGGTCGCGCCCGATTTCTCGTCGATGAAGATGAAATAGGTCGGACCCGCGCCGATATAGGGCTTGATGACGCCCAGCGGCAGGTGATATTTCAGCGTGACCGTCGCGGGGAGAACCTTCGCATCGGCGACCAGCTCGGTACCGGCAAGCGCGCCGCGCCCGTCAACGTCATGCTGCGTCAGGCAGCAGATCGTCTCCACCGACACATTGGGCGTGAAGAAATATTCCACCGCCAGCGTCGGCACGAGGTTGTCGTTCGCCTTGCTCTGCGTCGCAGCCGGTATGTTCGCGGCATTGTTCAGCACCTTGCTGATCTTGCCGTCGGGCAGCACAGCGGTACCCAGCAGCTTGACCTGCCATTTGCCCTGCAAATCCTGCGCCTGCACCCCGGCAGGGGCAGTCGCCGCGGCCATAGCCATGGCGCCGACCGCCCATCCGATCGCTTTCTTCATGATAGTCTCCATTCCCTTTTTATATATGGCCGTGGCACTGAGGCCCGGTCGGGGAGGATTTAGGCGGCGGAGAGCGGGATATCCTTGACCGGCAGCAAATCGAAATTTGATCTTCCTCAAGGACCGGAGGGGGATTTTGCCGCAGGCTGGAAGCATGTGGACCCATTATCCAGAGCTTTTACGGCGGCCGGTGCCACGCTACACCAGCTATCCCACGGCCGCCGATTTCAACACCGGCATCGGCCATGAGGACTATGGCGCCGCGCTGGCGGCGGTCGCGCCCGGCACGCCTGTCTCACTCTATGTCCACATCCCCTTTTGCGAGGATATCTGCTGGTACTGCGGCTGCAACACCGCGCGCTCCAACCGCCGCTCCCGTCTGGAGGCGTATCTGGACGCGCTGCATGAGGAAATCGCGATGGTCGCGCGCCATTTGGGGAGGCGCGGCCGGGTAACGCGCATCGCCTTCGGCGGCGGCAGCCCCAATGCGATCGAGCCGCTCGATTTCGTGCGCCTGCTCGGCGACCTGATGGTGGCCTTTCATGCCGAAGACCCGCTCATCTCCATCGAGATCGATCCGCGCCATGTCTCCGACGACTGGCTGAGCGTGATGCGCGCCGCCAAGGTGCGCTATGCCAGCATGGGCGTGCAGACCTTCGACCCGCTGGTTCAGGAAGCGATCGGCAGGGTGCAGCCCTTCCATCATATCGAGCGCCTGACCCGCGCCCTGCGAGGGGCGGGCGTCCAGTCGCTCAACTTTGACCTGATGTATGGCCTGCCTCATCAGGACCGCGCCTTGCTGATCGAAACGCTGGAACAGGCCGTTACGCTGGCGCCGGATCGCATCGCGCTGTTCGGCTATGCCCATGTTCCGCATCTGCTGCCGCGTCAGCGGCGGATCGACGAAGCGGCCTTGCCCCATGAAGGCGAGCGCTTCGCGATGGCGGCACTGGGGCACGACTACCTCGTCGATCACGGCTATCAGCCGGTCGGCTTCGATCATTTCGCGAGGCCCGGCGACCCGCTCGCCATCGCCGCGCGCGAGGGGCGGCTGCATCGGAATTTCCAGGGCTTCACCGATGACAGCGCGGAGCATCTGATCGGCATGGGCGCATCGGCCATCAGCCAGTTGCCCGGACTTTATGCACAGAACGCGAAGAATGCGGGCGAATACCGCACCGCCGTCGCGCAAGGCAGGCTGCCGATCGAACGCGGCGTCGCCCGCGATGCGGAGAGCCGGAACTGCGGCGCGCTTATCAACGCGATCCTCTGCCATGGCGAGGGGACGCTGCCGGCCAATCTCTCTCCCGCCCAACAGGAAACGCTCGATGAATTCGCGCGGCGTGGACTGATTTCGACCGGGTCGGGAATGATTCGTCTGCGGGCGCAGGCCATGCCCTATGCGCGCACCATCGCCGCCTTGTTCGATCCGCGCATGGCTAATAGCATCGGAAGCTTCAGCGCGCCGGTATAAGGGGCCAGCCGCTTTCCGGCGCGATCCTCATTTCCACGCCTTCCCAAAAGGTGCGGCAGAAAATTATCTGGACAAAGCCCTCGGACTGTCCAAATTTCCTGCCTCGCTCTCTTTTGGCCAAAGGTTCCGCTCAGTTGGATGAAATGGACAGGAAAATTCTGCGCCTGCTTCAGCAGGACGGCCGGATCACCAATCAGGATCTGGCCAGGCAGTGCAATCTTTCCCCGTCCGCCTGTTTCGACCGGACCCGCAAGCTCAAGGAAAAGGGATATATCGCCAGCTATGTGGCGCTGCTCGATCCCCATCTGAACCAGCGGCCGCTCCTCATCTTCACCGAAGTGACATTGGAGCGCACCACTGGCGACATCTTCCGCCAGTTCTCGGAGGCCGCGCGGTCGAACCCCGATATATTGGAATGTCATATGGTTGCGGGCAGCTTCGATTATCTGATCAAGATGCGCATGAAAGACATGGCCGCCTATCGCAAGTTCCTGACCGAAGAACTGGTCAACATGCCCGGCGTGCGCGAAACGCGGACCTATGCGGTGATGGACGAGGTCAAATCGACCACCGCGCTGCCGGTCTGACCGCATCATCCTTCTCTACAGGTCGCGGCGCGCACCGAGGGCCAGCGGAACAAAAACCCCGTCCGGACGCTTATTCTTTCCGTGCAGGAAGAAGGAGAAAGCAGATGGGTAAAGGCATATTATTGTGGCTGATCGGCGTTCCCATTCCCATCATTCTGCTGTTATGGCTCTTCTTCTTCCGCTGATCGCCGCCGCCATAAAGACAAGACACCACCAAACAAAGGAGCCGGGCACCCCGCGATGAACGGAGGACACCCGGCTTCTTTATTGCATCAGGCATAAGGGCTTGCTGCCCCTGCCCTTTCTCAATCCGCGAAGGGATCGGTCACGAGGATGGTGTCGTCGCGCTGGGGCGAAGTCGACACCAGCGTCACCGGGCATTCGATCAGTTCCTCGATCCGGCGGATATATTTGATCGCCTGCGCGGGCAGTTCGGCCCAGCTCCGCGCCCCGGCGGTGGTTTCCTGCCAGCCCTCGATCGTCTCATAGACCGGCTCCACCCGCGCCTGATCCTGCGGATGCGGGGGCAGATAATCATAGCGCTTGCCGTCGAGCATATAGCCGGTGCAGATCTTGATCTCGTCCAGCCCGTCGAGAATATCGAGCTTGGTCAGCGCGACGCCGGTAATGCCGGATACCGCCGCCGACTGGCGCACCAGCACCGCGTCGAACCAGCCGCAGCGCCGCTTGCGCCCGGTATTGACGCCGAATTCATGGCCACGCGTGCCAAGATATTCGCCGACCTCATTATCCTGCTCGGTCGGGAACGGCCCGGAGCCGACGCGGGTAGTATAAGCCTTGACGATCCCCAGCACGAAGCCCGCGCCCTTGGGGCCAAGACCGGTGCCGGAGGACGCCGTGCCCGCCACCGTGTTGGACGAGGTGACGAAGGGATAGGTGCCGTGATCCACATCGAGCAGCACGCCCTGCGCGCCTTCGAACAGGATGCGGTCGCCGCGCTTGCGCGCTTCGTTCAGCGTCACCCAGACCGGCTTGGCGAACGGCAGCACGAAATCGGCAATCTCGCGCAAGTCCGACATCAGCTTTTCACGGTCCACCGGCGGCTGGCCGAAACCGGCGCGCAGTGCGTCATGATGGGCGCACAGGCGCTCGATCTGCGGGCCAAGCCCGTCCAGATGAGCGAGATCGCAGATGCGGATCGCGCGGCGGCCGACCTTGTCCTCATATGCGGGGCCGATGCCGCGCCGGGTGGTGCCGATCTTGCCCGCGCCGGAGGCATCCTCGCGCAGACCGTCAAGATCGCGGTGGATCGGCAGGATGAGCGGCGCGGTTTCGGCCACATGGAGCACGTCGGGCGTGATCGAGACGCCCTGACCGGCGATCTTGGTCACTTCGTCGCGGAAATGCCAGGGATCGAAAACCACGCCATTGCCGATAACAGAGAGCGTGCCGCGCACCACTCCGCTGGGCAGCAGGGCGAGCTTGTAAACCTTATCACCGATGACGAGGGTATGCCCGGCATTATGCCCGCCCTGAAAGCGGACGACGCAACTGGCGCGCTCCGCCAGCCAATCGACAATCTTGCCCTTGCCCTCATCACCCCACTGGGCGCCGATCACGGTAACATTCGCCACGATAATCTTCCTTTGGAAAGTTCCTTGGCTCCATAGCCTGTTTGTCGCGACAGGCAAGGTCCGGTTCCACCCGGCCGCGCTGGAAGGAAGCGAATCCTTTCGCCCTCCCGATTGCAAACGCGATAAGCGCCTTCCTAGTAAGCGGCCAGTCCCCCGGCCTCCAGCCTGTGGGTGCAGCCGAGCGCCTGCCCGTCATCCCCCTCGTCGAGCGCGGCGACGGTGCGCCAGCCCTCGGCCCGCAGCCTGCGCGCTTCCGCCGCATCATGTCCCAGAGGCAGGAACAGGAAGCGTGCGCTTTCCCGCCCGAAACCGACATCGATCAACGGATCGGGATAAAGCGAGAAGCCGATAGCCGGTTCCTGCCGCCCATCGCCATGGGCAATCGCATAGCTGCCGCCCCGGCCGATCTCTCCGACGAAGCCCGCCGCGAAGATCGAGAAGCCGAACCAGCTCTGATATTCGAAGCCATGGCGCTCGGTCGGATCGAGGGTGAGCGTGATATCCCAGCCAATCGGCCTGGCGATGGCGCGCAGCGCGGCGAGACGGCTCGCCAGCGCGCCTTTCGCCCCGCAGCCCGCGTCGATTGCCTCCAGCCGCTCCATCGCCGCATGAAAAGGCCCGGTCGCCTCGATCAGCGGCAGATACGCCTCCGCCTGCGGCCCGAGGGCGACAAGGCCGCCCGCATCCTTCGCATCCAGACGCGCGCGCACCGGCTCGATCAGCTCAGCAGCGAGCGGCATCGGCTCTGCGGCAAGATGATCGACCAGATCGGGCAGATTGAAGTCGATGGTGATGCCCTCGACACCCGCCGCCTGCAATGCCTCGATCGCGACCGTCACCACCTCGGTCGCGGCGGCGACGCTGTCCGTGCCGATCAACTCGACGCCGACCTGTGTTTCCTCGCGCTCCGGGCGGAGCTGGTCGGCGCGCAGTTTCAGCACCGGCCCGGCATAGGAAAGCCGCAGCGGGCGGGGCGCTCGCGCCATACGGGTGGCGGCGATTCGCCCGACCTGCGCGGTGATGTCGGGCCGCAGCGCGAGCGTGCGCTGCGACACCGGATCGATGGCGCGCAGCAGATCCTCAGCGCCCGCCGATTGCAGCCGCGCGGTCAGCGTTTCCTCGAACTCCGCGAGCGGCGGCATCACCCGCGCATAGCCATGGGTCGCGACCGTATCGAGCACATCGCGCACGAGACGCGCCGAGGCTTCGGCCTGCGGCGGCAGGCGGTCGGACAATCCTTCGGGCAGCAGGCCCAGATTATGAGAGGCAGGCTTTGCAGTCATGCGGCCCCTTTAGCGGATTTCCCGTAAATGTGGAGTGTCGGAATTGTTATATACGCTATTTTTGAACGACCCGATAAGCGGACGGCCCGGACTTCGTGAGAAGCCGGGCCGCCTTGTAGCTTACCGATCGGTCAGGATCAGAACTTCAGCGCCTTGGCGCGCTTCACGCCCGGCAGCTGGCCGATTATATCCAGCACCGATTGCGGGATCGCGCTGTCGATGGTGAGAAGAAGGATCGCCTCGCCCCCGGCATTGCGGCGGCCCAGATGGAAGGTGCCGATATTGAGGCCAGCCTCACCCAATGCGGAGCCGACGCGGCCGATGAAGCCCGGCGCGTCCTCATTGACGATGTAGAGCATGTCGCCCTCCAGCTCGGCTTCAAGGCTGATGCCGAAAATCTCGACGAGGCGCGGATTGGCGTTGCCGAACAGCGTGCCCGCGACCGAGCGCGCGCCCTCACGGGTATTGACGGTGACGCGCACCAGCGTCTGATAGGCGCCTTCATGCGCATGACGGGTTTCCCGCACGTCAAGGCCGCGTTCCTTCGCCAGATAGGGCGCGTTGACCATGTTCACCGTGTCGGAATAGCGGCGCATGAAGCCCGCCAGCA
>CAYLKZ010000050.1:0-22579 GCA_964384275.1 uncultured Sphingobium sp. | reverse complement strand
GAATATGTCCGCATCGAGAAGAACCGCTTTTTCGCGGAGGAAAGCGGGCGGCTGGTCACGGCCTTCCTCGAACGCTTTTTCGAACGCTATGTGAGCTATGACTTCACGGCGGGGCTGGAAGAGGAGCTGGATGATATTTCCGGCGGCCGCGCGCAATGGCAGGAGGTGCTCGAAGCCTTCTGGCGCGATTTCAAGCCCAAGACGGTAGAGGTGATGGATAAGAAGCCGTCCGATGTGACGGCGGAGCTGGACAAGTTCCTCGAACCGCTGCTCTTCCCGGAAAAGGAGGACGGCAGCGATCCGCGCACCTGTCCGCTCTGCGCCGATGGGCGGCTATCGCTGCGCGGTGGGCGCTTCGGCGCGTTCATCGCCTGCTCCAACTATCCCGATTGCAAATATACCCGCAAATTCGGCCAGCCCGGCGGTGACGGACAGGCGGACAGCGGCCCCGAAATATTGGGGCAGGATCCGGAAAGCGGCGAAGATATCACCCGCAAGTCTGGCCGATTCGGTCCTTATATCGAAATGGGGGCGGGCAAGGAGGCAAAGCGCGCCTCCATTCCCAAAGATCTGGGCGAGGAAGGGCTGACGCTCGACTGGGCGGTGAAGTTGCTCTCGCTGCCGCGCACCGTTGGTAATCATCCCGAAAGCGGCGAGCCCATCGTCGCCAGCATCGGTCGCTACGGCCCTTATCTGGCCCATGCGGGCAAATATGCGCGGCTTTCGTCCACCGCCGAGGTGTTCGACACCGGCATGAACGCGGCCGTGGTGAAGCTTGCCGAAGCGGCCGAGAAAGGCCCCCGCCGGGGCGCCGCCGCGCGTGAGCCGCTGCGCATGATGGGCAAGCATCCGCGCACCGAGGTGGAGATCAAGTTGATGGAGGGGCGCTATGGCCCCTATGTCACCGACGGCACCACCAATGCGACGCTGCCCAAGACCATCGCGCCCGAGGCATTGACGCTGGAGGAAGCCGCGCAACTGATCGACGAGCGCGCGGCCAAGGGCGGGCCTGCCAAAAAGGGCAAGAAAAAGGCTCCCGCCAAAGCGGCCAAAAAGGCGCCTGCCAAGGCTGTCGCTACAAAAAAGAAGAAGGAATGATCTTTCCTTTCCAGTGAAACATACCAGCCGCCGGTCCAAAATGGGACGAGGAGAACGGCGCCGGAGTAAGGCTTTATTTAGCTATGCCAGCCTAGGAAGAGGCAGGACCGGTGGGATTCAGGCCAGCTGCTGCCTGAACGGTCCTGACAGTGGGAAATGGCGGCTTAGGGACTATGTTTCACAAGATTCGATGTGACCAGGTGAAAGAGGGCATGTATGTCCAGGGCTTTGGCGGCTCCTGGTTCAGCCATCCCTTCTGGCGGGCGAAGTTCCTCCTGACTTCGACGGAAGATGTCGACCGGGTACGCACCTCCGGCGTTCCCTATGTGGTGATAGACGATGAGCGGGGCTTGGGGCTGCAAGGCGGCTCTGCGTCGCAGGGGCAAAGCGGCGGGCTGTCTCTTACGTCTTCGTCTGGTCCTCCGTCGCATGACGGCCCCGCCGGGCAGGCTCGGGTCATGGCGCGACCTGCCTCCGCGCCGCGCAAGCCTTCTCCGGCGACGAAACGGGGAGGCCGGGCAGCGCCCGCCGCTGAAGACCGCCATAGCGCCGAGTGCAAGGCGGCAGCGCTGTTCAATCGATCGATGAAGATCGCCCGTGCGCTGTTCGACGGCGTGCGGATGGGCCGCACGATCGAGATTGAGGATGCCCTGCCTGTCGTCGATGAGCTGACCGAGGCGATCTTGCAGAACCGCAAGACCTTGCTCAACGTCATCCGTCTGAAGACGAAGGATCAATATACCTATTTCCACTCGGTCGCCGTTTGCACCCTGATGTTGAATATGGCGCTTCATCTCGGGCTGGACGAGGATGAAGCGCGGGATTTCGGTTTGGCCGGATTGTTGCACGATATCGGCAAGATGGGCGTGCCGGAGGAAATTCTCGGCAAGCCGGGCAGGCTTACGGATGAAGAGATGGCGGTGATGCGCACGCACCCTGGACTTGGCTATCAACTGCTCTCCGATGTCGCGGAAATGCCTGCTGTGGTGCTGGATGCGGTCTATGGTCATCATGAGAAGATCGACGGGACGGGCTATCCGGTCGGGCTAAAGGGCGCGGAGATCACCCTTGCCGCGCGGCTGGGGGCGATCTGCGATATTTATGACGCGCTGACCTCATGCCGTCCCTATAAAAAGCCCTATAATCCGACGGATGCTCTTGCCATGATGTGGTCCTGGCAGGGGCATCTCGATCGCAAGCTGCTTTTCTCCTTCATGCAGAGCGTGGGCATCTTTCCGACCGGGGTGCTGGTGCAGTTGCGCACAAATCGCCTAGGGATCGTGCTTCAGCCCAAAAAGCGCAGCGTGCAATCGCAGGTTCTGGCCTTTTATTGCACGCGCCAGCGTGAATTTCTCGAACCGGAAATCGTCGCGGTCGATGATACATTGGCCGCCGATCAGGTGATCTCGATCGAGAATCCCCTGCATTGGGCGTTCGAAAACTGGACGGAGCTTTCCGAAAATCTGCTGAAAGGTGTGAAGGGGGCGTCCAGCCGAGGGGCTGAGGCGGGGGTGTAAGCCCTTACTGGATGGCAACGCCTTCTCTCTTCTGTTAGGACTGGCTGGTCGTAAAGGACCGGATGCGAAAGGTCGTGGCCTGCCGCGCGCGCGACGCGATGCGGGAACGGCCCGATCGTGCGGACGGCTGAAGACCGATCGCAATTGGCCTCGGAAGAAGAGAATTGACGGCTGCACCGCGAGTTTCCTCCACCCTCCGCGAACATCATTGGGATCTGTTGAGAGCGGCGCTGATGCTGCTGGGCATCCCTTTTCATGTGTTCATGGCCTATCGCGCCGGGCAGGAATGGATCGTGACCTCCGGAGAGGGCGCGCGCGTCTATTTCTATCTGGCCGAGGCCATACATCTTTTTCGCATGCCTGCCTTCTTCGTGGTCGCGGGCTATTTCGCGGCGCTGCTGCTTGCCCGGCGGACGGCGGGGGCATGGCTGCGGGGAAGAGCGATGCGGCTCGGGATGCCGTTCGTCTCCTGCCTGTTGCTGCTCAACCCGCTGATGAACCTCGCCTGCGAACTGTCGAACTACCCGCCCGCGCAGGCATGGGCGAGCTTTCTGCATAATAGCGCGACATCCGGCGGCTATTGGGTCCGCCATCTCTGGTTTATCATCGTGCTGCTTTATTGCTGTGCACTGTCCGCGCTGGCGGTGAAGGTCTTTCCTTCGCTCGCGCAGGCTACATTTCCGCCGAGGATCGACCGATGGATGGCGCGCCATCCACTCTGCCTGCTGCTGGCGGTGGCGGTGATGATGGGCTTGTGGGAGGCGGGAGCGGTCGAGGCTTTCTATATGGCCGGCCTCGCCACCAATGGGCCGCAGCAGATAGCCCGGCTGGATGAGCTGATCCAGTTCGCGCCGTGGTTTTTTCTCGGCATCGTGCTGGCGCGGGCGCCCCTGCTGCGGGAGCGGCTTTATGCCCCCTCGGGGCTGTTTGCGGCTATCGCGTTGATTGCCAGCGGCGCGAGCCTGATCGGCGCCGGTCATCTGGGGCCGATGCAGGGGCGCTTTGTCGCGACGGTCGCCGCTGTCTTCCTCACCCAATGCGCGATCGCAGCCTGTAGGCAGATCGCGGATCGCCCGCATCCATGGGTAGGGCGGCTTGTGGACGCCTCTTTCGCGATCTACCTGTTCCACATGCCGTTCATCATCGCGCTGGTGCTGCTCGGCAAATATGTCGCGATCCCGCTGACGCTGAAGGTGGCGCTGGTGGCGCTGCTTTCCCTGGCTTTGTCCTGGGGAGCGTGGGCGATCATCAGCCGCTCGCGGGTGCTGCTCCTGCTGTTCGATGGCCGGACGACGAAAGCGGCTGGCCGCGCCGAGAGCGGGAAACCGGAAGGGCCAGCCAATTTGAAGGCCTTGCCCTTGAGGGGGTAGCCAAGGCGGCCGCCCTTACTCCACCCAATCGAGGCCTATGTCGCGATAGACGTTGCGATCCTCATCCCAACCTTCCTTGACCTTCACATGAAGGTAGAGATGGACCTTGCACCCCAGCAGCGCGGAGAGTTCCGCGCGGGCACGGGAGCCGATTTCCTTGAGGCGCTGGCCGCCCTTGCCCAATACGATGGCGCGCTGGCTGGGGCGGGCGACGAGGATCTGCTGGTGGATTTCCACCGATCCGTCCTCGCGTTCCTTATATTGCTCGGTCTCGACCGCCGCCGCATAGGGCAACTCGGCATGAAGCTGGTGATAGATCTGCTCGCGGGTGATTTCGGCCGAAAGCATGCGGTCGGTAGCGCTCGACACCTGGTCGGCGGGGAAATGCCACGGACCTTGCGGCATCCGCTTCGCCAGCGCCGTTTTCATTTCGGCAAGGCCGTCGCCGGTCGCCGCGCTGATGAAGAAGGTTTCCTCAAAGGCGATCTTCTCATGCAGGCGCTGGGTGTGCTGGAGCAGCTTGCCCTTGTCGGAAATATCGACCTTGTTGAGGATCAGGATTTTGGGCTCGCGCCGGTCGGCCAGCCCCTCGACGATGCGGTCCACCTTGGCGCCAAGACCCGTCTTGCTGTCGATGACGAGCGCGATGACGTCCGCGTCCTGCACGCCGCCCCAGGCCGCCTGCACCATTGCGCGGTCGAGGCGCCGCTGCGGCGCGAAGATGCCGGGCGTGTCCACCAGCACGATCTGCGCGTCCCCCTCCAGCGCGACGCCGAGCACGCGGGTGCGCGTGGTTTGCGCCTTGGGGCTGGTGATAGCGACCTTTTGGCCCACCAGCGCGTTGACCAGCGTGGATTTGCCCGCATTGGGCGCGCCCAGAATGGCGACGACGCCGCAGCGTTGATTTTCGAGGGCCGGTTCTTCTGTCGTCATGCTTTCAACTGTTCCATCAGGGTGCGGGCCGCGGCGGTTTCCGCCTCCTGTTTGGAGGAACCCTCCGCGCGCGCCTCGCCGATATTGTGGATGTGGACCCGCACGGTGAAGCGCGGATTATGCGGCGGGCCGCTGCGATCGACCAACTGATATTCGGGCGTGCGCCGCTTGTGCGCGGCAGCCCATTCCTGAAGCGCCGATTTTGGATGCTTCGGCGCCTGATCGATGCCGTCTACCCGGCCTTTCCACAGGCGGCGGATGAAGGCGCGCGTCTCCTCCAGCCCGCTGTCGAGATAGAGCGCGCCGATCAGCGCCTCCATCATGTCGCCCAATACATTGGCGCTTTCGGTCGCGCCGTCGTCGCGCGCCTGCTTGCCGAGGATCATGTGCGGCTGGATGCCGATGCCGCGCGCGATCTCCGCGCAGACTTCGCCGGAGACGATCTGGTTGAAGCGCGCGGAAAGCTTGCCTTCCGGCTCATCGGGATAGAGCTCGAACAGCCATTCGCCGATGACGAGGCCCAATATCCGGTCGCCCAGAAATTCGAGCCGCTCATAGTGATTGGCGGACGCGCTGCCATGGGTCAGCGCCTGCGTGAACAGGGCGGGGGTGCGAGGCGGGCGTCCGATCAGCCCGGAGATCCAGTCCTTGCGGGCCTGATCGCTCAAAAGCTTTCCCCGATGCGGTTGAAACGCGCCGCGCTCACCCATGTCCAGGGCAGCAGCCAGTTGGAGCTGCCGTCGGTCGAAAACACAGTGAAAAGCGCCTTGCCGACGAGATTCTTTTCCGGAACGAGGCCGATGCCGCCGCCCACTTCCGCCGGAAAGCGGCTGTCGGCGCTGCGGTCGCGATTGTCGCCCATCAGGAAGAGATGGCCTTCGGGCACGACGATGGCGCTGCGATTGTCGGCTGGGCCGTCCTCCACCACGTCCAGCACATTATAGCTTTTGCCGCCCGGCAGTGTCTCGCGATATTGCGGATAGCGGCAATAGCGCGCACCGTCGCGGGCTTCCTCATATTCCGGGCGGAAACAGGGGCTGAGGCCGCCCTCGCGCCGGGTCGCGTCGATCATGTTCTGCGTCACCGGGATGACGAGATCGGCGATTTTCTGCCGGGGCACGGGCTTGCCGTTGAGGATGACCTGTCCGTCGCGGATTTCGATGATGTCGCCGGGCACGCCGATGACGCGCTTGATATAGTCCTGCGCCTGGGTCGGCGGTGCCTTGAACACGGCGACGTCGCCGCGCTCCGGCGTGTCCGCGAAGATGCGGCCGGGGATCAGCGGCAGGCTGAAGGGCAGCGAATAGCGCGAATAGCCATAGGGCCATTTGGCGACGATCAGATAATCGCCGATGAGCAGGCGCGGCTGCATCGATTCCGAGGGGATGTTGAACGGGGCTACGATGAAGCTGCGCAATATGAAGACGAACAACGCCAGCTTGACCAGAAAGGTGACGAATTCGCGCGTTTCGGATATGTCCTTGCCAGCCGCCTTCGGTTTTTCGGCCACGCCTTGTTCTTCCGCCACAATGGACCTCGGGAAATTGATCTTGTTATCCCGCGCTTTGCGTCGGCCTAGTGTTCACGTCAAGCAAATGCGTGTACTTCAAGCGCGATTCGACTGGATCGGCGGCCTTCCGGCGCGAACGCCGGTTCGGGACGGCGCGCGGCCCGCAGGGAACCGGGCGGCGATTGGATGGTCTATTTCCGTGATTTCCCGACCGGCAGGGCTGATCCCTGCGGCGAAATCACTCTGATACGGAGCTGACGATATATGGCCGACACGTTCTGGGATGCCATTCGCGCGGTGCCCGAGCCTGATCTGCGGACGATTTTCGAGAGCGATCCGGGCAGGCTCGACAGACTGGCCTTTCAGGTCGGGCCGCTGCGGTTCGACTGGTCGAAGACGCATCTGACGCCTGCGCTGGAGGAAGCCTTTGCGGCGCTCGCGGGCGCACGGGATATCGCCGGGCGGCGTGACGCGATGTTCTCCGGCGCGCCTGTCAACGTCACCGAGGATCGCGCGGCCGAACATTGCGCCGAACGGGGCGAGGGCGCGCCGGACAGCGTGGCCCTGGCCAAGGCTTTGCATAACCGCATGAGGGCGCTGATCGACGCGATCGAGGCGGGGGCTCTTGGTCCGATTCGCCATATCCTGCATATCGGCATCGGCGGCTCGGCGCTTGGGCCGGACCTGCTGATGGACGCGCTGGGCCGGGACGCGAAGCGTTATGACGTCGCCATCGTCTCCAATGTCGATGGCTGCGCGCTGGAAGAGGCGATCCGCGATTTCGACCCGCAGGCAACGCTGCTCGCCATCGCCTCCAAAACCTTCACCACCACCGAGACGATGCTCAACGCCCGCAGCGCTATCAACTGGATGGTCGAGGGCGGGGTGGAGGACCCTTATGGCCGCGTCGTCGCGCTCACCGCATCGCCGGAACAGGCGATCGAATGGGGCGTGGACGAAACCCGCATCCTTCCCTTCAGCGAGACGGTGGGCGGGCGCTATTCGCTCTGGTCCTCCATCGGTTTTCCCGCCGCGCTCGGTCTTGGCTGGGGTGCGTTCGAGAGCCTGCTCGAAGGGGCGGCGGAGATGGACCGCCATTTCCGTTTCGCGCCGGTCGAGCGCAACGCGCCGTTGATCGCCGCTTTTGTCGACCAATATTACAGCCGGGCGAAGGGATGCCAGACCCGCGCCCTCTTCGCCTATGACGAACGGCTGCGCCTGTTGCCCTTCTACCTTCAGCAGCTCGAAATGGAGAGCAACGGCAAGTCGGTGAAACTCGACGGTTCGCCCGTCGACGGGCCGACCGCGCCCGTTACCTGGGGCGGCGTCGGCACCGATGCGCAGCACGCGGTGTTCCAGCTATTGCATCAGGGCACGCATCTGATCCCGGTCGAATTCGTCGCCGCGATCGACGGCGGGGATCTGCTCGACCCGGCCCATCACCGCGCGCTGCTCACCAGCTGCTTCGCGCAAGGGGCGGCGCTGATGCGCGGGCGGAACAATGCGGAAGACCCCGCGCGCGCCTATCCCGGCGGGCGGCCTTCCATCACCTTGCTGATGGAGGATGTGACGCCCCATGCGTTGGGCGCGCTGCTCGCTTTCTATGAGCATCGCACTTTTGCCAATGCGGTGCTGATGGAGATCAATCCCTTCGATCAGTTCGGGGTTGAACTGGGCAAGGAGATCGCCAAAACCATCGAGCAGGAGGGGCCGTCCGGTTTCGATCCTTCCACTAACGCATTGATCGATCTGGCCATGGGTGATGACGAAGCATGAGTGATTTTGATTTCGACCTGTTCATCATCGGCGCTGGTTCGGGCGGTGTGCGCGCATCCCGCGTCGCGGCCTCGCATGGCGCGCGCGTGGCGGTGGCGGAGGAATATCGCGTCGGCGGCACCTGCGTCATTCGCGGCTGCGTGCCCAAGAAGATGCTGGTCTATGGCGCGCATTTCGCCGAGGATATCCATGCCGCCGCCCGCTTTGGCTGGACGCTGGAGGGCGCGCGCTTCGACTGGAAGACGCTGCGCGACACTGTCGCAGCTGATGTGGACAGGCTGAACGGCCTCTATCAGCAGACGCTCGACGGCAACAAGGTCACGACCTTCCACGAACGCGCCCGCATCAGCGGCCCCAATGAGGTGACGCTGGCGAGCGGGAAGCAAGTGACCGCGGGCACGATATTGATCGCGACCGGCGCCTGGCCGGTGGTGCCGGAGATCGAGGGCGCGCATCATGGCATCACCTCCAACGAGGTGTTCCACCTTCCCGCCTTGCCGAAGCGCGTGGTGATCGCGGGAGGCGGCTATATCGCCAATGAATTTGCCGGTGTCTTTCATGCGCTTGGCTGCGAGGTTACGATCGTCAACCGCTCCGACCAGATATTGCGCGGTTATGATGAGCAGATCCGTGATCGGTTGATGCAGATCAGCGAAGCCAAGGGCATCCGGTTCCGCCTCAATGCGCCGCTCGAACGGATCGGGAAGGGTGATGACGGCGAGATCACCGTGCATGTGAAGGGCGGCGACCCCATTGCTTGCGACCTTCTCGTCTTCGCTATCGGGCGCAAGCCGATGAGCTTCGACCTTGGGCTGGAGGATGTAGGTGTCGCACTCGATGACAAGGGCGCGGTGATCGTGGATGCGCATGGCCGCACCACTATTCCCTCCATCTATGCGGTGGGCGACGTGACCGACCGGGTGCAGCTGACCCCGGTGGCGATCCGCGAGGGGCATGCCTTTGCCGATACGGTGTTCGGCAACACCCCCCGCACGGTCGATTATGACTGCATCCCCTCGGCGGTGTTCAGCAGTCCGCCCATGGCGGGCGTCGGCCTGACCGAAAAGGAAGCGCGGGAGCGGCTGGCCGAGGTGAAGGTCTATACCTCCGATTTCCGCCCCATGAAGAATGCGCTGACCGGCAATATGGAGCGCAGCCTCTACAAGATGATCTGCGACGGGGCGACGGACAAGGTCGTCGGCCTCCATATGATCAGTCCCGAAGCGCCGGAGATTTTGCAGGCCGCCGCGATCGCGGTGAAGGCGGGTCTCACCAAGCAGCAGTTCGACGATACGGTCGCGCTGCATCCGAGCATGGCCGAGGAGCTGGTGCTGCTGAAATGACCGACGCCGCCGCTGCTGGGGTTTTCGATGCGGAGGCGCGGGCGCTGCTGCTCGGCGTCAAGGGGGTGGGGCCGACGGTGATCGCTCGCTTCGAGCAACTGGGCATCGCCACCCTCGCCGATCTCGCCGCGCAAGAGGAAGAGGATATCTGCGCCCGCATCGCATTGCTGCTCGGCGCGAGTTGCTGGCGCAACAGCCCGCAGGCGAGGGCCTCGGTCGCGGCGGCTATCGCGGCGGCGCGAGGGATTGGCTGATCCCGGTTTCCTCCGCTGCATCGCCCTGAGCGGCTGGCAGGGGACGCAGGGCCACCAGCTTGAAGTCCGACCTGTCCGCCGCCTGCATCACATGCTGCTCAAAGCATAGCGGGCCGTCTTGAGGGTGGAGAAAGCGGCGCAATCCGCCCTCACGGTCGAGCACATCCTGCCTGTCCCATGCTTGTCGGAATGCTTCGCTGTTCGCGCTCAGCCAATCGATTACGGATCGCGCGCGTGGATCGGTGAGGTGGCGGCCATAATCGGCGCGGAATTCCGCCAGCAGGCGGCGGGCGCGGTCGTCCCAATCGGGAATGAGGCTCCGGGCTGCCAATGCGGTAAACATATAGCGCAGCAGGTTGGGGCGCTCTTGCCCTTCGAACAGGCCGGTGAAGAGGCGGCGGGCGGCTGCATTGGCCACGCAGATGGTCCAGCCGGGATCGAGTCCATAAGCGGGCCAGTCCAGCGCGCCGACAAGCGCCGCGATCGCGGCGGGCGCATCCCCGGTTTCGGAGAGCGGCGGCGCATTGGGATCATGCCGCCCGGCCAGCTCGAACAGATAGGCGCGCTCGGCCTGCGTCAGCCGCAGCGCGGAGGCGAGGCGGGCGAGAGTATCGGCCGAGGCGCGGACATCGCGCCCCTGCTCGATCCACGCGCACCAGGTGATGCCTATCCCTGCGCGCGCGGCCAGTTCCTCACGCCGCAACCCCGGCGTGCGGCGGCGTCTCCCCGGATCGTCCGGGCGGAGGGCCTCTCGTCTGGCGCGCACGAAGGCGCCCAGCAATCGTCTTTGTTCCTCGCTCGGCATGGCAGAATTTATAACAGGATAATAATGTTCATTGTAACAGGGTAAAGGCGCGTGCAGCGGAAGGGGCGAAAGGTAAAGACCATGACCCAATCCCATGATGCCATCGTTCGCAGCCAGTTCGGACCGAGGGCTGCCGCCTATGTGGCAAGCGCGGTCCATGCGGGTGGTGCCGATCTCGATCATATCGAGGAGCAGGCCCGCGCGCTGAAGCCGCGCCATGCGCTCGATCTGGGCGCGGGCGGCGGCCATGTGACCTATCGCCTCGCGCCTCATGCCGCGCAGATCACGGCCTGCGATCTGTCGGAGGAGATGGTGCGCGCGATCCTCGCCCAGTCGGCCGCACGGGGCTTCGCCACTGTCGAGGGGCAGGTGGCGCGCGCCGAGGCCTTGCCCTTCGCGGACGGGCAATTCGACTTTCTGGCCTGCCGCTTTTCCGCCCATCACTGGCAGGATTTCGAGGCTGCTCTGCGCGAGGCGCGGCGGGTGCTGGGCCGATCCGGGCGGGCGGTCTTCGTCGATGCGATCGCGCCGGAGGAGCCGCGCGCCGACGGGCATTTGCAGGCGGTCGAGCTGTTGCGCGATGCCTCCCATGTGCGGGACTATCGCATGAGCGAGTGGGTCGCCGCGCTGGGTCGTGCGGGGTTCAGCGTCGAGCGCATCGCCTGCTGGCGGTTGCGGATGGATTTCGCCACCTGGGTGGAGCGGATGCAGACCCCGGCACCGCATGTCGCGGCGATCCGCTCGCTCCAGCGTCAGGCTTCGGCCGAGGTTGTCCGCCATTTCAGGATAGAGGAAGACGGCTCCTTTCAGCTCGACGTGATGATGGCGGAGGTGCTCTAGCCTTTATTCGATCGCATAGGGCACTACGTCCCGATTGTCGGGATCGACGCGGATCGGCCGGTCGGTCGGGGGAAAGGCGCGCTGATCGCATTCCCGGCGCGGGCAGAGGCGGCAGGTGATGCCTATGGGCGTCGCGGCGGCCTCGTCACGCAATTGCAGCCCGTCGGCATAGATGAAATTCGCCGCATGCTCGACCTCGCAGCCGAGCACCACCGCATAGCGTCGCGGCGCGCGGGTATAGCTGCCCGAAGGCTTCACCAGCCCCTTCGCCATCGACACATAGCGGACCCCGTCGGGGGTCTCCCCCAGCTGGGTCAGGATGCGGTCGGGGATGGCGACGGCCTCATGCACGACCCAGAGCGGGCAGGTGCCGCCGAAGCGCGCGAATTGCAGGCGCGTGGCGCTATGCCGCTTGGTGATGTTCCCCGCCATATCGACCCGGCAGAAGAAGAAGGGAATGCCGCGCATGCCCGGCCGTTGCAGCGTGGAAAGGCGATGGCAGGCCTGCTCGAACGAGACGCCGAAATGCCGTGCGAGCCGGTCGATATCATGGCGCACCGCCCGCGCGGTGTTGCGGAAAGCGGCATAGGGCATCATCAGCGCCCCTGCCGCATAATTGGCAAGGCCCACCGAAAGCAGCCGTTCCGCGCCTGTGGAAAAGAGATTGGCCTGGGCGATGATGCTGTCGATGAGAGTGCGGGCATGCAGGCCCATCAACTGGTGGGCGATCAGGAAATTGCGGCTTTCCGGTGGCGCTGCGGCATTGATGTAGAGGATGTTTCGATCCGCGTCGTAGCGGCGCAGATGATGCGCGGGCGTTTCCTCGACGATGACCTGCGTGCCGTGGCGGTCGAGCAGCGCGGCGATGAGGTCGGTCTCCTCCGCCCGGTCGCGCGGGCAGATGGCGGTGCGCAGTTCCTCGGCTTCGCAATCGAGTTCATGGATATAATTGCCGGTGTCGTGAAACCAGTCGCGCACGACCTCCCATGGCATGCGGGCATGGGTCGCCATGTCATTGGCGATCGCTTCCTCGACCATGTTGAGCCGTTCATGCGTCTGGCGGAACGCATGGTGGAGATCGACATAGCGCGCTGCGAATTCGGGATAATGGAGGTGCAGCTTCTCGATCCGCTCCGGCTCCAGCGCGGCCCCCGCGACATCGGGCTGGGCGAGGGCATGGACGAAGGCGCCGAGCAGCTGCTCGTCCTCGCGATTGTCGAAAGCGGCCCAATCCACGGGATAAGCCTGCGCCAGCGCGGCTTTCACCTTGGCAGTGAGCGGCCTGTCGTCATTTTCCAGCTGCGAGAGATAAGAGACCGAAATTCCGAGGATTCTGGCCATGGATGCCTGATCCATGCGCTGATCGAGACGCAATTGGCGGAGCCTGCCGCCGACGAATAGCCTGTTACCCCGTGCCATGGGCTTCCCATAATTTGCAAAATGCCGATTTGCAATTCCGCAAATTCGCATTTGCAACTGGTGGCGGAGCCTGAAAGGAGCAAAGCTGATATCCGCGCATCAGGGCGTCTGGGGAGAATATATGACCAAAATGGCGATCATCGAACGGCTGGAACAAAAGCGCGAGGCCGCGCGCCTTGGCGGCGGACAGCGGCGTATCGATGCCCAGCACGCCAAGGGCCGGCTCACCGCGCGCGAACGGCTCGACGTGCTGCTCGACGCGGGCAGCTTCGAGGAACTCGACATGTATGTCGAGCATAATTGCACCGATTTCGGCATGGAACAGAACCATATTCCGGGCGACGGCGTCGTCACCGGATCGGGCACCATCAACGGCCGCCTCGTCTTCGTGTTCAGCCAGGATTTCACCGTGTTCGGTGGCTCGCTTTCGGAGCGCCACGCGCAGAAGATCTGCAAGATCATGGATATGGCGATGAAGGTCGGTGCGCCGGTCATTGGCCTCAACGACTCGGGCGGCGCCCGTATTCAGGAGGGCGTGGCCTCGCTCGGCGGTTATGCCGAGGTGTTCCAGCGCAACGTGCTGGCCTCCGGCGTCGTGCCCCAGATCAGCCTCATCATGGGGCCGTGCGCGGGCGGCGCGGTCTATTCCCCGGCGATGACCGACTTCATCCTGATGGTGAAGGATTCGAGCTATATGTTCGTAACCGGCCCCGACGTGGTCAAGACGGTGACGAATGAGGTCGTGACGCAGGAGGAGCTGGGCGGCGCCGTCACCCACACCACCAAGTCCGGCGTTGCCGACATGGCGTTCGAGAACGATATCGAGGCGCTGCTCGCCGCGCGCGATCTGGTCGACCTGCTGCCCGCCAGCAACCGCGAGGGCGTGCCGGAGCGTCCGAGCGCCGATCCGTGGGACCGCGTCGAGGAAAGCCTCGACACACTGATCCCCGCCAATGCGAACCAGCCCTATGACATGCATGAACTGATCCGCAAGACGATGGACGAGGGCGACTTCTTCGAGGTCCAGCCGACCCATGCGGGCAACATCATCACCGGCTTCGGCCGCATCGAGGGGCGCACCGTGGGCATCGTCGCCAACCAGCCGATGGTGCTGGCGGGCTGTCTCGACATCAATGCGTCGAAGAAGGCCGGGCGCTTCGTCCGCTTCTGCGATGCGTTCGAGATTCCGATCGTCACCTTCGTCGACGTGCCGGGCTTCCTGCCGGGCGTCGGGCAGGAGCATAGCGGCATCATCAAGCATGGCGCGAAGCTGCTCTTCGCCTATGCCGAGGCGACCGTGCCGAAGATCACCGTCATCACCCGCAAGGCTTATGGCGGCGCTTATGACGTCATGTCGTCCAAGCATCTGCGCGGCGACCTGAACTATGCCTGGCCGACCGCAGAGATCGCGGTGATGGGCGCCAAGGGCGCGGTGGAAATCATCTTCCGTTCGGACATCGGGGACGCGGAAAAGATCGCGGAGCGCACGAAGGAATATGAGGATCGCTTCGCCAACCCGTTCGTGGCGGCGTCGAAGGGCTTCATCGATGAAGTCATCATGCCTCATTCCACCCGTCGCCGGGTCGCGCTGGGCCTGCGCAAGCTGCGCAACAAGGCGCTCGAAAATCCGTGGAAGAAGCACGACAATATTCCGCTTTGAGGGGCATGTCATGAAACTCGGACGTCTGAACCATGTGGGGGTCGCTACCCCCTCGATCGAGCAATCGATCGCCTATTATCGCGACGTGATGGGCGCGACGAAGATCCACGACTCCTTCGACCTGCCCGCGCAGGGCGTGAAGGTGTGCTTCGTCGACACGCCGGGCGAGAAGGGAACCGAGGGCACGCAGATCGAACTGATCGAGCCGCTGGGCGAGGACAGCCCGATCCACGGTTTCCTCGCCAAGAACCCGTTCGGCGGGCAGCATCATATGTGCTATGAGGTGCCCGATATCCACGCCGCGCGCGAGGAATTCCTGGCGATGGGCAAGAGAGTGCTGGGCGAACCGCGCATCGGCGCGCACGGAACGCTGATCTTCTTCATCCACCCCAAGGACATGAACGGCATCCTGACCGAAATCATGGAAACGCCGAAGGAAGGCGCCGGCCATTGAGGCATTATGAGACCATAAAGCTGGAACTGGCGGACAGGGTGGCAACCCTGACGCTGGCCCGGCCTGACAGGCTCAATGCACTGACGCCGCAGCTCTTCGAGGAAGCGCTGGCGGCGGTCGATGAAGTAGTGAAGGCGGGTGCCCGCGCGCTGATCCTGACCGGGGAGGGGCGGGCTTTCTGCTCCGGCGCGGACATAACCGTCGAAAGCGGCAAACCGGTCCCGACCGATCTCGGTGAAATACTGGACCGATATTATAATCCGTTCGTGCGTCGTCTCGCGGAAATCGACATTCCGGTGGTGACGGCGATCAACGGCCCGGCGGTGGGGGCAGGCCTTAGTCTGGCGCTGCTCGGGGATATCATCCTCGCGGCGCGATCCTCCTACATGCTGTTGTCCTTCGTCAATATCGGGCTGGTGCCCGATGCAGGCGCGACATGGCTGGTGGCGCAGGCGGTCGGGCGTACCCGGGCGCTGGAGATGGCGCTGCTGGGCGAGAAAATGGAAGCGCAAGAGGCGCAGGCATGCGGTCTCGTCACGCGGGTCGTCGATGACGCCGCGCTGATGACGACCGCGCGGGACATCGCGGCGCGTCTGGCCAATGGCCCGACCGTCGCCATTGCGATGATCCGTAAACAGATTGCGGCGGCACTGACGCAAGGGCTGGAAGATACGCTCGCTCTGGAGCGTGCCAACCAGAACCGGGCGGGAGAGACCGCGGATTTCAGGGAGGCGCTGCTGGCTTTTGCCGAAAAGCGCGCTCCGCTGTTCAAAGGTGAATGACCATGGCTGATCTGAACGACTGGAAACAACTGGCTGACAAGGAGGTCAAGGGCAAGGACCTTGACTGGCAGACGCCCGAGGGCATCACGGTAAAGCCGCTTTACACGGCCGAGGATGTGACCGTCGAGCCGGGCCTGCCCGGTTTCGCGCCGTTCACGCGCGGCGTGAAGGCCAGCATGTATGCGGGCCGCCCCTGGACGATCCGTCAATATGCGGGCTTTTCGACCGCCGAGGAATCCAACGCCTTCTATCGCCGCAACCTCGCGGCGGGTCAGAAGGGCCTTTCGGTCGCGTTCGATCTTGCAACCCACCGGGGCTATGACAGCGATCATCCCCGCGTCGTCGGCGATGTCGGCAAGGCGGGCGTGGCGATCGATTCCGTCGAGGACATGAAGATCCTCTTCGATCAGATCCCGCTCGATGAAATGTCCGTCTCGATGACGATGAACGGCGCCGTCATCCCGTGTCTGGCCTTCTACATCATCGCGGCTGAAGAGCAGGGCGTCTCTCAGGACAAGCTTAGCGGGACCATCCAGAACGACATCCTCAAGGAGTTCATGGTCCGCAACACCTATATCTATCCGCCCGAACCCTCGATGCGGATCATTTCGGACATTTTCGCCTATACGGCGGACCATATGCCGAAGTTCAACAGCATCTCCATCTCCGGCTATCATATGCAGGAGGCAGGCGCCACGCAGGTGCAGGAGCTGGCCTTCACCATCGCCGATGGTATGGAATATGTGAAATATGGCGTGGCCTCGGGCCTCGATATCGACAAGTTCGCCGGGCGTCTGAGCTTCTTCTTCGCCATCGGCATGAACTTCTTCATGGAAGTGGCGAAGCTGCGCGCGGCCCGTGCCCTCTGGTACCGCGCGATGACGGAGCTGGGCGCCAAGTCCGAACGCTCCAAGATGCTGCGCACCCACTGCCAGACTTCAGGCGTGTCGCTGACCGAGCAGGACCCCTATAACAACGTCATTCGTACCACTATCGAAGCGATGGCGGCGATGCTGGGCGGCACCCAGTCGCTCCACACCAATGCGCTCGACGAGGCGATCGCGCTGCCGACCGATTTCTCGGCGCGCATCGCCCGCAATACGCAGATCGTCATCCAGGAAGAGACCGGCATGTGCAATGTCGTCGATCCGCTGGGCGGCAGCTATTATATCGAGGCGCTGACGCAGGAACTGGTCGACAAGGCGTGGGAGATCATCGAGCGCGTCGAGGCCGAAGGCGGCATGGCGAAGGCCGTGGGCGCGGGCTGGCCCAAGGCGATGATCGAGGAAGCCGCCGCCGCGCGTCAGGCTCGCGTTGATCGGGGCGAGGACGTGATCGTCGGTGTCAACAAATATCGCCTCGCAAACGAGGATCTGCTCGAAACGCTGGAAGTCGACAATACCAAGGTTCGCGAGGCGCAGATCGCGCGTCTCGACCGGGTCAAGGCCAACAGGGATGAAGAAGCCTGTCAGGCGGCGCTCAAGGCGCTGACCGAAGGCGCGCAGGGCAAGGGCAATCTGCTCGCGCTCGCCGTGAATGCGGCGCGTCTGCGCGCGACGCTGGGGGAAATCTCGGCTGCGATGGAGGTCGTTTTCGACCGCTATGGCACCGTTCCGACCCCGGTCAAGGGCGTCTATGCTGCCCCCTATGCAGGGGACAGCCGCTGGCGTCAGGTGCTCGACGGAGTGCAGGCCGTCGAGCACCGCCTTGGGCGCAAGCCCCGCATGCTCGTCGCCAAAATGGGGCAGGACGGTCATGATCGCGGCGCCAATGTCGTGGCGTCGGCTTTCAGCGACATGGGCTTCGAGGTCGTTTCAGGCCCGCTGTTCCAGACGCCGGAGGAAACCCGCGATCTGGCGTTGCAGAGCGATGTCGACGTGGTGGGCGCGTCCAGCCTCGCGGCGGGTCACAAGACGCTGATCCCCGAACTGGTGCGGTTGCTCAAGGATGCCGGGCGCGCCGATGTGAAGGTCGTCGCGGGCGGGGTCATTCCGCCGCAGGACTATGATTATCTGCGTGACGCCGGGGTGCAGGGCATTTATGGGCCGGGCACCAATGTGGTCGAGTGCGCGGCCGATGTGCTGCGTCTGCTGGGCCATAACATGCCCCCTGTTGATGAGGCCGCAGAATGAATTTCGAACCCCGCACCGACTGGACCCGTGACGAGATAACGGCCTATTTCAATATGCCGTTCATGGACCTTCTCTACGAAGCCCAGACGGTGCACCGTGCCAATCATCCCCGCAACGAGGTGCAGCTCTCGACGCTGCTCTCGATCAAGACCGGCGGTTGCCCGGAAGATTGCGGCTATTGCTCGCAGTCGGTGAGCGCGGAAAGCGGCGTCAAGGCGACCAAGCTCATGGACGTGCGCGCTGTGCTTCAGGCGGCGGCGCAGGCGAAGGATGGCGGCTCCGGCCGTTTCTGCATGGGCGCGGCGTGGCGCAACCCCAAGGATCGCGACATGCCTGCGCTCATCGAAATGGTGAAGGGCGTGCGCGAGATGGGCATGGAAACCTGCATGACGCTGGGCATGCTCTCGTCCGATCAGGCGAAGCAACTCGCGGATGCGGGACTCGATTATTATAATCATAATATCGACACCGCGCCGGAAAATTACGCCAACATCATCTCGACCCGCACTTTCGAGGATCGCGTCGAGACGCTGGAAAATGTGCGCGATGCGGGCATCAACGTGTGCTGCGGCGGCATTGTCGGGCTGGGCGAGAAGCGCGAGGACCGGATCGGCTTCATTCAGGCGCTCGCCTGCATGCCGCATCCGGAAAGCGTGCCGATCAACGCGCTGGTGCCGGTCAAGGGCACGGTGCTGGGCGACATGCTTGTCGACACGCCGCTCGCCAAGATCGACGAGATCGAGTTCGTGCGCACCGTGGCGGTGGCGCGCATCACCATGCCGCACTCGATGGTGCGCCTGTCGGCGGGCCGCGAGAGCATGAGCGAAAGCTGTCAGGCGCTGTGCTTCATGGCGGGCGCCAACAGCATCTTCACCGGCGACAAGCTGCTGACCGCGCCCAATGCGGGCGATGACAGCGACGGGGCCTTGCTGGCCAAGCTCGGCATCGCGGCGATGCAGGCCGCGCCGCATGGGCATCTGGAGGAAGCAGCGGAGTGACCGGGGGTCCGGTCGCCGCAGGATATTATCACCCTTTGCCCTGAGCATGTCGAAGGGCGCTTCCTTCTTCGAGGAAAAAGGGCGGGACTTCGATACGCTCACCCCAAACGGGCTGAGGGAACTGAATTAGAATTAGGCAGGGATAGAGATGGCGATTAAGAAGATATTGATTGCAAACCGTGGCGAAATCGCATGCCGTGTCATCCGCACCGCACGGAAAATGGGCATCGCGACCGTCGCGGTCTATTCCGACGCCGATGCGCGCGCGCCGCATGTGCTGATGGCGGATGAAGCCGTGCATCTCGGCCCGCCGCCCGCCGCGCAATCCTATTTGATCGCCGACAAGATCATCGAGGCGTGCAAGGCGACAGGCGCGGACGCGGTTCATCCCGGCTACGGCTTCCTTTCGGAGCGCGAAAGCTTCCGTAAGGCGCTCGATGAAGCGGGCATCATCTTCGTCGGCCCCCCTGCCAATGCGATTGCCGCAATGGGCGACAAGATCGAATCGAAGAAGCTCGCGATGCAAGCGGGCGTCAACGTCGTCCCCGGCTATGTCGGCGAGATCGACGATACCGAACATGCGGTGCGCATCTCCAACGAGATCGGCTATCCGGTGATGATGAAGGCCTCGGCAGGCGGTGGCGGCAAGGGCATGCGCCTTGCCTATAGCGAGCAGGACGTGCGCGAGGGCTTCGAAGCCACCAAGCGCGAGGGGCTGTCGAGCTTCGGCGACGACCGCGTGTTCATCGAAAAGTTTATCGAAAGCCCGCGCCATATCGAAATTCAGGTGCTCGGCGATCAGCATGGCAACGTCGTCTATCTGAACGAGCGCGAATGCTCGATCCAGCGCCGCCACCAGAAGGTGGTCGAGGAAGCGCCGTCGCCCTTCGTCTCGCCCGAAATGCGCAAGAAGATGGGCGAGCAGTGCGTCGCTCTGTCGAAGGCGGTCGGCTATTTCAGCGCGGGCACGGTGGAACTGATCGTTTCGGGCACGGATACCACCGGCGACGGCTTCTACTTCCTCGAAATGAACACCCGCTTGCAGGTGGAGCATCCCGTCACCGAGCAGATCACCGGCCTCGACCTTGTCGAGCAGATGATCCGCGTCGCCAATGGCGAGAAGCTCTCCTTCACGCAGGATGAGGTGAAGATCAACGGCTGGTCGATCGAGAACCGCGTCTATGCCGAAGATCCCTATCGCGGCTTCCTGCCTTCGACGGGCCGCCTCGTGCGCTACAACCCGCCGGCAGAAGCTGAGGGCATCCGCGTCGATGACGGCGTGACCGAGGGTGGCGAGGTCAGCATGTTCTATGACCCGATGATCGCCAAGCTCATCACCTATGCGCCGACCCGCATCGAGGCGATCGACATGCAGGTCGAGGCGCTCGACCGCTTCGAGATCGAGGGCCTGGGCCATAATATCGATTTCCTGTCGGCGATCATGCAGCATGACCGCTTCCGCGAGGGCAATCTCTCGACTGGCTTCATCGCCGAGGAATATCCCGAAGGCTTCGAGGGCGCACCTGCCTCGCCGGAGCTGCTCCGCAGCCTTTCGGCGATTGCGGCCTTTGCCGGTACCGCGATGGCGGATCGCGCGCGCCGCATCGACGGCCAGCTCGGCAAGCGGCTGAAGCCGCCGGCGGACTGGTCCGTGCGGCTGGGCGGCGTCGACCATGCGGTGTCGATCCAGATGGATGAGGTCAAGGTCGATGGCGAGACGATCGATCTCGACCTTGAATATACGCCGGGCGATCGCATCATCGACGCGGTGGTGAACGGGGAGCCGCTCTCCGTCCGCATCGCGCCGGTGCCGACCGGCTTCCGCCTCACCTGCCGCGGCGCCAGCCATGTGGCGCGGGTGCTGCCTGCCCAGATCGCGCCCTATGCCGCGCATATGATCGAGAAGACCCCGCCGGATCTTTCGCGCTTCCTCATCTGCCCGATGCCGGGCCTGCTGGTCGCGCTGAACGTCAAGGAAGGCGACAAGGTCGAGATCGGCCAGCCGCTCGCCGTGATCGAAGCGATGAAGATGGAGAATATTCTTCGCGCGCAGAAGGCGGGTGTGGTAAAGAGTGTCAGTGCCGCCGCCGGGGACAGCTTGCCCGTCGACAGCATCATATTGGAGCTGGAATAACTACTTCCCTCTATTCCGGCCAACCGGGCGGGCGTGTCTGGAAAGACGCGCCCGTTTGTTTTTGGGCGAGTGATTTTAGGTGCTTGCTCCCGGGTTTATTGAGAAGGGGATGTCATGCATTTGCACCATTCGGCTGATTCGCCCCCCGCCGCGCAGATCAGCTTCGACGATTTTCTGAAGGTCGATATCCGCATCGGCACGATCCTTTTGGCCGAGCCCTTTCCGGAAGCGCGCAAGCCCGCCCTTAAGCTGCTGATCGATTTCGGCCCCGCTATCGGCGTCAAGAAGAGTAGCGCGCAAATTACCGCCTATTATCAAAGGGAAGAGCTGACGGGGCGCAAGGTTGCGGCCGTCGTCAATTTCCCGCCGCGCCAGATCGGCAAGTTCCTGTCGGAAGTATTGACGTTGGGTTTTGGTGACGAAAAGGGCGAGGTTGTGCTTTTCTCTCCCGATCATCCTGTGCCGGATGGATCACGTCTTTTCTGATTTTTCAGCGTGAACGACTGTGCTTGTAAAGTATATCCAAACTATTTTTGTGGATAGAGCAGGGAAGGCTTGCCGGGCTATTGCTGCTCCGGCGTGGAATGTTTATCGCTGTTAACCATGAGAGGCGAGGCCGAGGGCCTGCCTGAAGAAAAGGCCGTTCTTGCATGCATCAACTCCTTGACGCGGGCCTGTTGGAAACTCGATCGCCTATGGCTGCGACCCATTTTTCTCCGCTGCGGTTGAAGCTCGATCGCGGCGCGCTGCTCTCCAACTATGCCTGGCTGCGGGAGCAGGGCGGAGCGGCGGCATGCGGGGCGGCGATCAAGGCCAATGGCTATGGCCTGGGCGCGCGGGAGGTGCTGTCGCACCTTGCCGATGCGGGGTGCCGCGACTTTTTCGTCGCCACCTGGGCCGAGGCGCTGGCGTTGCAGGAGGATCTGGGCGACGATCTTGCCATGAGCGTGCTGCACGGCGTGCGGGCGGAGGATATGGAGGTCGCGCTTGCGGCCCGCGCCCGTCCGGTGCTCAACAGCGCGGAGCAGATCGCCCGCTGGAAGGCGGCGGGCGGCGGCGCCTGCGACGTGATGATCGACACCGGCATGAACCGGCTCGGCCTCTCGCTCTCCGATCTCGATTTCAGCTTGTTCGACGGGCTGGAGGTCGACACGCTGATGAGCCATCTCGTCGCGGCGGAGGAGGAGCATCCGCTCAACGATGTGCAACTGCTGCTTTTCAATGATGTGCGCGGGAAGGTGAAGGCGCGGCGCTACAGCCTCGCCAACAGCGCGGGCATCTGCCGGGGCGAGAAATATCATTTCGATCTGACCCGTCCGGGCCTCGCCCTTTATGGCGGCATCGCCCACCCCGAATGCGAAGGGATGATCCGGCAGGTCGTGACCCCGCAGGCGCAGGTGTTGCAGCGGCGGACGGTGCGCGGCGGGGAGTCGGTCGGCTATAATGCGACCTTCGTTGCCGACCGGACGATGGAGACGGCGACGATCAATATCGGTTATGCCGACGGCTATACGCGCGTCTTTTCGGGCGCGGGCACGGCCCTTTCGGGCGATG
>CAYLKZ010000049.1:9266-22838 GCA_964384275.1 uncultured Sphingobium sp. | reverse complement strand
GGATGAGGTCCGCGACGTTCAGAACATCGCGGATATTCTCGTGGACCCCGAAGGCGCGCTGGAGCGGCGCTCGCATTGGGAAAAGACCAGCCACAGCCTGCTCGTCGGCGCGATCCTCCATGTTCTCTATGCGGAGGAAGAAAAGACGCTGGCGCGCGTCGCCACCTTCCTGTCCGATCCCCAGCGGTCGTTCGCGCACACGCTGCGCCGGATGATGGCGACCAACCATCTCGGCACCAAGGAGCATCCGCAGGTTCACCCGGTTGTCGCCAGCGCGGCGCGCGAGGTGCTGAACAAGTCCGAGAACGAACGCAGCGGCGTCCTCAGCACGGCCATGTCCTTTCTTGGCCTCTACCGCGACCCCACCGTGGCGCAGACCACGGCGGCCTGCGACTGGCGCATTGCCGATCTTGTCGATGCGAAGTCGCCGGTATCGCTCTATCTGGTCATTCCGCCCAGCGACATTTCCCGCACTAAGCCACTGGTCCGGCTGATCCTCAACCAGATTGGCCGCCGTCTGACCGAACGGCTGGAAGGCGACCCGAAGAAAAGCCGCAAGCATCAACTGCTGATGATGCTGGACGAGTTTCCCGCGCTCGGCCGTCTCGACTTCTTTGAAACGGCGCTCGCCTTCATGGCCGGCTACGGCATCCGCGCCTACCTGATCGCGCAAAGTCTCAATCAGATCAGCAAGGCATATGGCGAGAACAACGCCATTCTCGACAACTGCCATGTCCGCATCGCCTTTTCGTCCAACGACGAGCGCACCGCGAAGCGGATTTCCGATGCCCTTGGCACCGCGACCGAACTGCGCGCCCAACGCAACTATGCCGGCCATCGGCTCGCGCCCTGGTTGTCGCACGTCATGGTGTCGCGGCAGGAGACGGCCCGCCCGCTGCTGACACCCGGCGAGGTGATGCAGCTTCCGCCCGCCGATGAGTTGGTGCTGGTGTCCGGGCTGGCCCCGATCCGGGCGAAGAAACTGCGCTATTACGAGGACCGCAATTTCACGGCGCGGATTCTGCCCGCGCCCGATCTTGGCGGCAACGGCAGCGCCGGGAACTGCGGCAGCGGTGGAAACGGCGGCGGTGGCAATGGTGGTGCTGGTGGCGCGGCCTATGCCGATCGTCCCGCCCCGCGTCCCGACGACTGGAGCGGTCAGGTTCGGGGACTGCATGATGGGCTGGTCGCCGCCGCCGAGGAAGAAGGCGCGGCGTTCGACGAGGAATCCGAAGGCGGCTTGCAGCAGCAGCGCCATCCGGGCCTTGCCGAAGAACAGCCCGTGCAGCCCGTCGAACGCGAACAGGACGGCACGCCTGGCGACGATGAGGATAGCGATCCCGCCGCCGACCGCCGCGCCATGACCAGCCTCAGCAATGTCGCGCGAGCCGTCGCCATGAATGAGGGCAAGGATCGCGGCAGCGACCTGCTCCCCAGCTTCGGAGGGGAGTGATGCGAAACCGCGACAAGGTGCGCTATCAGCTTTTCCTCGAACCGAGGCTGGCCGAGCGGCTGGAGGAACTGGCCGCCAAGCCCGGCGTCGCCCGCTCCGATATATTGGTGACGGCGCTCGACGCCTGGCTGACCCGGCAGGGCAGTCACGAACTGGACGACCGTTTCGGCGGGCGGCTCGATCGGATGAGCCTCCAGCTTGGCCGGCTCAGCCGCGATGTGCAGGTGCTTTTGGAAAGCGTCTCGCTTTTCGTCCACCAGCATTATTGCCTGACCGCCCAGCTTCCCGAACCCGATGCCGCCGCTCGCGCCATCGGCCGCGACCGCTTCGACAGGTTCATCGCGCAGATCGGACGGCAGATGGCCGCCGGTCCCAAGCCGATCGCCCAGCAGAGCGAGGCGGCCCAATGAGCGGCCCCATGAACACCGGCGTCAATGCCCAGGCGCAGGGCCGCCGCCGCGCGATGCTGCGCACGGCGATGGGGCCGGTGATCGCGGCGGCGCTGGCCGACCCGCTGGTGATCGAGATCATGGCGAACCCCGATGGCGTGCTGCGGCTCGACCGGCTGGGAGAGGGCCGCGTCGATACTGGCGCGCGGCTGGAACCGGCCGAAGCCGAACGCATCATCCGACTGGTCGCCAGCCATGTGCGCGCCGAGGTTCATGCCGGCGCGCCGATCGTCAGCGCCGAACTTCCTGAAGGCGGGGAACGCTTCGAGGGCCTGTTGCCGCCGGTATCGGCCGCGCCGTGCTTTTCGATCCGCAAGCCCGCGGCGCGTATTCATCGCCTGATAGACTATGTGGCGGACGGCCTCATGCGCCCGGAAGTTGCGCTGGCGCTGTCTATGGCCGTTGTCGAGCGCCGCAACATTCTTGTCGCGGGTGGCACGTCCTCGGGCAAGACCACGCTGGCCAATGCGCTGCTCAATGAAATGGCCACGCTGGACGAGCGGGTCATCATCATCGAGGACACGCGCGAGCTGCAATGCGCCGCGCCTGACACCGTGGCGCTGCGCACCCGGCCCGGCATTGTGTCGATGGCCGACCTGGTGCGCTCGACCCTGCGCCTCAGGCCCGACCGCATCATCGTGGGCGAGGTCCGAGGCGGCGAGGCGCTCGACATGCTCAAGGCATGGAACACCGGCCATCCCGGCGGCATCGCCACCGTCCACGCGAACAGCGCGCGCTCCGCGCTTTATCGGATCGAGCAGCTTGTCGCGGAGTGCGTCGTCACCGTTCCGCGCCGTCTGATCGCGGAAGCGATCGACCTGGTTGTCTTCATCTCCGGCCGGGGAACCGGCCGCAGGATCGAGTCCGTGGCCGAGGTCGGCGGACTGGATGCCGACGGCGATTACGCCGTCACCGACCTCGCTTTTCCCCCGACCACCATCACCCCTGAAGGAGAATGACCATGCACGTCACCCATCCCGCCATCGCTACAGCGCGGGCACGCTTCCCCTATCTTCGCAAGCTGGCCGCCGTCAGCCTCAACCTTGGCCTGGTTCTCGGCCTCGCCGCGACCGCCCATGCGGCCGGGTCCGGTATGCCGTGGGAAGAGCCGCTGCAACAGATTCTGGAATCGGTGCAAGGCCCGGTCGCCAAAATCGTCGCCGTCATCATCATTATCACCACCGGCCTCGCGCTGGCCTTTGGGGAAACGTCGGGCGGTTTTCGCAAGCTGATCCAGATCGTGTTCGGCCTGTCGATCGCCTTTGCGGCATCGAGCTTCTTCCTGTCGTTCTTCTCGTTCGGCGGCGGAGCCTTGATCGCATGAGCGGGGTCAGCTCCATCGCGGCCAGGGGCGAGGTCGAGGGCTTCGAGGTGCCGCTGCACCGCGCGCTGACCGAGCCGATCCTGCTGGGCGGCGCGCCGCGCGGCCTTGCCATCCTCAATGGCACGCTCGCCGCCGCGATGGGGCTGGGCCTCCAGCAATGGATTGCGGGCCTGCTGCTCTGGCTCGCCGGGCACAGCCTCGCGGTCTTTGCCGCCAAACGCGACCCCGATTTCGCGCCCGTCCTCGCCCGTCACCTCCGGCAGAAAGTCTATCTCACATGCTGAACTTGCGTGAATATCGCAACGCCGCCGACCGGCTGGCCGATCATCTCCCCTGGGCCGCATTGGTGGCAAAGGGCGTCGTCTTGAACAAGGACGGCAGTTTCCAGCGGACCTTCCGGTTCCGGGGACCGGACCTTGAATCCGCGACGCAAGCCGAACTGATTTCGGTCTGCGCACGGGCCAACAATGCGCTGCGCCGCCTGGGGTCAGGCTGGGCCTTGTTCTTCGATGCCGAGCGCATCGAGGCGATGACCTATCCCGACAGCAATTTTCCTGACCCGACAAGCTGGCTGGTGGACGAGGAACGCCGCGCCCATTTCGACGGGCGCAAGGGGCAGCATTTCGAGAGCCGCTATCACCTGACCCTCTGCTACCTGCCGCCCGCCGATCAGGTCAGCCGCGCCGAACGCGCGCTGCTGGAGCGCGAGCAGCCGAGCGAGGACCGCGACTGGCGCACCGAACTGCGCGCCTTCATCGCGGAGAGCGACCGGCTATCGGATCTTCTGACCGGCATCATGCCCGAAGTCGCGGCGCTCGATGATGCCGAGACGCTGACCTTCCTCCACGGCTGCATTTCCGCGAAGCGCCATCCCGTCGCCGTGCCCGCGACGCCGATGTATCTCGATGGCCTGCTGGTCGATACGCCGCTGTCCGGCGGCATCGAACCGATGCTGGGCGACCGGCACTTGCGCACGGTGACGGTGCTGGGATTTCCCAACGCCACCCGGCCGGGAATCCTCGACGCGCTCAACCATCAGGATTTCGCCTATCGCTGGGCCACGCGCTTCATCGCGCTCGACAAGACCCTCGCCACCAAGAGCCTGACCCGCATCCGGCGGCAATGGTTCAACAAGCGCAAGTCGATCGCGCAGCTCATGCGCGAAGTGATGATGAACGAGCCGGTGCCGCTGACCGACAGCGACGCCGACAACAAGGTGGCCGACAGCGACCTCGCCTTGCAGGCGCTTGGCGGCGATCATGTCGCCTTCGGCTACTATACCGCGACCATCACCGTGAGCGACGAGGACCGGGCAGCCGCCGATGAGAAGGTCCGCATTGTCGAGCGGATCGTCAATGGCCTCGGCTTCACCTGCATACGGGAGTCGGTCAACGGGGTCGAAGCCTGGCTCGGTTCGCTCCCCGGCCATGTCTATGCCAATGTCCGGCAACCGTTGGTCCACACGCTGAACCTCGCGCACCTGATGCCGCTGTCCTCCGTTTGGGCAGGCCCCGCGCGCAACAATCATTTGGCCGGACCGCCGCTGCTCTATGCCGAGACGTCCGGCTCCACGCCGTTCCGGCTGTCCACCCATGTCGGTGACGTCGGCCATATGCTGATCGTCGGGCCAACCGGCGCGGGCAAGTCGGTATTGCTGGCGCTGCTCGCCTTGCAGTTCCGCCGCTATGCGGGCGCGCAGGTCACTATCTTCGACAAGGGATTGTCCGCGCGCACCGCCGTGCTGGCGATGGGCGGCGAGCATCATGCGCTGGGGACAAGCGACTCGCTGGCCTTCCAGCCCTTGCGCAACATCGACAATGATGCCGAGCGCACATGGGCGGCCGACTGGATCGCCTCACTGCTCGCCCATGAGCGGGTCGATGTGACGCCGGAGGTCAAGGAGGCGCTTTGGTCCGCGCTCACCAGCCTCGCCAGCGCCCCGGCCGAGGAACGCACGCTGACCGGGCTTTCGGTCCTCTTGCAGTCCAATGCGCTCAAAGCCGCGCTCATGCCCTATACGCTGGAGGGGCCGTTCGGCCGACTGCTCGATGCCGCCGAAAACCGCCTCGCGCTCAGCGACGTGCAATGCTTCGAGACGGAAGTGCTGATGCACAGCGCGGGCGTGGTGCTGCCGGTGCTGACCTATCTGTTCCACCGGCTCGAAGAACGCTTCGACGGGCGGCCCAGCCTGCTCATTCTCGATGAAGCCTGGGTGTTTCTTGACAATCCGATCTTCGCGGCCCGCATCCGCGAATGGCTCAAAGTGTTGCGCAAGAAGAACGTCAGCGTCATCTTCGCCACGCAATCGCTGGCCGACATTGCCGACAGCAGCATTGCCCCGGCGATCATCGAGTCCTGCCCGCAGCGCATCTTCCTCGCCAATGACCGCGCGATCGAGCCGCAGGGCCGCGCCGCCTATGAACGCTTCGGCCTCAACGAACGCCAGATCGAGCTTGTCGCCCGCGCCACGCCCAAGCGGCAATACTACCTGCAATCGCGGCGCGGCAACCGGCTGTTCGAGCTGGCGCTGGGACCGATCGCGCTGGCGCTTTGCGGCGCGTCCGATCCCGAAACCCAAAGCCTGATCGACCGGCTGTTGGCCGAAGGCGATCCCGACGGCTTTGCCGCCGCCTTTCTTGAAGCGCGCGGCCTCGCCTGGGCCGCCGCGCTGCTCCCCGATTTTCCCACCCCCCCAGCAGAAGGAGACTGACCAATGAAATCCCGCATCCTCGCCGCCTGCCTTGCGGCAACGTCCCTCGTGGCAACGGTGCTCGTGCCGACCGCCCCGGCCCACGCGATCGTGGTGTTCGATCCATCGAACTACGCGCAAAACGTGCTGACCGCCGCGCGCACCCTCCAGCAGATCAACAATCAAATCCAGTCGCTCCAGAACCAGGCGACGATGCTGACCAACATGGCGAAGCATCTCCAGCGGCTCGATTTCTCCTCGCTGGCGCAAATCACCCGGTCGATGCAGCGCATCGACACGCTGATGATGCAGGCCGAGGGCATCGCCTTCGATCTGGAATCGACCGACGCGGCGCTGCGCCAGCAGTTCCCGGCCGAGTTCGACCGGGCGCTTAGCACCAGCGAGATCATCGCGCAGGCCCGCACCCGGTTGCAGGCGAGCATGAAAGCCTATCGGCAGACCATGCGCGTGCAGTCGCAGGTGATCGAGAATGTGCAGGCCGACGCCGGTTTGCTGGCCGACCTCGTATCGCAGAGCCAGTCCGCCGCCGGCAGTTTGCAGGCGCAACAGGCGACCAACCAGCTTATCGCGCTCAGCACCAAGCAGCAGCTCCAAATCCAGCAGATGATGGCGGCGCAATATCGTGCCGACGCGATCGAGCGCGCCCGCCAGCAGCAGGGACTTGAAGCCGCCCGCGAGCGCACGAGCCGGTTCATCGGCTCGGCCAACGCCTACACGCCGCGATAAGCGGCGGCCCCCTGTCCGAAGGCGAGGCTCCACATGGACCCTGATCTCAATATCATCGACGGATTTCTGGATAGCTTCATCCGGTATATCGACAGCGGCTTCGGCCTGCTTTCGGGCGACGTGGCGTTCCTGACCACGGTGCTGATCGGCATCGACGTGACTCTGGCCGCGCTCTGGTGGGCGATGGACAACGATCAGGATGTCCTCGGCAAGCTGGTCAAGAAGGTGCTCTATGTCGGAGCCTTCGCCTTCATCCTCGGCAATTTCTCCCGTCTTGCCGACATCATCTATCGCAGCTTTGCCGGGCTGGGCGTCACGGCGGGCGGCGGCGGCATGGTTGCCGACGACCTGCTGAAACCCGGCAAGATCGCGGGCGCGGGCTTCGAGGCCGCGCACCCGATGCTGACCGTCGTTGAAGACATGCTGGGCTTTCCAGAGTTCTTCGGCAACTTCCTCAATATCACGGTGCTGCTGGTCGCATGGTTCATCGTCGTGCTGGCGTTCTTCATCCTCGCCATCCAGCTTTTCATCACGATCCTTGAGTTCAAGCTGACCAGCCTCGCCGGCTTCGTGCTGGTGCCGTTCGCCTTGTGGAACAAGTCGAGCTTCCTCGCTGAACGGGTGCTGGGCAACGTCATATCGTCGGGCATCAAGGTGATGGTGCTGGCGGTGATCGTCGGCATTGGCGCCAACTTTTTCACTGAACTGGCCGGGCTTATCGGTTCCGATCCCGACACGTCCGATGCCATGACGTTGCTGCTCGGCGCTTTGTCGCTGATGGGCCTCGGCATCTTCGGTCCCGGTATCGCATCGGGCCTTGTCTCCGGCGCGCCGCAACTCGGTGCGGGTGCGGCGGTCGGCACGGTGGCGGGCGCGGCGATTATGACGGGCGGTGCCGCCATGCTCGGCGCTCGCGGCGCGATGATGGCCGGGCGCGGCGGCATGTCCGCCATTCGTGCCGGGACCGCGATGGGATCGGCCGCGCAGACCGCTTACCAGATCGGGCAGGCCGGCGGCGGAGGCGTGAAGGCTGGCCTTGGCGGCGTCGCCTCGGCCGCGCGCAATGCGGCCGGACAGAAAATGCAGGCGGCGTCCGCCAGCGTCAAATCAGGACTACAGGCCGATGCCGGCAGAGGCCGTGCCGCCGCCTGGTCCGCGATGAACATGGACGCGCTGATGCCCGGTGGCGGCCCCAAGGGGACCGGCGCGGGTGCCGCCGCCAGTTCCGGCACCGCCGCAGCCACGCAAGCCGCAGCGCAAGGAGCGGGTTCGCCCGCGCCTGCGTGGGCGCAGAAAATCCGTTCCGAACAGACTTCCCGGCACCGGCGGCACATCGCCGCGCAGACCATCAAGGACGGCGACCGGCCCGGCGGCGCAGCCAACCCCGACCTTAGCGACAAGGAGTAAAATCGCATGTTCTTCAAACGATCCATCCAGCGTTACGGGCAGACCCCGCAGCCCGAAACCCCCTACCAGCGGGCAGGCCAGCTATGGGACGAGCGCATCGGCTCGGCCCGTGTGCAGGCGCGCAACTGGCGGCTGGTCGCCTTCTCCTGCCTTGGCCTGACCGGCGTGTTGATCGGCTCGAACGTCTGGCAGTCGATGCAGAGCCGCGTTGCGCCCTATGTCGTGGAAGTGGACCGGCTGGGCGAGGCCCGCTCGGTCGCGCCCGCGATCCAGAGCTACCAGCCCACGGACGGCCAGATCGCATGGCACCTGGGGCGGTTCATCTCCAATGTCCGCTCCGTCTCGACGGACCCGGTGCTGGTCAAGCGCAACTGGCTCGACGCCTATGACTTCGCTTCGGACCGGGCGGCGATCTTCCTCAACGAATATGCCCGCGCCAACGACCCGTTCGCCGGGATCGGCCAGCGCAGCGTGTCGGTGCAGGTGACGAGCGTGGTCCGCGCGTCCGACACCAGCTTTCAGGTGAAGTGGACCGAGAGCATTTTCGAGCGCGGCAGTCTCGCCAAGACCGAACGCTGGACCGCGATGCTGACCGTGGTGATGCAGCCGCCCAAGACCGCCGACGCGCTGCGCAAGAATCCGTTGGGCCTGTTCGTCAACGCGATTGATTGGGCGCGCGAGTTGGAGGGCCAGCCTTCGCAGCCCGGCCAGCAGCGCCGGCCGGACAGCGCCGCGCCGAGGCCGGAATCCCTGCCGCCTGTTGCCGTTCCTGCTCCGGCCGCGCCGCCGCAGGCGCTTGCGCCGGTTGCATCGGCAACCGCCGAACCGGCTCCCGCATCGGCCGCGCCCGCCAGCCCGGCCACTCCCGCACAGAAAGGAACCCGTCCATGATCCGCACATCCATGCTTTGCCTGCCGGTGCTGGCGCTCGCCGCCTGCGCCGGGAAAACCCCGCCGCCGACCATCGCGCTCGATGCCGCGCGGTTCCATCCCGCGACCCTGGAGGCCGAGCCGCCGAGGCCCGTCGAGATCGTCGAGGTGCCCCGGCCGCTGCCCTTGCCGGGTCAGCTCTTGCCGCCGCCCACGGCGCGTAAGGATACCAACCTGCCAACCGCAAGGGTGGAAGCCGCCAACCGGGCCGCGACCCGCGAGCCGTCGAGCGCGGGCTATCTCAACGCGGTGCAGGTCTATCCGTGGACCGATGGCGCGCTCTACCGCCTCTATGCCGCGCCGGAGCGGGTCAGCGACATTGCCTTGCAGCCCGGCGAACGGCTGGTGGCGGTATCGGCCGGCGACACCGTGCGCTGGGTGATTGGCGACACCACCAGCGGCGCGGGCGAGGACGCCCGCGTGCATGTGCTAGTGAAGCCCTTTGCCGCCGGGCTTGTGACCAACATGGTCATCACCACCGACCGCCGCGCCTATCACCTCGCGCTCGAAAGCACCGACCGCACCGCGATGGCGGCGATTAGCTGGACCTATCCGCAGGACCGGCTTGTCGCGCTTCGTCGTCAGAACGCCCGCGCCGAGGAAGCCCGGCCGGTGGCGGAGAATGTCGCGCTGACCAATTTGCGCTTCCGCTACGCCATCACCGGCGACAGTCCGCCGTGGCGTCCGCTGCGCGCATGGGATGATGGCAACAAGGTCTATATCGAGTTTCCCGCGCGGCTCGATCAGGGCGAAGCCCCGCCGCTGTTCGTCGTCGGGCCGCTGGGGCAGAGCCAGTTGGTCAACTACCGGGTGAGCGGCAACCACTATATTGTCGATCGCCTGTTCGGCGCCGCCGAGCTGCGCCTTGGCGAAAACCCGCAGCAGATCGTGAGGATCGTCCGCACGGACGGCCAGAGCCGGAGGGCGCGCAAATGAGCGAGCCGCCCGTCGAACCCGCAGCGCCCGACAATGAGGCGCAAACCCCGCAGCCCCGCAAGGTCAATCCCGATGCGCTCGTGCTGCGCGCCAATCCGCGCCGCGTGGTGCGGTTCAAGCGCGGCGTGATCGTCGCCGGGGCCGCGATCGGATCGTTCGCCATCGCCGGCGTCGCCTGGATGGCGCTGGGGCCGAAGACGCTCCAGATCGTCGCGGCCGACGAGAAGGCCATCACCGACCGGCGCACCCCAGCCGATGCCGTGGCGAACCTGCCCGGCAGCTATGGCGAGGTTGCGCCCGGTATCCCGGTGCTGGGGCCGCCGCTGCCCGGCGACCTGGGGCGGCCGATCCTCGACCGGCAGCACGAGCTTGCCGAAGGCGGCGGCATCGTCCCGGCCGATCCCGTCGCCGCGCCGTCCGGCATGACGCCCGAAGAACAGGCCGCCGAAGCCGAGCGCCAGCGCATTGCCGCGCAGGCCCATCAGGCGCGCGAGGCGGGCGTGATGGTGCAATCGTCGGGCCGGGCCGCGACCGCGCTGGTGGCAAGCGGCGACGGCGGAGCCGCAACCGGCACGGCACCCGCCGCCGAGGCCGGACAGGCGGGTCGTCTCGCGCTCGACCCGGAGCGCGATCAGAACGCCCAGCGACGGAAACTCGATTTTGTCGGGCAACAGGCATCGGGCGGCATCTACAACGCACATGCCTTGCAGACGCCGGCATCGCCATATCAGGTGATGGCGGGCAACGTGATCGCGGCCAGCCTCATAACCGGCCTCAATTCCGACCTGCCGGGCATGGTGATCGCGCAGGTGACGGAGCCGGTCTATGACACGGTAACGGGCCGGACGATGCTGATCCCGCAAGGCTCGCGGCTGATCGGCAGCTATGACAGCGTTGTGGCGTTCGGCCAGCGCCGCGCGCTGTTGGTCTGGCAGCGGATCATCCTGCCCGATGGCAGTTCGATCCAGATCGACAATCTGCCCGCGACCGATGCGGCGGGCTATGCCGGCCTTGCCGACAAGGTGGACCTTCACACCTGGCAGTTGCTCAAGGGCGTGGCGCTCTCGACCTTGCTGGGCGTCGGCACCGAAATATCCTTCGGTTCCGACGAGAGCGATCTTGTCCGCGCCATCCGCCAGTCCACGCAGCAATCCGCCGCGCAGGCGGGACAGCAGATCGTCAGCAAAAATCTCAACATCCAGCCCACCATCACCGTCCGCCCCGGCTGGCCGCTCAGGGTCATTGTCCACAAGGACATTGTATTCCCCCGGCCGTGGGGCGGGCGCTGACAAGGAGACGCCCCCAATGCTCAAGCTCGCAAAGCTGCCCGACCGCACCCCGGTCAAGATCGGCATCACCATCACCCCTGACCTCGATGCCGACCTTCGCGCCTATCTCGACCTCTACCGCGCGACCTATGAGGACAAGGCCGCCACGGTCGCGGACCTCATTCCCGCCATGCTCGAAACCTTCCTCGCCAGCGACCGCGCCTTTGCCAAGGCCCGCAAGGAAGCGGAGGCGCGGCCATGAGGCGGCGGCGCGTCATCGGCCGGTTCAAGCGGTCGAAACAGGGTGGATGGGAGGGGGAAATCGAAACCCTCACTATCAAGCGCCATATCCAGCTCGTGCCGAACGACAACCGGGCGACGGACAATCCGCCCGACTTTCTTGTCATTCTTGGCCGACATGAGATGGGCGAAGCATGGGTGCGTTTGTCGCGGGGCGATCCCCCGCGCGAATATCTGCGCGTGCGGATGTTCGATTTCTTCGGACCAGTCAGCGCCCTGCTGTTTCCTGATGCCGAGGGTCTCAGCGCGCAGATGGTGTTGCCCGATGCCCAGCCCTCGCGCGCCCGTTCGGCAGAACGGGGCTAGGCGAATGGAGATGGTAGATTTCACCGATCCGCCCGAAAGGCTCTTGAAGCTCGCAGAGGTCAGCCGGCGGGTCGGCTTGGGCAAGTCGATGATCTATCGGCTTATCACCCAAGGGCGATTTCCCCCTCCCTACAAAATATCACCTTACGCTTCCCGCTGGAGCGAACAGGAGATTGTCGCCTGGATCGCGGAGGTCAAGGATGGCTTCGAGGGGAAGCGGCGCAAGTTCTGGTGAAATCGGGCGAGCGATGCCCTGGCCGTAGGCTACGGTATCAGCTCAAGGGCGGTCTTGATCGGCATGAACAGCGTCTTTGGGCGGCTTACCAGCGGGAAAAATCCGAAGCCTGCATAAAAGGCTGCCGCCTGTTCATCTATGGCATCCGCGAAGATCGCGTGCGCTCCAATCGGCGCGGTCGCAACCGTCCGAATGGCATCGAACAGCAGCGCATCGCCAAGCCCAAGCCCGGCATAGTCCCGATCACGACCCAGCCAGCCGATCAGCACGGCAGGGACCGTAGGATAGCGAGGCAACTTCTTAGCCAGTGCTTCCGGCACGTCGGTCAAGGGCACGTTACTAGACGAAAGCGTGTAGAAACCGGCAACCCGGTTTGTCGCAATCTCCTTGGCGACAAAACAGGTGGCGTAATTCCGCTTTACGTCTTGCGAGACGGTGTTGCTGAAATAGGCATCAATCCGATCGTTACCGCACGTAAAGTCGGTTCGTCTATGCGCCGTCGCCAGCGGTTCGATGATGAAGCGGGCTGTCAACGGGGCTTGATGAGATCGGCATGACGTTTAGCAGCGCGAGCCAGTCGATCATTGGCCTTGGGCGGGGCGATCAACGCTTCCGCGAAACGGATCTGATCTGCGCGTGAAAGCCGCATGATTTCGGCATCCTCGACCACGCGCCGGGCGTCCTCGCCCGCCGTGGCGATGAGATAGCTGGTCAAGGTCATACCCCGCAAACGGGCGGCGCGTTGCATCTGATCATAAATCTGGATCGGGATGCGCGCCTCCAGCCGGGCGGTATCATTCTGGGCGAGAGATTTTGGCATGATACGACTCCTGCTCGTTAGATACGGCATTATGCCGTAAAATTCAAGGAGGGACTTCCGCCGGGCCTGTTGCTTGAAAGGGGGCAATTTGCTAAGGAACAGATGCCGATGATCTGGCTGCGATGCGGTTCTGATTGACGAGGCAAAACGGCTAAAAACCCTGCGTGGTTTCCGACGTGGCTTCTTGGTTTGGCGGACGAAAATAGGGGGCGTAGAACAACGGTTTGCTGCCTAAGTTCGAATCCCTCCCGCTCCGCCATTACCTTATATAAGTGATTGATTTTACTAAATTTCCCCCGAAGTGGCTGGGCTGCCCCATGCCAGAAAGTTGGTGCGTTTGGCGTCGATTACGACGTTACGCCCAAATCTGCCCGCATGGCTTCCTTCATATCGCGGTCGGCTTTTTCGCGGCCCGCACGATCATCGTTCGTGGACACGATGCGTCGAACAGCGTCGCGAACGTCGGCTGATCCGACCAACTCGCATCGCATTTGCCGGTAGGCGAACGCTTTCGATGTTTCATCCGTCCCTTCGATAGCGGCGCGGTGATAGGCTTCCAGCAATCCGATGTAGGCGGCTTGCTTCTCGCGGCGCGCTGCGAAAGCCACGATTGAATTGGCGCCGTGATGATGGAGCCAAGGCCAAAGGCTGTTAGCCGAACCCGACGCCTACGGCCATGCCCGGCCGCATCATGGCGAGAATCGCCCTA
>CAYLKZ010000049.1:0-9166 GCA_964384275.1 uncultured Sphingobium sp. | reverse complement strand
GCCGAACCCGACGCCTACGGCCATGCCCGGCCGCATCATGGCGAGAATCGCCCTACCTCATGTCCGCTGAAACGCCCAGACGCCGACCACGTCATGCCATGATCGGCATGGACAGCATTCCCGGCTTCCCCCGGCAGGGCGGGGCGCCCCGTCAGCGGCCGTCGCGGGGATGATCCCTGTAGCATTCGCAACATTGGCTTTCCAGCGTGTCGCGGTCGGTTATGGTCATCGTGCCACGCCCGTGATCGATCGCGCCCGCCGCGTGCAGTCGGGCGCAGGCGTCGCTGATCGTCGCCAGCCGCAGCCCGAAGATATTGGCGAGCGTGCGCTGGGTGATGTCAAACTGGTTACTGTCGTTGCGGTCGAGCGCGCGCAGCAGCCAGGTGGCGACGCGCTGGCTCGCGGAATGGACGCTGGCGCACACCACGCCGCGCATCAGGTCGCGCAGCAGCCCGCGCGAGGCACCGCGCATGATATCCTGAAGCGGCGCACAGGCGGTCAGCGCCGCCGAGAAATCATTGGCCGACAGCCAGGACGCCCGCCCGGAAATCGCCACCACTGCATGATAGGAAGTGACCTTCTCCCCCAGCAGATAATCGATGCCGATGAAGCTGTCCCGACCGATCGACATGTGTTCGACCGTCCGCCCGTCCTGCAACATTACCCGCAAGGATATGATCCCGCTGTGCGGAAAGATCATATGGAGCAAAGGGTTATTGGGTTCGTACAGCACCTCGCCGGTCTGCACCGGCTTCGTGACCAGGCGGTCGTACACCAGTTCCGGCACCTCCGCGTAGAGCGCCTTCAGAATCATATTCTCGAGAGGTTCTGCGGTCATCGTCACCAAGGCCAATGGCAAAGTCCTGTAAGCTTAATAAATTAGTAACCATTCATAAATACGGTACCGTATCTATATAGTTACAGATTCGATAATATAATATTCGGTGCCCCGAGGAGGGTAAAAGCTGGAAGCGGCATTGTTAACTTTTCCACAATTCATCCTCCCTTGGTCGGCGGAATTATCGTGCAAATGCAAAATGTTTATTCTTGTCAACGCAAATATATCGGAAGCTTGCCATGAAGATAAACGTAAATGAAGATTTTTCTTCGCATGCCGCCTCTCCCCTGCCTTCGCTCGCGGTGGTGATCGGGGCGCAATCTTCTGGAGCGGAAGCACGACTTGAACAGGCCGAACTGCACGCCTATCGCGAGGCGCTTGACCATGTCGCCATCGTCGCGACCACCGATCGGGCGGGCCGCATCACTGACGTCAACCGGCTGTTCTGCGACATAAGCGGCTATGAGCGGGAAGAGCTGATCGGATCGGACCACCGGCTGCTCAACAGCGGGCATCACCCGTCGCATTTCTTCCGCCAGATGTGGCAGACCATCGCGCAGGGCAATGTCTGGCGCGCCGACATCTGCAACCGCGACAAGAAGGGGCGGCTCTATTGGGTCGATACGACGATTGCGCCCAGGCGTGACGGAGAAGGGCGTCTCGTGGGCTATGTCTCGATCCGCTTCGACATCAGCAGCCGCAAGATCGCCGAGGCCGAGGTGCTCGCCGAGCTGCGGCGGCGGGAGGTGACCGAGAATCTGCTCGTCGACATCATCGAAACCATTCCCAACGGCCTTGTCGCTTATGATTCCCAAGGGCAGCTCCTCTTCTGTAACAATGCCCATCGAAAACTCTACGATCGGGACTCCTGCTCCGGCGCGCGCTCGCCGATGATGCAACCGGGCGGAAGCAGGGCGCCGGCTTCCGGTCCGTTCGCGCCTGCCGCCCTGCCTGCTCATGTGTCCATCGGGCTGGAGGGCGAGGGGATGTCCAAGCCCTATATCCAGCAACTGGACTCGGAGCGGTGGATACAGATTCATAACCGCCGGTCCGAATCCGGTAATCTGGTTTCGATACAAACCGACATATCGGCGCTGAAGCGAGCGCAGATGCAGATCAAGCATCAGGCCGAGCGGGACGCGCTGACCGGCATCGGCAACCGCACCATCCTGATGCGGCGGCTGTCCAACCTCTTCCGCTCGCGGCAGGGGGACAGGGGCATGGCGATGCTGATGATCGTGGACCTGGACGACTTCAAGCTGGTCAACGACCGATTCGGCCATGACGGCGGCGACACGCTGTTGCGGCATATAGCCGAGCGGCTGCGCGCATCGGTGCGGCGCAACGATACGGTGGTGCGGCTGGGCGGCGACGAGTTCGCGGTGCTTATGCGGGATATTCCCGACCGGCCGGCGGTCGAGCGCATCGCCGCGACCATGCTGGGCAAGATGCAGCAGCCGGTGAAGGTCGGCCATCAGACGATCATCCCTTCGGCCAGCATCGGCATCGCACTGTTCCCCAAGGACGCGAAGACGCCGGGCGAACTGATCAAGAATGCCGACCTGGCGCTGTATCAGGCCAAGATCAACGGGCGGCGCGGTTACAGCGTCTATGACAGCATGATCCGGCGCGATCGCAAGCGCCGGGCGGTCCTCATCGAGAAATTGCGGCAGTCGCTCGCGCGCGATGAGGTGGACGTCGCCTTCCAGCCGCAAAGCAACCTCCAGTCCGGTCGCCATGAAGGATTCGAAGCGCTGGCGCGGTGGAAGGTCGGCAGCGCCGTCGTGCCACCGCTGGAACTGATCTCCGTCGCCGAGGAGGCCGGGCTGATAACCCAGCTCAGCTATCAGCTGATCGACAAGGCGCTGGCAGCGATGGCCGGGTTCCGGCGCGACGGGCTTTCCCCCGGCACCATCGCCTTCAATGTCGTCGCCGCGCAGCTTCAGGAACCGGATTTCATCGAGCGGCTATGCGCGATGGTGGCGGCGCACGGCCTGTCGCCGCAGGACATAGAGATAGAGGTGACCGAGAATGTGATCCTCGATCGGGTGGCCGGCAACGTCGTCGCCGCACTGAAGGAGCTTCACGGGAAGGGCATGTCAATCGCGCTCGACGATTTCGGCACCGGCTATGCCTCGCTCACCCATTTGAAGCAGTTTCCGATCGATATCCTGAAGATCGACCGGTCGTTCATATCGGGCATATTGAACGAGAAGGACGACGAGATCATCGTGCGGACGATCATATCGCTCGCCCATAATCTCGGCTTCGAAGTCATCGCCGAGGGCGTCGAGACGATCGACCAGTACAAGCAGCTGTCGAACTTCGGCTGCGATCTGGTGCAGGGCTATCTGCTCGCCCGGCCGATGAACGAGGAGGAAAGCCGCGCCTATCTGGACTCCGTCCGCAAGCCCGGCTTCTTCGACCTCCCGCTCTTCCTTCCGCCGGACGCCGGTTCCGCCCAGGCGGCGGAATAATTCCCGCCGCCTCAATACTGTCCACGATATCGGGTTAATCAAGAAAAATGAGCAGGGTCATGATCTTTCGATCATATCTGAAAATATTGGAGCCTTTCGATGACACATTCAGCAGAATTAATCGAAAAGAGACTGGAATTCTACGAAATAGAACGACAGGATCCTTATGAATTTCGCAAAATACATAGCCTCATCCGCAAGCATGTTCCCCGGTCGATCTCGGCCTTTTACGACAAGGTAACGCGCACGCCCGAAGCCGCGCGCTTTTTCGGATCGCGCGCGATGATGGACCATGCGGGCGAGAAGCAGTTCAACCACTGGTGCGCGATCTTCGAGAATTCGCTGGACGACGACTATTACAGGCGGGCCGAAACCATCGGCAAGGTGCATGCGCGCATCGGACTGGACGCCAGCCTCTATTTCGGCGCCTATGCGACGATATTGGGCGGGCTGGTCGAAAAATCGGTCATGGGCACATGGCTGCGCTGGGTGCCCGGGTCGCGGCGCATGGCCGGTACGCTCAAGACGCTGATAAAGGTCGCGCTGCTCGACATGGATATCGCGGTGACGACCATCTTCCTGACCAAGGAGAATGAGCAGCGCCAGGTCATCCGGCAGGTCGGCGAGGCGCTGACCGAGGTGGCGAAGGGCGATCTTGCCGCCACGATCGGCGACCTGCCCGGCGACTATGAGGATCTGGGCCGGGATTTCCGGCAGGCGATGGATTCGCTCAGCGAGATGCTGGGCGGCATTTCGAACATCTTCGACATGATCCGCAGCGCCGCAGCCGAAATCAGCGCCGCGTCGGACGATCTGGCGCGGCGGACCGAGCATCAGGCGGCCTCGCTGGAGGAAACGGTGGCGACCATCGGCACGCTGACCACATCGGTGCGCGACACTGCGCTCAACGCCGGGGAAGCGTCCGCCGCCGCGCTGGAGGCCAATGGCGACGCGACCGAGGGCGGCCGCATCGTCCGGAGTGCTGTCGAGGCGATGACCAGCATCAACAGAAGCTCCGGGGAGATCGAGCAGATCATCAACGTGATCGACGGCATCGCGTTCCAGACCAACCTCCTCGCGCTCAATGCCGGGGTGGAGGCTGCGCGCGCGGGCGATGCGGGCAAGGGCTTCGCGGTGGTCGCCAGCGAGGTGCGCGCGCTCGCCCAGCGGTCGGCCGACGCCGCGAAGGACATCAAGGAACTGATCGGCCAGAGCGCCGGCCATGTCGGCAACGGCGTCCAACTGGTCGGCCAGGCCGGATCCGCGCTCGACGCCATCGTCGGCCGGGTGGATGACGTGACCGGGCGCGTACAGCGGATCGCGCTGATGTCGCAGGAGCAGGCCGCGAACATCGAGCAGGTGAACGCCGCCATTTCCGATATGGACCACACGACCCAGCGCAACGCAGCGATGGTCGAGCAATCGACCGCGGCGGCGCGCAACCTGCTGGCTCAGGCGGACCAGCTGGCCGAGATGGTGGGCCGCTTCCGCATCGGCGCCGCTGGCCGCCCGACCCCGGCGGGGAAACCGAATTTGCGGGCCGTTAGCAATAATATTCAGGCGAACCCATAGAATTTACACATTTTTACCAGGTTCACCCCATCATGCCGTCAATCGGGAAGGGGGGAAGCGGGAAAGCCCAGGCGAATCAGGAAAGGCGCATAGTCCGGTCATGCGGCGCATGACGGACCGGGAAGCATGTCAGTCGGCAGCCGACCGCCGGGGAGGGCGATCGAGGCCGATTTTTCACGGGAAATTTGATCCAGAAACGCATCCTGGCGTCTCAGGACCATTATAGTGCGTCCGGCGTGCCACCGGACAGCTCAAGAGGAAGACTATATGCCTTACAGCGTACAAAATATTGGCGACTGTGGTGGAGAAGGCCATGAACTCAACCTTATTCTGGCCGAGGACGGCATCGCCGTCCTTCATTCCCGCAATCCCGATACCGGGGAGACGCAGCAGATCGTGATGCTCAAGGATCAGTGGAAGTCGCTGCTGCACATGCTGCTGGGGGCCTATGGCACCCATAATTGCTGCTATCGCAACCTCGACGGCTATTGCGAGGGCGATGACGACGTGCGGTTCGTGGCCTAGGGTCTGGTTGCGATAGGTCGTTGGCGTACTATAATATATCGTCGACTTTAATCATCAGATCGTCCGGTGGGGTCGGCTTGTTATGAGGGTTGGCGAGGAGAGTGTCGGTTGGATATGCTCCTCTACCTTCTGACATGGTGAGCTGTATCGGTCCGGCCGATCATGGTCGCAGCCATTCGCAAGAGCGCAGCAGCGCGGCTCGATGATCGTCGCGTTTTCGATGACAGCGACTTGCCGCCCGCTATCCTGGTCCCTGGCGGCAGGCACAACCATGAGGCGAAGGGCCAGGCCGCAAGGTCGGTGCCGCATTCCCGACCAGTTTGAGTGCCAGCGAAGACCGATGCCGTGGATCTGGGTCTGGTCGACGCCGAGGACGCGGAAAAGCGCTGAGCGAACTTCAAAGTCTGGAGCGTTCACCTGTCGTGTTCTGGTCCTTGCTTTGAGAAGCCGCGCCGTATCATGGTCATTGTCGTCCTCCAGCTTCTGGTCGCATTCCACGATCTCGGTCTGGTAGAAATCGAATAGCGCAAGGGGCTGGCAAAGCGCGAAGATATGCTCCTCCCCTCATGTCCCGGTCAGTGCGGAACAGATTGCCTCGGCCGAGCGTGGCAGCGAACGTCGCGCATCTCAGCCAAGCGTGGTATGTTCCGGCATCGCCAATGCCCCACCGTCACCTGTCCTGTAACAAAAATCTTCTGTAATCATGATCCGCAGTCAGCGCCAAAATCTACCGTATATCGCCAAAGCAGGGTGATGCTTGTGAGTGCTGAAGGCCGGCTTCGATGCAAACGGAACCTGTGGGCGAGCGCAACGAGCGGGCCGTCACTGGGCTATTGACCGAATGGTAAATCCCGGCTTTTCTTGCCGGGGCAATCTTGTCGGGTATCGTGTGGGGATAATATATGGAATTGTCGCAGCGCAGGATGTTTCTTGCCGGAGTAGGGGCTACCCTGCTGTTCGTGCCGCTTGCTGGCCGGGCGCGGGCGGGGGGGCTTGGCAGCGCGGTCGGCGGACTGCTTGGCAAGGCGGTGGACAGTGCGCTTGATCGTCTCGTGCAGCCGGGCGCATTCTATAATGACGAAGCGATCCGCATCGGCCTTCCGCTTCCGGGCGGGCAGAAGGGCTTTCTGGGGTCTGCGATGAAGTTCGGGCGCAAGTTCGGCGTTCTTGATGGTTTCACGCGCCAGCTTAACGATGCCGCGGGCAAGGCGGCGGGCGAGGCCAAGCCGATTTTCCGCTCCGCGATCGATGGTCTTTCCTTCGCCGACGTTCCGGGGATCGTTTCGCAGAGCGATGGCGGCACCCAATATCTTCGCAGCAGCGCGGGTAGCGAACTGGAAGCCAAATTGCGGCCGCTCGTCGATGCCGCATTGGGGGATATCGGTGCCTTCAAGCAACTCGACAAGCTGACCGGGCGCAGCGGGGTGCTGGCGGCATCGGGAATAAGCCGGGACGGATTGGGCAAATCGGTCACGAGCCAGGCGCTGAGCGGCATCTTCAAATATATCGGTTCCGAGGAAACCAGGCTGCGCGCCGATCCGCTCGGCAAGGCGGGATCTCTGTTGAGGACTATCCTTTGAAATCAGCTTGATATCGGTTTCAAGGGCGGCGGCGCAGGGAAGTTCTGCCGCCCGGTTGCCTATCCGGCAGATCGCGCTCCGCGCCGGGGTGCGCCAGATCGGCGAGGATGGGGCAGTCCGGCCGTTCGTCGCCCGAGCAGCAGTCCACCAGGATTTCCAGCGTCGCGGCCATCTGCTCCAGGCTCTCGATCCGTTCATGCAACTGGGCGATATGCGCCTGTGCGATCCGCTTGACGTCGGCGCTTTGGCGGGACTTGTCGCGCCAGAGGCCGAGCAGGTCGTTGATTTCCGCGACCGCGAAGCCGAGATCGCGGGCGCGGCGGATGAAGCGCAGCCGGTGCACGTCCGCCGGCGAATAATCGCGATAGCCCGACTCCCGGCGATCCGCCCTCGGGATGAGGCCGATCTGCTCATAATAGCGGATCATCTTGGCTGAAACGCCGGACTCTTTCGCCGCCTGCCCGATGTTCATAGCGTGGCTCCTTCCTCATTCCGCTGGAAACGGCGCAGGCGCAGCGAGTTGCCGAGGACGAAGACGCTCGACATCGCCATCGCGCCCGCCGCGAAAACCGGCGACAGCAACAGACCCCAAGCCGGATAGAGCAACCCCGCCGCGACCGGGATCAGCGTGGTGTTGTAGGCGAAGGCCCAGAAGAGATTCTGGCGAATGGTGCCGATGGTCGCGCGGGAGAGGGCGATGGCGGTCGCGACGCCGTTCAGATGGCCCGACATCAGCACCACGTCGGCGGCCTCTATCGCGATGTCGGTGCCGGTGCCGACGGCGAGGCCGACTTCCGCCTCGGCCAGCGCGGGTGCGTCGTTGATGCCGTCGCCGATGAAGGCGACGGGGCCATGCTCGGCCCGCAGCCTGCGGATCGCCTCGACCTTGCCTTCGGGCAGGACTTCGGCGACCACCTCGTCGATGCCGAGTTGGCGGGCGATGGCCTGCGCGGTGCGCCGGTTGTCGCCGGTGAGCATCGCGACCTTGAGGCCCAGCGCGTGCAGCGCGGCAATGGCGTCCGGGGTCGTCTGTTTGATCGGGTCGGCGACGGCGATGATCGCGGCGAGCCGGCCGTTGATCGCGGCATAGAGCGGCGATTTCCCTTCCTCGCCCAGCCGTTCCGCCGTGGCGGCGAAAGCGCCGACATCGATGCCCAGTTCGCGCAGATAGCGGTCCGCGCCGATGTGGACCTGATCGTCGCTGACTTCAGCCCTCACGCCCAGCCCGGTAATCGCCTCGAACGCGCCGATGGGGGGCAGAGCTATGCCCTCCTGCCGCGCTGCCTCCACGATGGCACGGGCGATGGGATGTTCGGACTTGTCCTCCACGGCGGCGACCCGGCCTAACACCTGTGCGCGGTCGAACCCCTCCGTCACCTGAAAGTCGGTAAGGGCGGGGCGGCCTTCGGTCAGTGTGCCGGTCTTGTCCACCGCCACCACCCGCGCATTGCGCAGCATCTGGAGCGCCTCGCCCTTGCGGAACAATATGCCCAGCTCCGCGCCCCGTCCGGTGCCGACCATGATCGCGGTCGGTGTCGCAAGCCCCATCGCGCAGGGGCAGGCGATGATGAGCACCGCCACCGCGTTCACCAGCGCATAGGTCAGCGCGGGGGCAGGGCCGAACAGCAGCCAGAGCGCGAAGGTAAGCAGCGCCGCGCCCAGCACGGCGGGTACGAACCACATCGTCACCCGGTCCACCAGCGCCTGTATCGGCAGCTTGGAGCCCTGCGCCTGCTCGACCATGCGGATGATCTGTGCCAGGATCGTCGCCTCGCCCACTGCGGTCGCGCGGAAGGTCAGTGCGCCCTGCTGGTTCACCGTGCCGCCGACCAGCAGGCTTCCCGCTGCCTTGGCCACCGGGATCGGTTCGCCGGTAATCATCGATTCATCGACAAAGCTCTCGCCCTCGGTCACTTCGCCATCGACGGGGATGCGCTCACCGGGCCGCACCTCGACATGATCGCCGGTGACGACCTCTCCAATCGGGATTTCCACAGGAGCGCCATCGCGGCGCACGCGGGCGGTCTTGACCTGCAACCCCACTAGTCGCCGTATCGCTTCCGATGTCCGACCCTTGGCGCGCGCCTCCAGATAGCGGCCCAGCAGGATAAGCGCGACTATGACGGCGGCGGCCTCATAATAGACGTTCACCGTTCCGGCTGGCAGCAGGCCCG
>CAYLKZ010000048.1:0-23312 GCA_964384275.1 uncultured Sphingobium sp. | reverse complement strand
GCGCTCCGCCTCTTCCTGCGAAATGTCGAGGCGCACGCCCAGCGCCTCCAGCGTATCGGCGCCCCCCGCCTTGGAGGATGCCGCGCGATTGCCATGCTTGGCGACCGGCACGCCGCAGGCCGCGACGACGATGGCGACGGCGGTGGAGACGTTGAGGGTGTGGAGTCCGTCGCCCCCGGTGCCGCATACGTCGATCGCTCCTGCTGGCGCGGTGACGGGGATCATCCGCTCGCGCATCGCGGCGGCGGCGGCGGCGATCTCCACGGCGGTTTCGCCGCGCTCGCTCAGATGAACGAGGAAGTCGTGGATCTGCTCGTCCGAGGGGCCGCCGTCGAGGATCGCGGCAAATGCTTGCGCGGCATCCGCCCCGGTAAGCGGGGCGCCGGGGTCGGGAAGCAGGGTCATGCGGGTACTCGTGGGGTAATGGCGCGGGGCGTCATTCCGGCGATCCGCAGAAAGTTGGCGAGCATCGCATGGCCATGCTCGGTCGCGATGCTTTCCGGGTGGAACTGCACGCTGTGGATCGGCAGCGTCTTGTGACGGAAACCCATGACCGATCCGTCATCGCTGGTCGCATTGACGGTGAGGCAATCGGGAATGTCCTCGACGATCAGCGAATGATAGCGCGTCGCGATGAAGGGCGAGGGCAGGCCTTCGAACAGGCCGGTGCCGTCATGGCTGACAGGCGAGGTCTTGCCGTGCATCAGCCCGCCGCGCACCACCTTGCCGCCGAAATATTGGCCGATCGACTGATGGCCCAGGCACACGCCCAGCAGCGGCTTGCCCGCATCGGCGCAGGCCCCGACGAGATCCAGGCTGATGCCAGCCTCATTGGGGGTGCAGGGGCCGGGCGAGAGGAGGAACGCCTCAGCGCCCGTCTCTATTGCCTGCGTGGCGGTCAGCGCATCGTTGCGCACGACCTCCACCTGCGCGCCCAACTCCATCAGATAATGGACGAGGTTCCAGGTGAAGCTGTCATAATTGTCGATGACGAGGATCATATTACTGCCCGTAGCGTCCTTCGCGGGCGAGTTCCACCGCTTCCTTGGCGGCGGCCATCAGCGCGCCGGATTTTGCCTCGCACTCGCGTTGCTCATAGGCGGGTTCGCTGTCGGCGACGATGCCAGCGCCCGCCTGCGCGTGCAATATGCCGTCCTTGAGCACGGCGGTGCGCAGCACGATGCAGCTATCCATATTGCCGTTGGGCGAGAAATAGCCGACGCCGCCCGCATAGGCGCCGCGCGTTTCCGGCTCCAGCTCTGCGATGATCTCGCAGGCGCGGACTTTGGGCGCGCCGGAGACGGTGCCCGCCGGGAAGCCCGCGAACAGCGCGTCGAGCGCATCCTTCTTCGGGTCGAGTCTGCCCACCACGTTGGAGACGATGTGCATCACATGGCTGTAATATTCGACGGTGTAGCTGTCGGTGACGGTCACGGTGCCCGCGCTCGCCACCCGGCCCACATCGTTGCGGCCGAGGTCGAGCAGCATCAGATGCTCCGCCCGCTCCTTGGGATCGGCGAGAAGGGAGTCGCGGTTGGCGACATCTTCGGCAGCGGTTTTCCCGCGTGGGCGGGTGCCTGCGATGGGGCGGATCGTCACCTCGCCGTCGCGCACGCGCACGAGGATTTCCGGGCTGGACCCGATGAGCGAGAACCCCGGCATGTCGAGACAATAGAGGAAGGGGGAGGGATTGATCCGCCGTAGCGCGCGATAGAGTGCCAGCGGCGGCAGGGGGAAGGGCGCTGTAAAGCGCTGCGCCAGCACCACCTGAAAAATGTCGCCCGCGAAGATATAATCCTTGGCCCGGTTGACCATCTCGGCATAGCGGCCCGGCTGGAGCACCGGCGTGAAGCGAATATCCTCGCCCACATCCGGGGCAGGCTGATCGGGCAGGCCGCCTATGAGGCGCGCCGCCACGGCATCGAGCCGGTCCTCGGCCTCCGCCATGGCGCGGTCGATATTGGCGCTCTTTTCCTTCCACAGCGGCGCGACGAGATAGAGCGCGTCCTCCAGCCGGTCGAAGATCAGGATCACGGTCGGGCGGACGAACAGCATGTCAGGCATGCCGATAGGGTTTGGCGCTGGACGCGGGAGCTTTTCGACGAGGCCGATGGTCTCATAGCCGAAATGGCCGACGAGGCAAGCCAGCGCGGGCGGCAGGGCGGGGTCGGTATCGGCCTTGCACTCCTCCACCAGCGCGCGCAACGCGGAGAGCGTGTCGCCCTCCGCATCGGCGAAGGCGGTGCGGTCGGTCTGCCACTGGCGATTGATCTGCGCGTGCTCGCCCTCGGCCCGGAACACCAGATCGGGCGCGATGCCGAGCAGGCTGAAGCGCCCGCGCACCGACCCGCCCTCGACCGATTCGAGCAGGAAATCGCCGCGCTCGGCTTGCATCAATTTCAGCGCCGCCGAAATCGGGGTCTCGGTATCGGCGATCTGCTTGCGCCACAACAGCGCGGAGCGTCCTGCGTCGAGCGATGCGCGAAGCGCGGCGGCGTCTGATCCTCTGGCCTTGTTCATGATCGCTTACTGGGCCGCCGCGCCGTTGATCTTGCGCAGCTCCTGCGTCACATGGCCGACAGAGGCCGGATTGCGCTTCACGCCGAGCGAACGCTCGACAGCGCGCGCGAACTGATCGCCATATTCATTGGCGACGACATTGGTGAGGTCGCCGCGCACCTGATTGACCAGCCCCGGAACCTTGGCGGCGTCGCCCTGCTGGATCTTGTCGAGCATGACGAGGAAATAGCCGCGATCGCCGGGGATCGGCAGAATCTTGGCGGTGCCGCTCGCCATTGCGAACAGGATGGAGATTTCGGCGGGCGGGCGCTGATCGCCGCGCAGCAGGTCGGCCCTGCGGCCCGCGACCTTCTGGGCGGGCGGCAGCGGGACGCCGGCGCCGGCCAGCGCCTTGTCGAGCGGAGTGCCCTTGTCGATCGCGGCCTTCATCCTGTCCGCGACCGCCTTCGCCTTTTGCGCGCCCTGATAGAGCATATAGTGCTGGGCGACGGCGGCCTTCACCTTGTCGAGCGGCGGTGGCGCGGCGGCGACGATATCGGTGACGTCGATCAGCGCATAACGCTGCTGCTGGGCGATGGGCACGAAGCGCGCATCGTCGTCGGCGTCCATGTCGAAGCCTGCCTTGAGCAGCTGCTGCATGTCGGCACTGGCGGCATAACCGGCATTTTCGAGGCTCTGCCCCGTGGCGAGCAGCAGCGGCGTCGTTTCGACCGAAAGGCCGTTGTCCTTCACGGCCTCGTCAAAGGTCGCGCCATTGGCGATCTCGTCCTCGACCTTGGAGGTGAAGTCGGAGAGCAGCGCCCTGGTCTTGTCCGCCTTCAGCGTGGCGACGATTTCCCCGCGCACCGAGGCCAGCGGCTTTTCGGCGATCTTCTGCACGCCGGTGACTTGCAGCACGGCCCAGCCGAGCGCGACCTTGACCGGGCCTGCAACCTTGCCCTGCTCGGCCGCGAAGGCCACATCGGCGGCGGCGGCCGAAGCGCTGGCGGCGAAAGCGGACTTGCTCACCTCTTTGGCGGTGGAGACGGAAAGCCCGTCCTTCTGCGCTGCGGCGGCGAGCGACCCTGCGCCCAGAGCGGCCTTTGCGGCGCTCTCGGTCGGCAGGATCAGCTGCTGGATGGTGCGGGTTTCGCGCGCGCCATATTTATCCTTGTTGGCGGCGTAATATTTGCCGATCTCGCTTTCGGTGGGCGCGGCGGCGGCGGCGAAGCGGGAGGCATCGACCACCGCATAGCGCAGGCGGCGCTGTTCGGGCACGGTATAGCGGTCGGCGTTTTTCTTGAAGAAATCGGCCAGCTGCGCGTCCGTCGGCTTTTCGTTGCTCGCGAAGGCTGCCGCCGGAATCGCGGCGATGCGTCCCTCACGCGCTTCGAGCAGCAGCGAGGCATAGGGCAGGACAAGGCTGCTGGTGAGGTGAGCGTTGATACCCGCCGGGCCGACGAGCATCCGCCCGGTCAATTCCTGCTCGATATCCGCCCGCAGTTCCTTCTCGCTCAGCCGCTGGGCGGCGAGCATCTGGCGGAAAGCCTCCTGACTGAATTTGCCGGTCGCGTCATGAAAGGCCGGGATCTGCGCGATTTGCGCATCGACCATCCGCTTCGACACGAAGATGCCCTGCCGATGGGCAAATTCCTTCAGCGCGATTCCCGAGACGAGCTGGTCGTAGATCTGCGGCACCGCGCCCATTTCGAGGAATTGCGCGATCTGCATGCCGGGATTGTCGCGGCGCTGCTGTTCGAAAATCCGTTGCACACGCGCCTGCACCTCCGAATCGAGCAGCCTTTCGCCGCCGATCTTCGTTGCCTGACCGTTGCCGCCTAGGGAGAAGTTGCCGGAGGTGATGTCACCGGCGACCATCAGAAAACCTAATAGGGCGATAAAGCCGATGCCAATGGCAATTCCTGCTTTTGATCCGGTAATGCGACGAAAGAAACTAATCATAGAGTTGTCCTGAACATTCCGGAAGGCGGCTGAAACTTGTGCTGCTTTAGGGGCAGTCGGCTTTCCCATCAAGCGGGGACTGGACTTTGGGGGCAGGGACGTTATCGCCCACCGGCATCAGATCAGCCTTTCAGTGCAGGAGCAAGCAAATGGGCCGCCGCAAACTCGTCGTGGGCAATTGGAAAATGAACGGGCTGCGCGCGCAGCTTCCCGAAGTCGAGGCGATCGGCCGGGCGGCGGGCGAACATGCGGCGGTAGAGGTGGGGCTGTGCGTGCCCGCGACGCTGATCGACGCGGCGAGCGGCAAGGCGGGTACGGCCTTCATCGGCGCGCAGGATTGCCATGGCGCGGCCAGCGGCGCCCATACCGGCTGCTTGTCGGCCGCGATGGTGAAGGAGGCCGGCGCGGGCTGGGTGATCGTCGGCCATAGCGAACGCCGCACCGACCAGCATGAAAGCAGCGCGGATGTCGCGACCAAGGCGGGTGCGGCACGCGCGGCGGGCCTCAAGGTCATTCTCTGCCTCGGCGAGACGCTGGAAACGCGGGACGGCGGCAAGGCGCTCGAATTCGTGCTGGGCCAGCTCACGGACTCGCTGCCCGAAGGCGCTGGCGCGGACTGGCTCTCCATCGCCTATGAACCGATCTGGGCGATCGGCACCGGGCGCATCCCGACGATGGAGCAGATCGAGGAAATGCACGGCGCGATTCGCGGGAAGCTGCGGCAGGCGCTGGGCGAAGGTGAGGGCGATGCGATGCGCGTTCTTTATGGCGGCTCGGTCAATGCGGGCAATGCGGCGGAAATCTTCGCGCTGCCCGATGTGGATGGCGGTCTTGTCGGCGGCGCGAGCCTGAAGGCGGAGAGCTTCGTGCCGATCATTGCGGCGGCGGCCTGATCCTTCCGCGCCGGACGGAGGAGAGTGGACGGTCGTCAGCTGCCTTGCGGGGCATGCAGTGCCATGTTGCCGCGCCTTAAATCCTGACGCCGGACTGCCCGCCGGGAAAATCCCCGCCCATGGTTGAACCGGGCGGCCTTCCCGGCTAAGGGCCTTTGCAACTTTTTCGAGTTTGCGGACAGCACAACCATGTTCACCTTTCTTCTTGTAGTGCAGGCGATCATCGCGACCTGCCTTGTCACCGTCATTCTGATGCAGCGGTCCGAAGGGGGTGGGCTGGGTGTCGGCGGCAGCCCTTCGGGCTTCATGTCGGCGCGCGGCGCGGCGGATTTCCTCACCCGTTCGACCACTATCCTCGCCAGCCTGTTCGTGGGCCTCAGCATCGTTCTGGCGATTATCGCCTCGGTGAAGCATGCCCCCTCGGACATCGACACCTCGCTGGTGAAGCAGGCTCCGGCGACGAGCGCGCCCGCCCCCGCGGCGCCCGCTTCCGACCCGCTTTCTGGCGCGGCGCAGAAGGTCGGCGGCGCCGATCAGGGCGTTGCCAACGGCGCGGTGCCGCTCGCACAATAAGGGCACGGCCCGGCGGATCGATTTTTTTGCAGGCGCGCCGCACAGCGCGCTTGCCCTTCCTCATGAAATAAGGGTAAGCCTCCTCTCCCATGGCGCGGTATATTTTCATCACCGGCGGCGTGGTTTCCTCGCTTGGCAAGGGCCTTATGGCCGCCAGTCTTGCAGCTCTGTTGCAGGCGCGGGGTTATCGTGTGCGCATTCGCAAGTTCGATCCCTATCTGAACGTCGATCCCGGCACGATGTCGCCCTATCAGCATGGCGAAGTCTATGTGACCGACGACGGGGCGGAGACCGATCTCGACCTCGGCCATTATGAACGCTTCACCGGCGTGTCGGCGCGTCAGTCGGACAATGTGACGCAGGGCCGCATCTATCAGACGATCATCACCAAGGAACGGCGCGGCGACTATCTGGGCGCGACGGTGCAGGTGATCCCGCACGTCACCGACGAGATCAAGGCCTTCGCCACCGCTGATACCGAGGATCTTGATTTCGTGCTGTGCGAGATCGGCGGCACGGTCGGCGATATCGAGAGCCTGCCTTTCATGGAGGCCATTCGCCAGCTTCACAACGATCTGGGGCGTGGCCAGTCGATCTTCGTCCATGTAACGCTGGTGCCCTATATCGCGGCGGCTGGCGAGCTTAAGACCAAGCCCACCCAGCATAGCGTGCGCGAACTGACTTCGCTCGGCATCCAGCCGGATATCCTGCTCTGCCGCTGCGAGCAGCGCCTGCCCGACAGCGAGCGGGCGAAGATCGCGCTGTTCTGCAACGTCCGCCCTGAAGCCGTGATCCCCGCGCTCGATGCGCCCACCATCTATGCGGTACCGGAGCAATATCATGCCGAGGGACTGGATGACGAGGTGCTCCGCGCCTTCGGCATCACCGACGCACCGCGCCCGACGCTCGACCGCTGGGTCGATATCATGGATCGCTACGCCAACCCCGAGGGCGAGGTGACGATCGGCGTGGTCGGCAAATATGTCGGCCTGCCCGATGCCTATAAGTCGCTGCACGAGGCGCTGGTCCATGGCGGCCTTGCCAATCGGGTGAAGGTCCATGTGAAGTGGATCGACGCCGAGCTGTTCGAACAGGGCGACGAGGAAATCGCCGCCCAGCTGGAACCGATGCACGGCATTCTCGTGCCCGGCGGCTTCGGCATCCGTGGCAGCGAGGGCAAGATCGCGGCGGTGCGTTTCGCGCGGGAGCGCAATGTGCCGTTCTTCGGCATCTGCCTCGGCATGCAGATGGCCTGCATCGAAGGCGCGCGCAACACGGCGGGCATCGCCAACGCCTCCACCACCGAATTCGGTGAAACGAGCGAGCCGGTCGTTGGCCTCATTACCGAGTGGATGACCAAGGGCGGGGTGCAGCAGCGCAGCGCCGATGGCGATCTGGGCGGCACCATGCGTTTGGGCGCCTATCCGGCCAAGCTCGACGCCAATAGCGTCGTCGCCAGCATCTATGGCGTGCAAGAGATCAGCGAGCGGCATCGCCATCGCTATGAGGTGAATATCGGCTATCGCGAATCACTGGAAAAGGGCGGGCTGATTTTCTCGGGGCTTTCCCCGGACGGCCGCCTGCCGGAAATCGTCGAACGGCCGGATCACCCCTGGTTTGTCGGGGTGCAATTCCACCCGGAACTGAAATCCAAGCCCTTCGATCCGCACCCCCTCTTCGCCAGCTTCATCGAAGCGGCGCTTCGCCACAGCCGTCTGTTTTAGGGGCATCCGGCATAAAGCATCCAATTCAGGGAAAGCGCGCTTCTGGCGCGCTTTTTCATGGGACGAGGGTGGCCACCGCCGTTTTCGCGAACCGGATGTCGCCCAATCGGCGCGCCGCTTGCCGCCCGCTGAACGCCAGATGAATGGATTGCGTGGCGCGGATAAAGCGGTTATAGCTTTGATGAGCCAAGGTTTGAAGATCTGCGATATGGTGCGGCATAGGCAGTAGCGCGGGGTTTCCGGCAAGGAGAACCCGCTGGTTTGCGCTTCGGGGCGCATTCCCTTTACTGACGCGCTACCATCATCATCGGATTTTCGTATCGGGCGGGCGGCAGGCATTTGGTCTGCCGGTTTGTCTGATGCGTCTGGGCTGTTTTTCCTGTCGTTGCCCGCCCGTCGGGCGACTGCGGAAAGACACTACGCCAGGTGAAGGGGTAGGAGAGGAGAACGGGGGGCGGTCCTTAGGGATCGTACCCCCGCTTCAATTTTGGCGCCTTGCGATGATGCCTGAAACAAGAGAGCGCGCCTCCTGCCGGAAACGCGCGCTCTGTGTATCAGGTCAGTATCAAGGCCAGAAGCATCGGGATCAGGCGGCGTCGCGGTCCTGCGTTTCGCCGATACCTACCAGCTTGCCGCCATTGATGGCGACCTTCTTCGGCTTCATCGCCTCGGGAATTTCGCGGACCAACTCGATAACGAGCAGTCCGTCGGCGAGGGTCGCGCTATCGACGCGGACGAAATCGGCCAGTTCGAAACGGCGCTCGAAGCTGCGGTTGGCGATGCCGACATGCAGGAACTTGGCGCGCTCGTCATTGCTGATGTCCGCCTTGCGTCCCGTCACCTGAAGCAGATTCTGCTGGGCGATGATGTCGAGTTCCTCTTCGCGGAAACCGGCGACGGCGAGCGTTACGCAATAGCGGTCTTCGGAAAGGCGTTCGATATTGAATGGGGGATAATTGTCGCCCTGAGAAACGCGGCTGTTATTTTCGATCAGATCGAAAAGACGGTCAAAGCCGACAGTGGAGCGGCGATAGGGAGTAAGATCAAAACCACGCATTTTCATTTCCTCATCTTGAGCGAAGTGAAGCATTGCCGGACCCATTATGGCATCCGGTCTTTGCATCCGTCCCATCGGGACCGGACAGTATCGATGTATGCGCGCTTTCTTCTATTTCAAGGGCCGTCATCGTTGTGCCCGTCTTTGGTGCAGGGTCTATCCGGCTCTATCATCGGTTGACCGGGTCGCGGATTTCGCTCAACCAGTATTGTCATGTGCACATCGTGCATTTCACTGCTTGTCGGAGCAATCTGAAATGAAACTTTCCCCCAAGTTCAGCCTTCTGAATCGCGCCTCGGCGCCGCTGGCGCTTGCCCTGGCGAGTCTTGCCGCGCCCGCGGTTCTGGCGCAGACCGGCGATGGCCCGGCGGCGGACGTCACCACGCAATTGCCGCGTGGCGCCGTGCCCAGCCATTACACCATCAAGGTGGTGCCCGATGCTGCCAATCTGAGTTTTACCGGGGAAGCGACCATCGACCTGACGCTGGCGCAGGCCACGAAGGCGATAACGCTCAACGCCGCCGATCTCAGCTTTGTGTCAGCCACGATCCAGCCAGCGGGCAAGGGCAAGGCCGTCACCGGCACGGTCGCGGTGGATGCGGCGGCGCAGACGGCGACGATCAGCTTCGCCAAGGAGCTGGCACCCGGCAAATATAAGCTCGCTTTCCGGTATGCGGGGGTTATCAACCAGCAGGCGAACGGCCTCTTCGCGCTCGATTACAAGGATGGGTCGGGCGCGGACAAGCGCGCCCTCTTCACCCAGTTTGAGGCGCCCGATGCCCGCCGTTTCGTGCCGAGCTGGGATGAGCCGAGCTACAAGGCGACCTTCGATCTTTCGGTCGTGGTGCCCACGGGGCAGATGGCGGTCGGCAACATGCCAATCAGCCGGAGCGTCGAGCAGAAGGACGGCGGCACGCTCGTGACCTTTGGCACCACGCCCAAAATGTCAACCTATCTGCTGTTCCTCGGCCTGGGTGAGCTGGAGCGTATGACGGCGATGGTCGGGCCGACCGAGGTGGGCGTCGTCACCGGCAAGGGCAATGTGAAGAAAGCGCAACTCGCGCTCGATGCGTCGGCGGCGATCCTGCCCTATTTCAATGACTATTTCGGCGTGCCTTTCCCGCTGCCCAAGCTCGACAATGTCGCAGGGCCGGGGCAGAGCCAGTTTTTCTCCGCAATGGAGAATTGGGGCGCCATCTTCACGTTCGAGCGCGCGATGCTGGTCGATCCCAAATCGACGTCCGAGGCGACAAAGCGCCGCGTCTATGAAATCGTCGCGCATGAAATGGCGCATCAGTGGTTCGGCGATCTCGTCACCATGGGCTGGTGGGACGATCTGTGGCTGAACGAGGGGTTCGCCAGCTGGATGGCGACCAAGGTCACGGACAAGATGAAGCCCGAATGGGACATGCTCATCACCCGTGTTGACGGGCGTGAGCGGGCGATGGGGCTGGATGCCTTCTCCACCACCCATCCCGTCATTCAGAAGGTCCGCACCGTCGATGAGGTCAGTCAGGCTTTCGACGCGATTACCTATCAGAAGGGCGAGGCGGTCATCACCATGCTGGAAAGCTTCGCCGGCGAGGATGCATGGCGGGAGGGCATCCGCGCCTATATGAAGCAGCATGCCTATGGCAATACGGTGACGGACGACTTCTGGACCGCGATCGAAAATGCGGGCGCCAAGGGACTGACCGCGATCGCGCACGACTTCACGAAAAAGCCGGGCGTGCCGCTGGTTAAGGTCGATGCCGCCCAGTGCGTCAACGGCACCACGCGCCTTGCCCTGTCGCAGGCGGAGTTCAGCCGCGACGCCAGGGACAAGGCGCCGCTTTCCTGGCATGTGCCGGTCAAGGCGCAGATTGTGGGCGGGGGCGAGAGCCGCTCGCTGGTGCTGGACGGCAAGGGCGCGCTGGAGCTGCCCGGCTGCGGCGCCTATATCGTCAATCTGGGGCAGGCGGGCTATTATCGCTCGCTCTATCCCGCGGAGAATGTCGCCGCGCTGGCAAAGGACTTCACCAAGCTGGCGCCAATCGACCAGAGCGGCCTGCTCGCCGATAACTGGCAACTCGGCCTTGGCGGCTATCAGCCGATGAGCCGCGCGCTTGATCTGGTCGATGCGGTGCCCGCCGATGCGAGCGACATCGTGCTGGAGGCGCTGCCGAGCTATATGGATGGCCCGCGCAGCATCTTCCAGGGCGATGAAGGCACGCAGAAGCGCATCCTTGCCTATAGCTCCGCCAAGTTGACGCCGATCCTCACCCGCATCGGCTATGATGCGCGGGCGGAGGAAGGGCCGCAGGTGCCGCTGCTGCGCCAGAGCCTGATCGCCACGTTGGGGGCGATGGGGGATGCCGCCGTGCTTACTGAGGCGCGTCGCCGCTTCGCCGCGCTGGAAAGCAACCCCGCCGCGCTTGACGGGCCGCTGAAGTTCGTGTGGCTCGGCATCGTCGCGCAATATGCCGATCAGGCGACGTGGGATAAGCTGCGCGCGATGGCCAATGCCGCGCCGAGCGCGCTGGAGAGGAGCCAGCTCTTCGCGCTCCTCGGCCGGGCGAAGGACCGGGCGCTCTCCGCGCAGGCGCTGCAACTGGCACTGACCGACGAACCGGGCAAGACGACCAGCGCGGCGATCATCGCGGCGGTGTCCGTCGATCATGATATGCAGGCGGTCGATTTCGTGCTCGCCAATCGGGAAAAATATGAGGCGCTGATCGATGTTTCCGCGCGCAGTCAGGCGCTGGCGCGGTTGGGCACCAATTCGGCGGATCTGGCGATGGCGGATAAGCTCAATGCCTATGCCGACCGTTATCTGACGCCGGAATCGCGCAAGGTGATGGATCGCGCGATCGCCGCGATCAAGACGCGCGTGGCGAGCTGGGCGCGGCTGAAGCCGGAGATCGTTGCCTGGCTCAATGCCAAGGAGAAGGCGGCGGGCGACAGGCGCGGAAGGTGAGAGCTGCTGGAAGGGGCGGCCCCCATCAGGGTGCCGTCCCTTCGTGAAAGGAAGTTGTTTCAATGTCGCCCCGCTATCCGGATGGCCCGGACGAACAGAGAGCGGGCTGGGGGGATGATATGCGTTCAGCAATGAAAGGCATGGCGGCGATACTGTCGGCCATGGCGGTTTTCACGGCCCTGCCGGGACAGGCGAAGGCGGGGCTGTATCAGGATGACCTCAGCCGTTGCCTGATAAGCGCTGCGACGCCGCAGGATCGCGATATGTTATTGCGCTGGGTCTTTGCGGCGATGGCGGCCAATCCCCGGATCGCCGACATGGCGCGGGTGTCCAAGGAGCAGTCGGAGGAATTGACCAAGGGCACCGCCCAATTGATGCAGCGATTAGTGCTGACCGATTGCCGCAAGCAGACGGTGGAAGCGGTCAAATATGAAGGTGAGGGGACGATCCAGAGCTCCTTCAGCACGCTGGGGCAGATCGCCATGGCGGACCTGATGCGGGATGAGCATACGGGTGTCTATATCGCCACCCTCGACCAATATATCGACCGCGAGAAATGGACCGGCCTCATGAGCGAGGTTGGCATCAAGGCGCAGCGGCCCGCGCCCTAGGATATTTTGGGCCGGATCGGGCGCACATCGCCAGGACAGCGGATCGGATAGACCCGGAAACGATACTGCCCGGCAGGATGATCCGGCGGGTCAATCGGGAGAGAGCCAAGAAAAAGGGCGGCCCCCAATGGGGGCCACCCTCTTTTTGTCTTCGGAATGATCCGAAAGAACCCGCGTGACGCGGAACTGAAATTACTTCAGTTCGACGGTCGCGCCGGCTTCTTCCAGCTTCTTCTTCAGTTCTTCGGCTTCCGCCTTGGCAACGCCTTCCTTGACGGGCTTCGGCGCGCCTTCGACGAGCGCCTTGGCTTCGGTCAGGCCCAGGCCGGTGATCGCGCGGACTTCCTTGATGACGTTGATCTTCTTGCCACCGTCGCCGGTGAGGATCACGTCGAATTCGGTCTGCTCTTCAGCAGCCGGAGCAGCGGCGCCACCGGCGGGAGCAGCAGCAACAGCAACAGCAGCAGCAGCCGAAACGCCCCACTTTTCTTCCAGAGCCTTGCTCAGTTCAGCGGCTTCGAGGACGGTGAGAGCCGAAAGCTGTTCGACGAGAGCTTCAATATCAGCCATGTTTAACCATTTACCTTTCTGGGCGGGGCTGGGCCCCTGATACTAGAGTGAAAACAAACAGATAGGGTATTATGCTCAGGCGGCTTCTTTTTCCGCATAAGCATTGAAGACCCGCGCCAGCTGCGCAGCCGGAGCCTGGGCGATCTGAGCCAGCTTCGTGGCCGGGGCCTGAATCAGGCCGACCAGAGTTGCGCGCAGTTCGTCAAGCGACGGCATCGAAGCGAGGGCTTTTACGCCTTCGGCATCGAGCACAGTGGTGCCCATCGCACCGCCAACGATCTCAAGCTTGTCGTTGGTCTTGGCGAATTCGACCGCTACCTTGGCGGCAGCGACCGGATCGGCCGAAGTGGCAAGGGCGCAGGGGCCGGTCAGCAGATCGCTGATGGCCTCATAGTCCGTGTCCTTCGTGGCGATCTTGGCGAGGCGGTTCTTCGCAACCTTGTAAGAGGCGCCAGCTTCACGCATTTTCTGACGAAGCGCCGTGGACTGGGCCACGGTCATGCCAAGGTTGCGCGTCACGACGACAACCCCGACTTCGCCGAAAACGGCATTCAGCTCGGCAACCAGCTCAGCTTTCTGGGTACGATCCATGCCATTCTCCACAATAGACCTGCCGGACCATCCGACAGGCCGCTTCACGGTCCCGCGTTGCCGCGAGGCCCGTGAAAATGTCCGAAGGGGAAGGGATCAACCGCACACTCCATGCCCATGAAGGGCGAGAGGCAGGGGCCGGAAGCAACGCAAGCGCGTGGCGGCACGGCCAAGAAACTTATCCCCGTCTAGGCCGGAAATTAAGAAGGGCAAATTCCCTTCACCGACTGTCTCGGACGGCGCATAAGGGGCTGAAAGCCCGTTATGCCGGGCGGCGTCTAGACGAAAAGGGTGGGCTTGTCCAGTCCCTTGCTGGGCCGCAGGATTGCCGATCAATCGGGGTAGCGGATGTCGATCACCTCATATTCCTTTTCGCCCGCAGGCAGGCGCACGATCCGCAAATCGCCCAGACCCGCGCCGCGCAAGGCTCGCGAAAGCGGAGCGTCCCAGCCGATCCGCCCCGCGCTGCTGTCGCTTTCGTCATTGCCGACGAGGGTGAGCGTGCGCTGATTATCGTCCTCGTCGGCGATGGTGACGGTCGCGCCGAAGAAAACGCGGCTCTTGTCCGGTTGATGCGCGGGATCGACGATCTTCGCATCCTTCATCTTCTTCGCGAGGCGGCGCAACTGGCCGTCTATCTCCCGCATGCGCTTGCGGCCGTAGAGATAGTCGCCATTTTCGCTGCGGTCGCCATTGCCCGCCGCCCAGCTGACGATCTCCACGATCTTCGGGCGCTCGTCGCCGAGCAGCCGGTCATATTCGGCGCGCAGGGCGGCAAAGCCCTGCGGCGTGATATAGTTGATCTTCGCGTGCATAGCGGCAGCGGCCCTATCAGCCGGGCGTGGTCTTGCCCAGATAGAAGCTGAGCGGCGCGGCGGGCAGCTTCACGCCGTCCTTTTCCACGCGCATCGCATCATAGACCACCGCATTTTCGAGCACGCGCTGCACATAATTCTTCGTTTCGAAGATCGGGATATCCTCGATCCAGCGTAATATGTCGGCGCCGGGCAGGCGCGGGTCGCCATTGGCGGCGAGCCATTTGTTCACATTGCCCGGACCGGCATTATAGGCCGCGACGGCGAGGGGGTAGCTGCCGTTATAATAGGAGAGCATGCGCCGGAAATAGGTGCTGCCGAGCTGGATATTATAGCCGGTGTCGCTGGTCAGGCTGGCGAGATCGTAGGAAAGGCCGATCTTGCCTGCCGTTTCCCGCGCGGTGCCGGGCATCAGCTGCATCAGCCCGCGCGCGCCCGCATGGCTGACGGCGGCCTTGTCGAACTGGCTTTCCTGCCGGGAGATGGCGTGGATCATCGTCCAGTTGCCGCCATGGTCGCCCGGCACGCTGATGCTGGGGAAGCTCGACTGAGCGTAGGCGGTGCTGCCGTCCGGGCGGGCGCGGCGGCCGACCATGACGCCAAGGTCCGGGCGGCCGATGCGGGTGGCCAGTTCATTGGCAAGGACGCGGTCGGCATCGGTCGCGACATTGGCGGCGATCGCGCGCAGGAAGATGCTCTGGTCCTGCCAGCGGCCCAGCGTGCCAAGCATGCGCGCGGCCCGGACCAGCGAGCTGTTCTCGAACGTCTTGCGCTCGGCTGGCGTGATCTGCGCCTGCGCGGCGAGCGGGACAGGGGCAAGCATCGGCTGGCCCATCCGCTCGCGGGCAAGCTGGCCGTAGAACTGATCGGGATAATTGGCCGCCATGGCAAGGTGGCGGTTGCTTTCGGCTGGATCATTGGCGCGCTGGGCGGCGCGACTTGCCCAGTACCAGCCCTTGGTCATGGTCTGCGGCGAGCGGGCGGCGGCGGCATAGCGATCAAACATCGTCATCGCATCGCGGGGGCGATTGAGGGCATGATAGGCGGTCGTTCCGGCGAGCCAGGCGAGGCTGGTATAATCGTCGCGCTCGCCGATGGGGCGCAGGCTGACATCGGTGCCGGCGGGATAGGCATCGTCAAGCTTGCTGGCGATGTCGAAGGCGGTCGACCATTGGCGGTCATTGGCCGCTCCCCGCGCGTGGGTGAGCAGCACCTCATACCATTTCTCGATATTGGCGGGCCGGGTGGTGAGCGGCGGTCGCCCGGCGAGCAGCGAGCGGGCGAGAATGCTGTTGCCGCTGTCGCGCAGCCATGTCGCCTTGTCGGCGAGGAAACCGGCATGGCCGCGCGCATAAGGCTCCGCGATCTGCATCTTCGCCGCGGCGTCGGCGGCGTTGCGCTGGAAGGCGATGCGCGCTTCGGCGATGGGGCGCTCGTTTGGTGAGAGGAAGGGTAGAGAGCGCTCCGCCGAAGCCGGGTTGCGCGCCCAGAGCGCGGCGTCGGCATGGGCATCCTGATCGGCGGCGGTGAAAGCCGGACCGAAGGAGGAGAGCAACTGCGTCTCATCCTGCGGCGCCATAGCGCCCATGCGCCAGGCGGCGCGCGCGGCCTCCCGCGCTTCATTGGCGCGGCCGAGCGCGGAGAGGGCGAGGGCATTGCGCGCCTGCCCGGTCGCGCTGCGCGCCGGATAGCGCTGGAAGAAGGCGACCACGCTTGCCGGGCTGTAGCTTAGCGGATTGATCGAGCTTTCGGCGAGGCGGCGCATGCGGTCCTCGGCGGGCCAGGCGGGATTGGCCATCAGGAAAGAGGCATAGGCGTCGAAGCCAAGCCCGTCGCTCTGTTGCAGCCGCTTCCACTGGTCCACCGTGCCGATGATAATGCTGTCGCCTGCCACCATGATGGAGGCGCGGGCGGCATCCCATTCCCTGCTGCCTTGCGCCGGGGGCTGGGCGGGCGCGGATGCTGCCGGAGGGGTGACGCCGGGCAGGGGCTGCACAATTTCCTTGCGCCCGCTGTTGATCTGCGCAACTGCAACCGACGCAAGCGATACGACGCCCAGAAGCGGAAGATGGCGAAGCCTGATCCGGCGGACGAATTTGCTGGACGATGTGCTGGACATGGCTTTTGTCTGAAGCATCCCTGTTGGTGTTGGTCGGTCCGTAGAATATGGCATAACGATGCTTATGCCCAGATGAATGATCGCGTGAGAAGGAGTTTCTGTATGTTTTCCGGGTCGATCCCCGCCCTCATCACCCCCTTTCGGGACGGAGCGCTGGATGAAGAGGCGTTCCGGACATTCGTGGATTGGCAGATAACGGAAGGCAGCAGCGCCCTTGTCCCCTGCGGCACGACGGGCGAGAGCGCGACCATGACGGTCGAGGAGCATAACCGCGTCATCGCCATATGCGTCGAGCAGGCAGCCGGGCGCGTTCCGGTGATTGCGGGATGCGGCTCCAACGACACGCGAATCGCGCTGGAGCATATGTATGCTGCGCAGGCCGCCGGTGCCGATGCCGCGCTGGTGGTCGCGCCTTATTACAACAAGCCCAATCAGGAAGGCGTGTATCAGCATTTCGCCTATCTGGCGCAGCGGTGCGACCTGCCTATCGTGCTTTACAATGTGCCGGGGCGGACGATCACCGATATCGGCGTTCCCGTGCAGCACCGGCTGACGAGCGAGTTCAAGACCATCGTCGGCATCAAGGACGCGACCGGCAATCTCGGTCGGGTAAGCGCGCAGCGTATCGCCTGCGGGCCGGACTATCTCCAGCTTTCGGGCACTGACGAAGCCGCGCTCGGCTTCAACGCGATGGGCGGGCGAGGCTGCATTTCGGTGACGGCGAATGTCGCGCCTGCGCTCTGCGCGCGCTTTCAGGCATTGCTGGCGGAGGGGCAATGGGGTGAAGCGTTGCTTTTGCAGGATCGGCTTTATCCTTTGCACGATGCGTTGTTCAGCGATTCTTCACCTGGACCTGTAAAATATGCGCTGTCCCGAATCCGGTCCGACATGCCGGTCGAGGTTCGCCTGCCGATCACCTGGCCGAGCGCATCCTCACGGGCCGCTGTAGACCGCGCGCTGGAAATCGCCGGGCTGGTATAAGTACAGACGTTCCCCATATAGGGGCGCATGGAGATAGACTGACCAATGGCCCGCCCCCGTCCCGAAACGTTCAAGAAGGTCAAGACCGTCGCCGAAAACCGGCGCGCGCGCTTTGACTATGCGATCGACGAGGTGTTTGAGGCAGGCATCGTCTTGCAGGGGACGGAGGTGAAATCCCTGCGCTTCGGCGAAGGGTCGATCGCCGAAAGCTATGCCGAGGTGAAGGACGAGCAGATCTGGCTGATCAACAGCAATGTGCCGGAGTTCAGCCACGGCAACCGTTTCAATCACGAACCCAAGCGCCCGCGCAAGCTGCTGTTGCATGAGCGGGAGATCGCCAAGCTGCATGGCGCTGTGGCGCGCAAGGGCATGACGCTGGTGCCGCTGTCGATCTATTTCAACGATCGCGGCCGGGCAAAGGTGGAGTTGGCGCTGGCCCGCGGCAAGAATGCGCAGGATAAGCGCGCGACCACCAAGGAACGCGAATGGAAGCGCGAGCAGGGCCGTCTGCTCAAGGAGCATGGCTGATGAGCAACCGCCTAGTCCGCTGGTTTCGCGAAAACTCCCCCCGTCCTGAAACCTTGGAGAACAGCCGCATCCTCGCGCCCGTCGCGCATCGGGTGCTGGCGCCCGAACTGTGGCGTTTCACCCGCCGGTCGGTGCCGCGCGGCGTCGCGCTGGGCCTACTGGTCGGCATCTTCCTGCTGGTGCCGGGGGTGCAGATCGCGGGCGCGGCGCTTTTCGCGCTGCCGTTCCGCGCCAATATCCCGGTCGCGGCGGCGATGACTTTCCTGAGCAATCCGGCGACGACGCCGCTGATCCTTTGGGCTTCGGTTTATATCGGCAATTGGACGCTTGGCCGCAATGCGGACATTTCCCGCTTCATGACATTGGTGCATGAACATGCCAGCATCGGCGAATGGTGTGGGTGGCTCTTTTCGGAGGCGGCGCCTGCGCTGTTGTTCGGGCTGGCGGTTATTTCCGTCGCGGCGGCAGTGCTGGGTTATTTCGCGGCCGACTGGATATGGAAGCTGCATCTTGGCCGCCGCTGGAAGGCGCGCCGCCGTGATGCCGCGACACCTGAACTTTCTTCCGCTACCGGGCCTCTGTCTTCCTGACGCGCCCTGCCGGCAGCAGATCGTCGCGACAAGTTTTCGCTTCACCCCTGCCGCCTCTTTGCTAAGCTCGCCATACGGTCCATAGAGCACCGCGATGCTCAAATGCTTTGCGATTATAAGGAAATGGCTGCCGGACATGGCGGGGGCGACAGGCAATAGTTACAAGGAAGAGATTGTTTCTCTGGCCTCCGACAAGGGCGGGCGGTTCATCGTGCCGCTGCTCGTTGCCGCCGCGCTGCTGTGTGCGGGGCTGATTATATGGGCGGTGGGCGATTGGGCGTTGGGGGCGGGGTTTGCCGCCGCCGTCCTCGGCTTTGGTGTGCTGCTTCATCTTTACCGGCCCACCGAAACGCAGGGAGCCATGGTGCGGGAGGTCGCGCCGGACTGGACAGTGGCGCGGGCCGCCGCCGATGCGTGCGGCATGGCGATCGCGGTGACGGACAGGGGGGGGCGGCTCGTTTGCGCAAGCGATCTCTATGGCGAATGGTTCCCCGGCTATCCCTCGCCGCCCTCGCTGCCGCTGGACGAGAATGGCGCGCAGCAGTTGGTCGAGGCAGGGCGCATGGCCTGGCGTGATGGCGAGGGGCGCTGCGAAAATCTCTCGCGCGGCGCGCTGCGGGCCGATGTGCTCATTACCCGCACCGGGCGGTCGGACGATTATCTGCTCTGGCATTTCTCCCCCGTTCGTCATGTCAGCCTGATCGAGCAATTCACCACGATCATCATGGGCGAAGTCGGTGTCCAGCTGGGCGAGGCCGGGCTGATGGCCGCGATCATCGGCGCCGAAGGAAGGATTCGGGTTGCCAATGAGGCGTTCGTGCTGCGTGCGGCGGGGCGCGGCGATGCCGATGTGACTGGCCGCGACCTTGCCGCCTATTTCCGGCGTGACGAGGAAGGGCGCATCTTCTTCGCGCGCGAGGCGCCGGGAATGCTGCCGATCGCGATCTTCCGCGTACTGCTGCGCGCGGATCAACCTGAAGGCCCTGCGCTCATCCTGCTGGTCGATCAGCCGGGCAATGTCGCTGCGGGCGGCTCTTCACTTTCCTATTTCCAGGCGCTGCTAGCGCTGATGCCGTTCGGTCTGGCGATGACGGACAGGGACGGGCGGCTGCTTTTCCTCAACGACAGTTTCGCGCGCGCCGCCAATGTGCCCGATGGGCAACGTCCGGCCTATCCCGGCGATCTTGTCGTGGTGGAGGATCAGGCTGCGCTGGCCGCGGCCGTCCGCCGTTACGCGGTCGGGCCGCAGATGACCGGGGATATCGCGGTGCGGCTGCGCAACCGGCCGGAGGAGCCGGTCGCGCTCTCGCTGGCGGGTGTGCGCGGGCTGGGCGAGGCGGCGGTCATTCTGACGCTCAAGGATAATGACGAGGAAGGGCGGCTCAAGCGGCAGGTCGCGCAGGCGACAAAGATGCAGGCCGTCGGTCAGCTCGCCGGTGGAGTCGCCCATGATTTCAACAATATATTGACCGCTATTATCGGCCATTGCGATCTGATGCTGATGCGTCACACGCCGGGCGACAGCGATTATGACGATATTCAGCAGATCAAGTCCAACTCCAATCGCGCGGCGAGCCTGACGCGCCAGTTGCTCGCCTTTTCGCGCCAGCAGACGTTGCGGCCGCAGGTGATCCAGCTTCCCGATATCGTCGCGGAGGTCTCCAATCTGTTGAAGCGTCTCATCGGCGAGAAGGTGAAGCTGGAGGTCAGCCATGGCCGCAATCTGGGCCTCGTGCGCGCCGATCCTGGGCAGATGGAGCAGGTGATCGTCAACCTTGCCGTCAATGCGCGCGATGCGATGCCAGATGGCGGTACGCTCACGATCCAGACTTTCTCCATCTCCGCCGCGAAGGTGCGGGAAATGCGCTCAACCGTGCTGCCTCCGGCCGATTATACCGGCCTGCGGGTCTCCGATACCGGCGTCGGCATCGCCCCGGATCTGCTGGCCAAGATCTTCGAGCCTTTCTTCACCACCAAGGAGGTCGGCAAGGGCACGGGCCTCGGCCTTTCCACCGTCTATGGCATCGTCAAGCAGTCGGGCGGCTATATCTTCGCCGAATCCGAGCCCGGTCAGGGGACCAGCTTCATCCTCTATCTCCCCGTTCATGTGGCGAGCGCGGAGGAAAAGCAGGCCGCGACGATCAAGACGCCTCCTTCGCGCGGGGTTGCCTGGGGCACCGGCACGATCCTGCTGGTGGAGGATGAGGATATGGTCCGCGCCGTGGCGGAACGGGCGCTGGCGCGGCAGGGCTATACCGTGCTCACCGCCTCGGACGGCGAGCAGGGGCTGGAGGTGCTGCGCGAGGCGGAGCGGGTCGATCTCCTGATCTCCGACGTGGTGATGCCGAACATGGACGGCCCCGCCATGGTGCGTGAGGCGCGCCGGTCGCGGCCTGCCATGCCGGTGCTGTTCATGTCCGGCTATGCCGAGGAGCAGTTGCGCAAGTCGATCGCCATCGACAATGTCGCCTTCCTGCCCAAGCCCTTTTCCGTTGCCCAGCTGTCGGAAGCGGTTGCCGATGCCTTCGTCCACTTCATTCCGGAAATGGACGAAGGGGCGAAGAATGGCGGGGCGTAGCACGGACAAGACAAGCCGCGCCGGTTTTGCTTGCTGAAAATTGATTTTTAGGCGATTTTTCCCCGCGTGGTGGGAACAGGGGCAAATCTTTGCTTCGACAGAATGATGGCGCCGTGCATGCCGGGCTGACGGCAGGCACGGGCGTCGGATAAGGATTGGCGTTCTTTTCGATGGCATATGCAACTCCACCGGCTAGCCGTTCCATCCTGATCGTCGAGGATGAAGCGATGATCGCGATGATGCTCGAGGAATTTCTGGAATCCCTCGGCCATCAGGTGCGCGGAATCGCGGCGACCGTCGGCGAGGCGGAGCAGAAAGTGCGCGACGGCGGGTTCGATCTGGCGATTCTCGACTGTCATTTGGGAGATGGCGACATCTGGCCCGTTGCGCGGATGCTGGACGATGCGGCCATTCCCTTCATTTTGAGCTCGGGCGGCATGGCGGCGGATATTCCGGCGCCCTTTACCGGAAGGCCGATGCTCGCAAAGCCCTATACCATCGGCACCATTTCGGATTTGCTTGCCAAAGGCCTGTCTTCGATCGATTCCCGTCCCTGAAAAAGAGCTTTGTTCCCCCCTTGTTCTATGAGAACAAATAGGATACATGGGTGTTCGATTCAGTGCTCTGTTGCACTTGGCAGGAGACAGGCCCATGACCGCAATGCTCAAGCTTATCGATTCCGACAAGAAGACGGGGACTATGGACAGACAGAAGGCATTGGAGGCAGCGCTCTCCCAAATCGACCGCGCATTCGGCAAGGGTAGCGCGATGAAATTGGGCAGCCGGGAAAAGATCGAGATCGAGGCGATTTCGAGCGGGTCTCTGGGGCTGGATATCGCGCTCGGCATCGGGGGCCTGCCGCGTGGTCGCATCGTGGAGATTTACGGTCCGGAAAGCTCGGGCAAGACCACGCTGGCGCTCCATGCTATCGCCGAGGCCCAGAAGGCGGGCGGCACGGTGGCCTTTGTTGATGCGGAACATGCCCTCGACCCGGTTTACGCGAAGAAGCTCGGCGTCGATATCGATGAACTGATCGTGTCGCAGCCCGATACCGGCGAGCAGGCGCTGGAAATCGTCGATACGCTGGTGCGCTCCAACGCGATCGATGTGCTGGTGGTGGACTCTGTGGCGGCGCTGGTGCCGCGCGCCGAAATCGAAGGTGAAATGGGCGACAGCCATGTCGGCCTTCAGGCCCGTTTGATGAGTCAGGCGCTGCGCAAGCTGACCGGCTCCATCTCCCGCTCGCGCTGCCTTGTGATCTTCATCAATCAGGTGCGCATGAAGATCGGCGTGATGTACGGCAATCCTGAAACCACGACGGGCGGCAACGCGCTCAAATTCTACGCTTCGGTGCGTCTCGACATCCGCCGCACCGGCCAGATCAAGGATCGCGATGACATCGTCGGCAACACCACCCGCGTCAAGGTGGTGAAGAACAAGGTGGCGCCGCCGTTCAAGCAGGTCGAATTCGACATCATGTACGGCGAAGGCATATCCAAGATCGGCGAAATTCTCGATCTCGGCGTCAAGGCTGGGATCGTGGAGAAATCCGGTTCCTGGTTCTCCTATGATTCGGTGCGGATCGGGCAGGGGCGGGAAAACGCCAAGACCTTCCTCAAGGAAAACCCCGAACTGATGGACCGGTTGGAACAGGCCATTCGTGGTAAGACCGATGCGGTCGCCGAAGGCATGATGACCGGTCCTGAGGAAAGCGACGACGCTTAAGGGCGGAACATGCGATGGCCTCGTCTCGTTTCTTGCCGGAAGGCAAGGGAGGGGCGAGGCATCGCAGCCCGATGGGTGGCGCAGGGCTTCTTACCGTGTTTCCTTTTGCGGCCTTTCCCTCACAGGAGGAAAGCGGCTGTTCAATTTGCGACAAAGGCGATCATAGTCATCGCATATTGTTGCTTGTTTCCGGTCAACGCCTCGCTTAAGCGGCATTTGTCATGACATCCACAAACGATATCCGCCGCTCCTTTCTGGATTATTTCGTGGCTCAGGGCCACGAAGCTGTGCCGTCCGCGCCGCTGGTGCCGCACAATGATCCGACGCTCATGTTCACCAATGCGGGCATGGTGCCGTTCAAGAATGTGTTTACCGGCCTTGAGAGTCGTCCCTACAGCACTGCGGCTTCCGCGCAGAAATGTGTGCGCGCCGGGGGCAAGCATAATGATCTCGACAATGTCGGTTATACCGCGCGTCATCATACTTTCTTTGAAATGCTGGGCAATTTCAGCTTTGGCGATTATTTCAAGGAACAGGCGA
>CAYLKZ010000047.1:0-23818 GCA_964384275.1 uncultured Sphingobium sp. | reverse complement strand
GAAAAATTAAAGGCCGCCGCCGATGCCGCCGCCTCTGCCGCCGCCGATGCCGCCGCCTATGCCGCCAAGGCCGCCGATGCCGCCCAGGCCGCCGCCTATGCCGCCGCCGATGCCGCCAAGGCCGCCGCCTATGCCGCCGCCCATGCCGCCGCCGATGCCGCCGATGCCGCCGATGCCGCCGATGCCGCCGATGCCGCCAAGGCCGCCGATGCCGCCAAGGCCGCATGGAAATCTATCGCGGAAACACTCTTCCGGCTGATCGACATCGAGATCGAGGCGCTCGATGCTTGATGCCGTCATGGATCGAGGTAGCGATGCTACCTCGATCATATCCCTTCCAGATCGCGCCGTTCGTGTTCAGCGGCCACGCAAGCGCGGCTATCGCGCTGCACCGGGCACCATTTATGTCGGCAGGCCGACCATGTGGGCAAACCCGTTCGATCCGGCACGTTTCGGCCATGCGAAATCGGTTCTCCTGCACCGCCGCTGGCTGGCGGCGGAGCTGGGCGCCCGTTCGCTCGAACGCATGGGCTATTGCCCCGCCGAAATAGACGCTCTCACGCGCCTGCGCCGCCGCGTTCTCTCTCGCCTGCCAGACCTTCAAGGTGCCCATATTGAATGCTGGTGCCCGCTCACCAGCAAATGGTGTCACGCAGACGCTCTGGTCACGCTTGCCAATGGGGGCCGCGTATGAACGAAGAACTGCGCGTCAAAATTCTCGGCCGTCTGAAAACGCACTTCGATTTCAAGAAGGCGAATAATGACGCGCGCGTCTGGCGCGAGGGCCGGTGCCCGGATTGCCGGGGCCGCGAAGTCTATGTCTACACGGAAAAGCCGTGGGTCGCGAAATGCGGGCGCGAGAATAAATGCGGCCATGAATTCAGCGCACGGGATCTGTTCGAGGATCTTTTCGACAACTGGTCGGATCGCTACCCTCAGACCGCACAGGATCCGCATGCCGCCGCCAAGGCCTATTTGCGCGACGAACGCGGGCTGAACACGGTCAAGCTTGCCGGACATTTCACGCAGGAAAACTACACCGATCGCAAGCTGAACGCGACATCGGCCACCGTGCGATTCCCGATGCCCGGCGGCGGCTATTGGGAGCGGCTGATCGACCGCGTCTATCGCTTTGGCAAGCGCAAGGCCAGCTTTCAGGTCGGCTACAAGGTGGGCGGCCATGCCTGGCACCACCCGGGCCTGACTTTCGATAAGCTCGCCACCGCCTCCGAAATCTGGTTCGCGGAAGGGATCTTCGACGCGGTCGCGCTCGGCGAGGCATTCGAAACAGAGCGCCCCGCCGCCTATGCCGCCGCGTCCATGTCCACCAACAATTATCCGGCGCGCTGGCTCGACCAGCTCGCCGAGGCCGTGGCGCGGATCGGCACCCATGCGGTGCGCCCCACCCTCGTCTTTGCCTATGATGTCGGCCCTGCCGGGGTCCGCGAAACCCGCAAGGCCATCGCTCTGGCCCGAAAAGCCGGATGGCACGCCCGCGCGGCCCAAGTCCGCCCGGACGGCGAAGGCAACAAGCTCGACTGGAACGACCTCTATAAACGGCACCGCAGCGAGGAAGAAGGCGGCGTCCATTATCTCTCCGCCGCCGATCTCGAAACCTATCTCGAAAATGGCGACATCACCATCGCGCCGACCGCCGCCGAAAAAGCGTTCCTCCTTTACCGTCGGTCCCGCCGTTCTGAATTTCCGCTGATCTTCAAGGGCCGCCAGCTCTGGGCGCGCTTCTCTGCTGATCGCATCAATCAGCTGATCGAAGGCTATAACGAAGATCGCACGCTCTCCGCGCTAAGCCTGGAAGAAAAACACGATATGGCGGCCCGCGATGCCGCCGAAGTTGCCGAGATCGCCAACTGCACCTTCCGCGTCCTCTATTATGAGACCGACGCGGCGATCGGCCGCAACAGCTATTATGTCCGCGTTGATTTTCCCGGCAAGCAAGACACGGTAAAGGCCAATTTTCCCGGCAATGTCATGCTGAAGGACGGCCCCTTCGCGGACCATCTGGTCAGCGTGGCGCCCGGAGCGATCTGGGATGGCAGCTCCCGCCAGCTCAAGCACATCATGGGCCGCCAGATCGAGGATATCCGCACCGTCGATGCGCTCTATTTCGCAGGCTACTCGATCGAGCATAGCGCCTGGATGTTCGAGGATATCGCGATCTCCGGCGGACGCGTCATTCCGCTGAACGATGATGATTTCTTCGAGATCGGCAAGATCGGCGTGAAGCCGAATGGCGAAAAGGGCGAATTCGCCATCGCCTATGATCCCAACGATATCAGCTATGCGTGGTGGGCGGATCTCTGGACGGCGTTCGGTTCCCTCGGTCTCGTCACGCTCGCCTTCTGGCTGCTCTCCTGCTTTGCCGAACAGATCCGCCGCGAATATCAGTCCCTCGGCTTTCTCGAAGTCTCCGGCCCGCCCGGATCCGGTAAATCGACGCTGCTCATCTTCCTGTGGAAGCTGGTCGGCCGCCGCCACAATTACGAAGGCTTCGACCCTGCGGCCGCCACAGGCGCGGGCATTGCCCGCGAGCTGGTCAAATATGGCAACCTGCCTGTGGTCCTGCTCGAAGGCGACCGGAAGAAAGACCAGCCCAGCACGCGCAAATTCGACTGGTCCGAACTGAAGAAGATCTACAACGGCCACGCCCCGCGCACCCGAGGCGTGATGAACGGCGGCACCAGCACCTTTGCCCCGCCATTCCGGGGCGCGATGGTCATCGCCCAGAACGACCCGATCCGGGAGGCGGAGGAGGCGGTGCTCGAACGCATCATGCCGCTCTTTGTCGACAAATCCCGCTTCACAGAGGAAGGCAAGGACGCAGGCACGCGCCTGAAGCGCTATGAGGTGGACAAGGTTTCCGCGTGGATCGTCGCCATGATCCGGCAGGAAAAGCAGATCCTCGACTATTTTCGCGATCGCTTCCCGTTCCACGAAAAGCGGCTGATGACCCATCCCGAGGTGCAGAACGATCGTCTGGCCTATAACCATGCGCAAATCGCCGCGGCGCTCGATTGCCTTTCCAAAGCCATGGCAGTGGACGGCAAGCAGGTAATCCGTCCCGAGCAGATCGCCGCGGCGCATCAGCTCATCGAACAGATGTGCCTTGACCAGCACGGCGCGCTCGGTGCCGACCATCCGCATGTCGTCGCCTTTTGGGAATCCTTCGATTTCCTCGACGCGAAATTGCGCGAGGGCAAGCTCGAAAGCGACCATGCCGGTATCAACCTCCACCGCAAGCCGGACATGATCGCCATTCGGATACCGGAGGTGGAACAGGCCTTCAATGCGCACCGCATGAACATCCCGGGCGGTTCGATGCACGACCTGCGCAAACTCTTGCAGACCAGCAAATCCCGCAAATTTCTCGGCAATACCCTCGTGAACTGTCGCGATGGCCAACGGCGGCAATGCTGGGTCTTTCAGAACCCCCAACAGCATAAGGAGACCCTGCCGGTATGACGGCTCCCCTCTCTCCCGATCAGGCGGACGATGCCCGCCCGATGATCCTCGTGCAGATCCCGGACGGCAATGGCGGTCTCCGCAACGAATTCCGCCCAGCCCCCACCGAACAGCCGAAAAAGCGCAAAAAACCAGCCAAACCCGATCCCATCGCCGCCAACCCGGATGCAGCGGCCCAGCAGCTCAAGCTGTTCATCGAACGGCTCGAACGTCTGCATGCCGAACGAACGGAAATCAGTTTCGACATCAGCGATGTGCTGAACGAGGCCAAGGCCAACGGCTACAGCAAGAAGACGATCAACCGCATCCTGCAAATGCGCAAGGAAGATCCGAACCTGCGCGCCGAGGATGAGGCTCTCCTCGAAACCTATAAAACCGCGCTGGGTCTCGAATGATGCAGCGCCGCCGCCCCACCACCGCCGCCAGCTGCGACTGCACCTGCCCCGAATGCCGCGCCACCGAGCGCATGGCCCGGATGAGCGTGCTCGGCACCGCCGCCTTCTGGCTGCTGGTCATCACGGCCCTGCTCTGTTTCCTCGCTTGAAAGGACCACCATGTCACCCACGCACACCACATCCCAAAAAGATCAGCGCTGGTTCAGATACGACCCGGCAAGCGGCAGGAATCAAGCATTCTATCTCTTCATCTGCGATGCCTGCCGCCGCGAGCACAACAACCCGTCCAGCGCCCTGCCCGATGGCTGGAGCATGAGGCCGGTGCCGGAATTCGGCGAAACCGTCCTACATTGCCCCGACTGCCTTGAACCTGTCCGACAGCAACAGGCGGAGGAAATCGCCACCCGCCGCCGATTGACGGAAGACGCCATGTTCACCGCCATGGCCGCCGAAATCGTCAACAGCGCGCCCGGCCCTGTCTATGCCGCTGCCGATTGGGGCGATCTGAGCGAGGACGGCAAGGTCTGGATGACCGCTATCGTCCGCGAAGCGCATAAGCGCGGCGCCGAAGCGGCGGCGAAAATCGGCATCCACCCGCCCGAACCGCGTCAGCCCGCATGGCCCGGCCCCTTCGCCCTCCACCTGCAAAAGCAGGAAGGCGGCCACTATCTGATCGCCATGACGCCGGAAAAGGCGCTGATGCGCCTGTCGCCGCTGGAATTCTTCCTGTCGGCGGAGGGCGCCCGCATCCTCGCATGGCAACTCCTCCGCCACGCCGATCTGGTCGAAGCACCCGGCACCCTCCCCGCCAGCGTGGGAGGGCAAGCCTGATGTCCGCCTGCGATCAGAAGATAGCCGATTTCTGGCTGGTGTGGTGCCCGACCGGCGTGACGCCACCCCGGTTCCAGCATCCCACGCTGGAAGCCGCCCAGCAGGAAGCGGAACGGCTCGCCGCCGCCCATCCGGGCAAGACCTTCTACATTCTGGAACCGCGCTACAGCGTGAACTGCGGTCCCCGGCGCGTCTTCTACGTCCCGCTGGATCATGACGAGGTGCCGTTCTGATGCTGACCGATCCCGACCAGCTGGCCCAGCTTGCCGACCGGCTTACCCCGCCCCAGCGCTGCGCCCTGCGCGCCCATCTCCAAAAGGAAACCGGCAAATGATCGTCGTCAGTGTCTTTCGGCTGTCCGCTCGGGACGGCACCACCACCGAACTGGCCCGCATGCACATCAGCAATATCGGCGGCACCGACACCCTCGGCAATTATGATGCCGAAACGCTCCGGGGCCGCTCCACGGCGGAGCTGAACCGCCGCATCGTCCAGCGCAAATGCAAGGTGCTGGGCCATCCCCGCCTGTCCCAGCACGTCTGGAACCTTGTCGCCAAGGCCCTCACCGGCATGGGTTACGGAGGCCGCGCATGAACAAGATGCTCTCCCCCGCACAGATCGACCTGCTCAACTTTCTCGATGACGAGGGCGGGTGCGATATCTGGTCCCACCATGAAGCTGTGACGGGCCGCGAACTCGAAAAGCTGGGCTTTATCTTCATTTCGCCTGCCCGCCGCCGAAATCCCGACGGTGCGGCAAGGCAACCCTATTTTGGCATCGAATTATCGGAGGAGGGCCGCCAAGCGCTGATCGCCGCCAGCAAAGGCCAGCCCAATGCCTGACTGGACACACCCCCGCATTGCCAACCCGGAATGCCGCCTCGACCGCTTCGAGGACATCGCCGCCGAGGCCCGCGCCGCATTCGAACGCCGCAAGGATACCTACCCGATCATGGTATCCAGCGGCTCGCTCGATGCCGATGAAGCCCGCGACGATCTGGAAGCATGGCGCGCCATCGCCAAAGGCTGGCGCCACATCGCCACCGGCGAAGGCGAGATGGCCCGCCGCCTCACCCTCTCCGCGCGCATTGAGGCGCTCGACACCGCAATAGGCCGCTGGTTCGCGATGATCGACCAGAGCGGCGCGCCGAGCGAGAAGGAAGCGGAGCAATGCGCCCTCCTCTGTGCGCTACGCATCTGGGCAGGTCGCGAGCGGGCCTATTACGCCGACGGCAACCTCCTCTGGTCGAGCGCCCATGTGCGCGGCCTCCTGCCGCGCGCTGCTGTGCCCATCACTCCCAAAATCAGGAAAGCCGCATGATTGACATTGGCGAAGCCCACGCGCATTTTACCCGTGTCGCTACACACAGAGCAGCGATGCGGTTTAGCAGCCGTAACGGACTTCGCCGAAGAGGCGCGCCGCAGGGAGTTTCCCGGCGCGCTTTTCTATGGTCGGGCGCATCGGGAGGGGCTTGCCCCTGCCGGTCCCGCGAGGTCCGCCGGTCTGCTAACCCGGTGTTGCCCGGCCACCATTTTAGCAGGTGGTTGCCGGGTCCATTCGAAAGGACCTTGACCATGAGCAACCCTGCTTCTGGCGCCACCGTCACGCGCCTGTTCAATCCCGATACCGACACCCATTACGCCCTGTCAGAGGCGAACGAGCTTGAACTCAAAACGCTGTTCAAGGCGATGGAGGCTGTCGGCCAATTAATGGACACGCCCCCCGGCGAAGCTGGCCCGGAAATCGAACCGGCCCACATCTCCCCCCTTTTCTACACCTTCGCCCGCCACGGCGAACGCCTCATGGCCGAAATGGCCGACCGCTTTCCTTCTAAGAAAAGGACCGCCGCATGAGCACCCGCTTTGAGATCGTCCCCTTTCACGATCACCAGATCGTAACTGTTCGCAATGAGGAACAGGTGTCCGTCATTATTCGCCCGATTGTAGAGCAAATAGGTCTGGATTGGTCGGCTCAATATCGTCGCATCCAGCGACACCCCGTTTTGGCCAAAGGTGTTGCCGTAACGGCAACACCTTCAGGCGGCGGAAGCCAGGACACAATCACTATCGGGCTGGAGCAATTCCACGGCTGGCTGATGACCATCAGCCCGGATCGGATCAAAGATGCGGCCACGCGCGATGTCGTCATCCGATATCAGGAAGAAGCCTTCCGCGTCGTCTTCGAACATTTCCATGGCCCTATGCGCTTGGTGGAAACGAAGCGCGCATCGGTTGCGGACCTTCTCCGCGTCGGCAACGCGCTGAAAAAGGAAAGAAATCGTGACATTCGGGCACTGCTCTGGTCGGAAATGGACCGGATATGCGATAGCTGGGGCCAACCCCATTTAGCGCGGAATGGCATAGGCTGGGCGGAACCGGATCATAGCGAGCTGCTCACGCTGTTCTGGAACGGCGTCCGCGCCGTCGAGGATTCCGGCAATCAGGTAAACCACAGCCGCCGCAATCATATTGTGGCGCTGAACCTGCCGGAATTGCGTATCCATTTCCATGAAATCGGCGTCCCGGTCGAGATCGACACTACGATGACACAGGCCCTCCGTCTGTCCCGCAACCCCGCCTATCTGGCCGACAAAACCTATAATTGCCGCGACGACAAGCGCCGCCATTGCTGGCTGTTCAGCCATGCACCCCTGCTCGAAGCGATGGAGGCTGCATGACCGCCGAACTCTCCAACGATTCCGCGCAGAAAAAGCCGCGCCATCCTTGGGATTGGTATGTAGAGGAGCAATGGGTCACTCACGCCCTCGCCGATATGATCGAGCTGGAAACCGATGTCGCCTATCTCGATCCCTTCTGCGGCGGCGGCAATATCCCGATGGCGCTCCTCGATCGCGGCTTGCGTGCCTATGGTACCGACAAATTCACCCGCGTCGGCCACAACGCGACCTTCTTCCTCGGCGAGCATGATTTCCTTGGGCCTCAGCGCCACATGATGGAAATCGAACCGGCGCTCTCAATCGTCATGAACCCGCCGTTCAGCTATCAGGATGGCACGCTCGTGCGCGGCCTGTCCTTGTCGATCGCCCGCCGCGCGCTGCAACTGGCGACCCATAAGGTTTGCGCCCTGGTCCCGCTCAAATGGCTCTCGGCGATGGAACGCTATGCCTTCTTCAACGAGACCAAGCCCCGTATCCTCGTCTTCTCCGAACGCCCCAGCATGCCGCCCGGCGACGAAATCGCGGCGCTCGGTCCCAACGCATGGAAACGCGGCAAGGTCGATTATATCTGGCTTGTCTGGGACAAACAGCGCCCCAACTGCGACTTCGCGCCCACCCTCTGGATCCCACCCCGCGCAAAGGAGCTGCGCGCGGCATGAAAAGCATCTTGTTGACGGAGGCGGAGGCCGCCGACAGGCTCGCTATTTGCCCCCGAACCCTCCGTAAATTGCGTCAGGCTGGCGAATTGCATTATGTCAGGATCGGAAGATCCATTCGGTACACCGTCGAAGACCTCGACAGATATGTTGAAAGCGCCCGCTTATGCACCTCTATCAGCGAAAGGGTTCGCCATATTGGTGGTTCGACGCGACGGTCAACGGTCGCCGACTTCGAGCAAGCACGAAGAAAATCAAACAGCGGGACGCGATCCGCGAAGCCGCGCGCCTGATAGATGCAGAACAACAGCGCCCGAGCCGAGAGGAAGCATGGCGCATCCGCGAGGTGCTGGGCACCTATTGGAACGAATGCGCGCAACGCCATGCGACCTCCGGTGAAATATTCTATAAGTTCGAGCTGCTCTCTGAGTTTTTCGGGCCGGACAAACCGATCCTTGACCTGACCAACGCTGATATTCTCGATTATCGCGCCGCCCGCGTCGGCGGACAGATCAAGCTGTCAAAATCCTCGATCGACGCCCGCCCTAACAGTTGGAAAGCCCGCTATGTCGATGAGGATGGACGAATAAAGCCAGTCTCTCCCCAGACGGTCAACCGCGATCTCGCCCATTTGCAGGCGGCGATGAACTGGGCACGCGAGATGCACACAAAGCAGGTTCCGGCGCTTGCTTGGCGAAAGCTGAAAGTCGCCGAAAACCCGCACCGCATCCGTTTCTCATCGGCCACAGAATTCGCCACGCTCATGACAGCTGCCCATGAAAGCATTCGACCGATCATTTTATGCGCCGTCACGACCGGCCTTCGCCGTGCCAATATACTGAAACTGCAATGGCATCAGGTCGATCTGGCCAGCAGCACGATCACGATACAGAAGGCCAAGGGCAAGAAACCCGGCACCGTTCGTATCGCACCCGGCCTGCGCGCCGCGCTCGCCATGACGGATCCGAAGAAGCGGAAAGGCCCCGTCTTCGACACCACCAATTTCCGCCGCCGCTGGGACGCGGCCGTCAAGGCGGCATGCCTCACCGATTTCCACTTCCACGATTTGCGCCATACCTTCGCGAGCTGGGCCCGCCAGAACGGCGCCGACCTGGCTGATATATGCGAGGCACTGATGCATAGCTCGGTAACCGTCACCATGCGTTATGCGCACATCCGCCCAGGGCAGGATATCACCGCCTTCGACCGCGTAGCCGCACTGCTCACGGCACAATCCATGACACAAAAAGCCGTAAACGATTGAAAAAAGGTGTTTCCTAACGGATTAGGAATCCGACGCTCTATCCTGCTGAGCTATGGGCGCATTCGTGAAATCGGCTGACTTCTAAGGGTCCGGCGATAATCTGGCCAGCGAGCGTCGTCAAGCTATCCGGAACAAAGCGGCACCAAGCGGCATCAATTCTGAATTTTTGGCGGCACCACCGGAAAAAGCAGCGGAGCAACCTCCACCCCTTCTTCAATGAGGTCGCGCGCTTCGTTCGCATCGACCTCGCCGTGGATAGGGCGCTGGTCCTCCTCGCCATAATGCATCGCGCGCGCTTCCTCAGCGAAGCGGCGGCCCACCCATTCGCTGCCCGACAGCGCTTCGGACTGGGCTTGCGCCAGCGCCTGCATCAGCTTCATTGCCCTGTCCTTGTCCATGCCCTTTTGCATGGTCAGGGCTCCCGCCGGCGCGGCCCCATCGCCGCTCGGCGGCGCAGATGCGGAGGGAGGCGGCAGGCTTTCGCGCTGGTTGGACTTGGCGCCGACGGCGGGAGCCATCACCGCCTTCTCAACCTCATGCGTGCCGCAGATCGGGCAGAGCAGCAATCCACCCGCCTTTTGCCGTTCATACTCTTCGCTCGACCCGAACCAGCCTTCGAACACATGGCCGGATTGCGCGCATTTCAGATCAAACACGATCACAGCAGTGCCACACCTTCTTCCAATCGCCGCCGATGCGTCAGCACCGGGATGCGCGCTCTTACCGTCTTCACGCGAGTGGGATCAATATCGATCAACGCCAACCCCGGTGCGGTGCCCATGTCCAGCAACACCTCGCCCCACGGATCGATGGCGAGGCTATGACCATAGGTCTCCCGCCCATCCTGATGAAGGCCGGTCTGCGCGGGGGCAAGGAGAAAGGCTGCGGATTCGATCGCCCGCGCGCGCAGCAATGTTTCCCAATGCGCGCGGCCCGTCGGCACGGTGAAGGCGGCAGGGACAAGCAGGATCGTCGCGCCCGCATCGCTGAGGCGACGATATAATTCGGCAAAGCGCAGATCGTAACAGATGGAAAGGCCAAGGCGCCCCCACGGCGTATCGACCACCACCAACCGTTCGCCCGGGCCATAGACCGCCGATTCGCGCCAGCTGACGCCATCGGGCAGGTCAACATCGAACAGATGGATCTTGTCATAGCGCGCGCGGATGTCTCCGCTCCCATCGATGACGAAGCTGCGATTGCTCCAGCGCCCGTCGGAGCGCTCATCCTTGAGGCCGAGCGAGCCTATGTGGACCCAGAGCCCCTCCCGCGCTGCGGCCTCCCGCACGGCGGCGAGCACTATATCCCCCGCCTCGTCGCGCAACGTCTCGGACGCCCGCTCGCGGTTCCGATCGATGCAGCCCACCATTTCCGGGGTGAAGAGCATATCCGCGCCCTGCCGCTTCGCCTCGGCGATGGCGGCGGTCAGCATCGCCGCATTGGCGGCCGGATCGATCCCGCTCGTCGTCTGGAGGAGGGCTGCGCGCATCAGCTGCTGTCCGTTACAGTCCCAGCATCGGGTCGAGCTTGCCCGCCCGGTCCAGCGCGGCGAGATCGTCCGAACCGCCGACATGCTGCCCGTCGATGAAGATCTGCGGCACCGTCATCCCGCCGTTGGAGCGCTCGATCATTTCGGCCCTTTGGGGACCGCCCATGGTGATATCATATTCCTCGAACTCGACGCCCTTGTCGCTCAGCAGCGCCTTGGCGCGCGAACAATAGCCGCAATAATCCTTCGTGTAGATTTCAACATGGCTCATGGCCCCATGGCTCCTTGATATGTCCGTCTCTTCTGCCGAAATCGGGTGCGTCAGGGCATTTGTCAATCGGCAGCGTCGGGCAGCACCCGCGCCCAGCATAGAAGATGGACCGCCTCCGCCCCGCCGGAGAGCAGCGCCTGCGCGCAAGCCCGCGCGGTGGCGCCGCTGGTATGGACGTCATCGATCAGGATCACCGTACGCCCGAGCAAGTCACCGACGCGCTTCGGATCGAGCAGGAAAGCGCCTCGCACCTCCTTCTCTCGCGCATGGGGACTCATCGCGCGCAAGGGCCGGGTCGCCCTCGTCCGGCGGAGCACCAGGGGATCGGCCGGAATCCCCGTCATCCGCGAAAGATGCCCGCCAATCAGCGCCGACTGGTTGAAGCCCCGGTTCCACAGCCGCCAGCGATGGAGCGGCACCGGCACCAGCAGCGGCGCCTCGCCCGCCTCGGCCATCCCCCGCACATGAGGCGCCATATAGCGCGCCATCAGCCGAGCAAGGCCGATGCGCCGCCCATATTTGAGCCGAATCGCGATAGTGCGGGCCATCTCCCCATAAGCGAGCGCCGCCCGCGCGCTCCGCCATGGCGGCGGCGTTTGAAGGCATGGGCCGCATCTGGCTTCCTCCATCCCCGGCTCCACCTCGAACGGCAGGCCGCAGCAGGCGCAGCACGGCGCGCCCAGAAAATGCAGTTCCGACCAGCAGGAGAGGCAAAAGCGTCCCTCCTCCCCCGTGATCGCTCCGCAACCGGGGCATCGTATCGGCAAGGCATAATCAAGGATCGGTTTGCCGACTGCGGCAAGAAAGGAAAGCGCCCCCATATAATGCTTGTCCATCGGGTCAGCGGGCGGCACAAGCCCGAAAATGGACGAACAGCAAGGCCCTCCCCTGATCTTCGACCCCCGCCGCCGGGCGATGGCGCGCGACCGGGCGCAGGAGCGATTCGCCGACTATGATTTTCTCTATCGCCATATGCTCGATGGCCTGCTGGAGCGGCTGGAGGATGTGCGACGCCCCTTCAACGACGTGTTGCTGATCGGCTGTCCGGACAGGAGCGCGGCGCTGGCGCTGCGGGCGCTGGGGAAGAATGTCACCTGCTGCGATCCCGGCGCGCGCAACACCGCCACCAATGAAGGCGTGCAGGCGGATGAGGACGCGCTGCCCTTTGCCGAGGAAAGCTTCGACCTCATCCTCGCCTGCGGCACGCTCGACAGCGTCAATGACCTGCCCGGCGCGCTCATCCTGATGCGGCGGCTGTTGCGGCCCGATGGACTGCTGCTGGGCGCTTGTGTCGGCGCGGGCAGCCTGCCTCGCCTCAAGTCCGCGCTGCTGACCGCCGAGGGCGACAGGCCGATGCCGCATATTCATCCGCAAATCGATGTGCGTTCGGCAGGCGATCTGCTGGCGCGGGCAGGCTATGCCATGCCCGTCACCGATAAAGAGGCGCTGACGGTGCGCTATTCTTCCGCCCTGACGTTGATGCGGGATCTGCGCGGAATGGGCTATGGCAATATCATGACAGCTTCTCGCCGGGGCGCTCTCAGCCGCGAAGTGATCGGCCGAACCTGTGCCGCTTTTGCCGAGGCCGCCGACCCGGATGGCAAGACGGCGGAACAGTTCTCGCTGCTCTATTTCAGCGGATGGAAGCCTGCCCCTTCCCAGCCCAAGGCCGCGCGGCGCGGATCGGCGACGGTTTCGCTGGCTCAGGCGCTCAAATCAAAGGTTTAGGAGAGCAGCACCGCTTAAAGCAGCGCGTCCAATATGCCGATCATCGGCAGGTCGGCGGGCGGCATCGGCAGGTTGAACATTTCATGCGGGCGCACCCACTGCATCGCGCTCGCATGATGAAGGCGTGGTATGCCCGACCATTTGCGGCAGACATAGAGAAGCAGCAAAAGATCGCGATCGCCCAGCGGTTCGCTGGCGAAAGTGACCGGCGCGAGACAGCTTTTATGCGTCTCGATCCCCAACTCCTCGCGCAATTCGCGAATCAAAGCTTCCTCGGGGGTTTCGCCCGGCTCCACCTTGCCGCCGGGAAACTCCCACAGGCCTGCCATCGGCTTTCCTTCCGGACGTTGCTGCAACAGCACCCTTCCATCGGCGTCGATGAGCGCGGCGGCCGTCACCAGCAGCCGATTGCGCTCCGTTCCGGCGAGGAGAATGCTGTCGGCCAAGGGTAATGTTTCAGTCATATCAATTTATTAACCGGTCGGTCCTAGTTTGCCAAGCGCTGGCCGCGACGGAAGAGAAATCAATGCGTGATTCGAAAAAGAATGATGTAAAAAGGATTAGATTTTCCCTTGTTTTCAATGAAAAAGGAGCAACGTCCATTGAGTATGCTCTTATCGTATCCTTAATATTTCTCGCAATCGTCACAGCCATATCGAGCGTCGCAAAGAACACAAACGATATGTGGAACAATGTCTCGAACGCAGTTAACAACAGTTAACCATCAATAATATGATGACCGTGGTTTTGTTAGTAATTTCTCAACCAGCAATCACTAGATATTTCGTTGCTGACTTGGGAAAACCAATAGGCCGGGTAGTTTTAAGAATTCAAGGAGACATACCATGCAGTTCATCCGTAAGATGCTGAAGAACGAAGAAGGCGCCACTGCCATCGAATATGGCCTCATCGCTGCTCTGATCGCCGTTGCCGCGATCGTGGCGATGCAGAATGTCGGCGACTCGCTGACCAACACCTTCAACGGTGTGTCGGGCACGCTGACCAACGCCCAGCAGAACAGCTAAGATTTCTCCGGCGCATGCCGGGATATCCTACCGGAAAGGGGGACGAGCCGCTCGTCCCCCTTTTTTTATGCCTGGGCGATCAGCGCCGCGCTTTTCCGCTTCCCTTGCCTTACCCTATCCGCCGCGCTCTTTCGCCGAAGGGTCGCCGGGGTCAGTAGGTGACGATCTTCACCTTGTCCCCCGCCTTCAGCGCCGATGAAGCCTGAAGCGCGTTAAGCGTCAGAAAACGCTCCTTCTGATAGCTGTCATAAGCCATGCGCCGTACGAGGGTATCGACCGTGTCGCCGGACCGCACCGTCACCACCTGAACCTTGCGCCCCTTGATCCCGGCGACTTCCTGCGCGTCGATGCGCTGGAAGGATTGCACCATACCGCTGAAGGGGCCGATCCCCTGCCCTGCGGGCGTGATCGTCAGGAAATGATATGCCGATCCCGATCCCAGTTCATAAGCGAACACCGTAACGTCGAGCTGCCCCGACTGGCTATTGGCCCTTATCGTCGCATAGGCGGCGGGCATGCCGTTGACCGTGGTGCGCCGGATCGCGTCGGCGGGGATCGTACTGTTCTGCGAAACCGTGCGGAACACGGACGTGACATAGCCGCCAAGATCGCCCGAATAAGCCTCACCGCTAAATTGCGCCTTGCCGCCCGATCCCGATATCGTCACCGCATCCTGGCCGTTCACCATCGCATAGCCCTGCGGCCCGGTGAACCCCAGCCGCAATTGCGGGTGAAGGAAGCGTCCGCCGCTGATGACCCCCTGCTTCGGATCATCATCATAGACCACACCGTTGAGCGCGGTCAGGAATGCATCGCGATTGCGCAGCGTGCTGGCGGAGGCGGTGGCCTTCGCATTGGTGAGCGCGCGTGATACGCGGGAAGCCGGGTCCGGGTGCGTGCTCGCCCATTCCGGTACGCCGCCCGACTGGCCGGATACCCGCGCATCGAGCGCGCTCTGCGCGGCGAGCGAGGCCAGCATGCTGGACAGCGCCCTGGGATCATAGCCCGCCGAAGCGAGATAGCGGATGCCCAGATCGTCCGCCTCATATTCCTGACTGCGCGAGAATTTGAGCGTCAGCAGCTGCGCACCTGATCCGATGCCCTTCTGCAACAGACCGCCCAACGCCGAATCACCCAGCACCGCGCCCGTCAGCACCTGAAGCAGCGCGCCGCCGATCGCATTGCGGGAGGCTGCCTTCTGCCGCCGCTGGCTATGCATCGCAGCGACATGGCCGACCTCATGCCCCAGCACGCCCGCCATTTCCGCCTCGTCATTGCACAGCGCCATCAGCTGGCGAGTGATGTAGACATAGCCGCCGGGAATGGCGAAGGCGTTGTTCACCGGGGAATTGAGCAGGGTGATGGTGAAATCGCTCTGCGCTCGCGACAGGCTGGACTGCACGGCGATCTTGCGGCCCACGCCGGTCACATAGGCGACTTGCGAGCCGCTATAGGCGCCGCCGAATTCCTTGAGGAGTTCGGGATGATATTTGGCGCCCTGTTCCCGATCGCTGGCGCTGATCGAGGTGGCGAGCGGAATATTCTTCGCCTCCCCGCCCGACATCGGCGTACAGGCAGCCAACGCCGCGGCCACGCATCCTCCGGCAAGCCAATATCTGCGGTTCATGGCTTCAACCTCCCTTTTTCCCGTCCATGGTCCCCGAACGCTGCGAGGCAGCGCCTGTTCCGAAAACCGATAGCGGAGGAAGGGGGGACTTATCCACCCATGTTAAGGAATTTTACCGCACGATCCTTACGCAGCGCCTTGGAGTCGAGCGCAACAAGACCTTCCAGTTCCTCGGTGATCGCGCCCCGCAAAGATGCGATGGCGGCAGTCGAGTCGCGATGGGCGCCGCCGACAGGCTCCGGCACGATGCGGTCGATCACGCCCAGCGCCTTCAAATCCTGCGCGGTCACTTGCATCGCGGTCGCGGCATCGCTGGCCTTTTCGGCGGTGCGCCAGAGGATCGACGCGCAGCCTTCCGGCGAAATCACGCTATAGACGGCATGTTCGAACATCAGCACCCGATTGGCGGCGGCAAGCGCGATCGCGCCGCCCGAGCCGCCTTCGCCGACGATCGCGGCTACCATCGGCACGCCGAGCGCAAGACAGGCTTCGGTCGATCGGGCAATGGCTTCGGCCTGCCCACGTTCCTCGGCCTGCACGCCGGGGAAGGCGCCGGAAGTATCCACCAGCGTCACCACCGGCAGGCCGAAGCGGTCGGCCAGTTCCATCAGGCGGATCGCCTTGCGATAGCCCTCCGGCTTGCCCATGCCGAAATTATGCTTGAGGCGGCTGGCGGTATCATTGCCCTTCTCATGGCCGATCACCATCACCCGGCGCGTACCGAGCTTTGCGAAACCACCGAGAATCGCCTGATCGTCGGCAAAGGCGCGATCACCCGCGAGTGGAATGAACTCTTCGAAAATGCCCGCGACATAATGTTTGAAATGCGGCCGCTCCGGGTGGCGGGCCACCTGCGTCTTTTGCCATGGCGTCAGCTTGGCGTAGCTATCCTTCAGCATCTTCTGCGCGCGCTGTTGCAGCTTGGCGATCTCGGCATCAATATCGAGCTCGCCTGTTGCCGCGGTTTCGCGCAATTCGGTGATGCGGGCTTCCAGCGCCGCGATGGGCTTTTCGAAATCGAGAAAACTTACCATGATTTCGCCGTTAAGCTGCCCCGGGCTTCAGGTCAACGAGCGGATGATGGCGATTGACCAATTCGACGAGATGAGCGGCGTCGACATGGGTATAAATCTGCGTCGTGCCGATATCGGCATGGCCCAGCATCACCTGCAATGCGCGCAGATCCGCGCCGCCGCAAAGCAGATGCGTGGCGAAGGCATGGCGCAGCACATGCGGGCTTAGCCTTTCGGGCGGAATGCCAGAGGCCGCGCCCAGCTCCCGCACCATCTGGAACAGGCGGATGCGGCTGAGATAGGATTTGCCGGAGGGAAAGAGCCAGACCGAGGCGGGATCGACATGGGCCGCCCAGCGCCCCGCCGCCGCCCTGGCCCGGTCCGATATCGGCACGAGCCGTTCCTTGCCGCCCTTGCCTTTCAGGATCAGGAAAGGCCGGTCGGGATGAACCGCATTGCGTGGCAGCGACACCAGTTCGGTCGCGCGCAAGCCCGAGCCGTAGAGCAGCTCCAGCAGCGCCAGCATGCGAATGGCCCGCGCGGGGGGATGCTCGCCGCCCGCCTGCTCCTCGGCGCAGGCGAACAGGCGCGCGACCTCCTCCTGCGAGAGAATTTTGGGCAGCGGGCGGCGCAAGCCGGGACGGGCGACCTGCATCGCGGGATTGTCGCCGCGCAGCCCCTCCTCTTCCAGAAAAGCGTAGAAACGCCGCAACGCCGATAATTTGCGCGCCACCGAAGAAGCCGCCAGCGTTGACCAGTGCCCGGCAAGCTCTCGCAGCGCCTCGACATCGGCGCCCGCAAGCCCGCCTGCGCCGAGCACGGCGCTCGCCCCTTCCAGATCGGTTCGATAGGCGAGCAAGGTGTTGCGGGCCGATCCGCGCTCGGCGGCCAGCATCTCGACGAAGCGATCGATCAGGTGGCGGTCGGCCATCGCCGCTTCCGCCTTGCGAGGCCTTTCGGCCGCCATGCGTGTCAGCTCCGCATGATCGCTTCGGCGGCGATCATCCGCGCCTCGGGGTTCAACCCGACGCGATGGAGCGCGGCAACGATATGATAGAGATGCTCGGCGGGCATGCGGTTCCAGCCGGAAACCTGCATCCCCACCGCCGCAAGCAGGGCGACGGTTCCCTTCTCGCCCCGCTGCGCCGCGCGGCCTATCGCCTCTTCCCAGCGCGAGCGCGGGTTCAGGCTGATGCCCGCATCGGCGGCGAGCTGCGTCGCGTCGCTTCCGCTCAACCGCCCCAGCCCGGCAAGACCCGCGAGCAGCATGTGCCCGCGTGCCTCATTGGCACCGATATAGCCCTGCACCCGGTCGGCCGAAACAGCCACCACCATGCGCGGCGCGCCAACAGCCAGCATCGCCCAACCATCGAGACCAGCATCTTCGGCCAGCGCATCGCCTGCCTGCGCCCAGCGCAACGCGCTCGAGTCGAAGCCCGCGCTCAACATCGCGCCGATAAGATTGGAGACGGTCGCGCCGTCAATTGCGCCGACAGGAACGACGGCGGCGGCGCGCGCGGTCGCCAGCATCGCGACCAGATCATGATGCCCCTGCTGGCCCCAGAAATTGCGCATCGCCTCCAGCCGGTCGTCCGACCCTGCCGCGCCATAAGCCTGCCGCAGCAAATCCGCGCGCGGTCGGAAGCTTTCCGGCGCCGCCTCGCTCGCGGCGAGCTGCGCATAATAATCGACCAGTGCGCCGCTTGATATCACGCCAAGTCGAGCCGCCATCTCGACGGCGGGCAGTCGCTTGTCGACCGACAAGGCCGGCGCCATGGCCTGCCAGGCCTGCACATGCCGGCCCGCGCCCCGCATCAGCTCGGCGGGCACATCGACATTGAGCGCGGTGGCGAGGCCGAACCGCCAGGCCGTCAGGCGATCGACGCCATCCCATTCGATCTTCACCGAGCGGCGCGCATTGGCACCCGCGCCCACCATTTTCTCGGTAAGGCGATAATCGATCCCGCTCATTTTGCCGCTGCGCTGAGTCTGGTTGAGAATCGCGCTTGCCCGGCCCTGTTCGGCCGCGAAAGAGGCGCAAATTGCCTCGACCATGCGCCAACTCGGCGACGAACTGGTCGACAGCGCGCCCTGATAGATCGGGCACAGGCCAACCGGATCGGCGCTGGCGAGATAGGCCTGCATCGCCACCGCATAAAGGCGCGAGCTGTAGCGATCGGTATCGACGCTCTGCACCATCATGCGCGCGGCGTCGGCCTCGCCCATGCGCACCAGCAGCCATGCCCGCTCGGCCGCCCAATCGGCGCCATCGATGTCGCGCGGAGTATCGGTCGCCGAAAGCAGCGCCCGCCGCAGCAGGATGGAGGCCCAGCGGGAGGCGAAGGGCGCCTTGCTCGCGCGCATCAACGCCGCGAGATATTGGCCGGACTCCGCGCCGAACGCGTTGGCGTCGAAACCTCCGGTCGAACCGGTGAGCGGCCCGACACGGTCCAGCGATCGGCGTGCGCGGCTCGGCAGATCATAGCGGATCTGTTGCGCTGCCAGTTCGGCGGCGGATAATTCCGGAACGGCGCTGGGCACCTGCGCATCGGAAACCGTGCCGCCCGATGCGGGCGTGCCGCCGAGATCAAGTTGCAGGCCGGGCCGCCCGGCTGCGGGCTGGGAGGGGGATGACGGCGTCGGAGACTGCTGCTGCTGTTGCGGTTCGCGCGAGGGTTGCTCCGGCGCGGGCTCGTCACCGAAACCGGGGGGCAGAAGAGACGTGGGGCCACGCTGCTGCTGGGCGACCAGCGGCACGGCGAGGCTGAGCGTCAGCCCGGCAAGCGCAGCCCCCGCCGTCCAACGCGCCCGTGTAGACAAGCGACGCCGTGCAGGCGCCGGATGGCCTGCCACAAAAACTTCTTCAGCCCGCCTGTCGGCGGCATGCGCGGTCCCCACCGTCATCGCTGCTTATTGTCCCAGCTTCTCGGCGGGGATCGGCTTTTCCACAGGCTTTAGAGGGCGCTCCCCGCCCCGCTGCCAGGCGAACACCAGAAGGACGATGACCAGAACCGCCAGCGCCAGTTGAACCACGGGCAATCGCGGAGCGCGACGCCGCGAACCTTCGAACATGCTGCTGTTGCTGCGTTTGATTTTCATGATGCCGCCGGAAAATCCTGAATTGTTTGTCACTGAATATATCGGCAGACGCAAATTCGCTTTTGCCTGCCGTGCGGGGCGCTGTATAGCCGCGCCCAGCATGCAACGAAACAGTAAATCCGTTCAAGCCCCCGGCAAGCGGCGAACCGATCCGCGCTCCATCGTGCTGATCGGCATGATGGGGGTGGGCAAATCGACCATCGGCCGCCGCCTCGCGCTGCGCCTCGGCCTGCCTTTCGTCGATGCCGACGATGCGATCGAGCATGCGGCGGGCATGACAATCCCGGAGATTTTCGAACGCTATGGCGAGGCCGGTTTCCGCGATGGGGAACGCCGCGTCATCACCCGCCTGATGGAAGAAGGGCAGCAGGTCATCGCCACCGGCGGCGGCGCGTTCATGAATGACGAAACCCGGGCGCTGATCCTGGAAAAGGGCATCGCCATCTGGTTGGACGCCGACATCGACATATTGGTGGAGCGCGTTTCCCGCCGGGAAGGGCGGCCTTTGCTCAAGGACAAAGACCCGCGGCAAGTGCTCACCGAACTGGCGGCGATCCGCAATCCCGTTTACGCACTGGCGCCCATCCAGATCAGAAGCGGGGCAGGTCCGCATGAACATACGGTGGACCGCATCATGGAGGTATTGGAACGATGAGCATCGTCAGGGTGCCGCTCGGCGCGCGCAGCTATGACATTCATATCGAGGCGGGCCTTCTCGACCGCGCGGGGGATCTGCTTTCCCCTTATGCGCGGGGCGGGCGCCTCGTCGTCGTGACCGATGCCAATGTCGCCAGGCTGCAACTGCCGCGCCTGACCGCCGCGCTCGACCGTGCGGGAATTGCGGCGGATATCATCACCCTGCCCGCTGGCGAGGGCACGAAAAGCTGGGATGGCCTGTCCACCCTTATGGACCGGCTGCTGGCGCTGGAGGTGGAGCGCAAGGATCATGTGATCGCGCTGGGCGGCGGCGTGATCGGCGACCTTGTCGGGTTCGCCGCCTCGATCCTGAAGCGCGGCTGCCATTTCGTGCAGGTGCCCACGACGCTGTTGTCGCAGGTGGACAGTTCTGTCGGTGGCAAGACTGCCATCAATACGGCGGCGGGCAAGAATCTCGTCGGCGCCTTTCACCAGCCCTCGCTGGTGCTGATCGATCCGACCAGTCTCGACACCCTGCCTGCACGCGAGGTGCGGGCGGGCTATGCCGAGGTCGTCAAATATGGGCTGATCGATGACGCCGCCTTTTTCGACTGGTGCGAGGATAAGGGCACGGATCTACTTTCCGGCGATCCGCAGGCGCGCGCCTATGCAATCGAGAAGAGCGTCGGCGCAAAGGCCGCGATCGTCGCCGATGACGAAGAAGAACGCAACGGTCGCCGCGCGCTGCTCAACCTCGGCCATACCTTCGGCCACGCGCTGGAGGCGGAGACGGGCTATAGCGACCGGCTGCTGCATGGCGAGGCGGTGGCCGCGGGCATGGCGCTCGCGTTCCGCTTTTCGGCCGCGCAGGGCCTCTGCCCGGCAGCCGATGCGCAGCGCGTCACCGCCCATCTTCGCGCGACGGGTCTGCCTGCCGGACTTGACGACGCGGGCGTCGATGCGAGTGGCGCGGTGCTGGTCGGCCATATGATGCACGACAAGAAGATGGACGGCGGCAAGCTGCCCTTCCTCCTCGCGCGCGGCATCGGACAGACCTATCTCGACAAGGCGGTCGAACTGAAAGCCGTCGAGGCTTTTCTCGATGCGGAGCGGGTCACGGCCTGACCCGCTCACACGGCTTTATCCGCGCGCTATTTAGTCACGCGAACGGGTGAAAAACGTCAACGCCACCCAGAGCCAGGAACCGATCAACACCATTCCCCCCATAGGCGCCGCCGTGCCGATCCATCTTGGCGCGCCCAGCCCTATCGCATAGAGGCTAAACGCGAAGATCGCCGCGCCCACCAGCATCAGCGTGGCGGGCCTGCGCGCAGTCTGCATCAACGCCATGACCGCGACCGCGTGGATCAACTGATAAAGGCCGCCAATGCGCAGCCATTCGCCAGCCTGCGGACTCGCCGCGCCATGGGCGCCGAAGGCCACCGCCGCTATTGCCAGCGCCGCGCTCAATGCCGCCCAGAAACCCACCATCATTCCCCCTCTCCACTTTGCTCACGCGACCGCAAATTCATCGCGCGGCCGGGACGGTACATGAGATGCTTCGCCGCGAATAGATCGCCTTCCTTTATCTGCACGTCAAAACGGGCGCGATCATTCTTCCGATATTGATGTTCGACCTCGGCGATCTCTTCCGGCTTGACGCCCAGCAGCTGCATCGAGAGCCGCCCCATGGCGATGGCGGATTCGAACAGTTCACGAATCACTCCGTCCAGTTTGACGTCATGCAGGCGGATCATCTGCCTTCGGTCGAACGCGCGCACGACGATGGCGGCATTGGGGAAGGCTTCCTTCACATGCTCCAGCACCTTGATATCGAGCGCCGGATCGTCGATGCAAAAGGCGATGAGCCGCGCCTCTTCCGCGCCGGCGCTGCGCAACAGCTCGACGCGGGTGCCGTCGCCATAATGGACCTTCATGTCGAATTGGCCGCTCAGCTGGATCTGCGCGGGCTTGCGATCAATCATCGTCACCGCGAAGCCATGGCCCATAAGCATCTGCGCCACCGTCTGGCCGAAGCGGCCGAAGCCGACGATGATCGCCGCACCGCCCTCTGCGATTTCGGGCGCCTCATATTTCTCGCCAGTGGGCCGAGAATATTCGAGACGGCGGGCGAAGAGCATCAGGAAAGGCGTCGTCGCCATCGAAATCGTCACCACCGCGCTGAACATGCTCGCCGCCTGCGGCGCGATGAGCAGCGCCTCGCGCGCCTGATCGAAAAGCACGAAGCCGAATTCGCCGCCCTGGCTAAGCAACAGGCCAAGACCCAATGCCGCCTTGCCGCGCATCCCGAACAGCAGAGCCAGACCCCAGACGATCAGCACCTTTACCGCGACGAGGACGATCGCCATTGACAGCACGAAAATCGGGTTGGCAAACACGGTCCGGATATCCAGCACCATGCCCACAGCCAGAAAGAAGAGCCCGAGCAGGATCGAGCGGAACGGCTCGATGTCGGATTCGATTTCATGCCGATAGGGCGAGTCGGCAAGCAGCACACCGGCTACGAAAGCGCCCAGTGCGGTTGAAAGGCCCAGCGCATGCATGAGCGAGGCGCTGGCGATCACCGTGAACAGGCCGACGACGACGAACAGCTCGCGCTCGCCCATCGTGCCAACGAGTTGCAGGATCGGCCGCAGAATGAACCGGCCCGCCAGCCCCAGCCCGAGGATCGCGCCGAGGGTATAAAGCGCCAGCAGCCATCCCGGCGGTCCGCCCGCATCGGCGGGATTGCGCGAAAGCGCGGCGACGATGGTGATCAGTGGGACGATGGAGAGATCCTGAAACAGCAGGATCGAAAAGGCCTTTTCCCCAAAAGGCGAGTTGATGCGGCCGCTGTTCTTGAGGCTGGGCAGCACCTGCGCGGTGGAGGACAGCGCCAGCGGCAAGCCGAGCGCGATCGCCGCGCCGGTTGTAAAGGCCGTGCCATAATAAATGATCGTCGCCAGCACGACGCCCGAAATCACCACCTGCGCCAGCCCCAGCGCGAATATGTCCCGCTTCAGCCGCCAGAGCCGCGCAGGATTGAGTTCGAGGCCGATGATGAACATCAGCAGCACGATGCCGATTTCGGCGATGCCGAGTTTCGTCTCTCCGCCGCCGACCAGACCCAGCACCTGCGGCCCGACCACCGCGCCCGCGATCAGATAGCCCAGCACCGCGCCAAGACCGAGCCTGCGGAACAGCAGTACGAAAAAGGTCGCGAAGCCGAGAAGGATAAAGCCTTCCCGCAACAATATGTCGGTGGGCGTAACGGCGGCCTGCGCAGCGGGAAAATAGCTTTGCCAGCCGTTCATGCCTGCGCGCTCTTTTTGCGGGACTTTTCACCGGGAACGGCGCGCAAAGCAGCCTCGCTCACCGCCTCGAATGCCAGCAGGATCGAGGGATGACGCGCCGGATAGGACCGCACCGGAGCGAGCACCGCAAGGCCGGGCCAGAAATCCGGCTCCGCCTCCCCTTGGAGATCGGCGAGCCATGCGCGCAAGCATTGTGTCGCCTGCATTATCTCCGCAGGAGTTCGGCCAATCACCTCGGCCGCCATCAGCGCCGCCGAGGCCTGCCCCAATGCACAGGCGCTGACATCCAGCCCCAGTTCGGCGATCCGCCCTT
>CAYLKZ010000046.1:0-24116 GCA_964384275.1 uncultured Sphingobium sp. | reverse complement strand
GGCTGGTCGCGGCGGGCTTCGGCGTCTGCCTGATGGCGACGCTCATCCCGACCACCGTTCTGGGCAGCTGGGGCGCGGATTTCCGCCTCGCGCCCGCAGGCGTGATGCTTCTCCTCCTCTCGCTCGCACCGGCACGCGACCCGCGTCGGGAAAAGCTGATCTTTCTGGCGGGGCTGGCGCTGTTCGTCTTTCGCTCTGCCGGTATCGCGAAAAGCTGGCATAGCGCCAGCCTCGTGATGGAACAGCGGCTCGGGATGCTGGACGCCGTGCCCTATGGCAGCCGCATGGGCTTCCTCGCCGTGCAGACCAGCTGCGACTATCATCCCTGGGAGCTGGACCCGAACCGCAAGCTGCCGGGCCTCGCCGTTGCCCGCAAGGATCTGTTCATCAACACGCTGTTTCAGGTGAAGGGCGCGGACCTGATGACGATCCGCGATCCGAAGGACGAGGCCACATGGTACGACCTGTCGGAAGACATCCTTCCCCGCTGCCCGCAAGGCGGGATCGATCATAAGGAACTGCGAGACAGGATCGAGCAGATGGCCCGCGACAACTTCGGACGCATCTGGATCTGGGGCGCGCAAGCGGCCGATGTGCCGCTGCCTTCCGGCTACCGGCTCATCCGCGCCTCGGGCGAGGATGTGCTGATCGGGCGCTAAGACGTACTTGGCACCCATTTTTTCAGATAGTTTACATAAGGCAGATGTCATGACCCTACGCCTCTTCCTTCTCATCATCGCCAGCGTCAGCCTCTCCGCCATCGCCCAGCTGGCCCTGAAGATCGGCACCAGCAATGCTGCGGCAGCGCGGTCCGCTGGTCTGGGAGGGGAAATGGGCGGCCTGCTCCAGTCGCCGATGATCTTCGTCGGCCTTGGCTTTTACGGCTTTGGCGCGCTACTCTGGCTGTTCGTGCTGGGCCGGGCACCGCTGTCGCTCGCCTATCCCTTTGTCGGGCTGGGCTTCATCCTGACGATGCTCGCGGGCATACTTTATCTCGACGAAGGCGTCAGCGCGGCGCGCATCGCGGGTACGTTGATGATCGCGCTGGGCTGCGTGTTGGTCGCTCGTTCGGCTTAAGAGACCAGACCTTCCCCTTGCCCGGCAACGATGATATTCCCGTCACCGAATGCGCTGAAAAAGGCTGGATATGAAGAAGCTGAGACTGATCGGGGATAGGCCGCTGAAGGCGATCGGTCTGGGCTGCATGAATTTGAGCCACGTCTACAGCATCCCCCCATCGCGGGAAGAAGGCGCCCGGCAACTCAACCGGGCGCTCGACCTTGGGTATGACCACCTCGACACCGCGCGGCTCTATGGCCTTGGCGACAATGAAACGCTGATCGGCGAGACCTTGAAAGGCCGCCGCAAGCATTTCTTCCTCGCCTCCAAAATGGGCATCTTCGTGGAGGGCAAGAACCGCCGCATCGATTGCCGCCCGGCGGTGATCCGCACGGAGGTGGAAAAGAGCCTGAAGTTGCTCCAGACCGATTTCATCGATCTCTATTATCTTCACCGCTACGACCCCACGGTGCCTATCGAAGAGGCGGTCGGCGCGCTCGGGGATCTGGTGAAGGAAGGGAAGATCGGGGGCGTCGGCCTTTCGGAGATGAGCGCGGCGACGGTGCGCCGGGCTCATGCCGCCCACCCGATAACCGCGCTGCAAAATGAATATTCGCTCTGGACCCGCAATGTCGAGATCGCTTCGCTGGAAGCCTGCCGCGAGCTGGGCATCGCGCTCATTGCCTTCTCGCCGGTGGGGCGCGGCGCGCTGGGCGGGGAATTGCGCAATCCCTCGACCCTGCCGGCGGGCGATCTGCGCACCACCTATCCGCGTTTCGATGCCGAGAACTGGCCGAAAAACCTGAAGCTGATCAACGCGCTGATCGCTCTGGCGCGGGAGGCGGGGGTGACGCCCGCCCAGTTTTCGCTCGCCTGGGTGCTGTCACGCGGCGACCATGTTCATGCGATTCCGGGAACGACCAGCGCCACGCATCTGGCGGACAATATCGCCACGCTCGACCTTGAGATCGACGCCGGTATATTGGCAAGGGCGGACGCGCTCATCAATCAAAAGACGGTATCGGGCCATCGCTATCCCGAAGAAGCGCGCAGGACCATCGATACCGAGGATTTTCCCGCGGCCTGATCGCGCTTCCCAGCGCCCCAGCCCTGCCCGGCATCGACCGGCCCCCTCGACGGGCAATCAAAAGATGGCGAAAAGGGGAAAAGTGCCGGAGGTTCTGTTGCCCGGCCCTCCGGCGGCCGCTGTAACCCTTCTGTTGCCCGGCGGGTCCAACCGCGTTCTTTTAGGGTAATGTCAGGCCGTGAGGCCCTCAATTACGCTGCGAGAGCAAGTGCTTCGTTATCGTTGGCACTTATAGGTTCTGAGCCTTGAACGGGTTACTCAGCCCGGGCGAAAACATCGTCTTTCAATACACGTCGATCCTGGTTCGGCCCCATCAGAGCATTCGGTTCCGTTACCAGCACCGGATGCGATGGTGGAGCCGCCGGGTACTGCCCCCGGGTCCGCTGCATCTATTACACGACACAATTTATCGCCATAGTCAGCCGAAGCCGACATCCTTCATATAGGGAGCGCTTGCAGATATGAAAAGAGGCGAGACGCGCAAAGCATCCCGCCTTTTTCAGATTCGTTCCAGCACAGTCAAACGGGGCGATATCAGCGCCCGCTGTCCCCTTCGGCTTCCCCTGTCGCATTGGCGGCCATTGGTGAAGACGCATTATCGACGGAGGCGGTCTGCGCGGCGGCGACCATCGCATTGGCCTTTTCCTCCAACGCATTGGCGGCATTGTCAATTTCCGCATCCTTGAGGCCGGAGGAAGCCTTGCCTCCCCCCGCCCCGCCGCAACCGGCCAGCGCCCCTGCCAGAATCGCGCAGCAAAGCGCCGCCGCCACGCGCGGCAAAAGCCTCATGCAAGGGGCCGCCACCGGATCAATTCCGCTTGTGAAGCGAATCGCGAATGTCGCGCAGCAGCATCACTTCTTCCGAAGGCGCGGCGGCGGCTTCCGGCGCGGGCTTCACCAACAGGCGATTCACCGTGCGCATCATCATGAAAATGATGAAAGCGAGGATCAGGAAGTTGATGAGAACGGTGATGAACTCACCCCAGCCGAACAGCGCGACGCCCGCTGCCTTCAGATCCTTATAGCTTTCCACCGACCCCTTGAAGCCCGCCGGTATCTCGCCAAGACGGATGAAATAATTGGAAAAATCAACGCCGCCAAAAATATAGCCGACGACCGGCATGATAAGATCATCGGTAAGCGACTTGGTGATGGTCGCAAATGCGCCGCCGATGATTACACCGATTGCCAGATCCATCACATTGCCGCGCGCAATGAAATCGCGGAATTCGGACGCTATAGACATGGGCTGTTCCTCCTGAAGCAAGTAATATCGCGGCCTGTCTTGCATGGCCGGGGCGTGCCTGTCCAGTTGCATAGAAGCGCGCCCGCGATTAGCGTGGCGGCCATCACAAGGATTGAGGACCCCTCCATGATTCCGACCGTTTCGTCCCGTCTGTCCCCGCGCATCGTGCTGGCGGCCTTCTGCCTTTTCGCACTGTCCGCCTGCGGCATCAACAGCGTTCCGACCGCAGAAGAGGCCGCGAAGGCCCGCTGGGCCGATGTGGAGGCGCAATATCAGCGCCGCGCCGATCTGGTCGGCAATCTCGTCGCCACCGTGAAAGGCGCCGCCAAGCATGAGGAAAAAACGCTGACGCAGGTGACGGAAGCCCGCGCGCGGGCCACCTCGATCCAGGTCAGCGCCGAGGATTTGAACGATCCGGCCAAGGTCGCCCAGTTCGCACAGGCGCAAGGGGCGCTGAGCCAGTCCCTCGGCCGCCTGCTCGCGACGGTGGAGGCCTATCCCGACCTCAAGGTGAACCAGAATTTCCTCGACCTGCAATCGCAGCTGGAGGGCACGGAAAACCGCATCTCCACCGCCATCATCAAATATAATGAGTCGGTGCAGACTTATAACACGCTGGTCCGCACCTTCCCCTCGATGATCGGCGCGGCCGTTCGCGGCGCCAAACCGATGACGCCCTATAAGGCGACGGCCCCCAATGCGCAGGAAGCGCCGAAGGTCGATTTCGGCGCCTGACCGGCGGCGGATATCCGCCATGAGGCACGGCCTGCCCCTCCCCCTGCTCTTCGCGCGCTGGCTCCCGCTCGCGTCGCTGGCGGCACTGATGCTGATCGCGCTGCCTGCGCAGGCGCAGAGCTTCCCGGCGTTGAGCGGACGGGTGGTGGACGCGGCGAACCTCCTCTCCCCGGAGCAGGAGGCAGCGCTCACGGCGAAGCTCGATTCGCTGGAAAAGCAGAGCCAGCGGCAATTGGTGGTCGTCACCATCTCCGATCTCGGCGGCTATGACATCGCCGATTACGGCTTCCGGCTCGGCGATCATTGGGGCATCGGCAATAAGGAGCGGGACGACGGCGCGCTGCTGATCGTCGCGCCGCAGGAGCGCAAGGTCCGCATCGAGGTGGGCTATGGCCTCGAAGGCGTGCTGACCGATGCGCTGTCGTCCCGCATCATCCGCAATAATATCATCCCCCGCTTTCGGGATAACGACTTTCCCGGCGGCATCGACGCCGGGGTCGACGCGATCGTCAAACTGCTGCTGCTGCCGCCAGAAGAAGCGCGCAAACTTGCCGCCGAGGCGCAAAAGGCGGAGCAATCTTCCGGCAATCAGGGCGAGATGATTATCGTCATCATCTTCATTCTGCTATTCTTCGTGCTGCCCATGTTTCTGGGCAGACGCGGAGGCCGCGCCTATCGCAGAGGCATCGCCCCCGTCATCCTCTGGGGACCGGGCATAGGCGGCGGCGGTTGGGGCAAGCATGGCGGCGGCGGATGGTCCAGCGGCGGGGGCGGATGGTCCAGCGGCGGGGGCGGCTTTTCCGGTGGAGGCGGCGGATTTGGCGGCGGCGGCGCTTCGGGAGGCTGGTAGAGATGACGCACATCAGGATCAGCAAGGCGGATCATGACCGCATCACGCAGGCCGTCCATGCGGCAGAGCGGCGCAGCGATGCCGAGATCGTCACGGTGGTGGCGCCCCGGTCGGATGCCTATTATGATGTGGGCCTCCATTATGCGATCGCCGCAATGCTCAGCCTGCTGGCGCTGGTCGCCGCCTTCCCGCGCGCCTTTTCGGATGCGGCGACCCGCTGGCTCGGCGGCTGGGATCATGCGGTGCCGACAGCGCTGCAACTCGCGCTGTTGCTGGGCGCGCAAATCCTTGTCTTTCTGATCGTCCGCTATGCGCTCGCATGGATGCCGCTGCGCATGGCGCTGACGCCCGGCCTCACGCGAACGCGGCGCGTGCGGAGGCAGGCAATCGCCCTCTTCCGCGCCTGCGCCGAGGGGCGCACCCAAGGCAAGACCGCGATCCTCATCTATCTCTCGCTTGCCGAGCATCGCGCCGAGATCGTCGCCGACTGGAGCATCAGCAGCAGCGTCGCGCCCGAACGCTGGGGCGAAGCAATGGCCGCCCTTGTCGAACACGCCCGGAAAGGCGATCCCGCAACCGGCATGGTGGAAGCGATCGGCCAGATCGGCGCCATCCTCGCCGAGCATCTTCCCGCCAGCGACGGCAATCCCAATGAGCTGCCCGACAGGCTCATCGAATTATGAGTATTTCCATGACCACCGACCAGAACGCGCCCGAAATCAAATGGCAGGGCAAATATATCACCGTACGGCAACAGGGCACATGGGAATATGTGTCGCGCAGCCGGGGCATCCGCGCCGCCGTGATCCTCGCCATCGACGAGGCAGGCCCGGAGGGGCCTTGCCTGATCCTCGTCGAGCAATATCGCGTCCCGCTCGGCAGACGCTGCCTGGAGCTGCCTGCGGGGCTGGTGGGCGACACCGATGATGTGAACGGGGAGGAAGCCGCCGATGCGGCATTGCGCGAATTGGAGGAGGAAACCGGCTATCGCGCGGAGCGCATGGTGGAACTGGGCGATTTCTACAGCTCGCCGGGCATGGTATCGGAAAGTTTCTGGCTGTTCCGCGCCCATGGGCTGACGCGGGTGCACGATGGCGGCGGCGTCAGCGGCGAGGATATCACCGTCCACCGGGTGCCTGTCCCGCAACTGGCGGAATATGTCGCGGCCCGCCGCGCCGAAGGGTTCGGCATCGACGTCAAGCTGCTGCTGGCGCTGGGGTCCGGAATGATGGCGGGCTGAACCGGCCCGCCTCTCTAACGATTAACGGAAATTATCCGCATAAGCCTGAAGCTTCAGGCTCTTGGGCGCCGGGGCCGAGACATGATAGTCGAGGCCGACGCTCTCCGCATAAGCCTTCGCCGCCTCCAGCGAGGGGAAGGTCAGGCGCAACTGCTGGCGCGTATCGCCAGAGCCGGCCCAGCCGGTCAGCGGATCGGGCTGCTTCGCTTCTGCCGGATCATGCTCCAGCACCCAGATTTTCATCCGCGCCTTGCCGGATTGCATCGCGTTTTTCGGCGTCTGATAGATATGCGCTGTCACGCATGGCTCCTTTGTTGCAACCGAGATCCCCCTTGCGCCACTTTGCTGCCGTGCGTCAAGATTGCGGGGTCAAGATTTTGCTCTGGCCGACGCCCGCTTCGTGCGCAGGGTCGCCGCCGTCTCGGCCGGATTGTCGGGCCAGGGGTGGCGGGGATAGCGCCCGCGCATCTCCTTGGCGACCTCCGCCCAGCTTCCCGCCCAGAAACCCGGCAGATCGGCAGTGGTCTGGATCGGCCTTCCGGCGGGCGAGGTGAGGCTAAGGCGCAGCGGCAAACGGTCGGGGCCGATGCAGGGATGGTCCCTCAGGCCGAAGAGCGCCTGCACGCGGATTTCCACCTCCGGCCCGCCCGGCGCCTCATAATCGATGCTCGCCTGCGTTCCCATCGGCGTGGTGAAATGCTCTGGCGCGAGGCGATCCAGCGTCTTGCGCCCGTCCCAGCCGAGCCGCAGGTCAAGCATCGCCGTCAGCGCCTGCGGATCGACATCGCCGAGCCTGCGCCTGCGGTCGAGCAGCGGCGCCAGCCATTCGTCCAGCGTCGCAAGCAGCGCCGCGTCGGACAGATCCTCCATCTGCGCGAAGGCAGCGCGGCGACGCAGCGAACGCGCATGTTTCGACCAGGGCAGGCTGTCGAGACCGCTCTGGCACACGCCCTGCATCAAGGCGTCGGAGACCATCGCCGGGTCGGGGGCATCGTCGCCCCCGCTACTTAGCAGGATCGCGCCCAGCCGCTGCTGGCGCAAGGCCTCGACCCCGCCCGTATCGGAACGAAAGCGCACGGTGCGGACATTTTCCACCCGGTCGCCGAACAACTCCGCCACCGCGCCCGCATCAAGGGCCGCCGCCGAGAGGATGCGCGCGCCGGACGCGCTGCCCTGCACCTCGCCGATCGCCAGCCATTCCTTCCGCGCAAGCGGCGAGAGCGGATCGAGGCGGAACCCCCGGCCACCCGCGCTGATCCAGTCCGCCCCATCGGCAGAGCGCCGCTTCGCCACCCGGTCGGGAAAGGCGAGCGCGAGGCAGCGCCCGACGGCATGCGCGGGCAGCTCGACCGTTTCCGGCCCCTTCCCCACCATCGCCACCCAGCGCCGCGCGAGCTTCTGCCCCGCGCTGGCGCGAACACCTCTTTCGCCACCCCAGCGCCGCAGCCTTTCCTCCAGATCGATCGACGGCCCGCCCAGCCCCCGCTCGCCGAGCAGCACCGCGACGCGAGCGGCCCTATCGGCCATGCCCCTGTCGTGCGCGGCGAGCAGCATATGGGCGATGCGCGGTTCGAGTGGCAGCCGAGCGATCGCGCGGCCATGTGCCGTGACCGATCCATCCCCGGCCAGCGCGCCGAGCGCCTGAAGCCGCTTGCGCGCTTCGTCCAGCGCGGCGGCGGGCGGCGGATCGAGCCAGAGCAGCCTGGCCGGATCGGCAACGCCCCATATCCCGCATTCCAGCAGCAGGCCGGAAAGGTCGCTTTCCACGATCTGCGGCGGATCATAGGGCGGCAAGCCCTGCGTCGCGGCAGCTTCCCACAGGCGATAGGCGACGCCCGGCCGCTGACGCGCGGCACGCCCCGCCCGCTGGGTGATCGCGGCCTGACTGGCCTTCTCCGTCACGAGCCGGGTGACGCCTGCCGCCCGATCATAGCGGGCGCGGCGAGCGAGGCCGCTGTCGATAACGATCCGCACGCCTTCGATGGTGAGGCTGGTTTCGGCGATATTGGTAGCAAGGATGATCTTCCGTCGCCCTTCCCTGTCGGGCAGGATCGCCGCGCGTTGCTCCTTCGGCTCCAGCGAGCCGTGCAGGCGGTGCAGGATCAGGCCCGGCGCATCGCCGCCAAGCCGCTCGGCGGTGCGCTCGATCTCGGCCACGCCGGGCAGGAAGGCCAGCACATCGCCCTCCTTCTCCTCGGCGAGCGCGCGGCGGATGGCGGCGGCCATATCATCCTCCAGACGCAGTTCGGCGCGACGGCCGATATGGCGCAACTCCAGCGGATGAGACCGCCCCTCGCTCTCGATCACCGGGCACTGCCCCATCAGCGCGGAAAAGCGCGACCCATCGAGCGTCGCCGACATCGCGACAAGGCGCAGGTCGCGCCGCAGCGCGCCCTGCACGTCAAGCGCCAGCGCCAGACCGAAATCGCTGTCGAGGCTGCGTTCGTGCACCTCGTCGAACAGCACCGCCGACACGCCCGCAAGCTCGGGATCATCTTGTATCCGGTTGCGGAATATGCCCTCTGTCAGCACGAGAATGCGCGTCGCGGCCGACTGGCGGCTGTCCATCCGCGTCGCATAGCCGACCAGATCGCCGACGGGGCGCCCCATCAGTTCGGCGATCCGTTCCGCCGCCGCCCGCGCGGCAAGCCTGCGCGGGGAGAGCAGCAATATCTGCCCGCCGCACCACGATTCTGCCAGCAGAGCGGGGGCCACCGCCGTCGTCTTGCCCGCGCCCGGCGGCGCGACCAGCACGGCATTGCTCCCTCCCCTCAAGGCGGAAAGCAGATCGGGCAAAACGCTATGGATCGGCAAATCGGACATTGCGCACCTGTGCTGAAGCAGGGATAAAAGCGCAACGACATTCCGCCATTATCTGGCAAAAACGGCAAGGAGTGGATGCCGCGCTATCCATCCTTCACCGACCAAAGCAACGGCTGGTCCGATAGCGAATCCTGAAGCCTGCCGGATCAGCCGCGCCCGAATCGGAAAACTCAGGCCCCGAAAAGATAGAAATGGATCGGATTTTTCGGGTCCATCACCATCTTGGCGGTCAACGCCAACGATATGACGATCAGCAGCGGGCGGATAAGGCGGCTACCGAAGCGCATGGCGAGATGTGACCCGATCTGCGCGCCGATGAAATTGGCCGCCGCCATCACCAGACCGGCCAGCCAGACGACATGGCCGCTCCAGATCATGACGCCAAGCCCGGCTACATTGCTGGCGAAATTCGCCGCCTTGGTCTGCGCGGTCGCGCGCAGCAGGCCAAGGCCGCCTAGCGTCAGGAAGATCATTGTGTAGAAAGTGCCGGTGCCAGGCCCGAAGAAGCCGTCGTAAAAGCCTACCCCGCCGATCAGCAAACCAAGGCCCGTCATGCCAATGCGGCTGCGGCGATCGGCATCGCTCATGGACGGAGCGATCAGGAAATAGAGGGCAATCGCGACCAGCAGGATCGGGATGAGCGCGGCGAGGAAGGCGGGGCTGACACGCTGCACGGCCAGCGCGCCGAGGATCGAGCCCAGAAAGGCCGCGAGCACCGGAGGCCAGTAGCGCGCCATGTCCATATGCCCGCCACGCGCATAGGCATAGACCGCGCCGCCGGTGCCGATCGCCGATTGCAGTTTGTTGGTGCCGACAGCGGCCAGCGGCGGAAAGCCCGAGGCAAGCAGCGCGGGCAGCGTTATCATCCCGCCGCCGCCGGCCATCGAATCGATGACCCCGGCAAAGAAACCGGCGAAGGCCAGAAAAAGGAGGATGTCCGCAGTCAGCTGCATCGACACGCGGCGTCCCTCATCAATAAGCGCGGGCGATCGCGAATTCGACGGCCTCGATCAGCGCATCGCGCGCCGGGCCACCTTCAAACGGTTCCAGCGCGTCAATCGCCAATTGCCCATAATGGCGCGCGCGAGCGAGCGTATCGGCCAACGCGCCTGTCTTGCCCATCAGCGCGGTCGCATGGGCGAGATCTTCGTCGGACGTGCGGTGGCCAGCGATAGCGGCCTTCCAGAATTCGCGGTCTTGCTCGCTCCCGCGTTCATAGGCGAGGATCACCGGCAGCGTCACCTTGCCGTCGCGGAAGTCGTCGCCCACATCCTTGCCCATGGTCGCGCCGTCCGACGCATAATCGATGGCGTCATCGACAAGCTGGAACGCGATGCCCAGATTGCGGCCATAGGCGTCTAGCGCCAGTTCCTCTGCATCGCTGCGTTCCGCCACCACGGCGGAGATGCGGCAGGCCGCAGCGAACAGCGCGGCCGTCTTGGCGTCGATGATGTCGAGATAAAGCGCTTCGTCGGTGTCGATGCGGCGCTGGGCGGTGAGCTGGTTTACCTCTCCCTCGGCGATCACCGCCGATGCGTGGGAAAGTATCTGCAACGCCTTGAGCGAACCTGCCTCCACCATCAGCTCGAACGAGCGGCTGAACAGGAAATCGCCGACCAGCACACTGGCGCTGTTGCCCCAGATGATATTGGCGGTCTTGCGCCCGCGCCGCATGCCCGAATGGTCGACCACATCGTCGTGCAGCAGCGTCGCGGTGTGAATGAACTCGACCGCTGCGGCCAGATTATGATGCGCGGCCCCCTCATAGCCCAGCAGGCGCGCGCCCGCGAGCGTCAGCATCGGCCGCATGCGCTTGCCGCCGCCCGCTATCAGGTGCCCGGCCAACTCGGGGATCAGGGGGATGCGCGACTGCATCCGATCCAGAATGACCGTGTTGACGCTATTCATATCCCCGGCGACGAGAGCGATCAGGGGATCGAGCGAAGGCGCCGTGTCCCGGCCAAGGCGATGAGGGGTGGAAACAGTCATGACGCGGGCCGATTTAAGACACCCCACGCCAAAGGCAAGCGGAATAGCTTGCGTTCCCCCGAATGAGCGGCAAAAAAGCCGCAATCAACGGGAGGTTATGATCTTGGACGAGTCGCTCAAACAGCTGGAACTCTATCGTCAGAGCATCGATAATTTCGATGCCGCGCTGATTCATATTCTGGCCGAGCGGTTCAAGATTACGCAGGCCGTGGGCCGCTTCAAGGCCGAACACACCCTGCCCCCCGCCGATCCGGCGCGCGAGGAAAGGCAGATCACCCGCCTGCGCGAGCTGGCGGGCGCGGCCCAACTCGACCCGGTGTTCGCGGAGAAATTCCTGCGCTTCATCATCGATGAGGTGATCCACCACCACAAGCAGTTCAACGAAAACTGATCGCTTCCAAAGATCAGACCGCGGGAAGGCTCAGGCGGACCAGCAAGCCGCCCATATCCTCGCTCTCGGTCAACTCGACGGAGCCGCTGTAGATTTCCGCGACATCGCGCACAATGGCAAGGCCAAGGCCGGTTCCCGGCTTGCCGGTATCGAGTCGCGCGCCGCGATCGAAGATGCGCATTCGCTCGCCGGGCGGGATGCCGGGGCCGTCGTCCTCCACATCGATGACGACCCTGCCTTCCTCCGGCCTCGCGCTGACCGTCGCGAACACGCTGCCTCCGCCATATTTCGCGGCATTTTCGACCAGATTGCCGAGCAGTTCGTCAAGATCCTGCCGCTCCACGCGCGCCTCGACCTTGTCGTCGCCATCCATGTCGATGCGGACATCGGGATAAAGCCGGGCCACCGCCCGCTCCACCGCCTGAAGACTATCCCACACATTCGCCCGGCTCTGCGCCATGCCCCGCCGCCCCACGGCGCGGGCACGGGCGAGATGATGGTCGACCTGCCGCCGCATCGTCATCGCCTCGCGCATCACCGTCTCATTGAGGTCGGGGGCATGGGCGGTCGCGGCATTCATGATGACCGTCATCGGCGTCTTGAGCGCATGGGCGAGATTGCCCGCATGGGCGCGCGCCTCTTCGGCCTGCCGCTCATTATGGGCGAGCAGCGCATTGAGTTCCTCGACCATCGGCAGCACTTCGGCGGGCATGGGCTCCGTCACCCGGCTCTTGCCGCCCTGGCGCATCCGCACGATCTCCCGCCGCACCGCGCGCAGCGGACGCAGTCCGTACAACGTCTGGATGCCGACCAGCATCAGCAGCCCCAGGCCCAGCAGCAGAAAACTGCGGATCAACGTCACCCGCAACGTCCTGATCTGGTCGTCAAGGCCAGAGCGCGCCTGCCCCACCGCGAACGTCCAGCGCTCCGTCGAGCCGGGCAGCATCACGCTGCGTTCCATCACCCGCAGGCTCTCGTCAGGGAACTGGTCGCTATTATAGACGCGCAGGTCATAGCCGGGATGAGCGACGTTCAGCTTGAGCGCACGATCCCAGAGCGAGCGGGAGCGCCAGTCCTCATGATGGGCGCTGCTGATCTGGTAATAAAGGCCGCTATTGGGTTCCAGAAAGCGCTGATCGGCGAGCGGGCGGTTGAAGAACACCTCGCCATCGGGGCCAATCTCGGCCGATGCGATCATCGCGGTTAGCACATAGGCCATGCCGTCGTCGAAATTGCGCGTGATCGCATCCTGCAACACACGGTCGAGCGCCACCCCGCCGCCCAGCAGCAAGATGGTGATCCACAGCGCCGCGACGCCGAGCATCCGGCGGCTGATCGAGCCGGTCGAACGCACCGGCGGCAGGCCGGAGGGGGGGCTGGCGGCGCTTTCGCTCACAACCGGAGTTAAGAGGCCACCGGCTCTTCAAGGCTATAGCCGAGCCCGCGAATCGTCGTGATGACATCGGGGCCAAGCTTCTTGCGGATGCGGGTGACGAACACTTCGATGGTGTTGGAATCGCGGTCGAAATCCTGATCGTAAATATGTTCGATCAATTCGGTGCGGCTGACCACCTTGCCCTTGTGATGGAGGAGATAGGACAGCAGCTTATATTCCTGCGCGGTGAGCTTCACCGGCTCGCCCTTCAGCGTCACCTTGCCCGAGCGCGTGTCGAGCCGCACGTCGCCCGCGATCAGTTCGCTCGACGCATTGCCGGAAGCGCGGCGGATCAGCGCGCGCAGGCGGGCGATCAACTCCTCGCTCTGGAACGGCTTGGCGAGATAGTCGTCGGCCCCGGCATCGAGGCCCGCCACCTTGTCCGACCAGCTATCGCGCGCGGTCAGCACCAGCACCGGAAAGGTCCGGCCTTCCCTGCGCCAGCGATCGAGCACGGTGAGACCGTCCACTTCCGGCAGCCCGAGATCGAGCACAATCGCGTCATAATTTTCCGTCGCGCCAAGGAAATGCCCGTCCTCGCCATCGGTGGCGAGGTCCACGGCATAGCCCGCGCCCTCCAGCGTCGCTTTCAATTGCTTGCCCAGATTGGGCTCATCCTCGACGATCAACAGTCGCATAGTCTTCCCTTCAATGCGCCCAGCCTGCGATATCCCCGGTCCGTCCGTCGACATCGACCCATACGACCCGGCCATCGCGTACATATTTCAACCGATAGCGATTGGATTGGGTATGAAATTCAGACCCAAGATAGGTCGCATCCCCCATCGCTTTTTCTATCCGGCGCTTGATCACCGAAAAAGGCATGACCCGGCCATCCAGCATCGCCTGACGCGCGGCGTCCTGCTCGCCGCCGGGGCCGCCGCGACCGCCCTGCCCGTTCGGCTCCCGCGCCGATGCGGCAGGCGCGAACGGGGCAAGGCCCAGCGTAGCGGACGGGGGAAACTCCCCCGCCACCAACAGGCCCAGAACACCGGCCATCGCGATACGCGTCCTCATCTTCATGCTCATGGCATAGCTGGGCGCCATTGAACAAGCGGTGAATAGCCGCTTCAACAAGCGGAAAGACTTGCCCGGCCCGCATATCTTCCCTAGCTGCGTGTCCATCATGGCCGCACCGATCCTCTCCTTTGAAAAGCTTGGCATCCACCAGGGCGCTGGCTGGCTGTTCCGCGATCTCGACATTCATATCGGCGAGCGCGACCGGCTGGCATTGATCGGCCGCAATGGCGCGGGCAAGACGACGCTGCTGCGCCTGATCGGCGGCGACATAGAGCCTGACGAGGGCAAGCGCTCCATGGTGCCGGGCACCCGCGTGGTGATGCTGGAACAAGATCCGAAGGTCACGGGCTTCGCGACGCTGCGCGATTTCGCGCTGTCGGGCGATCATACGCCCGCGCCGCATGAGGTGGAGGCGATCGCCGACCAGATCGGCATCGATCTCTCGCGGGAGGCCGCGACCGCGAGCGGGGGCGAGCGCCGCCGCGCCGCCATCGCCCGCGCGCTGGCGAGCGAGCCAGACCTGCTGCTGCTCGACGAACCGACCAACCATCTCGACATCGCCGCGATCGACTGGCTGGAAAGCTGGCTCTCGCGCTATAATGGCGCATTCATCACGATCAGCCATGACCGCACCTTCCTCACCCGCCTGACCCGGCAGACGCTGTGGCTCGACCGGGGGACGATCCGCCGCAACGAGGTGGGCTTCGGCGGCTTCGAGGCGTGGATGGAGAAAGTCTATGCCGAGGAAGCCCGCGCCGCAGATAAGCTCGACGCCAAGCTGAAGATCGAGGCCCATTGGCTGGAGCGCGGCGTCACCGCCCGGCGCAAACGCAATCAGGGCCGCCTCGCCAAGCTCTATGAAATGCGCGCCACTCGCGCTGCGATGATCGGGCCGCAGGGCACCGCGAAGCTCGCCGTCGTGAATGACGACAGCAAGACCAAGAGCGTCATCACCGCCGAGAATGTCACCAAACGCTTCGGCGACCGCGCGATCATCAAGGATTTCTCGCTCCGCATCCAGCGCGGCGACCGCATTGGCGTGGTCGGCGGCAATGGCGCGGGCAAAACGACGCTGCTGCGCCTGCTGACCGGCGAGATCGAGCCCGACGAGGGCACGATCACTCGCGCCAAAACGTTGGATGGCATCGTCATCGACCAGCAGCGCAAGCTGATGACCCCGGAAAAGCGCGTGCGCGACGTGCTGGCCGAGGGCGGCGACTGGATCGACGTGCGTGGCGTGCGCAAGCATATCCAGGGCTATCTCAAGGAATTTCTTTTCGACCCCTCGCTGGTCGACGCCAAGGTCGGCACGCTGTCGGGCGGGGAACGATCTCGCCTGCTGCTCGCCCGCGAGTTCGCGCGCGAATCGAATCTGCTGGTGCTGGACGAGCCGACCAACGATCTCGATCTCGAAACACTCGATCTGTTGCAGGAAGTGATCGCCGATTATGCGGGCACGGTGCTGATCGTCAGCCATGACCGCGACTTTCTCGATCGCACGGTGACGATCACGCTGGGCCTCGACGGGTCGGGCGTGGTCGATGTCGTCGCGGGCGGCTATGAGGATTGGGAGAAACAGCGCGCGCAGCGGCTGGCGGGACGGACCTCCGGTGGATCGGCCAGGGCCGCAACTTCCGCCCCACCGCCCCCGCCGAAACAGCAGACCAAGCTCAGCTATAAGGACCAGCGCGATTATGAGCTGCTCCCCAAAAGGATCGAGGAGTTCGAAGCCGCCATTGCGCGCGACGAGACCGCGCTGGCCGATCCCGATCTCTATGCGAGGAACCCGGCGCGCTTCGATGCGCTGATGCAGGCAATCGAAAAGGCCCGCGCGGACAAGGATGCGGCCGAGGAACGCTGGCTGGAACTGGCGGAAATGGCCGAAACGCTGAGGGGATAAGGGAAAGGCAGCCTTTCCCGCCGCCCTCCCCATCGCGGCTCAGTTGATCCGGTAATAATCGGCGACCCGCTCCAGCGCGAAGCCCAGCACCAGCTTGCCTGCCCGCGCAGGCCAGCCCAGCGCGCGCTCCGCGGCGGCCAGCCCTTCGCCTGCGCAAACCACGCGCCACAAGATATCGCAAAGGCCGGGACCGCTATGCCGCATCGCCGCGTCGAAGCGCTGCTTCGCGGAAATGCAGCGATCCTGCATCGCCGCGCCATCGGCCCGGCCCTGTCCCCTACCCCGGCTGACCGGCACCACATCCCATGCCATGGTCACATGCGGGCCAAGGGCGGCCAGTTCCCAATCCTCGCGCAGCCGTTCACCCGCGTGGCCGAGCCTGTCCGAAATGAGCCCCCGCGCCCGCAGCCACGCCAGCGGCGATTCGCCCAGATGCACGCAAAGCTGCTGTTTCACGCCCGCAGGATCCTCCACCTCCTGCATCCTGTATCGCCCCGCCTTGGGTGAGGCGGAACCTGTGGAAAGCAGGGAAGAACCCGGATTATTGCGCATATGCATTTTTTCCTTCCATCAAATGGAGCATCCCCTTGCCATCGCCCTCATGCTGTAGGAAAGGAGAAAACCATATAGGTTATAACGGGGGCAAAAATGATCACTCGCATCCGTGAGGTCCGGCGCGCAAAAGGCCTGACCCTCGATGATGTCGCGAAGCGGTGCGACCCTCCCACCACCGCCCAGACTATTGGCAGGCTGGAAACCGGCACCCGCACCGTCTCGGTCAACTGGCTCAACCGCATCGCCGCCGCGCTCGGCGTCAATGCCGCCGATCTGGTCGACCTGCCCGGCAAGGAGCGGATAGAGGTTGCCGCCTATCTGGGAGCGGAAGGCGCCTATGCGCCGGGCCGCGCCTCCTATTTCGTCGCGCCGCTGATCGAGGGCGACATGGTGGGGCTGCGCATCACCTCCAGCATCGGCGACTATCGCACCGGCGACGAGATATGGTGCTCCCGCATAGCGCCGGAAGATTTCGCGAGCGCGCTCAATCGCGATGTGCTGTTCCCCCGCCCCGGCGGTCGCTTCCTGTTCGGCAGGCTGATCGGGCGGGACGGCGACCGGGTGCAGATATTGCCCCTCTCCCCCGGCGCGCGACAACAGATTTTGAGCGATCCGCCCTGGGCCGCGATCGCTACCCGCCTCATCCGCGCGCTGTAATGCCCGCCGCCTACGACGAAAGCTCGGGGAGCGTGCGAAAATTAAGCATTCCATGTTAAGGGAACGAAATGACCCTGCGCGTCCTTACCCTGTCCACCCTGTTTCCGGACATGACCCGACCCAATTTCGGTATCTTCGTGGAGCGCCAGACCCGCGAGCTTGCCCATAGGGAAGGCGTGCAGGTCACGGTGATCGCGCCGATCGGCATCGCTCCGGGGCCGCTTGCGCGGATGAAGCCCTACGCCCCGCTGCTCAACCTTCCCTTTCGCGAACAGTGGCGCGACCTGACCGTCTATCGTCCGCGCTTCACCGTGATCCCGAAGATCGGCAGCCGCTTCCATGTCGCGAGCATGACGCGCGCGATCCTGCCGCTGGCCCGCCGCCTGCATGCGCAGGAGCCTTTCGACGTGATCGACGCCAGCTTCTTCTATCCTGACGGGCCAGTCGCGTGGCGAATCGCGAAGAAGCTAGGCATCCCTTATTCGGTGAAGGCGCGCGGGGCCGATATCCATTATTGGGGCCGGAACCCCGCCACGCGCAAGGCGGTGCTCGCCGCCGGGCTCGATGCCTCTTGTCTGCTCGCGGTTTCCGAAGCGATGAAGCGTTCCATGGTGATGCTGGGAATGGACGAGGGCAAGATCCGCGTCCATTATACCGGCGTCGATCTCGACCGCTTCGCGCCGCAGGATCGCGCGGCGGCAAAGGCCCATTTCGGGGTCAGCGGCCCCGTCATTCTCAGCGTCGGCGCTCTCATCCCGCGCAAGGGGCAGGATATTCTCATCCGCGCCCTACCAAGATTGCCGGGCATGACGCTGCTGCTCGCAGGCCATGGCCCGAAGCGCGCCGCCTATGAAGCGCTGGCGGAGGAGCTGGGCGTGAGCGAGCGGGTCGGCTTTCTCGACATGGTGCCGCATGACCATCTGCCCGCGCTCTACAATGCCGCCGATGTAATGGCGCTGCCCTCAGAATCGGAAGGGCTCGCCAATGCCTGGCTGGAGGCGATGGCCTGCGGCACACCGGTCGCGATCACCGATGTCGGCGGCGCGCGCGAATTGCTGACCGAGCCTGCCGCCGGACGCCTGATCGAACGCAATAGCGAGGCCTTTGCAGAAGCGCTGGCACAAATGCTGGTGGAGCAACCCGACCGCGAGGCGATCCGTTCCACCGCCCTGCGGTTCACCTGGACCGCCAATGGCGACGCGCTCTATTCCTACCTTCGGGAGATCAGCGCCCGCCCAGGCTAACGCGCGTCAGCACCTTTCCGGCCTCCCCCCTACCCGGCGAGGCCAATCAAAGCTCGAAAATCAAAAGAGGCGGCCGTTTCCCGACCGCCTCTTTTTTCGTCCGTGTATCGCTGATCAGCCTTCGCGGGTGCCGATGCGCTCGGCACCTTGCGCCACCGCACCGACCTTAGCCTTCCGCATCGCCGATTCGGGGGTCAACCCCAGCGAGATCAACAGCGAGGAGGACACATAGACCGACGAATAGGTGCCTACGACGATGCCGAGCATCATCGCCGCCGTGAAGCCGCGCAGCACATGGCCGCCAAAGATCAGCAGCGCGCCCAGCGCCAGCATCACCGTAACAGAGGTCATGACCGTGCGCGGCAGCGTCTCATTGACGGAGAGGTCGATCAGCGCCTTCATGTCCATCTTGCGATATTTGCGCATATTTTCACGAATGCGGTCGTCGATCACCATCTTGTCGTTGATCGAATAGCCGACGATCGTCAGCACCGCCGCGATGATATTGAGGTCGAACTCCAGCTGGGTGATCGCGAAAAAGCCCAGCGTCATCAGCACGTCATGCATGATCGCGACGAAGGTGGAGACGCCGAACTGCCATTCATAGCGGAACCAGCTGAAGATCGCGATACCGATGACCGCCAGCAGCACTGCCAGCACGCCATTGCGCACCAGCTCGCCCGATACCTTGCCCGACACCGTGTCATAGCGAGTGAAGACGACCCCCGGATGCGCCTTGGTCAGCTCGGCTTTCACCTTGTTGACGACCGCGTTGGAGGCGCCCTCCCCGCCCTCTTCGGGAAGCGGCAGGCGGATGGAGACGGTATTGGGATCGCCGAACTGCTGCAACGTGCCATTGCCCACACCGAGCGAGTCGATCTGCGAGCGCACCTTATCCATCTGCGGCTTTTCGGTGAACTTCGCCTCGATCATCAGGCCGCCAACGAAATCGACGCCCATGTGGAGGCCACGCACACCCACCGCCGCGACGGCGGCCAGCGTCAGCAATGCGGTAAGCGCAAAGGCCCATTTCCGCACGGCGACGAAGCCGATATTCGTGTTGTCGGGAACCAGCTTTAGAAGGCGCACGCCTTATTCCTTTCCGGGCATCAGATATGGATTTCAGACGGGCGATGCCGCCGGACCCACAGGCTGACCAACATTCGGGTAAAGACGACAGCCGTAAAGACCGAAGTGGCGATGCCGATCAGCAGCACGACCGCGAACCCCTTTACCGGGCCGGAACCGAGCATGAACATGATCCCGCCGGCAATGGCATGGGTGACGTTCGCCTCGAAAATGGTCCGGCTCGCTTCCTTATACCCATATTCGATGGATTGGAGAACACTCCGCCCGCGCCGCCGCTCCTCCCGGATGCGCTCGTTGACCAGCACGTTGGCGTCCACCGCCGTGCCGATGGTCAGCACGAACCCTGCGATGCCCGGCAGCGTCAGCGTCGCGTTCATAAGCGCCATCACGCCGAGGATGATGAAGATATTAATCACCACCGCCAGATTGGCGTAGAGGCCGAAGCGGCCATAGCTGAGGAACATGAAGATCAGCACCGCCGCCGTGGCAATGACCGACGCGATTATGCCGTTACGGATCGAGTCCGCGCCCAGATCCGGGCCGACCGTGCGTTCCTCCACCACTGTCAGCGCGACAGGCAGCTTGCCGGAGCGCAGCGCGATCGCAAGCTGATCCGCCGACTTGACGGTGAAATTACCGGAAATCTGCGCCGATCCGCCAAGGATAGGCTCATTGATATTGGGCGCGGAGAGCACCTGGCCATCGAGGATGATCGCAAAAGGCTTGTTCACATTCTCGCTGGTGACGCGGCCGAATTTGCGCCCGCCCGCACCGTTGAAGCGGATGTTGACGACCGGCTGGTTGTTTTGCTGGTCAAAGCCCTGCTGCGCGTCGGTCAGTTCCTCGCCCGACACCATCACCTGACGCTTCACCGCGATCATCGGCACACCCGATGGGTTGTCGGGATAGGGCAGGACTTCACTGCCCACGGGAGCCCGGCCCTGCGCGACTTCCGACGGATTGGCGCTGGTATCGACCAGCTTGAATTCCAGCTTCGCGGTCTGGCCGAGCAGACTCTTGAGTTCAGACGGGTCCTGAAGGCCCGGCACTTGCACGACGATACGGTTCGTGCCCTGACGGATGATCGTCGGTTCACGCGTACCCATTTCGTTGATGCGCCGGTCGATCACTTCCTTGGCGACATCCATCGCCTGATTGACCGCAGCATCGATGCCCGCCTTTGTCGGCGTGAGAACGATGGTGCTGCTATCCACCACCTCGACATTGAAGTCCCGCTGCCCCGTGAGGCCCGCGCCCTGCGTCAACGGACGGATGCGCTCCACCGCCGCATCGACCTGCGAAGGCTCGCGCACCATGAAACGGAGCTTGCCGTCGCGCTGCGAGATATCGCCGATCGCGATCCTGGGATCGCCGCGGCGCAACTCCGTGCGGATCTGCTCTTCCATATTGACCAGGCGCTGCTTGGCCACTTCCGCGGGATTAGCCTCCAGCAGGATATGGCTGCCGCCCGAAAGGTCCAGGCCGAGATTGACCTTGACCTGAAGGAAGGAGGGCAACTGGCTATAGACGCGCTCGGGAAGGAAGGTCGGCAGCGAGAAAAACACGCCCGCCGCCAGCGAGGCGACGATCAGCCAGACCTTCCAGCGGGGAAAATCGAGCATGGCGTCAGTCGTTCGCCGGCTTGGCGCCGAGCGTATCGGCAATGTCGGTCAGCGTGGACTTGAGCGCGCGCACCTTCATGCCGGGAGCCAGCTCCAGCTCGACGATATTATCCTCGACCTTCGTGACCTTGCCGATGAGGCCGCCGCCGGTGATGACCTGATCGCCCCGCTTCACCGCCTCGATCTTCGCCTTGTGCTCCTTCATCCGCTTGCTTTGCGGGCGAATGATGAGGAACCAGAATACGACGAAGATCAGCGCCAGCGGCAGAACCTGAACCATGAAGGCCGCCGCCCCGCCGGGGGCACTGCCGGAAGCGCTGGTGGTAGCCTGAGCGAGGGCAAGCGAGACAATCATCATCAGATGCTTTCCATTAACGGGATCACAAAAAAGGCAGAGGACGAAACCCGAAGCAGTGTCCCGGTTCGTCATCTGAACCGGGGGCGGCTACCACAAATAGGATGGCGGGCGCAACGGGCAAGACGAGACAGACAGGGTGGAAGAGGAAATCCGGCGCGGAAACATGATTTCCGATAAAAGATGCCGAAACAGGCTTGCATGTTGTTCTCATTCAGCCTAAATGCGCCGCCTCGGTCGGGACGTAGCGCAGCCTGGTAGCGCATCACACTGGGGGTGTGGGGGTCGGAGGTTCGAATCCTCTCGTCCCGACCAAGATTTCAATGACTTAGCCTATATTTCTACCTCTCCGGAGCAAGCAAATTTGCTTTGGTGGTGCAAATAATCGAAAGATTATTGCGGCGCGATGTAATCAAACGCATCCAAACTGAACGCAGGACCATAGGGCCGTCGGCGATTGAAGATGGCGATCGTAGCCTCTAACCCACAACCCGAGATGCAAGAGCAATCGTCTCTTCGCCCCGCCAAATGCCGCCCGCATCGCATTGCCAAGGCGAGCCATCACGATAATGAGGTGCGGCTGGAAATGGCGTGCATCTTTGTCGCCAACATCCTTATTGAACTCCGCAAGCAGACCAATCCCACCCTGTCCGACCTGCTCTCCATGTTCAGATCAGCAGCAAAGAAGAATTAACGGACAAGCTGAAAATACATCATCAGCGCGCACCTTCGTCAACGACGCCGTCCGGGCAGCGGCCAGCGTGTTGTTCATGCTCGCCAAGGCCGTTTCCGGAAACGTTATTCTGGTAAGCCCGGCACACTCTCTCCAAAAAGCTATTTCTATTTTTACTGTATTCTTACACCATCACCGCCAGTCCGGATCTGATCAATTGGATTAGATCTACCTGTCGGTGAGTTCCTGTTTTCTGCATGATGCGCTTGACATAGGTTCTGACTGTCTGTTCGGTCATTCCTAATCGCAAGGCCGCCTCCTTGATGCTGTCTCCAGCAGACAGCGCCACAACCAAGCGGGCTTCAGTTGGTTTCAAGCCATAGAGGATAGCGACTACTTCAGCCCGCGCATGAAATTTTTCACGTGGATCCTTGAGGTAAAGAATAGCAGAAAAGGATGGCTTTCCTTTTTCTCTGGCCAATTCCCGCTCAAAACGACGCAGAAGGAGGTTAAGTTGATTTCCGGGTGAATAACCTATTTTCATAACACCGTAATCGATGTCAGATTGTTTCTCTATGATATTATGGAAAAGATCATTGAATTTATTTTGTTCCTTCACATTAGATAATGTTATACGTCCTCGATTGACTGAGATGGCTTGTGAACTGAGCGAGGCTCACCTGTCCTAGGGAAAATCTCCTGACATCTCGCACCTGCTTCGTTAGGATATAAAATTGCTCCCCAATGCCCAAAATCGATGGTCGAGTTCTTTGAAAAACTGCGTTTTGATCGCTTAAACGCAGATGCGCGGGAAATGATCGGAGAGATCGAAAATACCAAACGCCGAGATCAACTAAGAGTACAGTTGTTCCTGAAATACTCGGGCGTTGATCGGTTATTGACTGGTGAAGGCTCCTGGCGGAAGCGCCTGCACGGCCTCTCCAGCCGTACTACCTGTCATGTTGGCTCACCGTCAGCGAGCATAGCCAGCATCGGCGCGCATACGCCCAGCGGCAAGGCGCGGCGGCTCCCTGTCACGTAGCTGCGGTTTGTCCTACAGCCCGGCTCGCAGGCTAATGACCTGCTTTCCCTTTGAAGGAGAAGGCAGACATGGCGACCATCGACCAATTGCTCGAAGAACTGATCGACCGCGAGGGCGGCTATAGCGATCATCCAGCGGACCGCGGCGGGCCAACGCGCTGGGGCATCACCCAGGCGGTGGCCCGGGCGCATGGCTATGCCGGTGACATGCGCTCTTTCCCGGTCGAGAAAGCGAAGGCCATTTATCGGGAGCGTTATTGGCAGACACCGGGCTTTGCCGCCATTGCCGAGCATGCCCCCGGCATCGCGGCGGAGATGTTCGATACCGGCGTCAACATGGGCACGGGCACGGCCAGCGCATTCCTCCAGCGCGCGCTCAATGCGCTCAATCGCAATGGGCGAGATTTCCCCGATATGGCCGTCGATGGCCGGATCGGCACCGTCACCATCGCGGCGCTACGCGCTTTCCTGCGCGAGCGGGGCAAGGCTGGCGAAGCAGTGCTGCTGAAAGCGATCGAGGCGCTGCAAGGCGAGCGTTATATCGCGCTTGCCGAAAGCCGCCCTGCCAATGAGGGCTTTCTTTATGGCTGGATCGCCAATCGCATCGGCTGACCCCGGAACAGAATGCTTGCCGAACCCGCCCGCCCATCGGCGCGGGACGGCATGCGTCCATAGAAGGCGGAAAGAAGGAGAATCTTCATGTCATTTGCCGAAGGGCTGATCAGCCCGATCTCCCGGATCATCGACCGCGTGCTGCCCGACCAGGAGGCGCGGAGTGCCGCAAAGCTGGAATTGCTGAAACTGGAAGGCACACAGGAGTTGGAAGCCCTGCGCGCTCGCCTCTCGCCGATCATGGCGGAGGCGCAATCCGCCGATCCATGGACGAGCCGGGCACGACCCGCCTTCCTCTATGTGATCTATGCGCTGATCCTCTGGTCGATCCCAATAGGCATATTGTCCGCCTTCCGTCCCCAGATGGCGGAGGCGATCGGCGAGGGAATGAACAACTATCTGGGCGGCATACCCGAATCGCTTTATGCGCTCTTCGGTACCGGCTATCTGGGATATACCGCCGCCCGCACCTGGGGGAAGGTCAAGGGCGTCG
>CAYLKZ010000045.1:0-24446 GCA_964384275.1 uncultured Sphingobium sp. | reverse complement strand
TCCAGAAACGGACCACCACCGTGGTTTCGGGCCAGCCCAGTTGCTCGAAATGATGATGGATCGGCGCCATGCGGAACACGCGCTTGCCGGTGCGCTTGTAGAAGAACACCTGAATGATGACGGACAGCGCCTCCACCACGAACAGCCCGCCGATGATGCCGAGCACGATCTCATGATGGCACACCACCGCTATCACGCCCAACGTGCCGCCGAGCGCGAGGCTGCCGGTGTCGCCCATGAACACGGCGGCGGGCGGCGCATTATACCAGAGGAACGCGAAGCCCGCGCCGATCATCGCGCCCGTCAGGATCACCAGATCGCCCGCGCGCGGCACATGCGGAATGCCGAGATAGGCGGCGAAGTCGGCGCGGCCCGCAAGATAGGCAATCGCGGTAAAGGCCATGCAGGCGATGACCACCGGCATGGTCGCCAGTCCGTCAAGCCCGTCGGTCAGATTGACGGCATTGCCAAAGGAAACGATCACGAAAGCGGCGAAGAAATAATAGAAAATCCCCAGATCGATCGCAGGGCCGTTCCAGAAGGGCACATAGAGTGCGGTGCCGTTATGCTGAACGATCAGCATCGCCGCCACGCCCGCGATCAGAAATTCGCACAGCAGCCGCGCCTTGCCGGAAAGCCCGGCCGTGCTGGCCTTCGTCACCTTGTCATAATCGTCGAGAAAGCCGATTGCCCCAAAACCAAGCGTCACGCACAGGCACGCCCACACATAGATAGAGCTGAGGTCCATCCAAAGCAGCACCGATACGATGAGCGAGGTCAGGATCATGAGGCCGCCCATGGTCGGGGTACCGCGCTTGGCGAGGTGGGTCTGCGGCCCGTCGGAGCGAATCGGTTGTCCCTTGCCCTGCCGCACCCGCAGCCAGCCGATGAAACGCGGACCGATCAACAGCCCGAGGATCAGTGCCGTCGCAATGGCCGCGCCCGCCCGAAAGCTCAAATAGCGAATGAGGTTGAGTACCCCGGGAAAATCAAGCTGTTGGGCCAGCCAATATAACATTCATCATTCTCCGCCGGACAGCGCGGCAATCAGCCGCGACAATCCGACACTGTTGGAACCCTTGACGAGAATCGCATCGCCGGCCTGCATCCGCGCCCTGACGATCTGAGTTGCCTGATCGGCATCGGCCACATGCTCCAAAGCCAGCCGCCCTTCAAGCCTTTGCGCGAGCGGCGCCATCTCTTCACCGACCAAAATGGCCAGATCAACGCAAGCCTGCTCCAACGGCTCTGCCAGATCGCTGTGGAGCGAGGCGCTGGCATCGCCCAGTTCCTTCATCGCGCCCAGCACGACGATGCGCCGCGTCACCCTCTCCCGGCCCAGCTGGCGGATGGTCGCCGCCATGGAAAGCGGATTGGCGTTATAGCTTTCGTCGATCAGCAGCGCCTGCCCCTCGCCCGCCGCAACCATGCCGCGCGCGCCGCGCCCCGGCAGGCCGGGCATGTCGGCAAGCGCAAGACCGGCAGCGGCAAGATCGCCGCCCACCGCTTCCACCGCCGCCAGCAGCGCGAGCGAATTCGACACATTATGGTCGCCGGGCGCCGCCACCGTATAGCAAAGCTCCGCCCCGGCGAGACGCGCAGAGACCAGAGTGCCCCCGGTAGTCGCGGGAACGGCGGCCGCGACGCGCACATCCGCGCCATCGCCCATGCCGAAGGTGACGATCTTCGCGCCATGCTCCCTCGCGACGCCGATCAGCAGGTCGCGATGCGGGCTGTCATAGGGGATGATCGCGGTGCCGTCCGGCTCCAGCCCCTCGAAAATCTCCGCCTTGGCGCGGGCGATGGCCGCTTCGGTGCCGAAAAACTCGATATGGGCGGGCGCGATGGCGGTGACGATGGCGACATGCGGGCGCACGAGACGGGTGAGCGCGGCCAGCTCGCCAAAATGGTTCATCCCCATTTCGAGCACTGCGAACAGGCTGTCGCGCGGCATGCGGGCCAGGCTCAACGGCACGCCGACATGATTATTGTAGCTCTTGACCGAGCGGTGCACACGGCCCGGCCGGAAGCGGTCGAGCGCAGCGAACAGCGCCTCCTTGGTGCTGGTCTTCCCGACCGATCCGGTAACGCCGATCACCTTGCCGCCCATGCGCGCCCGCGCCGCGCGGCCCAGCGCGTTGAGCGCCTCTGTCGTATCGGCGACGAGCACATGCGGCCGATCGATTGGTTGAGAAACGAGGGCACCGGCGGCACCCGCGGCGAACGCCTTGTCGAGAAACTTGTGCCCGTCCGTCGCTTCGCCTTTCAAGGCGATGAAGAAATCCCCCTGCCCTACCTCGCGGCTGTCGAAGGCGACACCGGAGACGGAAAAACCGGCGGACGCGGTGCCACCCGTCGCCTGCGCGATTTCCTCAGCGGTCCAGAGGGGAAAACCCGCCTCGCTCATTGCGCACATTCCCGCGCCACGGTCACGTCGTCGAAGGGCAGCACGCTATCGCCGATCACCTGCCCCTGCTCATGTCCCTTGCCCGCCAGCAGCACGATATCCTGCGGACCTGCCTGCGCGATGGCGGCGGCGATGGCGGCGCGGCGGCCGCCGATTTCCTCTGCCTGCGGAGCGCCCGCCATCACGGCGGCGCGGATCGCGGCGGGATCTTCCGAGCGCGGATTGTCGTCGGTGACGATGACATGATCGGCAAGCTCCGCGGCAGTCCTGCCCATCAGCGGACGCTTGCCCGCATCGCGATCCCCACCCGCGCCGAATAGCAGGATCAACCGCCCCTTGCTGTGCGGCCGCAGCGCCTCGATCGCGGCGCGCAGGCCATCGGGCGTATGGGCATAATCGACATAGACAGGGGCGCCCGCCTTCGTCACCACCGCGCGTTCGAGCCGCCCCCGCACCGGCTGAAGGCGCGACAGCAGCGGCAGCACCGCCGAAAGCTTCTCCCCGCTCGCCAGCACGAGGCCGGTCGCCACCAGCACATTGGCGGCCTGATAGGCGCCGATCAGCGGCAAATCGACCTTATGCTCGGCCCCTTCGGCGGCGATGACGAGCCTTTGTCCCATCAGCGTCGGCTCACGCGAGACGAGGCGCAGCGCCTCCCCCTTTTCGCCGACGGTCATCAAACGCAATCCCCGCTTTTCCGCGCGCGCAATCACTTTGTCCGACCATGGATCGTCGGTCCAGATGACAGCCGCGCCGCCATCCGTCACCACCTCGTCGAACAGCCGCATCTTCGCTTCGAAATAGCTGTCCATATCGCCATGATAATCGAGATGGTCGCGCGACAAATTGGTGAACGCGCCCGCTTTCACCGGCAGGCCCTCGGTGCGATATTGGGCAAGACCGTGGCTCGACGCCTCGAAGGCGGCATGGGTAATGCCTTCCTTGCGCAGCCCGGCCATGTTGGACAGGAACGTCACGATGTCGGGCGTAGTAAGGCCGGTCGAAACCTGATCCACCGATGTCGTCACGCCGAGCGTGCCGATCGACGCCGCCTGATGGCCGAGCATGCGCCAAAGCTGGCGCGTCAGCTCGACCGTCGAGGTCTTGCCGTTGGTGCCCGTCACCGCCACGCAGGTTTCGGGAAATGGCGCATAATATTGCGCGGCCAGCCGGGCGAAGAGGCGGCGCGGTTCTGCATCGGCGATATGCACCGCCCCCTCGACCCGCGCTTCGGGGCGGGCGACGACGGCGACCGCTCCGGCCGCTATCGCATTGGGGATGAAATCCTCGCCATTGACGCGCGCGCCCTGAAAGGCGCCGAAGACCGCGCCCGACGCCACCTTGCGATTGTCGATGGCGAAGCCCGTGACCTGCACGGCGCCCTGCGCCCCTGCCGCTTCTCCGATCAACGCATCAAGCCGCATCATTCATCTCCCTTGCCTTTCGTAACAAGAGGCATCAACTCTGAAACGTCAACATCGCGTCGCTCATCGGGGATGATTCCGAGCATCGGTCCGATGCGCATCACCACCTTCCTGACCACCGGGGCGGAGGTGTAGGCAGCGGTGCGGACGCCGGGAAACTGGCTGCTGCCCTGCGGTTCGTCCATCATCGCCAATATCACATAGCGGGGATTGTCCATCGGGAAGGCTGCGGCGAAGGTAGTGATGAGCGAGCGATGGGCATAGCCGCCCTCGAACGGCTTTTCAGCGGTGCCGGTCTTGCCGCCGATGCGATAGCCCGGCGCGTCGGCATTGCGGCCCGTGCCGTTCTTCACGATCATGCGCAGAAGCTGGCGCATCCGCGCGCTGGTCGCGGCGGAAAAGACGCGGCGTCCCTTGGGCACATCTTCCTCGCGCAGCCGCTCCAGCGTGGCCGGACGCCAGATGCCGCCATTGACGAGAGCCGCATAGGCGCTCGCCAGATGCAGCGGCGTTACCGCGATGCCGTGGCCATAAGCCGCGGTCATGGTGGTGATGCGGCCCCAGCTCGACGGCCACAATGTGCGCGCCCGCTCGTTCAGTTCGATGCTCGGGCGATGGTCGAACTCCAGCTCGCGGTAGAGCTTTTGCATCGGCCCCGCGCCCATTTCATCGGCGATGCGGGCGGTCGCGATGTTGGAGCTATGGATCAGCGTTTCGGGAACATTGAGCCAGCGGCCGAGAGGATGGTCGTCCTTTATGCGGAAACCCGCAACCTGCAAGGGCGCGGTGGCGTCATAGCGCTTCGCCATCGATTTGACGACGCCCGCATCCATCGCCGCCGCGACGGCAATCGGCTTGAAGGTCGAACCCAGCTCATAGCGCGACTGCACCACATTGTTGCGGCGCGCATTGTCGTCCGCGCCCAGCTTGTTGGGATCGAACACCGGGAAGGAGGCCATGGCGACGACTTCGCCGGTATTGGTATCGATGACGACGCCGGTTGCGCCCTTCGCGCGCTGGTCCATCATCCCGGCATAAAGCTCGTTTTCGAGCGCGCCCTGCACCCGGCTGTCGATCGACAGGACCAACGGCGTCGAGCGCTTGTCGGGATCGATCAGCCGATCGTTGAACGCGGCCTCCACGCCCATGCCGCCATGATAGCTGGCGCCATCCAGCACCGGCGCGAAACCGAGCACATGGGCAGCGAGCGTGCGCTGGGGATAGACTCGCTCCTTCTCGCGCGGGAACTCGATGCCCACCTCGCCCAGCGCATTCACCTGCGCCACTTCTTCGGGCAAGGCGCGCTGGCGCAGATAGGCCCAGCCCTTTCCGGTCAGCTTCTTGTGAAACTCGGCCGCCGGGGTGTCGGGAAAAATCTCGTGCAGCTTGCGGGCCAGTTCATCGGGATCGCCGATCAACCGGCTGGGGCGCACCGAAATGGAATAGGCGTCCATCGTGCGCACCAGCGGCACGCCGTTGCGGTCCACGATATCGGCGCGCGGCGGCAGGTCGGCGCCAACATGATTAAGCTGCCCGCCTGCATCGGCGAACAGCCCCATCCATGCCAACCTTCCAATCAACACCATCGATACCGCGGCGATCAGCAGCAGGATCAGCATCAATCGTTGATGCGCAAGCGCCGTCAGGTTCACACGCTGCCGGTTGACCGGCAACCTGTCATGCCGGACGACGATGGTGGCCATCAGTTAGCGCCTCCGCGCTTTTCCACCGCCGCCTTGCGCCCGATATCGCCCATCGTCCGGTCATCGAGCAGCCGCGCATCGAGCATCGCCATGCGCTCCGCCTTGCGAGCGACCGCGCTTTCGTTCGGCTCGGACCGGGCCAGCTTAGGTTTCGGCGCGTCCTTGGCGCCATCAGCCTTCTTCGCGGCCGCGCCCTTCGATGCAGATGCGGATGCCGGAGTGGCGGCGGGCGCGGAAGCACGCGCCGCAAGCTCCGTTCGCGCGGGCTGGCTGCGGGCGGCCTCCGCCGAAGCGGTGCGGATGGTCGAAACGTCGGACCGGATCTGCAAGGCCGCCGGACTCGCCACCGGCTGCGCGGCGGGCGTATCCGAGCCGGTATCCTCGGCGTCTATCATCGCCACCATGACCGGCGGCGCGACATAGGCCGGACCATTGGCCTCCACGCCCTCAAGATGCGCGAGCGCCCGTTCGCCGTCCAGATATTGCTTCGCATCCCGCGCGGAATAGCGGAAATCCTCGGAATTCCACCTTTCCAGCTGGCGAATGGCGGAGCGAGCGGCAAACTCCGTCTCCAGATAGCGGATATCCGCGCGCGCCTGCGAAATCTGCGTGCGCACACGCATCAACTCGTTCCGCTCCGTCGCGACCCGAAGCGATACCAGATAAGCCCCCAACGCCCCAAGCGCGACAAGCAGCACCCAGAACAGACTTTGCAGACGCTTGACCGCGATCATGCGGACTTCTCCTCGGCGGCAAGGGGGACGGAACAAAGGGGAAGGCGCACCGCGCTCCGCAACGTGGCGGAACGGGCGCGTGGATTGCGGGCAAGCTCCGCCTCGGACGGGCGGACCGCCTTGGCGGGCTTGGCGAAGGCGGGCTGGGAAAGCGAAGCCGTTTCCGGACGATGGCGCGAACCGCCGCCCTCTCCGCCGCTGCGACGGCGCAGATATTGCTTCACGATGCGATCCTCAAGGCTGTGGAAGGTCACGACCGCCAGCCGCCCACCGGGCGCCAGCAGCGCCTCGGCTGCCTCAAGCCCGCGCTCCAGCTCGTCCAGCTCCCCGTTCAGATGGATGCGGATCGCCTGGAAAATGCGGGTCGCCGGGTCTTTCTTGTCATGCGGCTTGTGGCCAAGCGCGCGGCGCACCACCTGCGCCAGCTCCGACGTGCGGGCCAGTGGGCGAGCAGCGACAATCGCCCGCGCGACGCGACGCGAACGCGGCTCCTCGCCATAGAGGTAGAGCACATCGGCGATCTGCTCCTCCGACGCGGTATTGAGGAAGTCGGCGGCGGTCATCCCCTCCTGGCTCATCCGCATGTCGAGCGGGCCATCGGCCTGAAAGGAAAAGCCGCGATCCGCGCGGTCGAGCTGCATCGAGGAAACGCCGATATCGAGCGTCACGCCTGCAACGCTCTCGACGCCCGCTTCCGCCAGCAGATCGCGCATCGCGGAAAACGGCCCCTGAAGCAGCGTGATGTCGTCGCCGTCGCGGGCGATCCGCGCCCGCCCCTCGGCGATAGCATCGGGATCGCGATCAATGGCATAGACCCGCGCGCCGCTCCCTGCCATCGCATGGCTGTAGCCGCCCGCGCCATAGGTGCCATCGACATGGATTTCCCCCGGCCGGACCGCGAGCGCGTCGAGCACCTCGTCGATCAGCACCGGGACATGGGGGATGGCGTTTCCGGCAGGCGCGCTCATTTGCCGCCTCCCGCCGTCCGCTCGGCGAGGAACTTCTCGACCGCGTGACGAACGCGGGGGCTGCGTCCTTCGCTGGCGAGCAGGGTTGCAGGATCCCACATCTGGATGTGACGGCTGGCGCCCACGAACACGATGGCATCGGAAATGCCCATCATGGCCTTGATGTCGGGCGGCATGAAGAAGCGGCCGCCATCATCGAAATTCAGGTCTTCCATATCGGCGAAGCGGGCCTCGCGCTCGGCCTCGGCGTCGAAATCCATGCCCTTTTCGCGGGCCACGCGTTCCATTTCGACGACTTGCTCCTCCAGCCATTGCTTATGGGAAAGGCCGAAGCCGATGGCGCAGGGAAGCTGGGTGTGGATGGTAAGGCACAGGCGATTTTCGCTGCTGCTGGCCTTGACGGCCTTGCGCATGTCCAGCGGCAGGGCGAACCGCCCCTTGCCATCCGCTACGCAGATACCGTTGCCGGAAAAGATGATGCCCTCAGACACCCCGTCGCGCCTCGCCCCCAATGCGGGCCGAACCTGACCACATGCGCCCGTTCGGAAAGGCGAACGGGGGACGCCAGACCATCAAACGGAATCATGCAGCTTTCACTGCCCCTCACGCTTGGAAGTACCAAGGGAAAGGCTGGGTGGAAAGGGGAAAATTTGGGAAAAGCTGGGAAAGGATGGTTTTCAACTGGTTTTCATGGCTTTTCTTTCTCTTTCATCGGGGAGGGGCTGGACGCCGCGCGCTGTTTATCGGCGCATCGCCCGCCCCTTGCGGGCACCACGACGCTCAAAATCCGCTTCTGACCAACTCCTCCCAGCCCTGCCCAGCCCAACAGCATCACCAACGCCCAGCGCAGCGCGGCCATCAGCGCCTGCTCATCCTTCACTCGATAGGGCCGGGCGGATGAGGGGTCGCGCAGCGGGGCGGCCAGCCAGCCGTCGATCAGGTCGGGAATATCGGCGGACCATGCCTTCCGCCGGTCGGGCCAGCGCGGATCGGCGAGCCACAATCGCGGGTCGAGCATGTCCGCATCGGCCACCAGCCGCACCTCCCCCCGCCCGATCCGGCACAGCGCCATCAGCGCCTGCTCGGCCAGCGAGCAAGCCGCACCACTCTCCCGCGTGACGGGCAGCAGAGTGAAACGGGAGGCATCAACCAGCATCAGCGCATGGCCGCTCGCCAGCATGCGACGCTCCACTCCTTGCCGCGCCGGTTCCAGCCGCAGCCCCCAATGGGTGAGCAGCGGATCGAGCAGGCTGGTCAGCGGCGGACGGCGAGGATCGGCGGACGGCAGTTCGCTCGGCCAGGCCAGCAGCGGATCGGCCAGCACCACCATGCGCCCGCCTTCGCGGACCCATTGGTCGAGCTGGACCAGTTCCTGCGGCTGCAACAGGCGTGGCTGGGCGAGGAGCAGCGCGTCCAGCCCCTCCAGCGCCGCCCCATCGACATGATCGATCGCCCGCGCCGCATGATGCGTCACCGGCGGTAGAATCGACAGCGGCGCCTCGCCCGCGCCATCGACCAGCAGGTCGCGAGCCTCCATCCCTTCCGGCCAGAAAAGCGGCAAGGCGCTCACCACCCCGACACGCAGGTGGGAAGCCGCCTTCTGAGGAACGCTCCTCTCCCCATAATCCACCGCCGCGCCATGCGCGATCAGCAGCACCGCGCTTGCCAGTCCGCCTGAGAAGATCGCCAGCCAGTAGAAACGCGCCCGCCAATCCCAGCGCCAGGATAGAAGCGACAGCAAAAGCAACCCCAGCGCCGCCCCCGCCCACCAGCGCCCCGGATCGGCCTGCCCGCTTTCGAGCACACCGCCGGTCGCCAGCCCGAAAATCATCACCAGCGGCAGAAAAGCGGAAAGCAGCGCGCCCAGCGCCGTCAGAAAGATCAGCAGGGAAGCGCGAAAGGCGCCGGGGACGCGGCCGGAACGGTTCATCTGGGCCAGCGCCGGGGAATTACTGACCGGAATTCTGCTGCTGCGGCCTGCCCGGCAAGGTCGGGTTGACCGGCGGCGGACGGTCCATCGGCTCCCTCAAATTGGGATCAGGCTGCAAATCGGCCACCACCCCGCTATCGGCGGCGGGCGTCACGCCCAGTTCCGCCAGCGGCTCCGAAGGCTTGACGGCAGGCACGGAAGGAACCGTCAGATTGGAGGCATTGTCAGAGGCGATGAACTGCGCGGCGTCGTTCTTATTGCGCGCGGAATCGACGACGATATTGGCGAGGCCGACCAGCAGGACGACTCCGACAAGCCCGCTAAGGCCCGCCCGGATACGCTGCATCCCTTCTTTCTGCTGTCCCAGCTTCTGCATGTTCACCTGATCGAGGGCAACGGCAACCCTTAAGGCTGCCGGAAAGAGGCCCTTATGCTTCCTCTTTTTGCATGAGCCAAGGGAATATCGTCAAGCCCTTAGCTTCCAGCCACTCACGATTATAGAGGGTGGAGAGATATCGGAAGCCGGTATCACACAGGATTGTGACGATCCGCTTGCCCGGCCCCATCTCCTTCGCGAGCGCGACGGCGCCCGCGACATTGATGCCGCTCGACAGGCCCAGACACAGCCCTTCATCGGACAGCAAGCGGCGGACCCAGTAAAGACCTTCCTCATCGGAAATGCGGAATTGAGTGTCGATCGGCGCGCCTTCGAGATTGCCGGTGATGCGCCCCTGACCGATGCCCTCGGCGACCGAGCTGCCCTCGGCCTTCAATTCGCCATGGGCATAATAATTATAGAGCGCCGCCCCGAATGGATCGGCGAGCGCGATGGTGACGCCTTCGTCCTTCGCCTTGAGGCCGAGGCCGACGCCCGCCAGCGTTCCGCCCGTCCCCGCCGCGCAGATGAAGCCATCGACCCGGCCGTCCATCTGCGTCCAGATCTCCTCCGCCGTGCCGAGGATATGCGCTTTGCGATTGGCGATATTGTCGAACTGATTGGCCCAGATCGCGCCCTCGGTCTCCTCCGCGATGCGGCGGGAGGTGTGGACGAAATGGCCGGGGTTGGAATAGGGCGCGGCGGGCACGAGAACCAGCTCTGCCCCAAGTGCGCGCAGCGTATCCATCTTCTCGCGGCTCTGCGTTTCGGGCATCACGATGACGGTGCGATAGCCACGCGCATTGGCGACGAGCGCAAGGCCGATGCCCGTATTGCCCGCCGTTCCTTCGACAATCGTGCCGCCCGGTTTCAGCTGGCCCTTTTCCTCGGCATCGCGCACGATGAAGAGCGCCGCCCGGTCTTTCACCGAGGCGCCGGGATTGGCGAATTCGCATTTGGCGAAGATATCGCATCCGCTTTCGCGAGATGGCCCTTCCAGACGGACGAGTGGGGTATTGCCGATGAGCGAAAGACTATCTTGAGACACGATCATGGCCTTTCCATAGCGCAGCACCCCTCGCCTGCCAAGCAAGGGAAAATGGGAACGCCCAAAGTTGCGATTGGCGCCGGTCGGATCGATCCGACCCAATCGGCCGTCCCATAGTGGGCCTCGCCGCACCGCAATATTAAGCAAGAATTTTCAGGCAAAATAGTATATGGCCGGGCAAAGGCACGATCATGGAACCAGCTGGCAGCTTCCCCTTTGCACTGCGTCCCGTCAGCACGGGGCCGGTGATCCGCCCTCGTCAACCGCGAGGCGGCAAACGCCTGCGCTTCGTTGCAGGCGCCGCGCTCGTCGCGCTCGCGGGCATGGGGCTGAAAAGCGCGTCTTATGCCTCCCTCGACCGGCTGGCCGACCAGCCCGACCCGCTCGTCAACCCGGTCGAAACCCCCGGCGAAACCTTCATCGGCTCGGCCTTCTTCTTCGCGCAAGGCGCATTCGAAGCCGATCCGCAAGTGGAAACCGCCACCCATATGCCGCATGTGCTGGCGCTCCGCCGGGTGGATACGGCGCTGTCCATCCCCTTTGCGGGCGCCACCGCGCTCGATCGTTATCGCGCGCTCAACTGCCTTACCTCGGCGATTTATTATGAGGCCGGCAATGAGCCGGACGAGGGCCAGCGGGCCGTGGCGCAGGTCGTGCTCAACCGGGTGCGCCATCCCGCCTGGCCCAACAGCGTCTGCGGCGTCGTCTATCAGGGGGCGGAGCGCACCGACATGCTGTGCCAGTTCACCTTCAGCTGCGACGGGGCAATGGCGCGGATGCCCGCCGCCCAACCATGGGCGCGCGCGCGCCGCGCCGCCGAAGTTGCCCTGTCGGGCAAGTCCTTTGCGCCCGTCGGACTCGCCACCTTCTACCATACGCTGGCGGTGCGCCCGAGTTGGGCCTCGAAGCTCGATCCGGTGGCCGTGGTGGGGGCGCATATCTTCTATCAGATGCGGGGCGCCAATGGGCTGTCTTCCGCCTTCCGCTTTGCCTATTCGGGGCGCGAGCTGATCTCCGGTCCGCCGCCGCGTGTCTGGAAGCCGGTTCCGGCCAATGCGATTCCCGAGGCGATGCCCTTCCTGCCCGAAGTCGAGCTGGCGCTGAGATCTTCCACTTCCCTGCCGGGCGTCCCCCTGTCCGCGACGGCGCAACCCGCCACGCCACGGAACGGGCCCGCGCCTTCGGCCCAGCCGGGCTGGGCGCCCTCACCACAGGTCGTGCCGGACCTGCCCGGCCAGCGCCTGCCGCAATCGACCATCCGGCCCGAATATCAAAATAGCGGCCGCCCGCTGATTTGATCGCTAAAAATGCACGTCTCCCCCCGAAGGAAGGCCCTGAACGCCAGTTTTTGTCCTTATAAATCAGTAAATTGATAAAGATTGCCTTTTCTCGGCATTTTTGCGCGCTAAGGGGGAACCAAAGCGAAAAGGCTTCGTTCAATGGTGCGGATGGCGACCCTTTGCCCCCCGCTACGCTATCCGACATAAGAGCCCGGAACGCTTCCCCCCCCCCCACCCGCGTTCCGGGCTCGCCTCGTTCCGACGATTGAAGTCTGCGCTTCGCCGTGATCCGCGCCAAGATCCCGTCAAGGCCGGGAAAGGACGGGGAACCAAAAATCCCTCCAGGCATTTCTTCCCATGTCAAAGCGCTATGACCTCACCCGAGAAGAGAGGTAAGATGATGACCCGCACCCTGTTTGCTACGCTTCTGCTTGGCACCTCGCTGTTTCTGGCGGCCTGCAACACCGTCGAAGGCGCCGGACGCGACGTCCAGAGCGCGGGCGAGGCGATCGAGAATACCGCGAAATAAACAGAACAAGCTGGCCGGGCCCTCAACCGGACCCGACAGGGAAAAGGCGGTCGCTGGTCCTCCCTGGCGCCGCCTTTTCTTTTATATTTCCAAGACCCGTTCTTCCCGAAGCCCCGCTATTCCCCGGCGATGAGAGAATGGCCGTCGCCTTCTTCCTCTTCCTCGGCGTCCTTGCCCGCCCGCTTGCGGTCGGTGAACCAGATGCCGATCAGCGCCAGTTCATAAAGCAGCACCAGCGGCACCGCGAGCATCAGTTGCGACACCACATCGGGCGGCGTCAGCACTGCGGCGAGGATGAAGGCGCCGACGATCATATAGCGCCGCACGCCGACAAGCTGCTCGCGGCTCACCAGCCCGGCGCGGTTGAGCAGCATCAGCAGCACCGGCAACAGGAAGCTGATGCCGAAGGCCAGCACGAATTGCATTACCAGCCCGAGATAAGCGTCGGCGCTCGGCAGCGCCTCGATCTGAAGGCCGCCTGCTTGCCCCTGAAATTCAAGGAAGAAATGAAAGGCGGTCGGCATCACCACGAAATAGGCAAGCGACGCGCCCGCCAGAAAAAGGATCGGCGTCGCCAGCAGAAAGGGCAACAGCGCCTTCTTCTCCTGCGCGTAAAGCCCCGGCGCGACGAACGCCCAAAGCTGGTTGGCGATGATCGGGAAGCTCAGGAAGAAGGAACCGAACAGCGCCACCTTCACCTGCACGAAAAAGGCTTCGTAGAGCTTGGTGTAGACGAGCTTGCCGCCCGCCGCGCCAAAGGCCTGCTTGAGCGGATGGACCAATATCGCGAACAGCTCGTCGGAGAAAACGAAGCAAAGTATGAAGCCCAGAAACAGCGCCACCACGCATTTGAGCAGGCGCGTGCGCAGTTCGATCAGATGTTCAAGCAGCGGGGCCTGGGTGTCGTCGATATCCTTCATACAGTCTTTCCGGCGGCCGGGGCATCGGGCTGCGCCGCCTCATCGCTGGAAAGGCCCGAAGGCGCCTCCACCTCCCCCGAAGTGGGGAAAGCCGCGCCCTGATCCTCCATGGCCGGGATGGAATCGGCCCCCAGAGGGGGAACCGGCGGATGCGCCGCCATGATGCGGCGATTCTCATCCGCCCATTTCTTTTCCATTTCCTCCAGCTCGACCTCGCGCACCATCGCATCGATGCCGGAGCGGAAATGGCGCGACATCGCCTTCGCCTTCCCGATCAACTGACCGACCTTGTAAAGCGCGCGCGGCAAATCCTTCGGGCCGATCACCACCACCGCAACGATCACGATGAGCAGCAGTTCGCTGGAACCGATATCAAACATGTCTCAAGCCCGCCGCCTTCGCGCTCCGCCGCTCGCTCACCCTTGCTTCTGTTCTTCCTTGACGGCGTTCACAGACGGATCGGGCGCAGCCTGCCCCTCGATGCGGTTGACCGGGCGGGGGGCGGAGGGCGTTTCTTCATCATCGACCATGCCCTTCTTGAAGGCCTTGATGCCCTTGGCGACATCACCCATCAGCGACGAAATGCGGCCGCCGCCAAACAGCAACACGATGACGAGCACCACCAGCACCCAGTGCATCAACGAAAAGGAACCCATATCAATCTCCTTGGGGTAACGACCTTATATTAGTCGTCCCCCTCCTCATTTTCCAGCGACGATTCTGCGTCGGCCCGTTCCGCCGAACCTTCCATCGCCCAGCTTTCCATTGCAAGGTCCACCGGGTCGAGCAGGCCCGCGGCACGCAGATCCTCTACCCCCGGAAGGTCGCGGCGGCTGCCCAGGCCAAAATGGGTGAGGAACTCCGCTGTCGTCGCATAAAGCAACGGCCGTCCCGGCACCTCTCTTCTTCCGGCGGGCTTGATCCATCCCGCCTCCATCAGCACGTCGAGCGTTCCCTTCGCCACCTGAACGCCGCGAATGGCCTCTATCTCGGCCCTGCTGACAGGCTCATGATAAGCGATAATGGCAAGCGTTTCCATGCCCGCGCGCGAAAGTTTGCGCGGCTCCTCCCGGTCGCGCCGCAAAAGGTGCGCCATGTCGGCGGCGGTCTGGAAATGCCAGCGCCCGCCGCGCTCCACCAGATTGACGCCGCGTCCGGCATAGTCCTCACCCAATCGGTCCAGCGCCGCCGCGAGCTCCGGCCCGGCGCCGAGCAACTGACGCAATTGCGCGATGGTCAACGGCTCCTCGCTTGCAAACAGCGCGGCTTCCAGCCCGCGCAGCAGTTCATCGGGTTCCTCTCTCGCCACGCTCATCCCACCATATTTTGCGACGGCGCCGCGCTGCGCAGGAAAATCGGTTCGAAAATCCCTTCCTGCCGGATGTCCACCCGACCCTGCTTCGCCAGCTCCAGCATCGCCACGAAGCTCGACGCCAGCGCGGATCGGCCCAGCGGACCGCTCACCCCTTCGGGCAGGAAGGATTCGAGGCGCACCCAGTCGAGCCGCGCACCGACGAGCCGCCCCACCCGCTCGATCGCCTCGTCCAGCGCCATTACCGGGCGGCGAGTGATAACATGAGTGACGGACCGGGTGCGCGCCTTCACCTGACCATAAGCCGAGATCAGATCATAGAGGCTCGCCTGCCAGATCGCGATCTTGTCCACACGCAACCCCTCCGGCGCGGCGCGCGGGAACACGTCGCGCCCCAGCCGATCGCGCGCCATCAGCCGCGCTCCCGCATCGCGCATCGCCGCAAGCCTTTGCAGCCGCAATTGCAGTCGCAACGCCAGTTCCTCGGGAGAGGGATCCTCCTGCTGCGCCTTGGGCAGCAACATCGCGGACTTGAGATAAGCGAGCCAGGCGGCCATCACCAGATAGTCGGCGGCCAGCTCCAGCTTCATCGCGCGTGCGTCGGCGATGAATTCCAGATATTGCTCGACCAGCGCGAGGATCGAGATTTCGCGCAGATCGACCTTCTGCGACCGCGCCAGATTGAGCAGCAGGTCGAGCGGCCCTTCCCAGCTGTCGAAGGATACCGTCAGCACCTCGTCGGCCGGGCGACCGCTTTCGAACAGATCGTCCATGGCCTCGGCCGCAGCCATCAGGGCATCACCGCGAGCAGGGCATCCCGCCGCGCGAGCAGCGTTTCGAGCGGCTCCTCGTCCAGCCCCGCTCCATCAGCGCCCTTCCCGTCGGCGATAGTCGCCATCGCCCGGTCGAGGCGAGCGCGGGAAACGGCGCTGATATCGGGCAGGCGGTCGGCGATGGCGATCATCTCGTCCATCCGCGCCCAGCAATTGAGCGCAAGGTCGCACCCGGCCTCTACCACGCCCGCCGCGAGCGAGGGGATGTCGCCCTTCAGCGCCTTCATGTCGAGATCGTCGGACATCAGCAGCCCGTCGAAGCCGATGCGCTCGCGGATGATCCCGCCGATCACGCTCGGCGAAAGGCTGGCCGGGCGCTCAGCATCCCAGGCGGTGTAGACGATATGCGCGGTCATCCCCATCGGCGCGCCGTTAAGCGCGCGGAACGGGGCAAGGTCGGTTTCCAGCGCCGCCTCGTCGGCGGTGACGGTGGGCAGGTCGAGATGGCTGTCCACCAGCGCGCGGCCATGGCCGGGCATATGCTTGACGATGCCGACCACGCCGCCCGCGCGCAGCCCCTCGATCACCGCCCGGCCGAGCGCCGCCACGCGCATCGGTTCGGCGCCAAGCGTACGATCGCCCATGATATCGCTCGCGCCTTCCTGTCGCACGTCGAGCAGGGGCAAGGCATCGACGTTGATGCCGCATTCGCGCAGCGTCGCCGCAATCGCCTGCGCATTGGCGCGGGCCGCCGCGATCGCGCTCGACGGCGCGACGTCGTAGAGCGAGTCGAAAATCTGCATCGGCGGGAAATCGGGCCAGATCGGCGGCCGCATCCGCGCGACCCGCCCGCCTTCCTGATCGATCATGATGAGCAGGTCGTCGCGGCCATGCAAGGCGCGCAGTTCATCGGTCAGGGCGCGAAGCTGATCCTTGTCGGCGACATTGCGGCGGAACAGGATATAGCCCGCCGGATCGGCCTCGCGGAAAAAGGCCTGTTCCTCCGCGCTCAACCTCTCCCCGGCTATCCCGAAAATCACTGGTTTCATGGCGCCTGCCTAAACCATTTTCAGACCGGGTGGAACCTCCGGAAAGTCATCATGAGTATAGAAAAACCGACAGCTCTCAGTTGACGACCAGACAGCTTTCCCCCGCCACCTTCAGCTTGCCGCAGAGCGTGCCCGCATCCTTGCCCGCATGGGCCCGCAGGCGATAGAATTTGGTGCCGCCCACCGTCACCGGCTGGACGCTGTGGGTGAGGCCCGCGAGATAGTCGAACCGCCTGGAAAAGCGCGACCAGGCATCCTTGGCGAGCGCTTCGCTGCCATAGGCACCAAGCTGGATCGCCCCGCCCGCCATTTGCAGAGAGGTCGAGGCGACGGGCACCTGCGCCTTTTCGCCGGTGCGGTCGGCGACGCTAACCTCCACCTTCTTGGCGGCGGCGGCGGCGGCGGCCTTGTCCGGCGCCGGGGCCTTGGTCACGGACCCCGGGACGATCGGCGCTTCGGGCAGGCGCGACGGATCGATCCGCCCGCCGCGCACGACACCCTCGCTCGCCGCGAAGCTGGCATCGCCCTCGCCCTGGAATTTCTTGGCATCGGCGTCGGCGGCCGGGATCTTGTAGTTTTGCGCGGGGGCCTTGACCAGTTCGCCCCGCCCGCCACCGCCCAGATGGCCGCGCGCGAGATAGACGCCCAGCACGACCGCGCCGATCAGCAGCAGCCCCGCCAGAACGAACAAGCCCAGACGCCCGAGCGAGACTTCATCCTTCGCCTCGACATCATAGGCAGGCTCAAGCCATGGCAGGCGATCCTCGTCGTCAAGCGCGAGACTGTCGATCCTGCCATTTGCCATTATTGCATCTCCGAAAGCGCCTCGACGCCCATCAGCGCAAGTCCGTTGCGGATTATCTGCCCGATTTGCCGGGCGAGGAAAAGCCTGACGGATGTGATTTCGGGATCGTTAACCACGATTACCCGGCGCGCGGGATCGTCATTGCCCATGTTCCACCAGCCATGGAAGGCAGCGGCGAGATCGCCCAGATAGAAGGAAATCCGGTGCGGTTCGCGATTCTGCGCCGCGCCTTCCACCACGCGCGGGAACTGCGCGGCGAGCTTCACCAGAGCCAGTTCCTCCGTCCCAAGGCGGGACAGATCGGGCGCATCCGACAGCGCCACGCCCGCTTCCTGCGCGCGGCGGCCCAGCGAGGCGATGCGCGCATGGGCATATTGCACATAGAAAACCGGATTGTCTTTCGAGGCTTCCACCACCTTGGCGAAGTCGAAATCCATCTGCGCGTCGGCCTTGCGCGTAAGCATGGTAAAGCGGACCACATCCTTGCCCACCTCGCCCACCACATCGGCGAGGGTGACGAAATTGCCGGCGCGCTTCGACATTTTCACCGGCTCGCCGTCGCGCAGCAGGCGCACCATCTGGACGAGCTTCACGTCGAAGCGCGCCTTGCCTTCGGTCAGCGCGGCGACGGCGGCCTGGATGCGCTTCACCGTGCCGGCATGGTCGGCGCCCCAGATGTCGATCAACTGGTCAGCGCTCTGGGCTTTCTGGAAATGATAGGCCATGTCGGCGCCGAAATAAGTCCAGCTGCCGTTCGACTTCTTGATCGGGCGATCCTGATCGTCGCCATATTGCGTCGAGCGGAACAGCGGCAGTTCGACCGGCTCCCAGTCTTCAGGCGTCTCGCCCTTCGGGGCCTCCAGCACGCCGTCATAGACGAGGCCATGCTCGCGCAGCCATTTCTCGGCGGCCTCGGGCTTGCCCGCCGCCTGCAATTCGGCCTCAGAGGAGAAGATGTCATGATGGATGCCGAGCAGCGCGAGATCGGCGCGGATCATATCCATCATGTCGGCAACGGCGGTCTTGCGGAACAGCGCCAGCCACTCGCCTTCCGGCGCGCCGACGAAGCGGTCGCCATATTCGGCGGCCAGCTTCTGGCCGACGGGGACCAGATAGTCGCCCGGATAGAGTCCCTCGGGGATATCCCCCACATCCTCGCCCAGCGCCTCGCGGTAGCGCAGATGGGCCGAGCGCGAGAGCACATCGACCTGCCCGCCCGCGTCGTTGATATAATATTCGCGGATCACCTTGTGCCCGGCATATTCGAGCACGCTGGCGAGCGCATCGCCGACCACCGCGCCCCGGCAATGGCCCATATGCATGGGGCCGGTCGGGTTGGCCGACACATATTCGATATTGACGGTAACGCCCTGCCCCAGCGCCGAGCGGCCATAATCGGCGCCGAGCGCGGCGATCTGCCCCAGCTCTTCCGCCCAGGTGCCGGGGGTGAGGCGCATGTTGAGGAAGCCCGGCCCGGCGATCGACACTTCCTCGACCTCGGCCAGTTCGCCAAGGCGCGCGGCGATCTTTTCGGCCAGCGCGCGCGGATTGGCGCCTGCGGGCCTGGCGAGCACCATCGCCGCGTTGGTGGCAAGATCGCCGTGAGAGGGATCGCGGGGCGGCTCGACCGTCACCGCCTTGCGGTTGAGGCCCGCGGGCAGATCGCCCGCCGCTTCCATTGCATCGAGCAGCGCGTCCATATGCGCGGCGAAACGAACATAAAGTGTCACAGCCTTGGTCCTGTCATCCTGCCCTCGCCGCGCCATCCGGGCGGATCGTCGAGGGGTGAGAGGGGAAAAGCGCGTCGCGCACCGCCGGGCGCAGGTCACGCACTATTGTAGAGTCCGGGTCGCGCCGCCGGGCGCGCCTTGTCATCGAGTCGCGTTGTAGCGGAACTGATCCTGCGTCAGGTTGAAGCCGACCAGCAGCTCGAAGCTGGTCCGCTGCAACGCCGCCTTCACCTCGGGCGTGGAGAAGGGATCGGTTGCCGCGTCGATATCCCCCGCCTTGCGCTTGGAACGGATGCGGCGGAGCATGTCGTCCGGCAAGGCCGCCGCGCTCCTGTCGACATAGGAAGACGCCCCGGCGCTGGCGCTGGCGCGGGTCTGGCCCGGCGCGAAGGAGAGCGTCACCTGCCCCACCCGCTTGGCGGTGACGCCGGTTCCGCCGCGCACCACGGTCGAAAAATAGGGCAAGGTCACGTCGCGCGCGGCGCTCGCGTCGGTGCGCGTCGCATGCACGTCGAACGTCGCCTCGGTATAGAACTGGTCGCCCGCCTCGCTGCATGTGGAGCGCAAATTGGTGATTTCCGCCACCACGTCGATGGCGGAGGCGTCGGTGCTGCCGGCCGGGCTGAACAACGTCACATCGCCGGTCATCGCCGGAATGGCGGCGGCGGGACACGCGCTGCGCACGGCGATGATGCCGCCTGTCTCGTCGATATCGCCCTTTCGCGAACAACCGGCGAGCGCCAGCGCCACCATCGCGGCCGTGGAGAGCTTCAGGATCGATGAGCGAGATACGGTCACAGGCAGTCCCTTGGAGAATTGATCCGGCTTCTTATCCCTCCCGGCGCGCAGGCGCAACATGGGATGCAGGCATAAAGCGCAGATGCGCTGTCGGAAGCTCTGGTCACGGGCGGCGTTTCCCCTTAAAGGCTCGACCCATGACCGCAGATGACCAGACCAGCGCAGGGCAGGATCGCCCCCTGCCTCCGCTCGACCTGCTGATCGCCGCGCCGCGCGGCTTTTGCGCCGGGGTGGACCGCGCGATCATCATCGTCGAGCGCGCGATCGAGAAATATGGCGCGCCGGTCTATGTGCGGCATGAGATCGTCCACAATAAATATGTGGTGGACAGCCTGAAGGCGAAGGGCGCGATCTTCGTCGAGAAGCTGAGCGAAGTGCCCGACGACGTGCCGGTCGTCTTTTCCGCCCATGGCGTGCCCAAGGCGGTGCCGGCGAAGGCGGAGGCGCGCGGCCTCAACTATATCGACGCGACCTGCCCGCTCGTTTCCAAGGTCCACCGGCAGGCCGAGCGCCAGGTCGAAGCCGGACGGCATATCCTCTTCATCGGCCATCGCGGCCACCCCGAGGTGATCGGCACCTTCGGGCAGGTGCCCGAAGGCTGCATGACCCTTATCGAAACGGTCGAGGATGCCGAGGCGCTGGAAACGGACGCGCCCGCCGACATGCTCGCCTTCCTCACCCAGACCACGCTGTCGGTCGATGACACCGCCGCGATCATCGCGGTGCTGGAGCGCCGCTTCCCCGGCATCGCCGCGCCCCGGGGGGAGGATATCTGCTACGCCACATCCAACCGGCAGGCCGCCGTCAAGGCGATGGCGCATGAATGCGATGCGGTGCTGGTGATCGGCGCGCCCAACAGCTCCAACTCGGTGCGCCTGGTCGAATGCGCCGAGCGCGAGGGCGCAAAGGCGATGTTGATCCAGCGCGGGCCGGATATCGATCTCGACTGGCTGAAAGGCGTGCGGACGCTGGGCATCACGGCGGGCGCATCCGCCCCCGAGGTGCTGGTGCGCGAAGTGGTGGACATCCTCACCCGCCATTTCGCGGTGAGCGAGCGCGAGGTCGAAACCGCCAAGGAACGCATTTCCTTCAAGCTGCCGCGCGGGCTGGAGGTAGCCTGACCCATGGCCGTCTACACCCATGTACCCGCCGAGGAGATGGCGGAGTTCCTGAAGCGCTACGACACCGGCACGCTGATTTCCGCCAAGGGCATCGCCGAGGGCGTCGAGAACAGCAATTACCTCCTCGAAACCCAGCGCGAGGACGGCAGCCGGGAACGCTTCATCCTCACCCTTTATGAAAAGCGGGTGAATGAGGCCGATCTGCCCTTCTTCATGGACCTGCTCGACCATCTGGGCGCGCGGGGATGCAAGGTGCCGCGCTTCATTTCCGATAGAGAGGGAGGCAAGCTGCAACAGCTTTCCGGCCGCCCCGCCTGCCTGATTGAATTCCTCTCCGGCATTTCCGTGACCGAGCCGACCCCGCCGCAGGCCGGAGCGACCGGACGGGCGCTCGGCGAAATGCATGTCGCCGCGCGCGATTTCACCGGCAACCGCCGCAACAGCCTCGACCTTGCTGGCTGGCATGATCTGGCGGCGGCCTGCGGCGATGATTTCGACGGCATCCAGCCCGGCCTCGGGCAGCGGGTGCGGGAAGAGCTGGCCTTTCTCGACGCCCATTGGCCGAACTGGCTGGAACGCGGCGTCATCCATGCCGATCTGTTCCCCGACAATGTGCTGATGCGCGGCGACGAGGTGGGCGGCCTGATCGACTTTTATTTCAGCTGCACCGACATCCGCGCCTATGATCTGGCGATCACCCATGGCGCATGGTCCTTTTCCAGCGACGGGCGCGACTATCGCCCGGATGTCGCGGCCGCGCTGGTGCGCGGCTACGCCGAAACCCATGGCCTTTCCGATGCGGAGCGCGACGCCTTCCCGATCCTCTGCCGGGGCGCGGCGCTGCGCTTCCTGCTGACCCGCGCCTATGACTGGATCAACACCCCGCCCGACGCGATGGTGACGCGCAAGGATCCGCTCGCCTATCTGCGGCGCCTCGATTTCTGCGCCTGCGCCAGTCCCGCGCAACTGCTCGGCGCATGAGCGCGGCGAAGGACGCCAAGCCCCTCACCACCGTCGAAATCTTCACCGACGGCGCGTGCAAAGGCAATCCCGGCCCCGGCGGCTGGGGCGCGGTGATCCGCTCCGGCGCGCATGAGAAGGAGCTTTCCGGCGGAGAACCGGACACGACCAACAACCGCATGGAGATGATGGGCGCGATCTCCGCGTTGAACGCGCTCAAGCGGCCCTGCCATGTGATCCTGACCACCGACAGCAATTATGTGCGCGACGGCATCACCAAATGGGTGCATGGCTGGAAGCGCAACGGCTGGAAGACCGCCGATAGGAAGCCGGTCAAGAATGCCGATCTCTGGCAGGCGTTGATAGAGGCGGCGCAGCCCCACAAGATCGACTGGCATTGGGTGAAGGGCCATGCGGGCCACCCCGAAAACGAACGCGCCGACGCCCTCGCCTCGGCCGCCGCGAAAGAACAGGCCGCGCCGTGACGGGCGCTCTCCGCTTCCTTGACGCAACCGGAAGCGGCCTGCATCGTTTGGTCTGAAGAATGGCGGGCGCGGGCATTTCCGGCTGGCCCTCGCCGGAGGGAAGGCGATGTGCCCTCACGGCGTTTTCGGGAAAGCGCAGCTTTAGCCCGCGCTATGCCATTTTTATTGTCAATCAAAATAATTGAATTTAAGGATAAGCCAACCATAGGGAGAAGACCAGAATGCAGCGCCGTCCCTTCATCGCAGCCGCGCTTGCCGCGCTCGCCCTCTCCGTTGCCGCCTGTTCCGGCGGAAAGGGGGGCGACACAGTGCAGCTCACCAATGTTTCCTACGACCCGACGCGAGAGCTGTATCAGGCGATAAATCCCGCCTTCGCCACCTATTGGAAGCACAAGACCGGGCAGGACGTGACCTTCCGCATGAGCCATGGCGGTTCCGGCAAGCAGAGCCGCGCGATCATCGACGGGCTGGAGGCGGATGTCGCGACACTGGCGCTGGGCTATGATATCGACGCCATCGCGGAAAAAGCGAAGCTGCTGCCGAAGGACTGGCAGAAAGCGCTGCCCGACAACAGCGCGCCCTATACCTCGACCATCGTGTTTCTGGTCCGCAAGGGCAATCCCAAGGGGATCAAGGACTGGGGCGATCTGGTGAAGCCGGGCGTGGAGGTCATCACCCCCAATCCCAAGACCAGCGGCGGCGCGCGCTGGAACTTCCTCGCCGCGTGGGCCTATGGCCGCAAGGCGGGCGGCTCGGATGCGGCAGCCGAAGCCTATGTGAAGCGCCTCTTCACGCAGGTGCCGGTGCTCGACAGCGGCGCGCGCGGCTCTACCACCACCTTTGTCGAGCGCGGTATCGGCGACGTGCTGCTCGCCTGGGAAAATGAAGCCTTCCTCGCCGAAAAGGAATTGGGCAAGGGCAAGTTCGAGATCGTCGTCCCGTCGATTTCCATCCTCGCCGAACCGCCGGTCGCGGTGATCGCCGCCAATGCGAAGAAGCACGGCACGGAGGAGGTCGCCAAGGCCTATCTCGATTATCTCTACACACCGGAGGCGCAGACCGCGATCGCCCATAATTTCTACCGCCCGCGCAATCCGGAGGTTGCCGCCAAGTTCAAGGGCCAGTTCCCGGACATCCACCTCGTCACGGTCGATGAGGCATTTGGCGGCTGGGCCAAGGCGCAAAAGCAGTTCTTCGACGATGGCGCTGTCTTTGACCGCATCTATACGAAATAACCGGGGGCAAAAGCCCCCCTTCAATCGAGCAGGCCTCTGCAGATGACTTCACCCCCCTCGCCGCGCGGCCATTGGCGCGAGCCTTCCGTGCTCCCCGGTTTCGGGCTGACCTTCGGCCTTTCCATCACCTGGCTGGCGCTGATCGTCCTTATTCCGCTTGCCACCATCTTCATCCGCTCGGCCGGCATGGGCTGGTCGGATTTCGTCGCGGTCGGGTTTTCCGATCGCGCGCTGGCCGCCTATCGCCTCAGCTTCGGCACGGCGGCGGCGGCGGGCATCGTCAATGCGGTTTTCGGGCTGCTGATCGCCTGGGTGCTGGTGCGCTATCGCTTTCCCGGCAAGAGGGTCGTGAGCGCGCTCGTCGACCTGCCCTTCGCGCTGCCGACCGCGGTGGCGGGCATCGCGCTCACCACCATCTACGCGCCCAATGGCTGGGTAGGCCAGTTTCTGGAGCCGCTGGGGATCAAGGTGGCCTTCACCTCGATCGGCATCACCATCGCGCTCATCTTCATCGGCCTGCCCTTCGTCGTGCGCTCGGTGGAGCCGGTGCTGGCCGATCTCGGCCTTGATGTCGAGGAAGCGGCGGCCACGCTGGGCGCCAACCGGGGGCAGACCTTCTTTCTGGTGATCCTGCCCGCGATCCTGCCCGCGATCCTCACCGGCTTCGCAATGGCCTTCGCCCGCGGCGTGGGGGAATATGGCTCGGTCATCTTCATATCCGGCAACATGCCCGGCAAGACCGAGATCGCGCCGCTCCTCATCGTCACCCAGCTGGAGCAATATAATTATAACGGCGCGACCGCGATCGCGACGGTGATGCTGGTCGTCTCCTTCTCGATCCTGCTGCTGCTGAACGGCT
>CAYLKZ010000044.1:13436-25203 GCA_964384275.1 uncultured Sphingobium sp. | reverse complement strand
AACCTGCCGGATGTCGAGGTCTTTGCGGAAAACCCCTTCATGCGCGCCCTGGGTCAGAACTCTGTTCCAGATTTCGCGCGCTTTTGCCCAGGTCTCATTAACATAAGAGAATGAGGGCTCCGAATCGAAGAACGCCCATTCATTCAGGGCGATGTTAGAAACGTGCGGCTGCTGCGCCGGAACGTGCAGGCTGAAGTCGAGCAGGTTTCTGAAGGCTTCGCGCGCATTGGGGGATGTCGCGGCGATATGATTGAAGCTAGGTAGAAAGTCGCTGACATAGGGCCTGACTATTGCGTGGAGGATATCCTCCTTGGTCTGGAAATGGTGGTAGATGCTGCCTGACTTGAGGCCGGCGGCCGCTGCAATCTGTCGCGTCGATGTCTGCTGGTAGCCTTGTTTTGAAAACAGCAACTTTGCCGCCTCCAGCACATCAGCCTTGCTGACATGCTTGGGATGTTCGCTCTGGAGGATTTGAGTGTCGTTGTTTTTTTCTATCATTTCTTCCGTGCGCGGTCAGATGGTTTTTAATTTCTCAATGGCGGCTGCGAACGCCCTATCATCGGTTGGGTCCTCGGGCAATGAAAGGCACATGATCGTTGCAAGCCCGTCATAGAGGCTGGAAACAAGATCAGGAAGCGCTCCATATGAGGAGCGCGGCACGAAGCGATCGAGCAAGGGATCGTCGATTTGGGCTGCAAGTTCCGTCCAGCGGTTCTCGCGGACGAGCTTGCGCAGATGGGACCCGAGCTCCGGATGGCCAAAAAGGTTCAGCGAAGTCCCATAGTTCGGGGTGGACAGCAAGATGGCGAGCAGCGCGCGCCAACGTTCGCGTTGCCGTTCGATCGCGTGTTGCGATCGGCCAAGCGCAAGCGGGGGATTGACGAGAATGTCAAGCTCCCCGACTTGCCGGCCGGCGCGGGCGGCGCCGATGGCAAGGTGAGGGAGGAGCCGCTCGCGGATAAACTCAGGCGAGCTGTTGGTGGGGTGGGTCATGATGCCCTGGGTCGCCTCACCCGCGAGAGCCGTCATATGCGGCCCGATCGCGCCAAGATGGAGCGGCGGGGCGCGATAGCTGTGGCTCGGCGGCTTATTGTAGGCAGACTGACGCGTAAAGCGATAGTGGGAACCAACATAATGCAGCGGCACGTCGTTCCGCCAGCAAGCGAAGATCGCCTGCAAAGATGCGATATAGTCGCGCATTCGCGGCGCGGGGGGCAACCATGGCGTGCTATACTTGTCCCGCATGATGGGTGCGATCAGCGGACCGACGCCGAGACGGAAACGGCCTTTTGCCGCCTCCTGGAGCCCCCAGGCGGCAACCGCCGCAACCATCGGGCTGCGGGCGAAGCAGACCAGCGCCATGGTCGCGACCTCGACATGGCTGGTTGCCTGAATGGCGGCAAAGGCGGCCAACAGGCCGTCATGCGCATTGTCGGCCACCGCTATGCAATCGGCGCCCAATGCCTCCGCCCGCCGGGCGGAGGCGCCGATCTCACTGAGCGGGAGTTGCGAATCAATGGTGATCCACACCTTCATTGGTGGTTTCCCTTCACTGGAGGGGCATCAAGACCGGGTGAGTGGAGGCAGGCCGAACATGTTGGCGCTGGCCGCCGACATTGTCGAAATGACTTCGTCACGCGGCGCCTGTCGCAGCCATGTGACCGAAGCGCGGTTTGCTTCCCCGGGAACGTGTATGGGCGTTTTCCCAAGCGCCGCAAGGGCCTCGCCGGCCACATCCTGCGGGTCCATGGCGACGATGTCGAGGCTGTCGCTGCCACTCCCCTTGTCCGGCGCGAACTTGAGGCCGGCGCGCTCCATTGAGGGCGTGCGCGTCGATCCTGCAATCAGGCCAAGCACATCGACGCCCTCGGCGCCCAGCTCTGCCCACATGCTTTCGGCGAAAGAGATTTCATAGGCCTTTGACGCGGCATAGGCGGCGACATAGCCACCGCCTGCCAGCCCCGACATCGAGGAGACGAGGATGATGGCGCCTTTATGCTGCGCGCGCATGGCAGGCGCGAGCTTATGAACGAGTGTCACCGGACCGATGCAGTTGAGGCGAATGAGGTTGAGCGCCCGCTCAATCGGCTGGTCGAGCAACAGACTCGCGCCATGCACCGCCCCGGCATTGTAGATGAGCGTGCCGAAGTCACGCCCGGCGACAATGACGTCGAGGCGATCCGCAAGATCATCGGCCGTCAGATCAACAGAGTGGGTTTCGACCTGAACACCGAAAGCCTGACGTAATTCTTCGGCGGTTTCGTCGAGCGCCGCCTTCTTGCGGGCAATGAGCACCAGGTTGACGCCCTGCTGCGCCAGCCGCAGCGCAAAAGCGCGGCCGATCCCCTCGGAACCCCCGGCGATGAAGGCCCATTCGCCATAGCGTTCAGCCCAGTTACTACCTGTCATGGACATTATCCTTCTCCAACATTGTGCCTTTTTCGTACCCGGCGCGCTCCCCGCCCCTCAAGTCCGGTCGATTATTCCGATTGACAAGGCATACGCATGTATGGACTATCGTGTAAAGCCCAAAGAGAGGATGTGGCCCGGATCAGAGGATCGGGCGGAAACAAGGCGTTTAAAGATGATGGATCAGAATCAATGTCTGGCAGGTGGAGTCAGCGCCGAATGGTCGCTCGAAAAGTTCAAGGAGGAGCGCGACCGCTTCCAGGCCGAATGGACTGCCCAAGGCTATTATGAAAATCGCAGCCTGTCTGAGGCGCTGATTTCCGGCTGTGAAACCCATCCCGATGTCCAGTCCATTTATTGTTCCGGCGATGAGGAGCGGAATTTCAGCAATCGCGAGATGCTCGAGGAAGGGCTTATCGTGGCAGGCGCCCTGCTCCGAATGGGTGTTGAGAAGGGCGACGTCGTCGCTGTCCAGCTCCCCACCTGGCGGGAGGCCGTCATACTGTATCAGGCCATCGCGCATGTCGGCGCCGTCGCGCTGCCAATCATCACCATGTACGGGGCCGCGGAAGTGCGCTTCATTCTGGAGCAGAGCGGAGCCAAACTACTGTTCATGCCAGAGCGGCAGCGCAAATGGGATTTTGCGGCGCGCGTGGCGGACTTCAGCAGCCTTCCCCAATTACGGCACATTGTGTTGGTGCGTGGCGAAGGTGAAGGAGCGATGGGCTGGGATGACTTCCTTCGCCTGAAAGACGTTCCCTGCGCGCCGGTGCCTGTCGACGCCAATGACATTGCGCTGCTGATGTATACGTCCGGCACGACTTCGGCCCCCAAGGGCGTGCTGCATACCCACAATACGCTGCTGCGAGAATGGAGCCGACCGGCCTATAAGAACCGTGGGCTCTATCTTTCAAACCTGCCGGTCGGCCATTACACAGGCTATGGCCACACGCTGCGTCCGCTTATTTACGGCGCGCCGATGATCTTTCTGGATCAGTGGAATGCAAAGCGCGCGGCACATCTGATCGAAAAGCATCGCGTGTGCGAAGGTGGTGGAACGCCGCTCTTTCTGCTGACCTTGATCGCGGCGGCAAAAGAAATCGGAAACGATATCGGCACACTCAAATATTTCAGCCTTGGCGGCCAGGGCATGACGCCAGATCTCATTAATAAAGCGCTTGAAGCGGGCATTTCGGCCGGCCGGGTATATGGCTTGACGGAACATCCGACCGTCAGCGTGTGCGACTGGCAGGGTTCGCCTGAACGGCGCGCCACCACGGACGGATTGATCGACGAAGGTAACGAAGTCCTCATTATCGATGAAAATGGCAACGAACTGCCGTTCGGGACGGAAGGAGAAATTCTGACCCGGGGACCCGAGATGTTCCTGGGCTATCTCGACAAGGCACTGAACGTCGACTGCTTCCTGCCAGGATGCTGGTATCGCACCGGCGATATCGGTCGGGTCGATAGCGAAGGTTATATAACGATCACCGATCGCAAGAAGGATATCATCATCCGCGGTGGCGAAAATATCTCGTCGACCGAAGTTGAAGGCGTGCTGCTGACATATCCCGATATCCTGGATGCCGCGGTCGTCGCCATGCCCGATGCGATTTATGGCGAGCGCGTGTGCGCATTCCTCGTCGTGCGCGAAGGAGCGGACGTGACGCTCCCTGAAATCGTGGCTCATTTCAAGAACAGAAATGTGGGCCATCAGAAAACTCCAGAGCGCATTGAACGGGTTAAAGACCTTCCACGCAACAGCTCTGGCAAAGTTAAAAAATTTGAACTGAAAGAAATAGCTAAAAAATTCGCAATTTAACTCGTAAATTATCATAAATGAGGTTTAATATGTATAAAATATTAGCCTTTATTAAATCAAAAAATGGTATTTCTGAAAGTGAATTTATAGATTACTACGAAAACAAACACTCAAAACTTATAATGGAATTATTTCCTTGGATTTTAGAATATAAAAGAAATTATATCCCATTCAATCCTCATTCATCTATTGGACCCAAGGCCGAACTCCCATTTGACGTCATAACAGAAATGGTTTTTGAACATCAGGATGGGTTAGATCGGATGCTGGAGAAATTTTCTGATCAAGAAGTTATTCAGAAGATAGCAGGTGATGAAGAAAATTTCATGGATCGGTCAAAAACTGTTTTTGTTTCTACTTGGTGATAACAATCAACAATTCTAGGGGATGGACTGATGAAAAGATACTTCCTTTGCTCGGCTGCGATTTTTGCAACTTTGCCTATGGCCGCCCATGGTCAGGCTGAATCTTCGGGCGCGGGCACTCAGAGATGGGAAACGGAAATCGTCGTCACCGCGCAAAAGCGAGCGGAAAATATCCAGGATGTGCCGATTTCGATCGTTGCGATGGGAACGGAAAGCCTTGAAAATCGTGGAGTCAAAGGCATCTCCGATCTTGGCTCGACCGTGCCTGATCTCCAGATCGTCGCTCATCCAAACTCGGCGACCTCGCAGCGGATATTCATCCGGGGCGTGGGGGCGAACGATGACCAGTTCACCCTCGACCCCGCTGCCGCGGTCTATGTTGATGGAGTGTATGTTGCGCGCAGCCAGGGGTTAAGCGCCGACACCGCCGAGATCGAACGGATCGAGGTGCTGCGTGGACCACAAGGAACCCTCTATGGACGGAATGCGACGGGCGGCGCCGTCAACATCATTACGAAGTCTCCGGAGCTTGGTAAATTCCGGGTGAAGCAGACAATGGGCGCTGGCAATTTCGGCCAGTTCCGTTCGCATAGTCTCGCCAATATTCCTCTGGGCGACACATTCGCCCTGCAGGTCGCATTTCTGCGGAGCGAGAAGAACGGCTTTGTTGACAACATCGGGACAGGCGTAAAGCGCTTTGGCGATCAGCGGCGCAGTTCTTATCGTGCTGCCGCGCGATGGGAGCCGGCTGATAATCTTCAATTACTTTACGCTTATGATCGGTCGGACATCAATGACACGCCGATTTTCCTTGCCAGCGTTCCATCATTTCCAAACATCGGGGAGAGACCGAGGCGAGGTTCGGCTGATGTGCGCGACCTTCAGCGCAACGACGTCACCATTCAAGGCCACAGCTTGACAGCGTCGTTGGAGGTTGGGGACAACCTGACCATTAAATCTATTACCGGCTACAGAAAACTCAATAATTTCACCTATATGGATTATCATACCGGTATTTATGGACCAAATTCCTTCCTGATTTCGTCATTCAAGCAAAACCACAAGCAGTTCAGTGAGGAACTCCAGCTTATTGGACAGAGCTCAGACAATAGTTTATCCTATATTCTAGGCCTATATTATTTTGACGAGAAAGCGGACAGCTTCGACACCAGCCGTCTATTGCTCATGGACTGGGCGGATCGGAACGTAGACATTCATAACAGAGCTTATGCCGCTTTTGGTCAGGCTACATGGCGCTTGCCGTTCGAGGATCGCCTCTCGGCGACGGTCGGTTTGCGATATTCGTCCGATGACAGAAAGGCTGTCATGGACCAGTGGAAGCGAAGTTCCGCGGGTGTCATATCGGGCGCCACGCCGACCGGCAACGCCAAGCGCAAGTTCGACAATTTGAGCCCCTATTTCTCGATCGCCTTCGAGCCGTCCAGCGATCTCAATCTCTATGCCAAATGGACCCGCGGCTATAAATCGGGGGGATTCAACACCCGCGCCAGCTCGATCGCCCGGTTTGAGCAGGGCTTTGGCGAAGAAAGCAACACAGTGATTGAGGTTGGAGCCAAAGCCGAGTTGCTTGATCGGCGCATCCGGCTGAACGGTGCTTTGTTCAGCGGCCGCTACAAAGATATTCAGGTAAACATTCAGTCCGATGCAAACAATCCAAATATAACCGACCTACTGAATGCAGGTAAAGCTAATATATCTGGTGTTGAATTGGATCTATCCATGCACCCAAGCGATAATATTCAGATAATGGTTGGATACAGCTACCTTGATGCGCAATATAAGAAAGTCATTAACGCCACTGGAGCCGACATTTCCCAAACGGTCGCGTTTGTAGGCGCACCGAAGCACACCATCGTGGCCAGTGCACAATATCGATTGCCGCCAACGCCGGTTGGGGAACTGTCGGCGTTCGTGGAAGCCTCGGTTCAGGACAAGCGTTTTGGGACGGCGCTCAGTCGCTCCTACGTCCTGCCGGCCTATACGCTGGTCAACGCGCGCCTCACTCTTTCTGAAATCCCGATGGGTTTCGGCAAATGGCAGGCCAGCTTGTTTGGCAGGAACCTAACCAATGAAAACTATTATCTCTCCTTTGTGAGTGCTGGCGTACCGACCGCCCAATTTGGCGATCCAAGAAGCTATGGATTTGAAGTAAAGGTTGAGTTCTAGAGCGTGATCATCTCAGGTTGAAGCATATCCGCTGTTTCTGAGGTATTTTGCGCACTCGTCAGGTGAGAACTGAGGTGGTTCGGCCTTCCTGGACAGTTTGGCGGCTGAGTTAAGCTAGTCCCGGGTATCGTTCACGCCGCCTGTTTGATCATCAGATCATGGGGGACATGCCCCCCATGATCTGATTGCCCGATCCGCCGACATGCCTTCATCGGGGTTCTCCCGGCCAGGCCTGAGTGCGGACGCTGGGTGTTGCAATAGGTGATCCGCCGGCCAGGGCCTGCGCGCAGTTCCGAGCCGGTCTCGAAGGCATGGAGATAGACGCACTCGCACTTCAGGGATCGCCAGAGGCGCGCGATGAAGACATTGTCCATCCACCGCCCCCTGCCACCCATGCTGATGCGGACCTCGACCTCGCGCAGTATGCTGGTGAAGGCGAAGCTGGCAAACTGGCTGCCCTGGTCGGTGTTGAAGATCTTGGGCCTCGGGCCATCGCTTCCCCCAGCGCAGCAACGCAGAAGCCCGCATCCATTCACCCCGGATCGCCTCCAGTGCGACCTTGCCCTTGAAATCCGCGCTGCAATGCTTTCTCGTCGTCTTCCCGTACCAATCCATCAGGTCGGAATTAGCTTAACATCCTGTCCAGAAAACCGGCATCACCTCAGTCAACCCTGGCGCGTTATGTCAAGGCGAGCTGCGTCACCAGCGTGGCAATGGAATCCACCGGCGTGTAACCCGAATGAATTATGAACCCGCCATATTGCCAAAGAACCTTTATCCGGCTTATGGCTCGACGGAAAGAGAGGCCGCATGGACAATTTTTCGGTTCGCGACCTTCTGGCAATCCAGAAGCTGATTCACAGCTATCCCAAGCTGCTCGATTCCGGGGATCTGGATGGCGTGGGTCAATTGTTCGCCCATGCTGCGGTCCATTTCGAAAACCGTGACGCGCCGGTGGTTTGCGACCCTGCGGAAATTACGCGCGGCTTCACCGATTTCCTGCAACTCTATGACGGAATCCCGCGCACCCGCCACATGATCTGCAACCTGATCGTCGAACCGGCAGGCCCAGGAAAAGCAACGGCCACCAGCACGGTTTTCGTGCTACAGGATGCGCCGGGCGTGCCACTGCAGCCGATCATCACCGGCGATTATCGGGATGCTTTCGCCAAAGTGGATGGCGAATGGCGCTTTATCGAACGGTGGATCACCAATGACTTGTTCGGGAACCTCTCGGCCCATGGAAAATATGCGATAGGCTGAGTCTGAAGGCGGCTCAGGCCGATTGCCGGCAATCCGTGAAATCGGGCGCGGCCATCATCGCTGCGTAGGTTTTCATGCCGTGCGGATACTGGGTCACGTTAAGACCGGATGCCGCGCGATAATAGTTCGACATCGCGTTTTGCCAGGGTTCAATCTGCGCAATATCGGCCTGCAACGAAGCGTTGCCGCCCGGCCCGCCGCCAATGATGGCGATGGACCGGACGGCCTGACCGTCAGTTGCGGGGGAGAGCATAAGCCACCACATAATCTCCGTGCGTGGTGTCCATAAAGCCGTGGCCACCTGCCGCAATCACGACATACTGGCGGCCATCGCTGCCCATATAGGACATTGGATTGGACTGCCCTCCCGCCGGAAGACGGCCCTTCCACAGCTCGCGGCCATTGGTGGAATCGAAGGCTCGCAGATAATTGTCGATGGTCGCGGCAATGAAGGTCAAACCGCCCTTGGTCGCCACCGAACCGCCAAGGTTGAACGCCCCCGGCACCGAAATGCCCAGCGGAGCGTGATCGCGGGTAGTGCCAAGCGGCACTTGCCACATGAGCTTGCGCGCCTTCAGATCGACCGCGGCCATCTGGCCCCACGGCGGCGCGTTGCACGGCAGGCCAAGCGGCGAGAAGAACGGACCGAACTCCACGGCATAAGGCGTGCCGGACTGCGGCATGACGCCGCCGTGATGCGCGGTTTTCCCGCGCGCGGTCATCTGGTCGTATTCGGCCCGCGGCACCAGACGCACAGTCATCGGCAGGCGCGAGGTGTTGACCATCATCAGCCCGCGCTCTTCATCTATAGATACGCTGCCCCAGTCGATCACCCCGAAGTTGCCCGGATATTGCAGAGTTTTATGCACGGCGGGCGGGGTGAACTTGCCGCGATAATCCATTTCACGGAACGCGATGCGGCACCATAGCTGGTCAAGCGGCGTCGCTCCCCACATATCCGCTTCGGTGAGCGTCGGCGGGGTGAAGCTCGGCATTCCGGCAGACCAGGGCTGGGTCGCCGCATAGCGTTCGCCGGGGATGTCGCCTTGCGGCACCGGGCGTTCCTGCACTTCGGCCAGAGGCTGACCGTTGCGCCGGTCAAGCAGGTAGATTTCGCCATGCTTGGTCGGCTGGATCAAAGCCGGCACAGCGCCCTTGGGGGTCGGCATGTCGATCAGCACCGGCTGCGAACCGATGTCATAATCCCAGACGTCATTATGCACGGTCTGGAACGACCAGCGCACTTTACCGGTCAGCGCGTCGAGCGCGACGACCGAGCTGGAATATTTCTGCGCGGCTTCGCTACGCGGCACGGCATAGAAATCGGGCGTGCTGTTGCCGGTTGGCACATAGACGAGGCCCAGCTTCGGATCGGCGCTGAACACCGTCCATGCGTTAGGCGTGCCGCGCGTGTAAAGCGGATCGGCTGCGTCTGCCGCACCCGGCACCTTGCCCAGATCCCACGCCCACAACAGCTTGCCATCGCGCGCGTCGAATGCGCGGACTACGCCCGAAGGCTCGTCGGTCGCCATACCGTCCAGCACGAAACCGCCAATAACCGCAGCATCGCCGATGATCGTGGCCGGCGAAGTGGAATAATGATAGCCCGCATCGACTTTGCCAAGGCCTTCGCGCAGCGAGATCTCGCCGTTTTTGCCGAAGCTCTGGCAACGGACGCCGGTCTTCGCATCGAGCGCGATCATGCGCCCGTCGATGGTGCCGACCAGAACCCGCGTCGGACAGTCGCTGACTGCGCTGGTCGCCTGATAATAGGACACGCCGCGGCAGACCAGCATGGCCACGCCTTCGTCGTTGGTCTTGGGATCAAAGCGCCAGCGTTCCTTGCCCGTGTTGGCATCGAGCGCCACGACAATATCATGCGGCGTGCAGAAATAGAGCAGGTCGCCGATCTTCAGCGGAACCGCCTGAAACATGAAAGCCGACCTGGTGTTCGGGTAATTCGCAGCGAGATCGCCGGTGCGATAGGTCCACGCCACTTCCAGCTTATCGACATTCGCCGGGGTGATCTGCACGGCTGGCGAATAGCGCGTGCCGGATGCCGTGCGGCCATAGGAGGTCCAATCGTCGCTGGCGCCGCCGGGCTGCGCCGATCCGCCTGCGCTTCCCTGCGCCGACAGATCGTTATCGTTCAGCGTCAGCCACGCAGCGCCAGCCCCGCCCAACGCCAGGACGGCAACGGTTGCAACCATGGCAGACTTTCTACCGCCAGCAGAAGGCGCAGGCGCGATATCGCCGCGCAAGGGGCGCATAACCCACGGCGTTACCATGATGACCCCGATCGCCAGCGGTCCGCCGACACGGGGCAGCAACTGCCAGAAATCGAAACCGACTTCCCAGATCGCCCACAGCACCGTTGCGGCAAGGACAAAGGCATAAACCCCAGCCCCGGCGGACCGGCGCTTCCACAACAGCACTGCGGAAACGATGCAGCCGATGCCCGCCAGCACATAATAAGGCGACCCGCCCAACGCGACGAGCCATGCCCCGCCCGCCGCCAGAACCGCACCGACAAGCGCAAGGAATGCGCTCAGCATTTTCAGGCCCATGAAACTCACCCTCTCCCCCGACAACGTCGACGGACCCGCAAGCAAAGCGGATATGATCGCATCAGCGGGATATTTTTAACTTTATCGTCTGGTTTAATTTCAATACACTCCCGCTTTGTCAATCGGGAACGTGTAACACGCCCGTCCGAACGGAAGCGTGACAGGATTTAGCGATGAAGGAACAACGGACCCGCGTGGGGCGGCCGACAGCGCAGGAATCCGAACAAAAGGGCGCGCAAATCCTTGATGCGGCGGTGCAAGTGTTCACCCGCTACGGCTATGCCGGAACCTCTATGGACAAGATCGCGACGGCGGCGCGGGTAAGCAAGCCTACGCTTTACACCCGGTTCGGTTCGAAAGAGGACTTGCTGAAAGCGGCCATCGAACATGTGCTTGAAAGCCGCTTTCAGGCACTTCCCCTGGCAAAAAGCGCAACTGATCCGGTCGAAGGACTGCAAAATCTGGTCGCGTCGATTCTGAAGGCGTCGACCGATCCGCTATATCTCGGGATGTTTCGCCTGTTCCTTACCGAAGCCGGGACTTTTCCCGAAGTGTTCGACGCCTTCTTCAAATCGATGATGGATGGCACGCAACAGGTTGTTGCCCACTACATCGCCCGGAATGTCGAATTGCATTCCCCGCTGGCATCGCCAGAACAAACGGCGGCGACGATTTTGGCACTGGTGGGCAATGTCGTCATGCTCGCGTCAACCCGCCGCTCTGCCGCGCCGGAACGGGCAGAGGAAGAAGCGGAACATATCGTGCGGACCGTGCTTTACGGCCTACTGGCGCGCTGAAGCGATCAGTTGGCGCGTGCCTGCCAGTGCGGCGCAGTTCGTACATCGCCTTGATCGTCAGGATCGCGCCGGTCGCGCCTATGGGTTGACCCAGGCTGATGCCGGAACCGCTGGTCTTTGCGGGGTAGAAACCAAGTTCCTTGGCAACGCCGCAAGCCTGCCTATACGCTTCTGCCCCTTAACGACGCGAGGGCGCTTCGCCACCTTCAGCCTGAGGCGTCGTCGCGGAAGCTGCCGGCCCGGTCAGGAATGGCTTCAGGAATGAGCGGGCAAAGTGCCGGAATTGCGTCGCCGCCAGGCTATCCGCACGAGATCCGTGCCGACTTCGGCTTCCAGATAGAGGATGTCCCCTGC
>CAYLKZ010000044.1:0-13336 GCA_964384275.1 uncultured Sphingobium sp. | reverse complement strand
CTATCCGCACGAGATCCGTGCCGACTTCGGCTTCCAGATAGAGGATGTCCCCTGCAAAGGCGAAGCGACGTGGCTGATCGACAGCGGCAAAGTTGGGATACCATGCGCCCGTCACATGGTGGGTCACGACCCCGGCCGCGACATCGACGCTGAACGTGCCGAAGTAACCGCTATATCCGCGCAGCGACCGCCCATACGCTGCGTCCGGCACGTCGAACATCGTCGGCTCAGTGAATAAGGGTCGGTTCGCCACCGACAGGTGGCAACTCATATGGCCATCGGCGCTGTACATGATGAGCCCGATGGCATCCCGTCCAAAGGGGTAACTTTCGCTGCCGTCGGCGTGATAGGTGGTCCAGCAATCCAGTTCCCACCCGCCGATCAGCGCGGCAATAGCCTCGGCCTCGCTCATTTTCGGCGGGGAAAGCGGCGTCGGCAGCCCTGTGCGTCCCGTGGAACCCATGATATTTATGCCTCATGTATTTGCGATTAATGGCCGGGACACGCCCTTTATGGGCAAAATCAGGATACCGGCAAAGACCACCGCCACCAGGAAAAGCTGGAACGCCGACTGATAGCTGCCCGAAGCATCGTAGAGTGCGCCAACCAGATGCAGTGTACCCAAATTCAGCGGCAGCATGGCAGCCGTTGTCATCCCCATCGCGTGGCCCATTCGGGGAAGGCCGAACCGCCTGCCTACAATCACCGTCCACAATGGCACGGCCCCGCCCACTGCCGGACCTGCCAGCAAGGCGATCACGAACAACACGGAATAAGAAGGCCCGGCCCATAGCGTTCCCAGCAACACGATGTTAAGTCCAACGACGACAAGGAACAGCCAACGCGGATCAGCACGGTCGGACAAAGCGCCAAGCAGGAGCTTGCCCACTACAGCACCGCCGGAAATCACCGAAATCAACGCCGCCCCTTCGGCAACCGAAAACCCGCGGTCAGTAGCATAGGCGACAAGGCACGACAGCAGCGCGCCGTTAGTACCCATCAGGGTTCCCAACGCGCCGACAATCAGCCAGAAATCGCGCACCCGCCATAGCGCGGGTTCATCGTCAACGGCAGCGGCAACCGGCGCATCGCCAGCAGCGCCGGAACCTGCATCGCCCCGCATGGTGGAACGCGGCGGGCGTTCTTTCGGCAGTACCAGCATCGCCAGCAGCAGGATCACCCCCAAACCGGCAAGGCCATAAAGCATCATCGCGTTGCGCCAGCCCCCACCCTCGATCAGATAGGCAAGGAGTGGCACTATCACGACCCCGCCTGTTGACATGGCGACAGACGAAATCCCCAGCGCAAGTCCACGTCGCTGCGTAAACCAGCGCGACACCAGCGTCGAAGCCGCGATCGGTCCCAGCGCGGCGGCACCGGGGGACAACAGGAAAAAAGCGAACAACAGCGCGGCGGTCACGTTGGTAGAAGAGGCGATCCCCACCCAACCTGCAGAAAACAGCACGGCCCCCGTCATGACCACCAGCCGACCGGAGCACCGATCGAGCGCGCGCCCCAGAAGCGGCGCAAACAGGGCCATGCCCACCAGCACTGTCATCAATCCGCGATTAACCTCAACCCGGCCCAGACCGAAATCGACGGCCAGCGGCTTCAGCAAAACCGCAAAGCCATAGGAAACGCTGCCGATGGCCAGCATCTGGGTCAGGAACAACAACGCCAGCGCCTGCCACCGCCGCACTTCGCCGCCGGGACCGGCAAACAGACTGTCACGGAAATCGTCCCCCACCGGGATAGACACGGCTGCGGTCATCATTCGCTCTCCCGCCCCGGACTATGCATCCGGGGATTTTTAAGGCCTGACTAATGTTTAGCCGACAGCTCTTTTAGGTCTGTCACCCATCACGGCAACTCGCTCAAGATGCCGCCACCCGGCATAGTCGGCAACCCCATAATGCCAGGTCGAGCGATTATCCCAGATTGCAATCGACCCCACCTCCCAACGGAAACGAACCTGATATTCCGGCGCTTCACTTCGTCGAACAGCGCCTGCGGCAAATGCGCGCTTTCCTCTACCGAAACGCCCAGGATGGTTGCGCACATCGCCGGTCAGGTCTTTACCGGCAAACGGTTGCGGCCTGTTCGACACCATCGGCTTCGACACCATCGGCAATGTCTGGGAATGGACCGACGACTGGTTTTCCGATCGCCATGCGATTGGCGATTGCTGCATCCTCCGCAATCCGCGCGGGGCCAAAATAGAAGGCAGCTATGATCCTTGCATGCCGGAGCTTCCGATAGGCCGCAAAGTGCTGAAAGGCGGTTCGCACCTGTGCGCGCCCAGCTATTGCCAACGATATGGCCCCGCCGCGCGCTGGCTACAGCCAACCGATACGTCCACCAGCCATGTCGGTTTTCGCTGCATCGTGCGCGGCTGACGGACGACGGCGAGAACGCCAGCAAGCCTTTTGCGTAGCAGCAAAGCAGCCATTTTGCGCATTATAAAAAGAGACGGCGCGGGAATCTGCTTGTTTCCCTGCGCCTGTCGCGCTTATCTATGCGCAACAATATAGCCGTTTCGGGAGAGTGACGTGCGTTTCCACTACGCTGAAAGCATGACTGCAGTTGCCAACTACCTGCCCCTCGCAAAAGAGGCCGAGGCCAATGGCTACGCCGGCTTCGCCATTCCTGACAGCCTGATCTATCCCAAGGCATCGGATACCAGCTATTCCTACACCGAAGACGGTGGCCGGGAATTTCTGGAAAACAAGCCGTTCATCGAAAGCTTCATTCTTGCAACCGCCATTGGCGTTGCCACCACCAGGCTGGAAATGACCACCAACGTGGTCAAAGTCCCGGTCCGCCCGCCGCTCTACACCGCCAAGCTGATCGCATCGATCGCGGCGCTCACCGGCGACCGCTTTAATCTGGGCGCAGGGCTTTCGGTGTGGCCGGAAGATTATCAGGTAATGGGCGTTCCCTATGCCAAGCGCGGCCAGCGGTTCGATGAATGCCTCGACATCATCAAGGGCCTGTGTGCGGGTGGCTACTTCGAATACCACGGCCAGTTTTACGACCTGCCGCCGGTCAAGATCAATCCTGTGCCGGGCAAGCCGCTGCCGATCCTGATCGGCGGGTTTTCCGATGCGGCGCTCAAGCGCGCTGCCAAGCACGACGGGTTCATGTTCGCAGGCGGTGGCATCGACGATCTGACGACCATGCTGCAAAAGATCGCCTCTTACCGCGAAGAGCTTGGCGCCACGGACAAGCCGTTCCGAATTTTCGCAACGGCGATGGGCGAAGTCACGTTGGATGTGGTCAAACAGATGCGGGATCTGGGCGTAACCGACATGCCGGTGGCATTCCGCAATCTCTACGCCGTCGAAGAAGACCGTCAGCCCTTGAGCGACAAGATCGACGATCTCAAGCGTTTCTCAGATAGCGTTATCGCCAAACTGTAACGCGCCATGCCCTTTCAACGAATGGATGAAGCTGACCTGCGGCGCATCGCAGCGGCAGAGCCGCTCGATGCGCTGATGGCGCGTGCGGCGCTGGTTCGCGATGCGGGCCACGGCGCGCTCGTCACCTATTCGCGCAAGGTGTTCATCCCGCTCACCCGGCTATGCCGCGACGTGTGTTCATACTGCACGTTCGCACGCCCTCCCCAGAAGGGTGAGCGGTGCTATCTGACGCCAGAGGAAGTGCTGGCGATTGCCCGCGCGGGCGAAGCCGCCGGATGCCGCGAGGCGCTTTTCACGCTGGGCGATAAGCCGGAGCTGCGCTATCGCGCCGCCCGCGAAGAACTGGCGACGCTGGGCTACGACAGCACGATTGCCTACCTTGCGGCGATGTGCCGTCTGGTGCTGGCGGAAACCAGCCTGTTCCCCCATGCCAACCCCGGTGTGATGGGCGCGACCGACATTGCCGCTTTGCGCGAAGTGTCGATTTCGCAGGGCTTGATGCTGGAAAGCACCGCGCCGCATTTGTGCGAACGGGGCGGGCCACATTTCGGATCGCCGGACAAGCACCCCGACGCACGACTGGAAACCATCCGGCTGGCAGGCGTTGCGCAAGTGCCGTTCACCAGCGGCATCCTGATCGGCATTGGCGAAAGCCGCGCCGAACGGATCGACGCGCTGCTCGCCCTGCGCAAGCTTGACGACGAGTTCGGCCACCTTCAGGAAGTGATCGTCCAGAACTTTCGCGCCAAGACCGATACCCGCATGGCCTTTGCCGACGAGCCGGACCGAGAAGACCTGCTCTGGACCATCGCTGTCGCACGGCTGTGCTTTGGCAGGGACATGACCATACAAGCCCCGCCCAACCTTGCCGGCAGCGGCTTTGGCGAATTGCTGAAGGCGGGCATCAATGACTGGGGCGGGGTTTCCCCGGTCACCCCCGACCATGTCAATCCGGAAGCCGCCTGGCCCACCCTCGTCCGCCTGACCGAAGAAACCGATCGCCACGGCGGAATTTTGGTTGAGCGTCTCCCGGCCCATCCGCCATATGTGCTGGATCTCGACCGCTGGCAGGACAAGGCGCTCCACACCCCGCTGCGCCGGGCGATGGATACGCAAGGCCTGCCCCGAACCGACGACTGGCGCGTGGGCGGGCCGGAACCCGCCCCTCCCCTGCCCGCCAGCGCGAAGGCGGTCCGCGATCCCCGTGTCGCCCGTGCCCTGAAAACGCTGGGACAGGACAAGCCGCTCGACGAAGCGGGAATCGTCGCTCTGCTCGAAGCGCGCGGCAGCGATGTGGCCGAAGTTTGTGCCGCGGCAAACGCTCTACGCAAGGCAAGCTGCGGCGATACGGTGCGCTTCGTCGTGAACCGCAACATCAATTACACCAATATCTGCTTCCACCGCTGCGCTTTCTGCGCCTTTTCGAAGGGCAGGATCGCGAAAGAACTGCGCGGGGCGGCCTATGACCTCGACCTTGGCGAAGTAACCCGGCGGGTCGCCGAAGCATGGGCACGCGGAGCTACCGAAGTGTGCATGCAGGGCGGCATCCACCCGCACTACACCGGGCAAACCTATCTCGACCTGCTCGCCGCGGCCAGAACGGGCGCGCCAGACATTCACATCCACGCCTTTTCGCCGCTGGAAGTGCGCCATGGCGCGGCGTCTCTAGGGCTATCGGTTCCAGCCTTCCTTGCAAAGCTGCGCGATGCCGGGCTGGGCAGCCTGCCGGGAACCGCCGCGGAAATCCTCTGCGACGATGTGCGCGCCACCCTCTGCCCGGAAAAGCTTTCGACCGCCGAATGGCTGGAAGTGATTGAGGCCGCCCATGGGGTGGGCCTTCGCACAACGGCCACGATCATGTATGGCCATATCGAACAGGCTCATCATCAGGCACGGCATTTGCTGGCCATTCGCGCGCTGCAGGAACGCACCGGCGGCTTTACCGAATTCGTGCCGCTGCCGTTCGTGGCGATGGAAGCCCCGATCTATCTCAAAGGGCAGGCCCGCTCAGGACCAGCCTTCCGCGAAGCGGTGCTGCTGCACGCCGTCGCCCGGCTCGTCCTGCACCCCCTGATCCCGAACATCCAGGTATCGTGGGTCAAGATGGGCGAGGCAGGAGTGGCCGCCGCCCTGGCTGCTGGAGCCAATGACCTCGGCGGCACGCTGATGGATGAAAGCATTTCGCGCAGCGCAGGCGCAGCGCACGGGCAGGAGTGGCCGCCGGAACAGATGGAGCGCGTCATTCGCGCTGCCGGACGGGTTCCGGTTCAGCGCACCACGCTCTATGGTGCGGCCAGTGCCGAACGGATCGCCATGGGCCGCCATGCCGCTCCCCTCGCTCCCAAGGAACAAACCGCGCCGCGCAAGCGGGGCGGAACCGGCCATACCCATCTCACAGAAAGTGCCTGATATGATGAGCGATACCAAACCTACGATTGCAGTTCTGGGCGGCACTGGCCATGAAGGGGCCGGGCTTGCAGCACGCTGGGCCAAGGCAGGCTTGCCTGTGGTGATCGGATCGCGCGATGCGGCCCGCGCTGCCGAAGCCGCTGCCGCCATGGCTGCCCGAACCGGTGGGATGGTGACCGGCAACGACAACGCCAGCGCCACGGCCGCAGGCGATATCGTTGTTCTGGCCGTGCCTTATGCCGGACAACAGGCCCTGGCCAAGGACGTGCAGGCGCACCTCAACGGCAAAATCCTGATCGACGTGACCGTTCCGCTCGTTCCGCCGAAGGTTGCGCGAGTGCAACTGCCGGAAGGCGGTTCCGCCGTCGAAGCCCTGCAAAAAATGCTGGGCGAAAACGTGCGCGTGGTCGCGGCGTTCCAGAACGTATCGGCGCACCAGCTTGCCGACCTCGACGCCGAAGTGAACTGCGATGTGCTGGTGACCGGCGATGATGTGGATGCCCGCGAAACCGTGGTGCAACTTGCCAGGGCCATTGGCGTTACCGCGCTCCACGCCGGGCCGCTGGCGAACTCTGCCGCGGCAGAAGCGCTGACTTCGGTGCTGATCTCGATCAACAAGCGCTACAAAGTGGCTGATGGCGCGGGCATCCGCATTACCGGAATTCCGGCAGAGGCATGAGCGCACGCCGCCTAACGCTGGTCGGGCTTGATGGTATCGGCGATGTGGCGGCAGGCGATGACCTTGCCGCCCTTCTGCTGGCTGCAATCGAGGCGGCAGGGGAACGGCTGCAACCCGGCGACATCATCGCCTGCGCACAAAAGATCGTTTCCAAGGCCGAAGGGCGCATGGTGCGCCTTGCCGATGTAATCCCCTCACCTGCCGCACAGGATATGGCGCGCACCACCGGCAAAGATGCCCGACTGTGCGAGTTGCTGCTCAGCGAAACACGCGAAGTGGTGCGCCAGCGACAAGGGCTGGTGATCGTGGAAGACCAACGCGGGCTGGTTCTGGCAAATGCCGGGATCGATGCCTCGAACGTCTCCGCCGAAGGAGAAAGCGTACTGCTCCTGCCCAAAAACCCGGATGCCAGCGCCAGAGCTTTGCGCGCGTCGCTCGCCACCCGCACCGGTATTGCGCCGGGCGTGGTGGTGCTCGATTCCATCGGGCGGGCGTGGCGGCAGGGAACCGTCGGCACGGCAATCGGCGTTGCGGGCATGCCTGCCCTGCTCGACCTCAAAGGCAAACCCGACATGCACGGGCGCCTGCTGGAAACCAGCGAACTAGGGTTGGCCGACGAAGTGGCGGCGGCCGCATCGCTGATCATGGGGCAGGCCGACGAACGCTGTCCCGCTGTGCTCATGCGCGGGCTGAATGTAAGCGGCGAAGGCTCTGCCGGCGATCTCCTCCGTCCCCGCGCCATGGACATGTTCCGGTGAGCATAAGCAAAGCAAAACCGCGCGTGCTGGCGCTGTGCGGCGGCGTCGGTGGGGCCAAGCTGGCACTGGGGCTGGCCCGCACGGTTCCTCCGCAGGATCTGGCGATTGTCATCAACACCAGCGATGATTTCGAGCATCTGGGCCTGGCGATTTCGCCGGATGTCGATACGGTGATCTACACACTGGCGGGCCTCAGCAATCCGGAATTGGGCTGGGGACTGGCAGGCGAGACATGGGCGTTCATGGACCAGTTGCGCCGGTTGGGCGGTGAAGACTGGTTCCAGTTGGGCGACCGCGACCTTGCGCTCCATATCGAACGGACCCGGCGGCTGAACGCAGGCGAAAGCCTGAGCGCGATTACCGCGGATGTCGCGCAGCGTTTGGGCGTATCATGCACGCTCTGGCCGATGAGCGACGATCCCGTGCGCACCATTCTGGAAACGGACGAAGGCACCCTGCCCTTTCAACGCTATTTCGTGGGCCGCCGGGCAGAACCTGCGGTGCGCTCCATTGCGTATCAGGGTGCGGAAACCGCCCGCCCCCATGCGCAAGCGCTCGCGACCTTGCGCGATCCGGCACTGGAAGCGGTGATCGTCTGCCCATCGAACCCGTGGCTTTCTGTAGCGCCGTTACTGGCAATGCCTGCATTGCGCACGGCCCTTGCCAAAACCACAGCCACGGTTGTCGCGGTATCCCCCATCGTTGGCGGCATGGCGATCAAGGGGCCGACCGCCAAGCTGATGGCCGAACTGGGCCTGCCGGTAACGGCGGCGCAAGTGGCGCGTTTTTACGATGGTCTGATCGACGGTTACGTGCTGGACGAAACGGACAGCGATCTGGCCGCGACGATTAACGAACAAGGCGTCGCCACCGCCATCATGCCCACCGTGATGCGCGACCTTGCACACAAACAAGCGCTGGCCGAAGGTGTGCTGGCCTTTGCACGCAGCTTACGCTGATGCTCTGGACGCTGATCCCGGCCAAGTCATTCCACGACGCCAAGCAGCGGCTTGCCCCGGTCCTCAGCAGAAACGACCGCGCCCGGCTGAGCGCAGCGTTACTATCCCACACCATGCGCACCGCGCGGACGGCGCTGGGCGATCAGCCGATCACGGTCGTGGCGACAAATGCTGCGGTGGCAGAAGCTGCGCTTGCCGCAGGCGCAGACAGGGCGTTCGTGCCTAGCGCAAGCGGCCTTAACCCGCAACTCGCCGAAGCCGCTGCGACTGTTCCCGCGGGCGATCCGGTGCTGGTGTTGCATGCCGATCTGCCCCGGCTTATGCCTGCCGACATTACGGCACTCATCGAAACTGCCGGCCCGATGGTGATCGCGCCGGATCATTCCGGAACAGGAACAAATGCGCTGCTCTACCGCACAGAGGAACGGTTCTTCGCATTCGGCGCCGAGAGCTGCGCACGTCACCTTGCCGATGCGACCGCACACAGTATCGTTCCCGCGATAATACGTCGTCCCGGCATTGCCTACGATCTGGACGAGCCGACCGATTGGCAGCGTCTGGGGGAAACTTTGCCGAACCTGCTCGCGCGGCTGCAGGATGAGCCGGGCAGGCGCGATCCGCATATCATTGAAATGGAGTAATCCGGCAAGGGATTCTTGCTCGGCATTCGATATACCTTTCGTGGTCCAGACTAGCATAGTCTCTGGGCCACTCAGCGGGGGCAGATCACTTCGTGACCATCGCTACGCTTGGGGCATCGTCGGTCTGGCAAGTAGGGAGAATGTGAAGATGAAGGTGTCCCTGTCGGACTTGCTTCAATCGGTGCGTATTGCCCGCATCGACACGGCGTTTATCGAGCTGTCCGCCGATGCTGGCGCCAGGCTGACATCTGGCCGAAACGCATTTCTTCACCTCGTCATCGATGGCGAAGTGTCCACAGGATCTTCTGATAGCAACGAGGCGGAACATCTAAAGTCAGGCGATTATCTCATATCGCTCGGTGTGGGGCCGCAAATATTGGCATCCTCGCGAGATGCTCCCTGTAGCAACTCAGACTATTTTGCGACCACGCACATCCATGATTCCCCGCCCACATTGCGCTTTGGCCGTGGTCGGTGCGTGGCGCGGCTGTTGAGCGGTGCGTTTCATCTTCCCGTGGTCAACCCATTAGTCCGGGCTTTGCCCCGGCAGATGATTGTGCGAAGAGACGATGTCGAAACCACAGCCCTTCTCAAGGTGGATGTTGCGAGCCTCGCCCGATCCGCCACAGGGCCGGGCGCGACCACTTTGCTGACATCGACACTCGATGTGCTCTTCATGCAGGCCGTCCGCAGCGAGGTTGCCGCCTCATTCAAAAATGGATTGCAGATCGCGGGTCAACATGATCGTTTCAGAATCCCGATTGCCCTGAGCCTCATTCATTCTTACCCAAACAGACGCTGGACATTGGCAGGGCTGGCGAAGGAAGTGGGGGTGTCGCGATCCACCTTCGCAGCCGATTTTTCCGCCATTGTCGGTGAACCGCTCATGCAATATGTGACCCGGCTTCGGATGACCCGCGCGGCGGATATGCTGCGCTGGCAACCTGTATCCGTGGCCGATGCTTCCTGGAATGTCGGCTATGATTCCGTTGCATCCTTCACCCGCGCATTTCGCAACTTTTTCGGAGTAACGCCGGCTGCCTATCAGCGCGCGCAGGCACCTCGTTATGCCGATGCAGTTTCAGGCCATATGCATTGGTCGCCGTTCATGGGCGGTGATGAATGAACGCCCTATCCGGACGGTCTGCATATCTTTTCGGACGCTTCGAAATAGAGATGGGCCTCCTTCTGCTGCCATAAGATAAGCCGTAACGAAGATATGGGCGGGAGCACACCCGCACCTGGAGAGAGGGCTTGGCTTATGGCTGATATTATGAATCCGATTCTCGAAACCCTTGAGAAGACCGGCCCGCAAGCTGCGGGCAACACCCTGCCGGACAAATTGATCTCTGCGGACTCTCATATCACCGAACCGCCGCATTGCTATATTGACCGGATTGATCCCGCATATCGCGATCGGGCCCCATGCGTCAGCAAGGATCTGGACGGCGGCGATTCCTTTGTGATCGACGGCATGCCCGGATCCGTGCCGATGGGCATCGTCGCGGCCGCTGGCAAGGATCCCAAAAACATGAAAAAGGGCGAAACGCTCTTCAAGGATCTGCACCGGGGCGGATGGGACGGGAAGGCCCGGCTTGCCGATCAGGATCGCGAAGGCATCATCGCCGAAGTGATCTACCCCTCCGTGGGCATGGTTCTCTGCAATCATCCCGATGCCGATTATAAACAGGCTGCGATGTGGGCCTATAATCGTTGGCTGCACGAGGAATTTTGCGCGGTTGCGCCAGATCGCCTGCTGGGCATGGGTCAAACCGCAGTCCGTTCCGTTGCAGAAGCTATTGAGGATTTCCGACAGTTCAAGGAATTGGGTTTCCGTGGTGTCATGATGCCCGGAAATCCAGCCACGGAGGAGGATTATGACCATCCCAGCTTCGATCCACTCTGGCGGGCCGCCGTCGAACTGGAACTGCCGCTGAGTTTCCACATTCTCACCAGTCGTCAGGATGGCCCCAACAGCGTCGGCGCCGCAGGTCAAAAGGCCGTAACGAGTTCTCACCGCGGCCCGCCGCAAAATGCCTCGCAGGCACTTTTGAAATCGATACAGGACATTATCGGCGTGTTCATCTGGGGCCGGGTATTTGAGCGGCATCCTGACCTGCGCCTCGTCTGCGTGGAAGCCGATGCGGGTTGGGCACCGCACTTCGCCTACCGCATGGATCATGGCTATAAGCGTCATCGCTTCTGGATGAAGATGGGCGACATGGCACGGCTGCCCAGCGAATATTTCCATGACAATGTCTATCTGACTTTTCAGGACGACTGGATCGCCCTCAAAATGACCGGATTGATGAACCCGCGTCGGCTCATGTGGGCAAATGATTTCCCGCACAGCGATTCAACATGGCCGTGGAGCCGGGAATTGCTGCTCGGCCAAACAGGGCATTTGAGCGAACAGGAAAAAGCCTGGATCCTCCACGACAATGCAGCCGAACTTTATAAGGTCGGACGCTGATCGTCCCACAGAGCGACATCAGAAAATAAAGGGGGGGGAAGCATGGCGGTAAATGTGGATCTTGTCATTCGGGGAGGCACCGTCGTCGATGGATCGGGCGGAGAATTGCGGGATTGCGACGTAGCGATCAAGGACGGTCGGATTGCCGCTATCGGTCCGGATGCCGCGGTGGCGGGCGAAGAAGAAATCGACGCGCGGGGAAAGATTGTCACCCCCGGCTTTGTTGACATCCACACCCATTATGACGGGCAGGTAACATGGGAAAACAGCCTTTCCCCCTCCTCCGGCCATGGTGTGACTTCGGTGCTGCTCGGCAATTGCGGCGTCGGTTTCGCGCCTTGCCGCCCTGCTGATCGGAACCGGCTGGTGCGGCTGATGGAAGGGGTAGAGGATCTTCCCGAAATCGTCCTCACCACCGGCCTTCCCTGGAGTTGGGAGAGTTTTCCCGATTATCTCGACCTGCTCGGAAGTCGTAGCTACGACATAGACATCGCTACCCAGATACCTCATGCGGCGCTCCGCGTTTATGCGATGGGGGAACGGGCCAGCGAACGCGAAATAGCGACGACAGACGATTGCTCCGTCATGGCGCGGTTGGCGGGAGAGGCAATCGACGCCGGGGCGTTGGGTTTCGGAACCTCGCGTACGCTAAACCATCGCGCCAGCGACGGCAGCCATATCCCGACGCTGACAGCCGCTGAAAATGAACTGACGTCCATCGCCATGGCATTGGGAGAACGGGGCGCGGGCGTGTTGCAGGCAGTATCCGATTTTACCGATGTGGAAGATGAACTGGCCATGTTCCGCCGGGTGATGGAACGAAGCGGGCGGCCGCTGTCCCTGTCGGTGATGCAGTGGCATCAGGCCCCTGAAAAATGGCGCACGATCATGGACTGGACCCGCGATTGCAATGCCGCAGGTCTTTCGGCGCGAGGTCAGGTAAGTGGCCGACCCATAGGCATGATGCTGGGGTTCGACCTCAGCTATCATCCGTTCGTTTTCACTCCGACCTTCAAAGCCCTGCTCGATCTGCCCCGCGCCGACCGACGCGCAGCATTGCGCGACACCATGGTGCGTCGCAAAATCATCTCGGAAACTCCCGATCCTTCGGATTTCCCGGGCGCGAGCCTGCTGCGCATGTGGGAAATGATGTATCCGCTTGGCGAAAAGCCGGATTATGAGCCCGCGCCAGACAGCGATGTCGCCTCGCGGGCAGCCCGATTAGGGGTGCAACCGGCTGAACTCGCTTATGATCTGATGATGGAACAGAATGGCGAGGCAGTCCTGATGCTGCCGTCTGTCAACTATGCCTATGGGTCGCTGGACGTCGCTCGCGAGATGCTGCAACACGACCACAGCGTCTATGGACTTGGCGATGGGGGCGCGCATCTCGGCTTTCTCTGCGATGCCAGTCTGCCGACCTTCATGTTGCAATATTGGGCGCGGGATCGAAAGCGTGATCGCCTGCCGCTCGCGGAGGTGGTTCGCGGGCTGAGCCATGATACGGCAAGCACAATCGGTATTCATGATCGGGGCCTGCTGCGGCCGGGTTATAAGGCTGATCTCAATATTATCGATTTCGATGCGCTGTCGCTTGGGCCTCCCCGGATCAACTATGACCTGCCAGCAGGGGGAAAGCGGATGATACAGACCGCGCAAGGGTATAGCGCCACCATCGTGAGCGGCGTCACCATACAACGCGATGGCGTTCCAACAGGAGCGCTGCCGGGCAGGCTTATCCGCGGTGCTCAATCCCCCTTGAGCTACGTCAGCTAACCCCAACGACCCGCCATTTTCAACGAGGCCAAAGGTCTGACCGTGCAAGAGCGCGGCGGGAAACATGCGGCCAATTCCAGAGAGGAAGAACCATGAAACATATGTGGATCGCCTCGCTTGGCGTCGCCTGCCTGTGCAGCGTCAACACCGCTTTTGCCGACGAAGATCAGCCAGATGCCCGCCCAACCAACGGCATCGAAGACATCATCGTCACCGCGCAGA
>CAYLKZ010000043.1:0-25365 GCA_964384275.1 uncultured Sphingobium sp. | reverse complement strand
ACCGCCCGCCCGAGCAGCGCGCCGCCTGCGGCGCCGACGATGAGACCCGTGGTGCCGTCCGATTTGCGGCAATAGGTGCGGCCATCGCGGCCGCGCCATTCCTTATAGGCATGTTTTTTGTGCGCGCGCGGGCGCGCATCGGCCATTTCCGGCACCATCAGGGCCGGGGCCATCAGCGAGGCTGTAATGGCGACCGCGAGGGTGCGGGACATCGGGAATTTGCGCATGAGCGTCCTTTCATTTCCTTGTCATTAAGGTCTTGAGATTAAGCGGCTTGAAAACACGGCCCAATTTACCAAGCTTGCATGAACGCTGCACAACGAGGACGAGTTGGCGAAACGGTTGGCAGACGAGAATGCACGGCTCACCGGATGATCGCTTTTTTCAATCTGTGTTGAGCAGAAAAGTAATTTCACGAATGAGTGCGCGGCTGCTAACAGCAGGGCATCAGTTTCAACCAAGCCAGCAATGGAGTCCAAAATGGCTGTCATCAACACCGAGATCAAACCCTTCACCGCTCAGGCTTATAAGGACGGCAAGTTCGTCACCGTCACCGATACGGACGTGAAGGCCGCTGGCTGGTCGATCTTCTTTTTCTACCCCGCGGACTTCACCTTCGTCTGCCCGACCGAGCTGGAAGACCTCGCCGACCTGTACGGCGAATTCCAGAAGCTGGGCGTCGAAATCTATGCCGTGTCGACCGACACCCATTTCAGCCACAAGGCCTGGCATGACACCTCGCCGGCGATCGGCAAGATCAAGTACACGATGATCGGCGACCCTTCGGGCACCGTCACCACCAATTTCGACGTGATGCGTCCGGGCGTCGGCCTTGCCGACCGTGGCACCTTCGTGGTCGATCCGCAGGGCGTGATCCAGGTGATGGAAATCACCAGCGAAGGCGTTGGCCGCAACGCTTCGGAATTGCTCCGCAAGGTGAAGGCCGCGCAATATGTCGCGTCGCACCCCGGTGAAGTCTGCCCGGCCAAGTGGGAAGAGGGTGAAAAGACCCTTGCTCCCTCGCTGGACCTGGTCGGCAAGATCTGATCCCGCTTACCGTCGTGCGGCGATGCCATGAGGGTGTCGCCGCACCGCAGCCGCCCAGCTTTGCCCACGCAAACGGCTTCCCCGAAAAGGGAAGCATGGGCGGCTTTTTTGCGCCTGTCTCCCGGCGCTCAGGAGGAATATAATGCTCGACACCGCAATGAAGGATCAGCTGAAAAGCTATCTGGCCAACATCACCCAGCCGATCGAACTGGTCGCGTCGCTGGACGACAGCGCGAAGTCGACGGAGCTTGCAGGTCTGCTCGAAGACATCGCTACCCTGTCCGACAAGGTGAGCTTCGATCGCAACGGTCAGGACGCCCGCAAGCCTTCCTTCCTGATTCGGCGGGTGGGCACCGATATCGGCGTGACTTTCGCCGGCATCCCGATGGGCCATGAATTCACCTCTCTGGTGCTGGCGCTGTTGCAGGTGGGTGGCCATCCGTCCAAGGCCGCGCCGGAGCTGCTCCAGCAGGTGCGCGATCTGGATGGCGACTACAGCTTCGAGACCTATTTCTCGCTCTCCTGCCAGAACTGCCCGGATGTGGTGCAGGCGCTCAACCTGATGAGCGCGCTCAACCCGCGCATCCGTCACGTCGCCATCGACGGCGCGCTCTTCAAGGAAGAGGTGGACAGCCGCAAGGTGATGGCGGTGCCGATGGTTTTCCTCAACGGGGAAGTCTTCGCTTCGGGTCGCATGGAGCTGGAAGAGATCGTCGCGAAGCTGGATACCGGCGCGGCGGCCAAGGCGGCGGAAAAGATCGCCGCCAAGGAAGCCTTCGACGTGCTGGTCATCGGCGGCGGTCCTGCGGGCGCGGCGGCGGCGATCTATGCGGCGCGCAAGGGCATCCGCACCGGCATCGCGGCCGAACGCTTCGGCGGGCAGGTGCTCGACACCATGTCTATCGAGAACCTCATCTCCGTGCCGCATACCGAAGGGCCGAAGCTGGCGGCTGCGCTCGAAACCCATGTGAAGGAATATGATGTCGACATCATGAATCTTCAGCGGGCGAAGAAGCTGGTCGCGGCGACCGCACCGGGCGGCCTCATCGGCGTCGAGCTGGAAAACGGCGCGAAGCTGAAGGCGAAGACGGTCATCCTCACCACCGGCGCGCGCTGGAGGCAGATGGGCGTGCCGGGCGAGGATGAGTATCGCAATCGCGGTGTCGCCTATTGCCCGCACTGCGACGGCCCGCTGTTCAAGGGCAAGCGCGTCGCGGTGATCGGCGGCGGCAATAGCGGCGTCGAGGCGGCGATCGACCTTGCGGGCCTCGTTGCGCAGGTAACGCTGGTCGAGTTCGACAGCCAGCTGCGGGCCGATGAGGTGTTGCAGCGCAAGCTGCGCAGCCTCGCCAATGTGACGATCATCACTGCGGCGATGACCACCGAAGTACTGGGCGACGGCGACAAGGTGACGGGCCTCAGCTACAAGGATCGCAACAGCGGGGATGTGCATCATGTCGAGCTGGAGGGCATTTTCGTCCAGATCGGCCTCGTGCCCAACACCGAATGGCTGAAGGACGATATCGCCCTGACGCAGCGTGGCGAGATCGAGGTGGACGTGCGCGGGGCGACCTCCGTTCCCGGCGTGTTCGCTGCTGGCGACGCCACGACGACGCCTTACAAGCAGATCGTCATCGCGATGGGCGAGGGGTCCAAGGCCGCGCTTTCGGCCTTTGATTATCTGATCCGTCAGGTGCCGGTGGAGGAAAGCGGCAAGGTCGCCGCCTGATCGCCCGCCAGTAGAATCCGGCCCTTGTCTACCCGCAGGGGAAGCGGGGCCGGATTTTCGAACAACCGCTCCAATGTGGAGTCGATGAGGGTGGCGATGGCCGACTGGCTCGCCAGCCCGCCGAGGATGAGGCAGCGGTCGTGGAGCACGCGGCGGAAGGCCTCATATCTCGCTTTTTCCGGGGGAACGGGCGCAGTCCAGAACTGGTCTAGCCGTCCCTGATGGGTGATGCCCGGAATATCGTAGATCGCGCTTCCCAGCACGAACACCGGCGTTCCCGCCGTCAGGCCCAGCGTGCCCGAGGTGCTGTTCACCGTCACCATGCCGAGGCTTTGTTCGGCCATCAGCTTCAGGTCGCCATCATCGACATGGATGACGCGATCCTCGATGCCGAGCCGTCGGGCATGTTTCCGGATATAGCCGAACCAACTGCGATAGCTGCAATCGAGCGGATGCTCCTTGATGACCAGCGTGGTGTTGCCCGGCGCATTGAACGCGAAGCTCTCCATCACATAGAGGGTCGCGTCGCGCATGCTGCTGAACGGCGAATGCGTGCGGATCTGATAATCCGAATTGAGTTGGAGCGGGAACAGGAAATAGGGTGCCCTGCCAACCTGCGCCAGCGCATTCTCGGTGCGTCCCCGGTTCAGACGGTGCCGGGTGAATTTGAGCAGCCAGCCTATTCCTTCGAGCACCAGCGAGCCGGGGCGGTGAGAAGTGTAGCGCGGAAATTGCCAGCGGGTGAGGCAGTCCGCCGCATAATAGCGGAAGGAGTCGCGCGCGCGGCGCCGGAAGCTGGCGGTGATCGGAACCGGATCGGCAACGGGCGGAAGGGTCGCGGCCTGCTGCATCAGCCATTCCGGATCGCGGGACAGGGTGGAATTGCCGTTGACGCCATCGGGCTCCATCGTGATCCAGTGCGGGCGGATATAGCCTTCCTCGAACACATGAATGGCGACGCCGCGCAGCTTCGCCATGCCGTGTGCGGCATGATGCAGCGGGCGGCAATCGCCGAACAGCAGGATGTCGGTGATCCGGTTGTCGCGGATATAGGTGTCGAAAAAGCGGTTCCAGTCTCCCCGGCTGCCGCGATAGTTCACCGCCTTGCCGGGCCAGTCGGTCTGGTCCCCGCCGTTGAAGTTGATGCGGTGGATGCCATGGCCCTGTTTTTCCAGCTCTTGCCCCAGCAGCCAGAAAAAAGGTCCGGGCGGGCCTTGCAGGAAGAGGAATTGACGGGCGGGGGGCAGAGGCTGGGTCATGCCGCGCCCCCTTTCGGATCAATGACCGAACCAATGGCCGGACACGGGCATCCCTGATAATTGCCCTTCTGATAATTGCCTGGTGTCGAGGCGATAAGCATGAACTGTAAAACCCGTCCGTTTCGATCGACCCGAAGCGATAATAAGAAAAAGGGAAATGGAAGGCTTACGATCATTGTCCATATGCTGCGCCCGACGGACAGGCAATGGCCCGATCACCCTCTCTGTCTTTCCCTTCATCTTGTCATATTATGTGGCGATTATCGTTCATTTCAGGAGAAGCTGCAACCGTTGAACGACGAAATGCCTCTAAATCGGAATAACTCCTTTTGGCAGCAAAGGGTTGCGGCGAGGATCAACTTTCTTCCGGAGCGCCGGAACCCGCCTTTATCCTGCCCACGTCCCGCCAGGGTTGGCCCACCCATTTGCGCAGCCTGTCCCTTATCGCCCAGAGCGCGGGAATACGGCGTTCCGCTATTCCCGGCAGGCTGAGCAGATCGCCGCCGAGCCAGGGAAGAAAGGGATTACGGCGGCTATAGGCCCAGATCTCGATCCGCATCGAGGGGCGGAAGGCCCGTCCGCGCGCGTGAAAGCCGCAAGTGTCGACGACCACCAGCGTATTGGCCGGAACCGCGAAGGCGACCGGATCGGGCAGGCCCAGACCGGGCAGTTCCTCGCGCGTGATGCGCATCGATCCGCGCGCGGAGAGGCGATCGACGCCATCGGGCGCGCTCATCGCTTTCTCATGCTCCCAGCGCAGACGTTCGGGCGTCAGCTGGTGGGAGCCGGGCACATAAGTGAGGGGGCCGTCCTCCATCGCCACGTCGGTCAGGAAATACCAGGCCTTCATCGTCGGGTGGAAGGTGTCGGCGTGCAGATGCGTCTGTGGATCGGCCGGGGCGTCGTTTGTGTGGGTGAGGATGGTCTGGATATAATAGAGCGGCTCTACGCGGAAGCTGGAGACATAGTGCATGAGCCGGACCCAGCGCGGTTCGCGGATCAGCGAGCGCAGCGCGGGAATGTCGCGCAGCATGTCCGCATCGATCGCGATGCGCCGCGTAACGGTGTCGCCCTGCACCATTTCCCGCGCGGGCGACGTGCGCGCCAGCACCGCCTCCCGCAGTGCCGCGAACTGGTCGGCGGGCAGATAGTTCGGAACGAGCACATAACCCTGCCGCGCGAATTCGGCGCGTTGCTCCGCGTCGAGGGCCTCGCCCAGCCTTGCGCGTCGGCGCCCGGCCAGATGGTGGACGGCGCGCACGCGGGCGCGGTGCAGCCCTTTCGCGTTCAGCCTTTTCGAGCCGATCAGCGGATTGTCGCAAAAGGACTTGGCGCCCGTCAGCAACTGGGCGGTCCACCAGGGCAAGGCCAGCCAATGGAGGATCGGCCAGCGTCGGGGCGACTGTTTCGACGCGCTAGTCATTCCTCCCCTTTGAGACGGAGAGTTCCTTGTGTAAAGGGGGCGCTTCGGGAATGTCCGATATGTTGCCAAACCGGGGCCATGCGCATCTTCATCCTGCCGCCTTCAGCCGATCCGGCGCTTTTATGTCCTGAGGCCGGTAGCGCCGCGTTCTTCGTGGCGGCTGCGCCATGACCGCCGATTTCCGCCCGCCGGTCAGCAAGGAAAGCGCGCGATTGCGCCTCTATCTCCTTGGGCTGGTGCTCGATCTCGGCGCGATGCTGGCGAGTTTCATCCTCGCCAACTGGCTGGTGCTGGGGTCGCCCTGGGGGGAACCGGGCAAGCCGCACGGCATCGCGATATTCACGCTGCTGGCCCCGATCTACGCGCTGCTGGCGATCAACAGCGGCGCCTATGGCATCCGTATGCTGGGCCATGTGCGCAGCAGCGCGGCGCATGCGATTCTCGCGCTGGCGCAGGCGGTGCTGGTCGCGCTGTTGCTGGTCTTTCTCGCCAAGATGGCGGAGCAATTGTCGCGCCTGACGCTGGTGGTGGGCAGCCTGATCTCCGCCTTTGGCCTTATCGGCAGCCGGCTTGTCGTGACCGCGCTGGCGCGGCGGGCGCTGGGCGCGGTGCCGGTGATGGAGCTGGTCATCGTCGATGGCGTGCCGGCGCCCAGACTGTCCGCGTCCATGACGGTGCTCGACGCGGTGCGCGCCGGGATCGATCCGGCAGAGCATGACGCGGCGATGGCCGAACGGCTGGCGCTGGCGGTGGGCGGGGCCGAGCATGTGGTCGTAGCCTGCGCCAGCGAGCGGATCGAGGACTGGAGCATCGCCCTTAAATCCTTGTCGGCTCGCGGCGAGATATTGGTGCCCGAACTGGCGCGCTTCGCTCCCGCGCATGGCGGGACGTTCCAGCATCAGCCGACCATCGTGGTGGCGGGCGGGCCGCTGTCGTTCCGCGATCGCATCATCAAGCGCATTTTCGACGTCCTTGTCTCGACGCTGGCGATCATCCTGCTGTCGCCGGTGTTGTTGGCGACCGCCATCGCGGTGAAGACGAGCAGCCCCGGCCCCGTCTTTTTCCGCCAGAGCAGGCTGGGGCGGGATGCGCGGCCGTTCCGTATCTTCAAGTTCCGTTCGATGCGCAACGACATGGCCGATCTGAGCGCCGACCAGCTCACGCAGCGGCATGACCCGCGCGTCACCCGCGTCGGCGCCTTCATCCGCCGCACCAGCATCGATGAACTGCCCCAGCTTTTCAACGTGTTGCTGGGCGATATGAGCATGGTTGGCCCGCGTCCCCATGCGGCCGGGGCGAAGGCGGCGGATTCGCTCTATTGGGAGGTCGATCAGCGCTATTGGGCGCGGCACTGCATCAAGCCAGGCATCACCGGCCTGGCCCAGATCCGCGGTCATCGCGGCAATACCGAAGCGCATGAGGATCTGATTCTGCGCCTCCAGTCCGACCTTGAATATGTGACCGACTGGTCCGTTTGGCGTGACATCAAGATCATGGTCGCGACGGCGGCGGTGCTGGTCCATCATAATGCATATTGATCTGCGGAGCGCAGTTGATATGGGCGGGCCGGACGGCGTAGCAGGAGAGGGGGCATCAGGCCTGCCTCCGCCGCAGGGAGCAGCGAAGCTATGATTACCGCGCAGCGCGCGATGAAGGCCGCGGGCAAATATATGTCGCGCGGCGCCCTGATGGTGAAGGCGCGGCTGGGCGTGAAGGCCGGGCGGGAATGTCCCGCCTGTCATCGTCCGGTCATCGGCTTTTTCCGCTATGGCGAGAACCGCGAATGGGGCTGCCCCGGCTGCGGCGCTTCGCCGCGCGAAAGGCTGGTCAATCATCTGATCGACACCGGCGCGCTGACGCTGCCTCAAGGCGGCGCGATCCTCCATATGGCGCCCAATGAGGGTAGCCTCGTCGCTCGTTTCAGGAGCGCGGCGGGGGATTATGTTCCGGCCGATATCGATCCTTCCCGCTATCCTATTCCCGGCGTGCGGCGCGTGGACCTGATGCAGATCGGCGAGGCGGATCGCTTCGACCTGTTCTATGCCAGCCATGTGATGGAGCATGTGCCCGACGACGCCCATGTCTTCGGTCAGATCTTCGCGGCGTTGAAGCCGGGCGGGGAGGCGTGGCTGATCGTGCCGCTCTGGGATCGCCCGAGCGAGGAAGGCGCGCCGGATATGGGCGGGCGGGAGCGGGAGCGCCGCTTCGGCCAGTGGGACCATGTCCGCCAATATGGGCTCGACTTCGCCGACCGCATCCGCGGGGCGGGCTTTGAGGTCGAACTGCTCCGCGCCAGCGATTGCCCGGCGGAGGATGTGGCGCGGATGGCGCTGGACGACATTATTTTCCGCGCGCGCAAGCCGCTCGCCCAGGGATAAGCCGGCCCGGTGCGCGCCCTCTTCGCGGCTGGCGAACGCTCCCTCCCGGTGCTGACGCTGGCGAAGCTCGCCAATGTCGGCTTGTCGATGCTGTGGGGCTTCGCCGTCACCTTCGTCTTCGTGCGCGCGCTGCCGGGGGCGGAGTTTCAGGCCTTTCTGCTGCTGATCGCGTTCAACAATTTCACCCAATCGGCTGAATTCGGCCTGACCAATGTGATCTATTCCCGGCTGCGCCGCTATTGGCTGGCGCGCACCGGACAGGGTGAGGAAGGCGGTGCGGGCGATTTCCGGCGGGAGGAGATCGGCGTGCTGTTCCTCTTCCTCGGCGCGCTGGTCGTCGGCAGCGGCCTCGTCGTCGCGCTGGCCATCGCGGTCGGCTGGATCAGGACGGGCCTGCCGGCTGTCTTCCTGATATTTTTCTTCGCTTCGGCCCTCAATATATTGTTATTGCTTGCCAAGAGGGCGCTGGCGGCGGTGGACCGCAACCTGTTGTGGGAGGCGCTTGATTGCGGGCGGCGGCTGCTGGGGCTGGCGATCCTGCTCTCTGTGCTGTCAGGGCTGGACCTGATGGCTTCGGTCGCGCTGCAATTGCTGCTCAACTGCGGCGCGGCGCTTATCGGCATGGTGCTGATCCAGCAGCGGACCGGCATGACGCTGCGCCAATGGTTTGCCTGGCGCGTGGGCGGCGGGCATGTGCGGCGCACCTATATGCGCGATATCGGCGCCTCGGCGGCTCTGACCCTGAGCGAAGTCGCGGCCTATAATGCGCCCTATTTCCTGATCGCCACGCTCGCCCATGATGCGCGGCTGATGCTGCTCTTCGATTTCACCTTCAAGATGATCCGATCAGTCACGACCGCGACGCGCGCGACGATAGAAGGCGCGCTGCCGCGCCTGACGCGGGCGTGGTTCGCGGGCGAGGCGGCGGCTTTCCGGCGCGGGATCAGGCGCGCGTTGCTGGTGGCGCTCGGGGTCGCCCTGTGCGCGGACGTAGTGCTGCTCGCGCTGGGACAGCGCCTGTTCGCGATCCTGTTCGACGGGCGCGAGCTGTTGGGTCTGGGGGAGTTGTGGATGCTGTGCGCCTTGTTGCTGGTGCTGGCGGTGATCTGCACCTCGGTTTATGTTCAGGGCGCGCTGGGCCGCTTCGGGCCGTTGCTGCGCCAGTCCTTGCCTTTCCTCGCCGGATCGCTGGCGAGCGTGCCGCTTGCGCTGGCGCTTGCCGGGCGGGAGGGGAGCGATGCCGGGCCATGGTTCATGGCGCTTTACGCGCTGGTCTTCGGCGGCGTCGCGCTGCTCCATGGCTTGGCGATGCGTCGCCTGATGAGGAGCCTCTAGATGCGGATCGCGATGCTGGACCCTTCGCTCTTTACCGGCCGTTATGACGACAGCCTCTGCGCGGCGCTGGCGGAGCAGGGGCAGGAGGTTGCGCTTTACGGCCGCCCGCTGCGCGATACCGACGCGATTGCGCCGCAGGGCTATCGCTATGATCCGCGTTTCTTCCCCCTGGCCGAGCGGGCGCGGGGCGTGCTCGGCGAGGGGAAGGTCTTTCGCGCGGCCAAAGCGGCGGAATATCTGGTCCAGACGCGGCTCGGCAGGCTGGGCGCGTTGGAGGCCGCCGATGTGGTGCATGTGCAATGGTTGCCTTTCCCGCCCGCCGACAAGGCGCTGATCGGGCGCTTGCGGACAGAGCGACCGGCCAAGCGCGCTCGCCGCCCGGCGCTGGTCCACACCGTCCACAACGCCTCAGCCTATCATGGCGATAGCGGGGCGCAGGCGGCGGGCTATCGCGCGTTGCTCGACCGGTTCGACGCGCTGATCGTCCATGGCGAGGAAACGCGCGGCGCGATGATCGCGCAGGGCGTGGCGGCCGAGCGCCTGCATATCGTGCCTCATCCGCCGATGGAACTGGCGCGCGCGGGCGCGGGCGATCTTGCAGCCGTGCCGGACCCGCAGGCCCCGCGCCTGCTCTTCTTCGGGACGATCCGGCCTTATAAGGGCTTCGACCTGCTGGTGGAGGCCTGCCTTGCGCTGTGGCGGGCGGGGCTGGTTTTCGAGCTGGCCGTTGCGGGCAAGCCCTTCCTCGATATCGGCCCGATGCTGGAGCGGGTGCGCGCGGCGGGCTTTGGCGAGCGGCTGGTGCTCGACCTCGGTTTCCTCACCGAGCCTCGGCTCGACGCGCATATGCGCAAGGCGGATATCATCGCTTTCCCCTATCGCCATATCGACAGCAGCGGCGCGTTCCTCTCCGCCCTGCATTATGGCAGGGCGATGGTCGCCACCCGCGTCGGCATGTTCGCCGGGCTGGACGAGGCGGAGGTCGCCCTTTGCGTGCCCGATGATGCGACAGCGCTGGCGCAGGCGCTGCGCGGGCCGCTGGAGGATTGTGATTTGCGCGCCCGGCTGGGGCAGGGGGCGCTGGCAATGCGCATGAAACTCGGGCAATGGAGCGACGCTGCGGCGGGCACGCTGCGGGCCTATGAACGGGCACTGGAAAAGGTGGAAAGAACATGAGTTCGGGACGGATCGCGAGGGAAATGTCGCGGCGCTGGCTGGGAGCGCGACTGGCGCTGGCGGGCCGCATCCACCAATATCCCGAAATCTGGGCGCTGCGCCGTTTTTTCGAAGCCTTCGCCATCGACGCGCTGATCGATGTCGGCGCGAATGAGGGGCAATATGCCCGGACGGCGCGCAAGGATGGGCGCTTCGCCGGGCATATCTTCTCGTTCGAGCCCAATCCGGATATATTCGCCATTCTCGCCGATAAGGCCGCGGGCGATCCCCGGTGGCATGTGTTCAACATGGCGCTGTCCGATTTCGATGGCACGGCGGAATTCAACATCATGGCCGCGCATCAATTCAGCTCTCTGGTGAAGCCCTCCGACCGGCTCGACCCGATCTTCGCCGAGCGTAACCGGGTCGAGCGCACCGTGACGATGCAATGCCGCCGCCTTGACGCCATGCTGGACGAATTGCTGAAACCCCATGGCCTTTCTCGCCCGTTCCTGAAGATGGATACGCAGGGCCATGACCGCTCGGTGTGCGAGGGCGCAGGCGATCGGCTCTCCGCTATGCTTGGTGTGCAGACCGAGCTGGCGGTGCGTCCCCAATATGCGGGCGCGGCCAATTATCGCGCGATGATCGCCTATCTGGAGGAACGCGGCTTCGTGCCTAATGCGATGTTCGCGAACAACAAGGGCCATTTCCCGACGCTGGTGGAGATGGACGGCATTTTCCTGCGCGCCGATCTGGCGGGTGAGGGCGCGGTGAGCGCATGATGCCGCGTCTGCGTCCGTCGCCGCTGATGCTGGTGAGCGGGGCGTTCGTGCTGCTCTGGGCCGCGCTCGCCTGGGTGGTGGAGATCGAGGTGCTGGAGGGGCGCTCGCTCGCCGCTTTCCTGTTTCAGGAGCAGGACGGCACGGCCTTGCTGCTGGGCAGCGCCACACTGATCCTTGCCGGGCTGTTCGCGGGGCAGGGCAGCCGGGGAAACTGGCGCTGGTCGCGTGAGGGATGGCTGGTCGGCGGGCTCATCCTGATCTTTGCGCTGGCGGCATGGTCCGGGCGCTATTGGTTGATGGGCGATTATGCGCTCTCCCGCGACGAACAGGTGGCCGAATTCGGCGCGGCGACCTTGGGGCGAGGCATGCTCGGCTGGCCGATCCCGTCCGAATGGTTGGACTATCGCCGGGCAATCATGCCGGAATTTTTCTCACCCTTCGGCGCCGATCGGATATGGACATCTGCCTATCTGCCGCTCAATTCGGCCTTTCGCATGCTGTGCGGATGGCTGGGCGACCCCAATCTGGCAGGGCCGCTGTTCCTGCTGATCGGCCTCTTCGCGCTATGGCGCATGGCGCTGAGGCTGTTCCCCGACCGGCCGGACGCCGTGGCGGTGGTGCTGGCGATGAGTCTGGGCTCCGCGCAATTGCTCGTCACCGGCATGACGCCCTATGCGATGACCGGCCATTTCGCGCTTAACATGTTGTGGCTGGCGCTGGTGCTGCGCGGCGGAGCATGGGGGCATGGCGCGGCCGGTATCGTCGCGCTGATCCTCGCGGGCTTGCATCAATATCATTATCCCTTCCCGTTCCTGCTTCCCTTCCTGCTCTGGTTCGCGCTGGGACGGCGTTGGGGCGCGTTCGCCTTCCATGCGGCGGTGTTGGCGGTGGCGATCCTGCTCTGGGCGAAGCTCTGGCCGCAGCTACTGATCGACCTCCACGGCCCGGCTGCCGATGTGCGGCCCTCGGCAGGGGTGGCGGACAAGGTGGACAGCCTGTTCGATCGCCTGATCGCCAAATGGCATCCCTTGCTGCACCTTTCCCGTTTCTTCGCGTGGAACAACCTGCTGCTGATGCCGCTGGCGGCTATCGGCCTGTGGCGGCTGGATTGGCGCGCCGCGCTGCGCGGGGAGAAGGTGGCGCTGCCGCTCGCCATCGGGGCGTTCGGCATGGCGGTGCTGGCGATGGATCAGGGCTATGGCTGGGGCTATCGCTATCTCCATCCCTTTATCGGCAGTCTGGCGCTGCTCGCCGGTTTCGGCTGGGTGAGCCTGCGACGGCCCGGAGGTGAGGCGAGGCGGGCGGTGCTGGCGGGATCGCTGGTCGCGGCGGCGTTGACCGGCGGCTTCCTGATGGTGCGCGCGCATGATTATGTCGCGCCCTATGCCGCTGCCCATCGGCTGATCTTGTCGAGCGATGCCGATATCGTGCTGGTCGATCCGCAGCATGGGCGTTTCGTCACCGATCTGGTGCGCGGGCGTGACGGCGTGCCGGTCGGGCGGCCGATGGTGATGGCGCTGCGCATGCTCGATGAAAAGGATGTCGACCGGCTTTGCGACCGCTACAGCATCGCGATATTTGACCGCAGCGGCTTCGCGCCGCTCAACGTCGGCACCGTGCCATGGAGCGCGGAAGAGCTTGCCGAGATGCGTGCGTATATGGACAAGCGGGGTTGCGGGCGCCTGCTCCTGCCGCACTGACGAAGGGAGCGAGATGCGCGCGGGTGAGGGCTGCGCTGGCCCTCGCGCCGCGCTTTAGTCCTTAGCCGCCGCTGATCCTTCCTCCGCGGACCAGACCCGCTTGCCGCCCAGCCAGTGCTGGAGCAGCCTGGTCCGCGCAATGTCGGCGGGGGAGGCAAGGCTGATATCGCGGTCGATCAACAGGAAGTCCGCCCATTGCCCCGGCTCCAGCGACCCGACGCGCTTCTCCCCCTGTATCGCGAAGGCCGCGCTGCGCGTGGCGGCGGCAAAGGCCTGTTCGAAGCGCAGATGCTCGCTTGCAGGCGGCAGGCCGCCAGAGGGCTCGCCTTGTGCATCCGTGCGGCTCATCGCGGCGGCGATGGCGACGAAGGGAGAGGGGACCGGACCTGCTGCCCAGCTGCCGAAGGACAGCCGGTTGCCGCCTGTGGCGAGGCTTGCCAGCGGCAGCAGCGTGCGTGTGTCGCCAAGGCGGCGGGCGAGGAGCGCGCCATCGTCGGCAAGGCTTGCGGGGCGAGCCGTCACCAGCGTGCCATGCGCGGCCAGTGCCGCCTCGTCGGCAACATCGCGCAGGTCCACGCCGGTGATCCGCCAGCGCCGCTCGCCCTCATAGGTGGCGGCCAGTTCCTCTATCGCATAGATGGCTTCGTTCACGGCCGCGTCGCCATGGGCGGAGAGGGCGATCTGGAATCCGTCCATCGCCGCGCGGCTCATCTGGTTGCGCAGCCGGGTGGAGTCGATCCGCGCCATGCCCTTTTCTCCCGGCGCGTCGGCATAGGGCGCCTTCAGCCAGGCGGTGCGGGTCGACAGGCTGCCGTCGAGGGGAAAATGCACGCCTGCAAGGCGTAGCCGGTCCTCATAAAGCGAAGGGCCTGGGCCGGGGCCAGCGATGGTCGCCATATTCTCTATGCCGTCCGCATAGCCGACGATACGCAGGCGCAGCGCTCCCCGGTCGCCCGCGCGGCGATAGGATTGCCAGTCGTGGATGCTGGTGCCCATGTCGGAGACGGTGCCGATGCCCGCCGCAAGGAACAGCGGCTGCGCCTTGTCGAGCGCGATGTCGCGATCCTTCGGTGCGGGGGGCGGGACGATCCTGCTCACCAGTTCCATCGCGGTGCCGGTGAAAACGCCGCTCGGCTTGCCTGCCGCCATCAGGATGCGCCCGCCAGCTGGCGCCTTGCTGGCGGCGCCGATGCCCGCTTGCTTCATCGCGAGGCTGTTGGCCCAGCCCATTTCGCCGTTCGCGCTTATCAGCCAGACAGGAATGCCGGGCATAATCGCGTCGAGATCGGCGGCGGTCGGCATCGGCGCGTCCCCCCAGCGCGCCGGATCCCAGCCGCGGCCTAATATCCATTTGCGTCCGCTATTGCCGCCCGCCCATGCGGCGATCTTCGCCTGCGCCTGCGCCAGCGAGCGGGTGTCGGAAAGGTCGAGGGTCATGCGCGCTATGCCGGTGGCGATCAACTCGGCATGGGCATCGACGAAGGAGGGGATCAGCGTCTGTCCCTTCGCGTCCAGGCGATAGAGCAGCCGGTCTGGGCGCTTCTCGCCCTCCATCAGCCGCTTCTCGACCCGGCCATCCCGGTCGATCAGCAGTCCGGTGAAATGGAGGAGGCGCCCGTCGCCCGCCACCGCGAGGCCGTTCACATTGTCGATCAGACCGCTCGTCGCGGGCGGGGCCGTATCCGGCTTTGCCTTGCGGGCGAGGGCGGGCGCGGGGGTGCCCAGCAGAAGGCCGACGCTAAGACCGATCATCGCGCCCCGGCGTCCGGCCCAACACCCGTTAAAGGAAAGCGGCCTCACTTGCGGGTGATCCTCCGCACCAGCGCGCTGGTATCCTGCCGCCCGCCACCCATCGCCTGCACATCGGCATAGAATTGATCGACCAGCGCCGTCATCGGCAGCGTCGCGCCGTTGGAACGGGCTTCCTCCAGCGTGAGGCCCAGATCCTTGCGCATCCAGTCGATCGCGAAGCCGAAGTCGAACTCGTCGCGCGCCATGGTCTGCCAGCGATTGTTCATCTGCCAGCTTTGCGCCGCGCCGCCCGAAACCGCCTCCAGCACCTTATCGGTGTCCAGACCGGCTGCCTGCGCGAAGCGCAATGCTTCGGACAGGCCCTGCAACACGCCCGCGATGCAGATCTGGTTCACCATCTTCGCCTGCTGCCCCGCGCCCGCCGCGCCGATATGGACGATGCGGGCGGCATAGGCCGACATGACGGGGCTGGCGGCGGCAAGGGCCGCCTCGCTGCCGCCGCACATCGCCGACAGCGCGCCGTTCTCGGCCCCCGCTTGTCCACCCGAAACCGGCGCATCGACGCAGAGCAGCCCGCGCGCTTCGCCTTCCTCAAAGAGATGCCGCGCGATTCGGGCCGATACGGTGGTGTGGTCGATGAAGACCGCGCCCTTGCCCATGGTGTGAAAGGCGCCATCTGTCCCGAGCGTCAAGGCGGCGAGATCGTCGTCATTGCCGACGCAGGTGATGACGATCTCCGCCTCTTGCGCCGCCTGCGCCGGGGTGGGGGCAGCCTTGCCGCCATGGCGCCCGACCCAGGCGTCGGCCTTCGCGGCGGTGCGGTTGAAGACGACCAGATCATGTCCGGCTTTTGCAAGGTGCCCCGCCATGGGGCCACCCATGACGCCCAGCCCGATAAACGCTATTTTTGCCATAGGCGGTGCATAGACATTCTTCGCGCTCAAGCCTAGGGCATCTGTGCGCTGTAATGCGCAACCCATACCACATTATCCGGAAAGAAAGGACATCACCTCCAATGAGCCATGGGACCAGCCTTCGCAAAGTTGACGCCGCAGCAGGGCTGCCGGTGTCGATTGCCGATGTGCGCGCGGCCCATGAGCGAATTAGCGGGGCGATCGTCCGCACGCCGACGCTGCTTAGCCGCACCTTGTCCAATCTGACCGGCGCGGAAGTCTGGCTGAAGTTCGAAAATCTTCAGTTCACGGCTGCCTATAAGGAGCGCGGCGCGCTCAATTGCCTGCTCTCGCTCACGCCAGAGCAGCGCGCCAAGGGCGTGATCGGCGCTTCGGCGGGCAATCATGCGCAGGGCCTCGCCTATCATGGTGCGCGCCTCGGTGTGCCCGTGACTATCGTGATGCCGGTGCCCACGCCTGTCGTCAAAGTGATGCAGACCGAAGGCCATGGCGCGACAGTGGTGATGCATGGCGAGAAGTTCGAGGAAGCCTATCACCACGCCCGTCGGCTGGAGCAGGAACAGGGCCTCACCTTCGTTCATCCGTTCGACGATCCCGCAGTCATCGCGGGGCAGGGCACGGTCGCGCTCGAAATGCTGGAGGACGCGCCGGAGATCGATACGTTGATCGTGCCGATCGGCGGCGGCGGCCTTATCTCCGGCACGGCGGCGGCCGCGCGGGGGATCAATCCCGATATCCGGCTGTTCGGCGTGCAGGCCGAGCTTTATCCGTCGATGTATGACCTCATAAAGAACGCCGCCTTGCCCTGCGATGGCGACACGCTGGCCGAGGGTATCGCGGTGAAGGATCCGGGCGCTCTCACCCGGCGGTTCGTCGAGGCGCTGGTTGACGATATCGTGCTGGTCAGCGAGCGTAGCCTCGAACAGGCGGTCAGCCTGCTGGTGCAGATCGAAAAGACGGTGGTGGAGGGTGCCGGTGCGGCTGGCCTCGCCGCGATGCTGAGCCACCGGGAGATGTTCGAGGTGCGCAAGGTCGGCCTGATCCTCACCGGGGGCAATGTCGATACGCGCCTGCTCGCCAATGTGCTGTTGCGCGATCTGGCCCGTTCCGGCCGCCTCGCGCGTCTGCGCATCCGTTTGCAGGATCGTCCGGGGACGCTGTTCCAGGTCTCCCGCATTTTCGATGAGCAGTCGGTGAACATTCTTGAGCTGTCGCACCAGCGCATCTTCACCAATCTGCCGGCCAAGGGCCTGTCGCTCGACGTGGAATGCGAAACCCGCGATGCGGCCCATCTGGAGCGTCTGATCGGCGCGCTGGGCGCGGCGGGCTATGAGGTCTTTCCGGTCGAGCTTGCCTGATTTCCTGATAGAAGCGGCGTGGCGGGCCTGTGAGGGGGTCTGCCGCGCCGCTTTTTTTCTGGCGTGTAGCGCCGCTTCGCCGCGTTGCCATAGATTCTTAACCCACGCAGCCTAGAAATCCGCGCTGGTCGGTATTCTTGTTCCCATGAAGGTGGTTTGAAGCCGCCATAAATCTTTTATGGTAAATCTTCTTTTAATGGGAGGGAGGATCGGCATAGTATCGGGCTATCAATAGCCGGTTCCGCTTGGCGGCGCCAACCAGAGGATTGCCAGTTGAGCGCTCCGTTCCGCTTTCCCCGCTTCTTCGTGACCAGCCCGAGCCCGTGCCCTTATCTGCCGGGGCGCAGTGAACGCAAGGTGTTCACGGAATTGTCGGGCGACAATGCAAGCGAACTGAACGATGCGCTCGGCCGCATCGGCTTCCGCCGTAGCCAGAATGTCGCCTATCGCCCAAGTTGCGGGGAATGCACCGCCTGCGTTTCGGTGCGTATCCTCGCCATGCAGTTCAAGCCTAACGCGACCCAGCGCAAGCTGCTGCGCCGCCATAGCGACCTGGTGGTCAGCGTATGCAAGCCCTGGTCGAGCGAGGAGCAATATGCGCTGCTGCGGCGCTATCTCCAGGCCCGTCATCCCGGCGGCGGCATGACCGAGATGGACGACATGGATTATGCCGACATGGTCGAGCATAGCCCGGTCGAAAGCTATATCATCGAATATCGCGAGCCGGGGGTGGACGGCAAGCCGGGCCGCCTCGTCGGCGCCTGCCTGACCGACCGGCAGGGCGATGGCCTCTCGATGATCTACAGCTTTTTCGAGACGGAAGATGAGGATCGCCCCGGCCTGGGCAATTACATCATCATGGATCATATCCTGCGCGCGGCGAAATCCGGGCTGCCTTATGTCTATCTCGGCTATTGGGTCGAAGGGTCGAAGCGCATGCAATATAAGATCCGCTATCGCCCGCTCGAAATGCTGAGTTCCGCAGGCTGGGTTCCCTTCGGCGAGGAGCAGGACGAGGCTCCGCCCGCCGCGGTCAGCAATCCGTTGAAGGATATGGTGACGCAGGCCGCGCAACCGGCTGGACGCAACCCCGGTCGTGTCGGTGTGCAGGAACTGTCGGAGCTGTTCCGGAAATAGGAAGCGGATGGTTGCTGGCGGGACAGGACGCCGATAGTCCCTGCTCTTGCCGGTGAGGCAACGGGCCGGGCAGGAACGCAGCCGTTTTTCAGGGAAGAAAGGGAGGGCCTCGCCCTCGGTCATCGGGCGGGATTCTGTAACCCTGAACGCATGAAAAAAGCCCGGACGCTTGCCAGCATCCGGGCTTTTCCAATTAGCTGATGGCGCGACTGTCAGGCCGCCACATCATAGGGGACGATTTCCCCTTCCAGATAGAGCTTGCGCGCCTTGGAACGGCTCAGTTTGCCGGAGCTGGTGCGCGGCAGGGTGCGCGGGGGCACCAGTTCGACCACGCAGTTCATGCCGGTGATCGCGCGTACCCGGTCGCGGATCTGATCCCGCAATTTCGCGCGTTCGGTGGTGTCGGAGGTGCGGCAATGGACCAGCACGGCGGGAGCTTCCTCGCCGCCCGGCGTGGTGATCGAGAAGGCGGCGATATCGCCCTGCTTGAAGCCGGGAAGCTGCTCCACCGCCCATTCGATATCCTGCGGCCAGTGGTTGCGGCCATTGACGATGATCATGTCTTTGGCGCGGCCGACGATGTAGAGATAGCCGTCCGACATATAGCCCATGTCGCCGGTGTCGAGCCAACCATCCTTCATGCAGGCGACGGTCGCTTCCTCGTCGCGATAATAGCCGACCATGAGCGACGGGCCGGTGGTCCACACTTTGCCGATCTGCCGCTCGGGCAGGACGCTGTCATCTTCCTCGCGGATTTCGACGACCATGTCCTTTACCGGCTTGCCACAATTGACGATAGCGCGATAGCGTTGCGGGCGGCCTTCGGCCCTGTCGCCGCCGGAAAGCTCCGTCTCCTCGACCAGCTCCACCATGATGCCTTCGCCCGGCGGCATGATGGTGACCGCCAGCGTCGCTTCGGCCAGACCATAGCTCGGCAGGAAGGCGCTGGGGGAGAAGCCTGCATCGGCGAATGCATCGACGAAGCTCTGCATCACGTCGGGGCGGATCATGTCCGCGCCATTGCCCGCGAGCCGCCAGCGCGACAGATCGAAGCGATCCGACGCGCGCGTCTGGCTCGACATGCGGCGGGCGCAAATGTCATAACCGAAGGTTGGCGAATAGCTGATCGTCGTGCCCTCGTTGCGGGTAATGAGGTCCAGCCATGCCAGCGGGCGGCGGGCGAAATCCTCTGTCTTGAGATAATCGACCGTCACCTGATTGGCGACCGGCGAGAGGAAGCAGCCGACCAGCCCCATGTCATGATACCAGGGCAGCCAGCTGATGCAGCGGTCCCTGGGTTCCAGTTGCATGCCATGCGCATGGGCGGAAAGGTTCGACAGCAGCGCCTTGTGCGTCACCGCGACGCCATGGGGGAAGCGGGTCGAGCCGCTGCTATATTGCAGATAGGCGATATCGTCGGTGTCGGCGGTGGGCAGGCGGCAGGGCGCCGCCTCGCGCGCGATGAAGCCTTCATAATCCAGCGGCTCGACGCCGTTCTGGCGCGCGGCCTCGCCCGCCATTTCGGTGAGTTCCGCCGGGAAGAACAGGATTTTCGGGTCGCAGCTGTTCAACTGCACCGCCAACTGATCGATATAGCTTTCCTTGCCGCCGAAGCTGGTCGGCAGCGGCAGCGGCACCGGCCAGGCGCCCGCATAGATGACGCCGAAGAAAAGCTGCGCGAATTCCGGCCCGGTTTCGGCGACCAGCGCGATGCGATCCTGCGGCTGGACGCCATGGGCGATCAGTCGATAGGCGCAGGCGATCGCGTCGGAGCGCAGTTCGCTATAGGGATAGGGTTGGGTCAATGTGCCGCGCGGATCGTGGAAGTTGAAGCCGCGCGAGCCTTCCGCCGCGTAATCCAGCGCCTCGCCCATCGTGGAGAAATCGGAGAAACGGCGGGGAAGAGCGTCTTCCGTGGGAAGCGGCTTAAGGGTGGCCTTGCCAGTTTGTGCCTGATCGACAGGCGTGGAAGCCGGCTTTGCCAGCACCTGCATGTCTGTCATCTCACTCTCTGCCAATTGGTTGTTCCTTGCATTAGAACCGGAGGGCACGGTTTTGCGTGTCGAAGAAGGTGTTGCCCCTAGGTCTTTCCTCTTCGCATGTCCAACCTTGACTGGCGATGACCGGGAAATCAGGCTCGCGCGAAAAAAACAAGATCGGCATAGCGTGCCTGTCTACCCCATAACACAAGTTCAAAATCAGACCCGACTGTGGCACAAAAGTGGCGCATGGCAGGATTTGGTAAAGAAAAGCGACGAAACTCCCTCGATTCGCAGGCGTTGCGCGATCTTGCGCTTACCTATGTCGGGCGTTTCGCCACCAGCCGGACGAAGCTCTCCCGCTATCTGGACCGCAAGGTCGCCGAGCGCGGCTGGAACGGCGAGGGGGAGCCGGATATCGAGGCGCTGGTCACCCGGATCGCGGAGCTGGGCTATGTCGATGACGATGCCTATGCGCGGATGAAGGGCGCGTCGATGGAGCGGCGCGGCCTTGGCGCGCGGCGCATCGGGGCGAGCCTGCGCGCCGACGGGGTCGGCGAGGCCGAGCGGCTGGGGGCGGAGGCGCAGGCCCGGCAGGGCGCCTGGGCCGCCGCCGACATCTTCGCGCGCCGCCGCCGGATCGGCCCCTATGCGCAGGAGCGCGTGGCTGACCCGAAGGTGCGGGAAAAGCAGCTTGCGGCCTTTTTGCGCGCGGGGCACAGCATGGATGTCGCGCGGCTCTGGATAGAGGCGGCGCCGGGGGAATTTCCACCACGGGAAGGGGAATGAGCAGGGTGCAGGGAATGGATCGCAAGCGGGCGGCGCTGGTGCTGGGGGTGTTGGGGTTGCTGGCGGGATGCTCGTTGGCGGGAGACGGCGCTAACGATGTGCCCGGCGCGATGACGGAGGACGAGGCGGCGCTGGCGCAGGAAAACCGCGACGATCCTCAATCTCCTGAGCCGCAAGCTCTGGACAAAGTGCCGGTGCGGGTCCGCCATGCCGGTGGCGCAGCCGATACACGCCTGTCGATCGAGTTGGCGCTGACGCCTGAGCAGCAGGAAAAAGGGCTGATGTATCGCACCCGTCTTGCGCCGGGGGAAGGGATGCTGTTCCCGTTCCTGCCGCCGCGCGCCGTCAGCTTCTGGATGAAGGATACGCTGGTGCCGCTCGATCTGCTGTTCATCGCGCCCGATGGCCGGATCGTCAGAATTGCCGCCGGGGCGAAGCCTCAGGATCGCTCGCCCCTGTTCGCCGATGTGCCGGTCGCCGCCGTGTTGGAACTGGGTGGCGGGCAGGCGCGCTCGCTCGGCATCCGCGAGGGTGATCGCGTGAACTGGGGCGGCTGTGTCGCGCAGCCGGGCAGGAAGGTGGCCGAGGTAAGGAATTTCTGCCCCGCAGGCTGATCTTCCTGCCAGAGCCGGGGCTTGGCGGAAAAGCGGAGGAAAAAGGCGGCGAAAACTCGCCCGCGCCATCGCATATCGTGCTTGCCAATGCCCCCCCAGAGGCGCTAAGCGCGTGCCCATGGGCATTTTATCCAAGATATTCACCTGGTGGGACGGCGCCACCATCGGCACCTCGCTCTTCACCGCTCGCAAGGGCAAGAAGGTGGGCGAGGATCATATGGGCAATGTCTATTATGAAGGCGGCGTGGATGTGATGGGACGCACGCGCCGCTGGGTGATCTACAACGGCCCCAATGACGCGAGCCGCGTGCCCGCAGAATGGCATGGCTGGCTGCATCACAGCATTGAAGGCGCGCCGGAAAGCTGCCTGCCGCCGCCGCGCATCTGGGAAAAGGACTATGTCCCGAACCAGACCGGAACCGCTGGCGCCTATCGCCCGCTCGGCGCCATCGAATCCGGCGGCCAGCGCGCCATGGCTACCGGGGATTATGAGGCATGGACGCCCGACGCCTGATGCTGTCGCGCGCGCTGCTGAGACGCTTTTCATCGGTGCGGGCGGGCACGGCCGTGCTGCTCGCTCTGGCGGCGCAAGCCTGCGGCGATGGATCGAATCAACTGCCGCAAGGCAATGCTGCCAGCGCCGTGAGTGCGGCAGGGGGTAACCGCCCGATCGCCACTCAGGTCGATGTCGCGGGCTCCACGCCGATGCGGGATCGCGTGGCTGTCATCGGCCTGCTCAACAAGCGCAACGGTCTTACCCGCGATCTCAAGATCAAGCCTGGTCAGGCGTTGCGCGCCGGCGATGCGATTGTCCGTCTGCGCGCTTGCGAAGCGACGGCGCCCTGGGAAGCGGAACAGGAGGTCGGCGCTTTCGTGCAGCTTGATGTCCGGTCGCCGCGGGACGACAAATGGCGTCGTGCCTTTTCCGGATGGCTGTTCCGGGAACGGCCGGACCGCAATGTCGTCCAGCACCCTATCTATGACGTCTGGGTCAAGAGCTGCGAGATGAGCTGGCCGGAAACCGGCCCCGATACGCTCAAGCAGCCGGGGAAATCGGGGGCGAAGGCGAGTTCGGCCGCGGCGCCCGGCCCGGCGGATAACAGCGCCGATTCGTCATCCAGCCGCACATCGGCAAGCGCCGCGCCCAGCAACGACTGATAATCGCGCTGATCGATCTCGGTCGCGCCGAGCGAGCGCAGATGCTCGGTCATGAACTGGCAGTCGAGCAGTCTCATGCCGCCCGCGCGCATCCTCGCCACCAGCCATGCGAGCGCAACTTTGGAGGCATCCCTGCGGCGAGACGCCATGCTTTCGCCGAAAAAGGCGCGGCCCAGCGCCACACCGTATAGGCCGCCCACCAGCTCCTCTCCCTCCCAGCATTCGATGCTATGGGCGAAGCCCAGCGCGTGCAGGCGCCGGTAGCTGCCCTCTATCGCATGATTGATCCATGTGGTCGGCCGGTCGGGCGCGGATTGCGCGCATAGCCGGACGACGCCGGTGAAATCCTCATCCACGCTCACCCGGAAGCGATCGGACCGGATCACTTTGGCGAGCGAGCGCGACAAGTGAAAGCGGTCGAGCGGCAGGATCGCCCTTTTGCGCGGCTCCACCCAGTAAATCTCATCATCCTCGCGATCGTCGGACATCGGGAACACGCCGATCGCATAGGCGCGCAGCAGCAGAAAGGGGTCGATGGTCATGGCGGCGGCCACTGTGGCAGAGCATGGCGGCGGGGCCAAGCCCTGCGCTTTTCGGGGGGAGGAATGAATTTCCTGCCACTCACCGCTTGCACTTGCGCGAAGGGGAGGGTAATGGGCGCCTTCGCCGCACAGGAGTGTAGCTCAGTTGGTAGAGCGTCGGTCTCCAAAACCGAATGCCGGGGGTTCGAGTCCCTCCACTCCTGCCACTCCCTTGCGCCTTTCGGGGCATGGGGATAGGGGCGGCGGCGTTGGACGCGAAGGGATTGCTCCCTGATCCGGGTTAAGGACCGGAGGAAGGGCTGTCGCTTCGCGGCTTGTGCTGTTTTTGAAAGATGGGTTGAAAAGCGTGGCCAAGACCAGTCCCGGCGAATTCATCAATCAGGTAAGGGTTGAGGCGAAGAAGATCGTCTGGCCCACGGGCCGTGAAACGATGGTGACGGCGATCATGGTCGTCATCATGACTTCGCTGCTCGGCCTGTTTTTCTTCGCGACCGATACCTTCTTCGGGTGGGTGGTCCGCATGCTGCTCTCGCTGGCCACCGGCCGGTAAGCAGCGACGGCAATCTAAGGGATTTGGGACGAACATATGGCGCGCTGGTACATCATTCACGCCTATTCGGGCTTCGAGAACAAGGTTCGCGACTCGATTATCTCCGAGGCCGAGCGTCTGGGGCTTGAACAGCTGGTCGAAGCTGTCGAGGTGCCCACCGAGGTCGTGACCGAGGTGCGCCGCGGCAAGAAGGTGCAGTCGGAGCGGAAATTCTTCCCCGGCTATGTTCTCGCCAAGCTGAACATGAACGACGATGTCTATCACCTCGTCAAGAACACGCCGAAGGTGACGGGTTTCCTCGGTTCCAGCGGCAAGCCGCAGGCGATCACCGAGGCCGAGGCCGCGCGCATCCTCAACACGAAGGAAGAGGCTGCCGCCGCGCCCAAGCACAAGATCAGCGTCAATTACGAGATTGGCGACACCGTGAAGGTGACCAGCGGCAACTTCGCCAGCTTCACCGGCACGGTCGAGGAACTGGACTTCGACAAGAATCGCGTCAAGGTCTCCATCTCCATCTTCGGGCGCGCGACGCCGCTGGAGCTGGGCTTCGAGGACGTCGAGTTGGTCAAGTGACCGGCAGGCGCTAAGAAATTCTCCCGTCGCAGGGAGGGTAAGTGCGGGAGGGGGCAACTCCGCTGTACCGCTAAACTTGAACCGGCAGGGCGCGCCATAGCGGCAAGCCCGGCCACTATAGAGTGAGTGTAACATGGCTAAGAAGATTACGGGCTATATCAAGCTCCAGGTGCCTGCGGGCGCCGCCAATCCTTCGCCGCCGATCGGCCCGGCTCTGGGTCAGCGCGGCGTCAACATCATGGAATTCTGCAAGGCGTTCAACGCAGCGACTGAAAAGGAAGACAAGGGTACGCCCCTGCCGACCATCATCACCGTCTATGCCGACCGCAGCTTCTCCTTCATCACCAAGCAGCCGCCCGCGACCTATCTGATCAAGAAGGCGATGAACCTGAAGTCCGGTTCGAAGGAACCCGGCAAGATTTCGGCTGGAGAGATCAAGCGCTCGCAGCTTGCCGAAATCGCTCAGAAGAAGCTGGTCGACCTCAACGCGAACGACATTGAAGCAGCGACGAAGATCATCGAAGGCTCCGCGATCGCGATGGGCCTCACCGTGGTGGAGGGCTAAGACATGGCAAAGCTGACGAAGAAGGCGAAGGCTCTCGCCGCCGCGATCGACAAGGACAAGCTGCACGGCATTGACGAAGCGATTGCCCTCATCAAGACCCATGCGACCGCCAAGTTCGACGAATCCGTCGAAATCGCGATGAACCTCGGCGTCGATCCGCGTCATGCTGATCAGATGGTCCGTGGCGTCGTTACCCTGCCGGCTGGCACGGGCAAGACCGTCCGCGTCGCCGTGTTCGCGCGTAACGACAAGGCCGAGGAAGCCAAGGCTGCCGGTGCGGAAGTCGTCGGTGCCGAGGACCTGCTGGAAAGCATCCAGGCTGGCAACATCGATTTCGAACGCGTCATCGCGACCCCGGACATGATGGGCCTCGTCGGCCGTCTCGGTAAGGTGCTCGGTCCCAAGGGCCTGATGCCGAACCCGAAGCTCGGCACCGTGACCCCGAATGTCGGTGAAGCCGTGAAGGCTGCCAAGGGCGGCCAGATCGAATTCCGCGTCGAAAAGGCGGGCATCATTCACGCCGGTCTCGGCAAGGCCAGCTTCTCGGCTGACGACCTGCGCAAGAATTTCGATGCGTTCGTCGATGCGATCGTCAAGTCGAAGCCCTCGGGCTCGAAGGGCAA
>CAYLKZ010000042.1:6562-25511 GCA_964384275.1 uncultured Sphingobium sp. | reverse complement strand
TGTCGAAACCGGATCAAGGCACCGAGGTCAGGCTCTATCTGCCGCGCCATCATGTAACGACGCTGGAAGCTGAGAGCGCGCACGGACGCACCGACAACGCCTCGATTCATGCCATTGCGGAGGCCGCTGGAAGCGATGTCCGGGCCGCCACCGCGCCCACGGATTCCCCCGCAGGCCAGCCGCTTGCGCCCCCGCCGCGCTCAGGAATGCACATCCTTATCGTGGAGGATGACCCCCGCGTGCTTGCCCAGACCCGCTCTGCCCTCACCGAACTGGGTCATGCGGTGACCTGCTGTAGCGAGCCTACCAAAGCAGAAGCGATGCTCGGTGAAAATCCGGGCATTCAACTCATCATCAGCGACGTGCTGATGCCCGACATGACCGGGCCGGAAATGGTTGCGGCGCTACCTGCCATCTATCGCTCCATCCCGGTCATTTTCGTCACCGGCTATGCGGGCGACGTTGCCGACAATAGCATGTTCGAGGGGCATTTGCTGCTGCGCAAGCCCTATACGCTGAAGGCGCTTCAGGCGATCCTCGAAACGGCAGCTAGCCGACTGCCCGATTCGCTATCAGGCGTGGCAACAGCGTGAGCGCTGCCAGCAGCGGGTGACGCCGCTGCCAAGGGGTAATGACGATCTGCGTGCCCGCATGGCGGTTGATCTTCCACGCCAGATAATCGATCCCGCCCGCGAAGGTGAAGCTCGCCTTGGCCAGACGCACCACGCTCAGCCATTTCCCCCGGCGCTGGAGCCGCCGCCAGCGCCGCGCCGTAGCCGCCCCCTCCCGCGTGGAAACCAGCCTCGCCGGATCGACCAGTCCATCGGCTACCGCCGCCGTGAAAGCGGCGCGATAATAGTCCGGCGCGCTATCGAGGATGGAGGCGCCCCGCCCCTTGCGCTCGGCGCGCAACTCCGCGCCATAGGTCTGGGCGAAGCCTGCCTCGAACAGCGCGCGCCAGTCGCTCCGCTCCTCCTGTCCCACCAGCGGCAGCGCGAGGCTGAGCAACGTCGGCACAGCCTGCGCAACAGCGTGGGTCACGCCCGCCCGCGCGGCATCGTCAGCCGCCCAGACCAGGCGCGAAGGCTGGGCAAAGCGCGCCCACACCGACACATTATCGGCCTGCGCCCCGCATAAACGCGCAAAATCCGCCTCGCTCAACACCGCATATTTGGCGCTCAACCCCTCATGCGCGAGAGGGAAGACATTGGGAGGAATGAGGCGGTTGGCGGTCGCCAGCCAGCGCCGGTCATAAGCGGCAGGATAATCCGAAACGATCAGATAGAAATCCAGCATCAGCCCGTCGAGCTGGCTTTCGCGCAGGCAGGAGCCGTAGAACATAACCGCGCGCGCGGCCTCCGGATGACGCGCCGCCACCGCCGCCGCCATCGCGGCAACACGCGGGTCAACCGCCAGCGCCAGTTCGGCGCCGACCAGTTCGGCAAGGGCTGCGCTCACGCTGCCAGACGCAGGAAAGGAACCGGCGGGGTCGATTTGAGGACGATCGGCCGCCCATCGTCCGCCTCGAAAATCTCGCCGTCGAGGATCACGCTGCTCCGCTCGCCTTCGATGCGGATGACATCGCCATGTTCCAGATGGATGCCATCCATCTCGCGTGAGCCGAATCGGCCGATCAGGCTCATGAACAACATGCGCAGCACCGCCGAAGCGCTGTTGTCCACCGCCATCAGCTTGAGCCCGCCCCCGGCGGGCTTCGCGCCCAGCAGCAACCGTTCCAGCGTGGTGACGATCAGCACGGAGAAGCGGCCCGCCAATTGCCCTTCGCGCAGCAGCGAGATCGACACCGGGCGCGCGGCGGGCGGCATATATTTGCCACGGATGCCGAAGATGACGGACAGCAACACCGCAATCGCCGTCAGCACATGGGAAATGCCGTTCGACAGCCCCAGCGGATAGATGCGGTTGCGGCAATAGAGGATCGAATCGGCCAGCCCCGCCCCCCCGAGAAACATGCCCAGCACCGCTCGGCTGTTAGCCTGCCCGTCTGACAGCGCGATCAGTTCCCGCGCGACGACATGGCTCTCCACATCGGTCTTGGCGATATCGACGATGCGCTCCAGCGCCTTGATCGGGTCGCCCCGGCTGCCGAGGTCGAGCGCGATGAGGTTGGTCTTGCCATTGGGCAGCACCGCCACCGGCGGCACTTCCCCCTTTTCGAAGTGATTGCCCTGATAGAGTTCGGTCAGCGTGGTCTGCACCGTGCCGTCACCGCCGTTGATGACGATGACGGTCGGCTTCACATGCGCGATCATCTGCATCGCCCGGCTGATCTGCTCGACGCTTTCCACCTCATAATGGAAGATATCGGGATGATTGGCGCAAAAACTGCGGACGCGCGGCAGCAGCTGACGGTTGCCCGTCGATCTGGGATTGGACAGAAGGGCAACGGCTACCATGGTTTATGACTTCAGCGGCTTGATCGCCAGACCCTGGCGATAGTTGAGGACCACATTGACCACCCGCGTCTCCTGCCCGACGGTGATCACGACATCCTTATAATCGGGCTTCAGTTTCATCAGGCTGAGACCGGGATTGCGGGAAAAGCCGCCCCCGTCGCTCCAGCCCGACTTGCCGTTGCCGTCCATGTCATGGCGGACGGCCACCGCAAAATTGCCCGCATTGGGCAGGCCGACACAGACTTCCATCGGCCCATTGCCGCTCACCGGCAGGTCGATACGCTTCAGATATTGCCCCTTGGCAAGAAATTCCGCCGGATTGTTGCCATAAATCTGAACCCGGACTTTGCCGGAGCGCGCCTTGAACGCAGGGATATGGACAAGGACGGACGGCGAATCGCCCTTGCGGCAGATTTCGGCATCCGGACCGACAGGGGCGGCGATGGCGGCCGCAGGCGCGACGATCAGCGGCATGGCGGCAAGCGCGCCGGCCAATCCGATCAGGACACCTGAAAATTTCAACATGACCAAATCACTCCTCGAAGCTATAGCCCGGCCGACATAGTCATAAGCCAGACAGGGTGCTCCCTGTTCGCCCCAAGGTTGATATGCTCCGGCTTTGCGGCCAAAACATGGTGACGGGACGACGATAAGTTGAAACTGCTGAACGCAACCGACCGCTATATCGCCAGGCTGATCGCCGTGCCGCTTGCCGGCACGCTGGTCGTCGCCGCGATGCTGCTGATCCTCGACAAGATGCTGCGCCTGTTCGATTTCGTCGCGGCGCAGGGCGGGCCGGTCAGCGTGGTGTGGCGCATGCTCGCCAACATGATCCCCGAATATCTCTCGCTGGGCATCCCCATCGGGCTGATGCTTGGGATTTTGCTGGGGTTCCGTCGCCTCGCCTTGTCCTCGGAACTGGACGTGATGCGCGGCGTGGGCCTTTCCCCTGCCCGGCTGATGCGGGTGCCCTATATGTTCGCGATTTTCTTCGCGCTCATCAATCTCGCCATCGTCGGCTTCATCCAGCCTTATTCGCGCTATGCCTATGAGGGGCTGCAATATGAGCTGCGCTCCGGCGCGCTGGGCGCCTCGATCAAGGTCGGAGAGTTCACCAATCTGGGCAAGGGCATCACCCTGCGAATCGAGGAGAGCCGAGACAAGGGCCGCGACCTGCACGGCATCTTCGTGCGGGTGGAGCAGAAGGACGGAGCAGCGCTGGCCGTCACCGCCTCACGCGGGACTTTCCTCGCGACCGACGATCCTGACGTCATCATCCTGCGCCTGACCGACGGCGTGCTGGTGCAGGGCGGGCCGAAGCTCGCCGTGCCCCGCATCCTGAGCTTTTCCGGCCATGACCTGCCGATAGACCTGCCCAAGATCGAGAATTTCCGCGGGCGCGGCGATGGCGACCGCGAGCTTACCCTGCCCGAGCTGGTGCGGGTGGGCAGCGCGCCCACTACCGATATTGTGACGCGCAACGAGGTCCGCGCCAATTTCCACTTCCGCATGGTGGAAGTGGCGATGATGCTGCTGTTGCCGCTGGCCGCGCTCGCCTTCGCGATTCCGCCCAAGCGATCGACCTCGGCGCTGGGCGTGTTCCTCTCCATCGTGTTCATCGTGACCTATCACAAGATCAACCAATATGCCGAGGCGATGGGGTCGAGCGGCCGGATCGATCCGGCAATTGCGCTCTGGGCGCCTTTCCTGGCCTTCTCGGCCCTGATCCTGTGGATGTATCATGTCGTGGCGCATCGTCCCGGCGGCCAGCCTATCGGCGCGCTGGAGGCTGTGTTCGCCAAGGGATCGCGCATGGCGCTGAGGGCGTTCCGCGCCCTTCGCGACCGCTTCGGCCATCTGGTATAGGCCATCTGGAATAGGAAAGAGACAGCCCCCCTCATGCTGCTACAATTTTTTCCGTCCCGCCGCATGGCCTGGTACATGGCGCGCAGCTTCCTTGTCCGCAGTCTCGCAGTGCTGGCGATGCTGGTGGTCGTGCTGATGACGCTCGACCTGCTGGGCGAGAGCGGCAACATCCTCGCGGCTCAGGGCAATGGCGAGGCAGAGCTGTGGCGCTATATCGGCCTGCGCGCACCGCAGATCGTCGCGCGCTTCCTGCCCTTCTCGGTGCTGCTCGGCACGCTCATCACGCTGGCGACGATGAACCAGCATAGCGAGATCATCTCGATGAAGGCGGCTGGCCTTTCCGCGCATCAGATCCTCGCGCCGCTCATCCTCGCCGCGTTGCTGGTCGCGGGCGCCAGCTTTGCTTTCAACGAACGGATCGTCACCCGCGCCAGCGCCGCGCTCGATGCATGGCAGGCGGTCAATTACGGCAAGATACCGCGCGACAGCGGACTCAAGACCGACGTGTGGGTGCGCGATGGCAATAACCTCGTCACCGCGGGCATCATCTCGGGCCGGGGCGATGACGTGATGCTGCGAGAGGTGGAGATCTTCAACCGCCTCAACAACCAGCTGGTCAGCATCGTCAAGGCCGACGAAGGCCGATACGATCCCGCGCGCAAGGACTGGGCGCTCACCAACGCCAAGCTGTTCGATGTCAATCGCGGCACGATGCAGCAGCTCGACAGCAATTTCCACGCCGCCGCCAGCATCCGCCCGGAGCAGTTCACCCTCGCCCGGGTCGATCCCGACGGCCTGCACTTTGGAGAATTGCGGCAGGCAATCGCCGATCTTCGCGACGCAGGGCGCCCCACGGCGGAACTGGAAGCCAGCCTCTGGCACAAGATATCCGGGCCGCTTTCCGCGATATTGATGCCCCTGCTCGGTTCGGTCGCCGCCTTCGGCCTCGCGCGGTCGGGGCAGTTGTTCGTCCGTGCGGTGATCGGCATGGCGCTGGGCTTCGCCTATTTCGTCGCCGACAATTTCTCGCTCGCCATGGGCAATCTGGGCGCTTATCCGCCCTTCCTCGCCGCCTGGGCGCCGTTCCTGCTGTTCCTGCTGCTCGGCGAAGCGGTGCTGATCCGCACCGAGGAATAAGGCGCACGAAAAAGGCAGGCCGCGCAGGGCCTGCCTTTTTCTTTTCCTATGGCGCGAAGGATCAGCCCTTCGTCATCGTCGCCCTTGCGAGCTGGCCTACCAGCATGAAAAGGCCGGGATAGCTCGCCTTGTCATAGGTCGACTGCGCGCCGAGCTTATCCATCAGCCGCCGATGCGCCTCGCCCAGCGAATGATAGGGCAGGCTCGGCAACAGGTGGTGCAGCGCATGATAGCGCAGCCCGACCGGCGCCCAGAGGGGGGCGAGCAACGCAGGCGGCGGCACATTGACCGAATCGAGATATTGCGCGGTGACGGTCATCGCCTCGCCCTCATTCTCCCAGAGATGGGCGACGAGGGTACGCAACTGGTTCAGCACCGCGATGCCCGAGAGCACCGCCGCCCAGACGAGCAGCGGTTTCCAGCCGAGGAAGGCGACGCTTCCCATCAGCGCGAACGCCCAGACCATCGCGCCTGCCTCCTGCCAGAACCATTGACGACGCAGCGCGCCCTCGACCGGGCGGCGGCGGAAAGCGGGGTTGATCGACAGTGCGGAATATTTCTCCGCCACCAGCCGACGCAGCGGCGGCAGGATAAGGCCGAGCGGCGTCAGCACGCCGAAGCGCAGCAGCACGCCGACCGGGGCCAGCAGCGCGACCAGAATGAACATCGGCAGCGACCAGGGCTTCATCAGCGCCAGCGGCAGATATTCGGGGTCTTCCACCGTGCCATAGCGAATGCGCTGGTGGTGCAGCGTATGGACGCCTTCATACAGGAAGGAGGGGATCAGCAGCGGAACGCCGACCAGCAGGTTCCAGCCGAAACGGAAGCCCGGCAACGCCCCTTCCCGTACATGGGTCAGCTCATGGATGAACCCCAGAGCCCGATAGAGCGCAAGCACAGCGATTACGCCGGAGGCCAGCGCGACAGGCCAGCTGCCGATCAGCATTGCCCCGGCCAGCGCCGCATAGCCGACAAGAGCGCAGGCCAGCATATCGGGCCAGTAGATTTCCGGCCGCGCCCGGGAAATATCCTTGGTCAGTTCCGCAGCGGCGCGCAGCATCGCCATATCGTCGGGAATAGCGGCCTTGAGGCCGTGCTGATCCCATCCTGTGGGCATGGCTCCGTCCGGCCCGGTCTCGATCTTCTTCAAAGCAGTCATGCAGCCGTCCTAATAGCCAATTGCGCACAGATCATGGCAGCACCATGACATAAACCCCCGCCTAAACCCGCGCACCGCCCGCAGGCGACTTGACAAAAAGCCTCAGGGACACGCACTGCTGAGGCCTTCTCAGTACAAGGCATGATCGTGGCACACTCCCATCTGGTGATCTCTCCCGTTTCCGGCAAGGCCGACCTTCGCGCATTCGTGGATTTCGTGTGGGAGGTTTACCGGGACGATCCTCATTGGGTGCCGCCGCTCAAGGATGAGGTCTATGGCATCATCCTGCCGGAGAAGAATCCCTGGTTCGAACATGGCGAAGCCCAATATTTCCTGGCTCGCCGCGACGGCAAGGTGGTGGGGCGCATCTCCGCCCATTTCGACCGGCTGGCGCTGGCCATGCCCGCCGAGCAAGGCATGGGGCCAGGCACCGGCAATTTCGGCTTTTTCGAAGCGCTGGATGAAGAAGCCGCCCTCGCCTTGATCGCAGCGGCGGAGGGCTGGCTGCGCGAAAAGGGCATGACCCGTGTGCTTGGCCCTATCTCCCTTTCCATCTGGGAAGAGCCGGGCCTGCTGACGAAGGGGCATGACCATGCGCCGAGCGTGATGATGGGCCATCACCAACCCCGGTATGAGGGCTGGTTGACGGCGGCAAGCTATGCGCCGATCAAGGAATTGCGCACCTATGACCTCAACATCACGCAGGATTTCCCGCCACTGATCCAGCGCATCGTCCAATCGGGCGAGAAGAATGAGCGCATCACCATCCGCCGCGTCGACAAGAGCAGGTTCGACGCCGAGGCCGCGATCATCCTCTCCATTCTCAACGACGCATGGGGCGACAATTGGGGCTTTGTGCCGATCACCGATCAGGAGGTCGCCCATTTCGGCAAGCAATTGAAGCCGATCGTCTTTGAAGACCTCATCCGCATCGCGGAACTGGATGGAGAGCCGGTCGCCTTCATGATGACCCTGCCCGATCTCAACGAAGCGATCGCGCCGCTCAACGGCACGCTCTGGCCTTTCGGCTGGGCGAAGCTGCTCTGGTGGTTGAGGAAACCGAAGGTCCGCACCATGCGCGTGCCGCTGATGGGCGTGGTGAAGCGCCTTCAGGCCTCGCGTCTGGCGAGCCAGCTCGCCTTCATGATGATCGAATATATCCGCCGTGATGCCATTACGAGTTTTGGCGCGACCCGCGGCGAGATCGGCTGGGTGCTCGATGACAATCAGGGCATGAATGCGATCGCCAACGCCATCGAGAGCAAGGTCAACAAGGTCTATACGGTATATGAAAAGCCGCTTTGACCGGGCAATCCTCGTTTTCCGCTTTGCCGGAAGGGCAAGAAATCCACCTGCCCCGCCCGCATTTGCCTGACATCGGGACAGCGCCGCCAGTCTTAGCGGCGGTTCTTACTTTCCTGCGTTGGCTGGGCGTCAGTCGCGCAATTCAGCCCAGACGGGCGCATGGTCGCTCGCCTTTTCGCGCCCGCGATAAGCCTTATCCACCTGCGCGTCGACAAGGCGGTCGGCGGCGGCGGGAGAGAGCAGCAGATGATCGATGCGGAACCCCGCATCGCGCTGCCATGCGCCTGCCTGATAATCCCAATAGGTCCACACCCCGCCCGCCGGATGAACGGAAGCGAGTGCATCGGTCCAGCCGTCGCCCGTCAGCGCGCGATAGGCCGCTCGGCTTTCCGGCTGCATCAGCGCATCGTCCGCCATCGCCTTCACCGACCACACATCGCGGTCATAAGGGATGACATTATAGTCCCCGGCGAGGATGGCGGGCCGCTCCTCCACCCAGATTTCCGCAGCGCGCGCGCGCAGCCGCTTCATCCAGCGCAGCTTGTAATCGAATTTCGGCCCGGGACAGGGATTGCCATTGGGCAGATAGATGGAGGCGACCCGCACACCCATCACATCGGCCTCCAGATAGCGGCTATGATCGTCCTCCGGCTCGCCGGGAAGGCCGCGCAGGATTTCGACCGGTTGCTCGCCCCGCGCCAGCACCGCGACGCCATTGAATCCCTTCTGCCCATGCCAGAGCGCACCATAGCCCGCCGCCCCAATCTCCCGCAGCGGGAAGGTCTCGTCGGAGGTCTTGAGTTCCTGCAAACAGGCGATGTCTGGCCGGGTTTCCTCAAGCCATTCGAGGAGACGCGGCAAACGGGCCTTGATGCCGTTGATGTTGAAGCTGGCGATACGCATGAAGCGTCAGGGAGCGGAAATGCCGCCCCGCGTCAAGGGCCAGCAATAGCCATCAGGCCATCGGATGCAAAAAGAAGCGGCCATCTTTCACAAGGAAGGCAGCGATACCAGTAGATTACTGCCGTCTCCCGCGCCGGATTTCAGCAAGGCCGCATCAGATCGAAAAGCTGGACCCGCAGCCGCAACCGGCGGTCGCATTAGGGTTCGTCACCTTGAAAGCGGCGCCGCCCAGATCCTCAACATAGTCCACCGCCGCCCCGCGCACGAGATCGAGGCTCATCGGATCGACCACCAGAGTAACGCCATCGGTCTCAACCGACAGATCGTCGGCGTCCGCTCCTTCGGCCAGACCGAATCGGTATTGGAAGCCCGAGCACCCCCCGCCCTCGACGGCGAGCCGCAAGATAGCGGGCTTCGCCTGCTTCTGCGCGATCCAGGCGACGCGCGCCGCAGCGGAAGGGGTAAGAATGATATCGCTCATGCCAGCCTAAATAGGGATCCTGCCCATCGCCCGCAAGAGAAGGCTTTTCCCCGTACGCGGGGCCGGAGGATAGCTGGACAAGAAAAAGGCGCCACGCGGGCGCCTGCTCCTTATGATGCCGCTTTGGCTGAAAGCTTATTTTGCAGCCATTTTCTCTTCGCGAGTGGTCGGGCCACCGATCGCAACGTCGCCTGCGCTGTTGAGCGCCATGGCGCGCTCCGAACCGGTCACGAAGGGCAGCGGATTGATCGCGTCACCAGCGATACGGATTTCATAATGCAGATGGCTGCCGGTCGAACGGCCGGTGGAACCCATCAGGCCGATGAGCTGCCCGCGGCGAACGCGCTGGTTCGGCTCGACGATCAGCTTGGAAAGATGGCCGTAGCGGGTTTCGGTGTCGTTGCCATGGGCGATCTCGACCAGATTGCCATAGCCGTTGACCCACTGCGAGCGGCTGACGATGCCATCGGCGGTCGCGAAGATCGGAGTGCCGACCGGCCCCGGAATATCGATGCCCTTGTGCATGCGGGTGCGGCCGTTGAACGGATCGCTGCGATTACCGTAGTTGCTGGTCAGCGCCAGACTGTCGACCGGACGGCCTGTGGGGATGAAAACGCTCGCGCGGGCGGCGGGCATGCCGCCGTTGTCCAGCCGCTTCCAGCTGGAAAACAGGTTCGAGAAGGTGGCATCCTCTCCCTGAAACACCTTCTTGTCCGCGAGGCTGAGATCGTCGCTATAGGGATCGTCGTCATTGTCGGCGGCGATGGCTGCCGAAGTCTTCACGGTATCCGCATGGGCGGGAACCGCAGCTGTCGAAAGAACCGCCGCGACAAGGCCCAGCAACAGCTTCGCGGAACCCGGAAAAGACGGGAACCGGATAAGCCCGCAGCTGTTATTGCTTTCGTCAGACTTCAACATTGCGACCCTATCTGTTCGCCGGACCATCTCTGATGAGATGTCTCCAGCGGATTGACGTTGCTATTCAGCAGAAAAATCGTGCCTGCCCCGTAGTGGCACCTTGTTTCCTGAACAACGATTAATAGGCAAGCGGCAGATAAAATTCCCGCGTTAAACCGGCCTGATCGCGCGCCGAGTCGTTGAACGGAGGTTTCAGCCGACCGCGAAAATGGCGATTTACAAGGATTTGGTAATGTTTGGGCGCTTCAATGCCCAACCGTTTCGTCTCCACCTCAAACCATTTCGTCCCGAAGTGCACATGGCGAATCTCATCCGTCATGATTCTGCCCAGCATCCGCGCCGATGACGGATCGCCCGCCTCGGTGAAGCGCTTGATCGTCGTCGGCGTGATGTCCAGCGCGCGCGCCTCCAGTACCATCGGCACAATGGCGAGACGGGCCAGCACGTCATGCGCGGTCTCTTCCGCCGCCTCCCAAAGACCGCCATGGGCAGGCAAGGCGCCATAATGGCTGCCCAATTGCCCGAGCCGCCGGTCGAGCAACGCGAAATGCATCGCCTCGTCCGCGCCGACGCGCAGCCAATCATCGGTGAAGCCGCGCGGAAATGCTCCACCAAAGCGCCCGACCATATCGAAGGCCAGATCAATGGCGATGAACTCGATATGGGCGAGCGCGTGCAGCATGGCGATGCGCGCCCGCTCCGACCCGGCCTTGCCGCGCTTGGGCATGCGATTGGGCGGCAGCAGGTCGGGCTTGTCCGGCCAGGCCGGACGATCCGGCATAGCGACACCAAAGCGATGGGCATGGCGCCCGAGCCGCCAGTCGCGCACCACCCGGCGCGCCGTCATCAGCTTGGCGCGGGGATCGGGCGTCAACAGCACCCGGCGGCAGGCCGACGCAATACTCTCCTGCCCGTCGCCTTCTTCCGTCATCACCGGATCAACCAAGCGCTTTCGCGGCCTCCAGCACTTCGTCGGCATGGCCCTTGACCTTCACCTTGGGCCAAACGCGCACGGCCTTGCCATCGGCATCGAAGAGGAAGGTCGCGCGGGCAATGCCCATATAGGTGCGGCCATACATCGACTTTTCCACCCAGGTGCCGAACGCCTCGCACACCCCGCCTTCCTCGTCGGAAGCGAGCAGCAGCTTCAGCTCATATTTGTCGCGGAATTTGGCGAGCTTCGCCGGTTTGTCCTTCGACACGCCGACCACCGCCACATTCGCGCCGTCAAACTCGGCCGATAAAGCGCTGAAATCCTTTGCTTCATTGGTGCAGCCGGGCGTGTCCGCCTTGGGATAGAAATAGACGACCAGCGGCCTGCCCTTATAGCGGGGCAGCGGAAAGGACGCACCATCGGCATCCGCTAACGTCACATCGGGGATGCTGTCGCCGATATCGAGCATGTCATTCCTCCTCCTCGGGGACGCTGGCGACGACCGCGCCCCAGCTTGCCGCGACGCTTTGCCGCGCTTCGTCCAGCATGGCAAGCAGGCGATGCCAGTCCTCCGCGCCGCAGCGGGCGGCGACCAGCGGCTTTGTCGCGTCCGGCGGTTCGGTCGCGCCGGGCGAGACCAGCCGCGACACCACCAGATAGCGGGTCAGCAGATCATGGGCGGGCTTGAGATCGGCCGGGATCGATCCGGCCGCGCTCAGCTCGACGATGGACTGGCCGAGATCGGGATCGAGCGACTTGCCCTGCGCAAGCTGCGTCACCTGCACCAGAAATTCCAGATCGACCAGCCCGCCCTCGGCCAGCTTCACATCGAGCGGCCCGGCGGCGGGCTTGTGAGCGGCGATCATCGCCCGCATCTTCACCGCCTGCCGCGTCAGATCCTGCGGATCGCGCGGGATGGCGAGCACCTTGTCGATCACCCCCTGCACCGCCGCCCGACCCTCCGCAGACCCGAAGATCGGCCGCGCCCGCGTCAGCGCCAGATGCTCCCATGTCCAGGCATTGTCCTGCTGATACCGGGCGAAGCTGTCGAGGCTCGCCGCCAGCAGACCTTGCTCGCCAAACGGGCGCAGGCGGGTATCGACCTCGTACAGCGGTCCGGCGGCGGTCGGCACGGAAAGGGCGTTGCCGATGCGCTGGGCCAGGCGATTGAAATATTGCGTCGCGCCCAGCGGCTTGGCCCCATCGGACTCGGTCTCATAATTGCCGGTGAAGAGGTAAATGAGATCGAGGTCCGACGCATGGGTGAGCACCCCGCCGCCAAGCCGCCCCAGCGCGACGATCACCAGCTCGCCGCCCGCGACATGGCCGTGGGTCTTCGCCAGTTCCTCGACCGTCGCCTGCCCCAGCACCTCGACCGCGCCATAAGCAAGGCGGCCATAACCGCGCCCGACCTCCAGCGGATCGACCGCGCCGCAGACGATCTGGGCACCCAGCGAGAAGCGCCGCTCACCCACCTTCTGCCGCACCCGGTCGAGCAGCAATTGATAATCATCCCCCTGCTCGCCCCGGTTCAGCCAGTCGATCAGCGCGGGAAGATCGGGGATCGGTTCCAGGGCGCTCGCATCGATCAGGCCATCGAGCAACTCCGCCCGGCGCGCCAGCACATCGGCCAGCACCGGCGCGTGGCTCAAGATCGTCACCAGCATCGTCACCAGTGCGGGCCGCGCCGCGAGCAGCTTGAAGAAATTGATCGCGCTCGGCAGCCGGGCGATCATGTCGTCGAGGCGGTTGAGCGCTCCGATCGGATCGGGCGCCCGTGCAAGGCCAGCGAACAGGCCCGGCAGCAGTTCCTCCAGCGCCTCACGCGCGGAGGCGCTGCGCAGCGCCCGCATGGAGCCGTCACGCCAGCGGGTGATGCGCGCGGCGGCGGCTTCGGCTTCGGGAAAGCCCATGCCCGCCAGTTGTCCGACCAGCCCGTCCGGCTCGGCCGAGAGGCGGCCGTCCTCCTTTTCCGGGGCCAGATGGTCGTAATTATTGCCGACCCAGATCACATGAGGCCGCAACAGGTCGAGCAGCGCGCCGCCGTCCGCCAGACCATGGAGATGGGCGACATTGGCAAGCGCTCCGGCATCGGCGGGCAACTCATGGGTTTGCCGGTCGTCCACCATCTGCAAACGATGCTCGATGGTTCGGAAGAGGACATAGGCGTCGTCCAGCCGATGGGCGACCTCGGCCTCTATCACCCCCGCCGCCGCCAGCGCGCGCAAGGCGTCCCGCGTGGCGCCGGTGCGCAGATCGGGCTGGCGTCCGCCGTGGATGAGCTGATGCACCTGCGCGAAGAACTCGACCTCGCGAATGCCGCCTCGCCCCCGCTTCAGGTCGAAACCGGGGCCGAAAGCCTGCCCGCCCGCATAATGATCGCGAATGCGGCGGCTGATATCGAGGATCGCGTCGATCGCCCCGAAATCGAGCGAACGCCGCCATACGAACGGCCGGATCGCCTGAAGGAAATAGTCGCCCAGCGCCCGGTCGCCCGCGCACACGCGCGAGCGGATGAAGGCCGCCTGCTCCCAGCCCAGCGCCATGCTTTCATAATAGCCGATGGCCGCCTCGACCGGCAACGCGATCGGCGTAGCTTCCGGGGAGGGACGCAGCCGCAGGTCTACGCGGAACACATAGCCGTCGCCATCGCGGGCGGAAAGGATTTCGCTCATCCGGCGGGCCAGCCGCACCGCCGCCTCGACCGGCTCTTCGCGCGCGCGGCGCGGCAGGGTCTGCGGATCGAAAATCAGGATCGGGTCGATATCGGAACTGTAATTCAATTCCCGGCTGCCATGCTTGCCGAGCGCGATCACGGCGAAACCGCGCGGTTCCTCATCGGGATAGCGCTCCGCGAAGGCGGCTATCAGCGCGGCCTCCACCGCCTCGTCGGCAAAGTCCGACAGCGTGCGCGTGACCCGCTCGAAATCCCACGCCCCGGCAAGGTCCGCCACCGCCGTCACCAGCGCCACCGCCCCGCGCTTGCGCCGCAATGCCTGCGCGGGATTGGCCGCGCCATCGCCGGTCCGCCCGACAAGGCTCCACGCGCCCTCGCCATCGCCCGCGCCCAGCCGTCCGGCAATATCGGGGTGACGCCCCTGCATCAGATCGAGAAAGGGAGAGAAGCGCCCAGCCCGTTCCAGCGCCCCGTTCCAGTCCACTTCCAGGCCGCTCATCCTGTCTGTTGTTATCAAGCCACAGTCGCCTTCAGTTCATCGATTCTGCGGGAACCATGCCGCAGCCGCCGCGTCTTTCCTAGCATGAATGATCGGAATACCCCTTCGGACGCCTCCAAAGGCCACACCAGAACCGCCCGGTTCGTGGCGGTCAACGGCTTCCGGCCTTATGAGGGCATGGGACGCGCCCTTGCCACCGCCTATTCCGCCCACGAGCAGTCCAATTTGCCGGAGGATATGGTGGCGTTGTTACGAAAGCTGGACGGCATGAAGACGAAGTAAGAAGCGCGGAGCGAGGAACAGCGTAAAAATGCTGAAAATCATGTGCGGAAGGCTGGGGCAGCCAAGCGCGGCGCCCCTGTCGGCACCGGCGCAGGTAATTCAGGACGAATAATGCGCGCTCAATCGTTCGACATCCGACATGATCTCGGCCAGCGCCCCGTCTTCGGACACCGGCTGCCCCCTGCGGGAAGGCAATGCGCCCTCCTCCATGATCTGTTCCAGCGCCGTGCGCCCCCGCGCCACGCGACTCTTGATCGTGCCAACGGCAACGCCGCAGATTTCGGCGGCTTCCTCATAGGCGAAGCCCCCTGCGCCGACGAGGATCAGCGCCTCCCGCTGCGACTGCGGCAATTGCAGCAACGCCCGTTGCAGATCGCCCAGCTCGACCTGTTTATCCTGCCCCGCTGCCGCCGAAAGCAGCCGGTCGGCGACCAGTTCATCCCATTCGCCTTTGAAGCGGGAACGGCGCATCTGGGAAAGAAAATGATTGCGGAGGATGATGAAGGTCCAGGCGCGCATATTGGTGCCCGCCTGAAAGCGCATGCGCGCCGCCCACGCCTTCATCAGCGTTTCCTGCACCAGATCGTCAGCCAGATCGCGCGATCCGGACAAGGATCGGCCGAAGGCGCGAAGATGGGGGATAACCGCGGTTAACTCACGCTTGAACTGCTCGTCGCTCAGCGTGGCCTTACTGTCGGGAATATCCTTCGAATCAGTCATGCAAATCCCCCGGCTGAAGGCAGAAAAGCGCATCCGCATCCCGCGGAGGGACGACCCGACGATCTTCGCCCGCAGCGCCGGTCTGGTTGATCGTTTCCATTATCGCTGACCAACGCCTCATTCGCAAGCGGGTTCCCCACCCCCCGCAATAGCGCCTTTCGCTCCATTCTTCAGGCCGGGCTCGTCTCCGCATCGAAGAACAGCGCCTGCGCAATCGCGGCCTTCACGGTCGAATGCTGGAAGGGCTTGGTGATGAGGAAAGTCGGCTCCGGCCGCTCACCCGTCAACAGTCGCTCCGGAAAGGCGGTAATGAAGATCACGGGCACGGAGAATTCGGCCAATATGTCCTTCACCGCGTCGATACCGCTCGAATTGTCGGCGAGCTGAATATCGGCCAGCACCAGTCCCGGCCGGTGTGCACGCGCCAGCTGGACCGCCTCGTCGCGGGTGACGGCGATGCCGGCCACGTCATGGCCCATGTCCCGCACGATCATCTCGATATCCATCGCGATGATTGGCTCGTCCTCGATGATGAGCACATCTGCGCGTGTCTGCTTCTCGATCTCGCCGAGCGCCCGACCGACCAGCGCCTCGACCTCGTCCACCGGAAGATCCATCAGATAGGAAACCTCACGCTCGCCAAAGCCTTCCATTGCCGTCAGCAGCAACGCCTGCCGGGGCAGGGGCTCCACCCTCGCGAGCCGCGCGCGGGCGATCGCCTGACGGCTGCCTTCATCGCCCTCGTCATATGTCCCGTCTTCCAGACAGGCGGATGACCAGATTGCGTGGAAGGTCCGGTAAAGCCCCAGCCGGGCATCGACATCGGCGGGAAACTGGTCCGGCGCATCGACAATCGCCTCCAGCGTGGCGCGCACATAGGCATCGCCCTGCTTCTGGCTGCCTGTCAAGGCACGGGCATAACGGCGCAGAAAAGGAAGATGCGAATAAAGCTGCTGGCCCAATGTCATATGATATCTGCTCCCTGCCTTACGGGGCGGCGTCGCCGCCCGATATTCCCTATGTTCAGCCCGCCTTGCAGGCAGTGACCGGCGAGGCGGGATCTTTCCCCGATTCTATGTCCGCCATTCCTGCCGCAAAGTCATCCCGTTAAACGCCTTGTCCGGGATGGCCGAGGCCGGTTTCGGCATCTTCATCAGATCCATCAGAATATTGGGAACAAACGAGGCGGAAATAGGTTTCCCACGCAGGTTCAATATTCTTCGGGCAATGCTGCTGCGGGTCTTTACCGGGACAGTTCGGTCGGAGCGTGTCTGGATATGCCCAATGCTATTGCATCGCCTCGCAAGTGCCGGATAGGATAGATCCTAGACATCCGTGCTTTCCACGATGGGCAGCGGGCGGTAGGGACGAGCGCGTCAGGCAAGCCCGAGTGCAGGCACGCGGGACGTCAGGCGGATTGAAAGGCAAGTGACACTGGAAGGGGCAAAACTGTGGATGCAGTGGTGGTGATGGGAAATAGGGAATGACCGATAATGACCAGAAAGCCGTGACTGGCGGGCAGGCTCGTCCCGGTACAGGTCCCTTCCCAGCGACCTCTTCTTCTCCCCCCGCCGACCCGTCGGCTGGCTGCTCTGAAAATCGGACGGAAGAAAAACGCGCAGGGGAAAAAAAGGCAGGCGACGCGCCCCTGCCACAAGCGATGACGGAGGAAGAGGCCGATCTGGGTCACGCCTTGCGCAACATCTACAGACAGACCGTGGAAGAGGCCATTCCCGATGAGATGCTGGACCTCCTCAAGCGTCTGGACTGACGCGGCCCGGCCGCCTCCGCCCCTGATCGTCCCGTAACCCAGCGATCCTCATGAACCAGCCCATCACGCCCTCTCCGCCTGCTTCCGCCCGCGCCGCGCGATGGGTCAAGGGCACGGCGAGCAAGGCCTTCTTCATCATGATGCTGGCGCTGTTGCCGTTGGCCATTGCGACGATCATCGTCAACTGGCGCTCGATCCAGACCACCGAGCGGGAAAAGCAGGAATTGCTGGTTTCGGCCACCCGGCAGAATGCAGCGCAGCTGGCATCGACAATCAATGCGGTGCAAACCGCCCAGGCGCTCACCGCCAATGTTCTGGCGGGCGATCCCGAAGATCCCAATATCTGCAAAAGGCTCCAGAAACTATTCAGCGCGATGACCGAGGAGCACGGCATCGTCATGGCCATCTTCGACCGTGACGACAGGATACGCTGCCAGTCGGCGGATGGCATGTCCCTGCTCAACTCCGCGCACAAAGCCGGGCCAAGAGCGCCCGATGTCCTGCTCGCGCCAGAACTCGACGGGCTGCTCATTCGTTCGAGCAGCCGGGATCGGTCGATCACCGCGCTCGCGCTCTATCTGCATCCGGCGCTGCGCCAGTTGACCAATGACGAGGGCCATGGCGCGGACCAGACCATCACCCTGACGCAGCAGGGCAGAAGCTTGCCCCTGACGATCGCCCATAAGCCACCGGTCGGGCGCCAGCGCGCCAGCGCCAGCGCTTCCGTTTTCGACGATCCCCGCCATGCTCATGACCTTATCTTGCAGACCGAAGTGTCGGATACCTATTCGCCGGGCGCCCGGCTGGTGTCGTTGCTGATGCCCCTCCTGCTCTGGTTGGCGGCGGTGTGCCTTGGCTGGCTCGTCGTTCACTGGCTGCTCATTAAGCCGCTGACGATCCTGAGGCGGGAGGTTGCCGCCTATGTGCCCGGCCATATCATCCACCCGCCCGCTTTCTCCCGCTTTGCATCGAGCGAAATCATCGAGCTGGGCGACAGTTTCCAGGCGATGAGCGAAGAAGTCGCCCGGCATGAAGAAGCCATGCGCAACGCGCTTGCACGGCAGACCCGCCTGACGCGCGAGGTGCATCATCGGGTGAAGAATAATCTACAGGTCATTTCCAGCCTGATCAGCCTGCACTGGCGCGCTGCCGCAGATGCCGATACGGCCAACGCCTATCTTTCGATCCAGCGCCGGGTCGATGCGCTCGCGGTCGTGCAGCGCAATCATTATGCCGAGCTGGACGAAGAGCTGGGCCTGCGTGCCCGGCCGATGATGAACGAGATCGCCTCCGCCCTCAAGATATCGGCCAAGGTGCAAAGCGGCATCAATATCGAGATCGCCGTCGATTGCGACGATGTGATGCTGCATCAGGATATCGCGACCGCCATCGCCTTCATGACGGCGGAGCTGGCCGATCTTGTGATCGCGCTCGCTCCGGACCAGCCCTTCACCATTTCCCTGCTGCGGATCGACGGAGCGGAGAGACAGGCCCGCTTCTCGCTCGTTTCACCGATTTTCCGCCAGCCTCCCTCCGGCGAGCGGGCGACCATGGCGCTCTATGAACGGGTTTTGGCCGGTCTGGCGCGGCAACTGCGCACACCGCTCAACCATGATGTCGAACGGGGCGAATATCATATCACCATAGGCACCATGGACTGAACCTAATGGCGGCGCGGTCTATTTGCCTTTGAGATAGCGCGCCCGGAACGCCCCGGCGAAGGCCGCGAAACGCCCTTCCGCAATGGCGTCGCGAATGGACTGCATCAGATCCTGATAGAAATGGATATTGTGCTGCGTCATCAGCATCGCGCCCAATATCTCCTTCGCCTTGACGAGATGATGAAGATAGGCGCGGCTCCATGTCGTGCAGACCGGACA
>CAYLKZ010000042.1:0-6462 GCA_964384275.1 uncultured Sphingobium sp. | reverse complement strand
AACATCGCCTCCTGCCCTTCGCCCACGGCGAGGCCGCCGACGGCATAGCCATCGAAGCCGATATCGATCAGCGCATCGGCCGAGACTTTACGCAGATCCTCATTGAGCGACCCCTGCTGGATACCGAAGAGCGCGGCGCGCGCCGCATGTTCGCCCCCCGAATCGAACGCATCGCGGGACCGCTTCGCCCAGCGCATCGACCGCTCCATGGAGCGCGCCGCCTCGTCATGCGTGGCGCCGTTCTTCGTGCACTCATCGAACGCCATCACGATATCGCTGCCGAGCAGGCGCTGGATTTCCATCGACCGCTCCGGCGTCAGCATATGACGGGAGCCGTCGATATGGCTGGCAAAGGCGACGCCTTCCTCGCTCATCTTCGTCAGCGCGGAAAGGCTCATCACCTGATAGCCGCCGCTATCGGTCAGGATCGGCCGGTCCCATCCCATGAAACGGTGCAGCCCGCCCAGCGCGGCCATGCGCTCCGCGCCGGGCCGCAACATCAGATGATAGGTGTTGCCCAGAATGATGTCGGCGCCTGCCGCGCGGACCTCGGCAGGGCGCATCGCCTTGACGGTGGCGGCGGTGCCCACCGGCATGAAAGCTGGGGTGCGAATATCGCCGCGCCGCATGCTGATCGTGCCGGTGCGAGCCTTGCCGTCGGTCGCGGCGATGGAGAAGGAGAAACGGGGGCGAGTCATGCGCCGCCTTTAAGCCTTCCTTGCCCGCCTGTCACCCGCCCAACCGGGGACGCGGCCCTTCAGGCGATATGGCCGGGCAGGAAATGCAACAGGCCCGATGGCGGCCCGAAATTTTCGACCCGGCGATAGCGGCCGATGAACCGGACGCAATCCTCCGACAGACGCAGGGGCCAGCTGTCACCGGCATCCGTCTGCAAAATGAGGGTCACGACCACCTTGTCTTTGCGCCGTCGAATCATGGGACAATTCTTATGCGGCAAGAGTTAGCAAATGGTTCGCCCCACCCTTCCCGCGTCCACTTCCATCCGCCAAAGATGGCGCGTTGCTTATTTGCAACATGTTTTCAGAAACTGCGGCCTTTTCGTTACCGGATAGCCACATGACACGAGTAAAATAGTTAATATTAACGGTTAACATCTGATCTACCATTGCGCCGCAGCAAGCTCCCATGCTCCCTTCGGGGCAGCTCGGAATTCGAACTTGGGGGTTAAGATGAATAAGGTGGATTTGGAGCCTCGCATTATGGCGAATGAGGCCCCTACTCCAAATTCTATTGAAATACAGCATGATACACAGAATATCGCTCTTCGCTTCGAGCGGCGGGAGGCGAAAACTCCGACCGGCTGGCTGAACCCCGATGATATCGAGGCCCGCCTGGGCCGCTCCAAATTATTCGACCTTGGCCAGATAGATGTTCAATGGGATCAGGATCTTGGCACCTTGTGGGCGTTCATGACGCCACTCGACCGCCCCAATTACAATCTCGGCCTGCTGCGCGATACGATGGCGTGGCAGATGGAAACCCGCAAGGTATTCGGCACCGAGGGCAATGATCTTAAATATATGGTGCTCGGCTCTCGCTTTCCCGGCGTATTCAATCTGGGTGGCGATCTTGAAATGTTCGCCCGCTGCATCGAAAATCAGGACCGGGAGACGCTCCGCCAATATAGCCATCTGTGCGTGGAGGTCGTCGATCGCGTCTGGCACTGCAACGACATGCCCGTCGTCAACATCGCCTTGGCGCAAGGCGACGCGCTGGGCGGCGGCTTCGAAGCGATGATGTGCTTCGATGTCATCATTGCCGAACGACAGGCGCGCTTCGGCTTGCCTGAAGTGCTGTTCGGGCTGTTTCCCGGCATGGGCGCCTATTCGATCCTCGCCCGCAAGCTGGGCCATGCCATGACCGAGCGCATGTTGCTTTCCGGCAAGATTTACACGGCGGAGGAAATGTTCGAGATGGGCCTCGTCACCGTGCTCGCCGATCCGGGCTGCGGCGAGGCGGTCGCGCGGGACTATATTCGCGCGAACAGCGGGCGGCATAGCGGCCATGTCGGCATCTATCGCTCCGGCCGCCGGGTAACGCCGATGCAACTTGACGAACTGAAAGACATTGTCGACGGCTGGGTCGACGCCGCGATGAAGCTGACGGACAAGGATCTCCGCATGATGCGCCGTCTCGCCAAGGCGCAAACCCGGTTGCATCAGCACTGAAAAAGGCGGCGAGAGACCGGAATGCGGATCGGTAGCGGCAGCCTCCGCCTTCGAAGCCCGCTGCGTAAAATGCTGTGCGGTTCAAGCTCTCGGGATACAGGGTGCCGGCCCGTTTCTTATGGAGAGCCGCTCAGGCGCGGCGCGCCACCGCATGCCGCAATTCAGACGCCATCGCATCGCCGATGGTCAGGTCGCGAGCGATCATCTCGTCAATCACCGGCCGGGGCTGCGCCTTCGACATCAGGAAGCCCTGCACATTGTGGATATTCGCGTCGCGGGCATAGTTTAGCTGCTCCGCCGTTTCGATGCCCTCAGCGACGATCTCCATCCCCAAAGCCTCGGCAAGATGCCCGACGGCGCTGACGATGGCCTGATCCTCCCGGCTCTCCGTAATGCGGCGGATGAAGCTGCGGTCGATCTTGATCCCGTCGAACCGATAGGACCGCAAATAGCTGAGCGACGAATAGCCGGTTCCGAAATCGTCGAGCACGAGGCGCAGACCGATCTGACGAAGCGCGCGCAGCATCTGGTGGGTCTGGCCGTCATCGTTGAGGAAGATCGACTCGGTGACTTCCAGTTCCAGCCGCCGCGCGGACAGCCCGCTTTCCACCAGCATCTCCAGAATCGCCCGCGGCAGTTCGCCATAGCGCAGGGAGGCAGGCGAGATATTGACCGCAACGCGGATATGCTCCGGCCATTGCGCCGCCGCCAGACAAGCCTGCCGCAATACCCACTGCGTCAGCGGCTCGATCATCCCGATGCTTTCGGCAATGGGAACGAACTCGCCGGGCGACACCGGCCCAAGCAAGGGGTGGTTCCAGCGCAGCAGCCCCTCGCAAATATGGATGCGGCCGGTCTTCACGTCGAAAATGGGCTGGAAGTGGACCTCCATCTGCCCCTCGGCGAGTGCGCAACGCAGGCCGCGCTCGATCTCGTGAACGCGGTGGAAGCGCTCCTTCATCGACCAGCCAAAACCAACCACCCGGTTGCGCCCCTGGGCCTTCGCTTCATAAAGCGCGAGGTCCGCATGCTGCATCAGCTCATCGGCATCCTGCCCGTCCTGAGGACCGACCGCGACGCCGATCGAGGCGGAAATGGCGAGATGATGAGCCCCGACATCCACGCCCTGCTCGAAGCAGACGCGAACCTCCTCGGCGATCCCGAGCGCTGCGGCGCGGTCGGCGCCGGGGCAAAGGATGACGAATTCGTCACCCCCGAAACGCGCGATATGGCCGCGCCCTTTCAGCAGGGCGGAAAGCCGCTCCACCACCGTCACCAACAACGCGTCGCCGACCATATGGCCGAGCGAATCGTTAATATCCTTGAAGCGATCGAGATCCATCCACAGGACTCCCAGCGCATCCTGCTGATCCTCATTGGCATCGAACAGTTCGCGCAGGCGCATCTGCATCGCCATGCGGTTTTCCACGCCGGTCAGATCGTCATATCGCGCCAGCCGCTCATATTTGGCGGCAAGCAGCGATTTTTCCTTCTTGCCCCGCAGCGCCTCCACGACAATCCGGTGGGTGGTGCGGGTGATTTCCGCCATGGCGAACACCATCGCGATCAGCACGATGGCAAGGATTCGGTATCCGATATTGCCATCCAGCCACAGCCCCAATGCAGTCGGCAGCAAGGCAAGGCAGGTCTGTCCGACGGCGATTTTGGTACGCCCCGCATTGCGCCCGGATATGCCGGCGGCATAGCCTGTCGCCAGCGCGACCGAGAGGATGTGGATCGCTGCATCTTCAAACCGTATCAGCGTAATGAAGGCCAGCGCGCCCAGCATGCCCGCATAGACCCATGCGCCCAGCTCATACGCCATTTCCCAGCGGCGATAGGTGCCACCCCGCCCGCTCTTCAGCTTACGATAATAGAAAATGGCGGAGGTGGTGCGCGCGATCGCGATCAGGCTGATGATTGCGGTGCAGATAATCATCACCGGGTCGCGGGAAATACCCGCGATGGTGAGGCTCAGCATCAATCCCGCAAAGGCTCCGACCGCGAGAGAGGCTGGCGACGCATAGAGACTCTCAACCAGCGCACGGCGAAGATCCGCTTCCCGCAGCTCCTCACCGATCACAGCTTCCAGCAGTTTTCTCCACAGCTTTCGCAAGCTCATCTCCCGTCTGGTTTGCCACCATGAAGGAAGAGGCTTTACATTTCCTTAATTACGATCACCCAAAAGGGCGTAATAACAGAAGGATAGAGGGGACATCTTATCCTATCCCCCGGATTTTTGGTGGAATCGCTTAAGGCTTTCCATCGCAAAAGCGCGGGCTAACCCCTTTACTCCGGCAACAGCAGGCTGGCATCGCCATAGCTATAGAAGCGATAGTCATGCCCGATTGCATGGGCATAGACAGCCTGCATCCGTTCCAGCCCCATCAGCGCGCTGACCAGCATGAAAAGGGTGGAGCGCGGCAGGTGGAAGTTGGTCATCAGGCCGTCTATCGCGCGAAAGGCGTAGCCGGGCGTGATGAATATCCGTGTTTCGCCGGACCAGCCCTGCACATTTCCGGTCGCCGCCGCCGCGCTTTCCAGCACGCGCAGCGACGTGGTGCCGACCGCGATCACCCGGCCTCCGCCCGCCCGCACCGCATTGAGCCGCGCCGCGACATCGGCATCGATGCTGCCCCATTCGGCATGCATATGATGCTCGTCCGTGTCCTCGGCCTTCACCGGCAGGAAGGTGCCCGCGCCGACATGAAGCGTCACCTTCTCCACCCCGATGCCTGCGGCCCGCACCGCCTCGATCAACTCCGGCGTGAAATGCAACGCGGCGGTCGGCGCGGCCACCGCCCCGTCCTTCTGCGCGAACATGGTCTGATAATCTTCGCGGTCACGCGCATCGACCCCGCGCTTGCCAGCGATATAGGGCGGCAGCGGCATGGTGCCTGCGCGTTCGAGCAGCAGCTCCACCGGCTCTTCCCCTTCGAAGAACAGCGTGAAGCCGCCCTCCTCGTCCCGCGCCTCGGCGATGGCAGATACCCCGGCGCCAAAATCGATGCGATCACCGATTCGCACCCGTTTCGCATTGCGGACAAAGGCCTGCCAGCGCCGCAGATCGATGCGCTTGTGCAGCGTAGCGCCGATCCGCGCATCGCCTCGCCGCCCTTCGAGCTGGGCGGGAATGACGCGCGTATCGTTGAAAACGAGACAGTCGCCCGCGCGCAACACGCCGGGCAGATCGCCGACATGCAGATTGCGCTGTCCCGCGCCACCCCCTTCGACAACCAGCATGCGCGCAGCATCGCGCGGCACGGCGGGGCGCAGCGCGATCCGCTCGGGCGGAAGGGCGAAATCGAAAAGATCTACATCCATGACCGGAAAGGCGATCGAAGAAGCCGGACGGGGTCAGCCGCCCGTCACCTCCATCGTCGCGGTCACGATCCGGGTCGGATTGGCCGGAGGCTCGCCCTTGGAAATCAGATCGACATAGTTCATGCCCTCGATCACCCGGCCGAACACCGTATATTTACGATCAAGCTGAAGGCGCGGCATCAGCATGATGAAGAACTGGCTGTTCGCGCTGTCTTCGCTCATCGCGCGGGCCATGGAGGTCGCGCCGCGCACATGCGGCAGGTCGCTGAACTCGGCCTTGAGGTCGGGCAGGTCGGAACCGCCGGTGCCATCCCCCTTGGGATCGCCGCCCTGCGCCATGAATCCGTCGATCACGCGGTGAAAGAGCAGGCCATTATAGAAGCCCCGACCCGTCAGCTCCTTGATGCGCACGACATGATTGGGCGCGACATCAGGGCGCAGCTGGATCTTCACTGTGCCGCCATTGCTGAGCTGCAACACCCAGATATTGGCGGGATCGCGCGGCACGACGGCAGGCGGCGTCTTGGCCGGACCCGCCTTTTCCAGCTCCTTCGCCTGTTCGCGCGCGCGCGCGGATCGCTCCGCCTTCGCCATTTCATCGGCCTGCCCCCGCCCCTGCGCATGGGCGACATTCACGACCGAGGCCGTCGCCAACAGCAGCAACGCCATCAGGGAGCGGAATAACAGGCTGAACTTCATGGTCTGTCGGTCTCCGGAAACGAATCTTGCGCGCTTATGCGCGATAATGGCCTGCGGCTGAACCATAAATGAGCATGGTTGGTCATGCCCGGGTTCCTTTTCGACCGATTTTGTCCACGCGCTGCACCACTTCTTCGCAAACGCGGGGGCTGACGAAGCGATGGATCGGGCCGCCATACAGGGCGATTTCCTTGACCAGCCTCGACGCGATCGGCTGAAGCGAGACGTCGGCCATCAGGAAAACCGTCTC
>CAYLKZ010000041.1:0-25577 GCA_964384275.1 uncultured Sphingobium sp. | reverse complement strand
TCCGCACTCCGCTAATCTACGCCGCGAGTTGTGCCAAATGTTCTGACGACGGACAATAAACGGAAAAGCCGAGCTTTCATTGAAGCTTCAGGAGCGAATGCAGGAGTGGATCAACTCGCAGGCCGACACTGGGCACGAAACTGCAACCGCCCGCCGCATGAAACAGCTTGCTGTCTCGATCCGCCAGCAATGCATGGAGCTTATGCATTTGGCTGGGCTACCAGGTGAGATGATCGACGGATCCCATAGGTCTTAAGATGCCGGGCTGAGCTTGCCAGACCGACTTCCCCTAGCGCTCACTGAGAGTGACGCTACGCATCAGGAGCACGTCTAGCTGGGAGTCTTTATGTCGGCTCGATTTCTGTCGTCCTGCGTCACTAATCGGGCGAACGTTGAACATCGGGTTCTTGCAGGAGCCACCGTTTAGCCTTCCGTTTTGGAACGGCAGGATTGTCCCCGACCAACCCATTCAGATGCACCCATTGATCGATGAACGTAGGGCAAGTTTTGAAGGCTTCAGCTTGAGCCTCGAACGGCTGCTCTGTCAGCGGAAGGAGGTATGAAGGACGTGAACTTCGCTGCTATAAAGGCACGTCTTCGCGAAAACGTTCGAGCTGGTGCATCCGCTCATGAAGGACCGTCACGATGCCTACTGCGCCATCTGACAATAATCGCCAGTAGATGTAGTGATGTTCATACCGGCAGTAGAAGCCGTCCACCCCAAACTCAGCCGGAATCGCACGCCATGGAATTTCCCTCGACGCGATCTCGTCAAACTGTTTGAACAGGCCCCGAATGTAACGGGCAGCCCGTTCTTCCCCCCATGTGTTACGAGTATAGACGTAGATGTCGTCGAGACGGCGGCCAGCCCGATGCTGGACACGAAAGCTGGTCACGTGTCAGTGCCGCACGTTGCGAGCGATGACCGCCTCGGCATCGAGAGCCTCATAAGTGGATTCGGGTGCGGCGAAGGCAGTGGTCAATTCAGCTTTCAGTCGCTCAAATCCCTCAGCTTCTGCACGTTCCCTGTCGCGGCGGATCAGGTCGCGAACATATTCGCTGACATTCTCATAGGCGCCATTCTCACCAACATTGTTAGCGACGAATTCGCCCAGCGCACCGCCAACCCGCACATTGAGAGTCATGGTCTTGGACATTGCAACTCCCTTCCATTCTTGTCATCAAGATAAGGGATATTGTTGACAAATGCAAGCCGGGAGCATCTTCCTTATATGGCTGCCCCCCGCATATAGGCCAACGGCGCAACCATGAATGATCGGCAGAAAACGGCGTGTTGACCCGAGCCCTTGAACGCCAACTCTGTTGGCGGGAACTGCCACATCAGGATCAAGAGCTGATACGGCGACCAAACTGTGTCCATCATTTCGATCTACGATTTGGCAGCGCATCGAAGTGCAAGGCTATTACGTTATTTGACAATTTTGCTTGGGGCGCTGCCCCCGGCGCACTGCGAAGCAGCTTCCGCCCAGCTTCCTCCACGCGCGAGCGCGTTCTGTGCAGCCGGTTCCCCGCGAAGCAGCTTACTCCGTTTGCACTCCCGGTCTCGCCGACGGGCAGAAGGTCAGGCGCGGCGTTCCGCTTCGCTGACCTTCAGACCCAAAGGATTTGAGACATGACAGACAAGGCAAAGGCTCCCCGCAATGTGATCTTCAATGCGGATTGCATCGACGTGATGCAGGCTTTCGATACTGGCACGGTGGATTTCATCCTGACCGATCCGCCCTATGTGACCCGCTACCGCGACCGCCAGGGGCGCAAGGTGACGAACGATGATAACGGTCGCTGGCTTCGCCCGGCGTTCCACGAGATGCACCGCGTTTTGAAGGATGGCGGCTTTTGCGTCAGCTTCTATGGCTGGAACAAGGTGGATTTGTTCATGGACGCATGGAAGGCGGCAGGCTTCCGCATTGTCGGCCATCTTGTGTTTCGCAGGCGGTATGCGTCATCTGCCCGCTTCCTTCGCTATGAGCATGAGCAAGCCTATTTGCTGGCAAAGGGCAACCCGATCCGCCCCGCACGGCCTATCCCCGATGTGCTGGACTTCCCCTATACCGGCAACCGGCTGCACCCCACTCAGAAGCCCATTGAGGCGCTGGCGACCTTGATCGAGGCTTTCACGCAGCCTGGCGACCTGGTGCTGGATCCGTTCAGCGGCAGCGGTTCGACCCTGGCGGCAGCGCAGCAGCTTGGCCGCGACTGGACCGGCATCGAACTGGACAATGGCCACTATCACACCGCCAGCAAGCGCATTGCTTCGCGGCGATATCACCGGGCGGCCGCATAGGTCGCCCCCATTCCGCATTATCCACGCCCACCCATGTGGCGGGCGCCCCACGCAAGGAATCATGTCATGCGCTGGATTATCACGTTCGACTATATGGGCGGCTGCCTGGGCCTCGGTGAAAACGCCGAAGGCATCCCCGGCTGCGCTGATCCGAAAGAGGGCGACAGCCTGCCAATGGAGTTCCGACTTTACGACGCTTGCGGCAAGCTATGCTTCGAGGGGCGTTGCGGCGACATTGACGCCGATTGGTGGCACGGGTTCGAGCCGCTGATATTTGCCTGGAACAGCCATGCGCGCTGTCGGTGACTGACCTACCGCCGCGCTGACCCCCGCGCCCAATGGCGCCCGTTCGCACCCTTTCCCAGCCGATAGGGTGTCCGCAACGCCTCCTGTCATCGCCGCCGGTCCTTCAACCGGCGGCGGCCGCGCGTCCCAAAGGTCCACGCGGCCGTCGGAAAATGCGCGCTCGCCGGGCCTGATCGGCCCGGCTCGCCCCAGAAAAAGCAGGGTAAAATTGTCCAGTGTGACGAATCCCTAGTTTACTAGGTGGATGTATAGTAGGGTTCCACGTGACTTCCTGAAGGATGACGCTTCGGGAGATATTCGCAGCCAACTTGAGGAAGTTGCGCAATGCCAGCGGTTTGACGCAGGAGGAATTGGCGCACCGTGCCGGGTTCAATCGCAATTATATCGGGATGCTGGAGCGAGCCGCAAACTCGCCGACCGTTGATACCATTGAGAAGATTGCAGCCGTTCTTGCCATCAATCCAGCCCGCTTCTTCGACGCCATGGGCTGAGCGTCACCCGCTTTTTCTTCGAGCGAATCAAGGACCGCGCCCGCTCCGCAGACGGCGGGACTGCGTGAACGCTTTATCAGCCATCCCCGGACGGGCACAGCCTTCTCCCCGTCACAGAACAGCCAATCACAACCAGATTGGAGTAATCTGTGCTATAGTGAGTCGATCATCTGCATCGACACGAAACGGATATGGCGATGTCTGAGTTGATCTTCGCCGACGAACCACCCCAGACCAGTCGCGTCAACAGCTATGACGAGCGCCATTTTGTGACCTATCTCCGGCTACTCGATGCAGAGACTGAAGGAGCCTGTTGGCAGGAAGTCGTTCGGATAATTTTTGGCATTGATCCCGCGGTCGAGCCGGAACGCGCACGCCATGTCCATGATACACATCTCGCCCGCGCCCACTGGATGACGCAAGTGGGATACAGACATCTACTCGAACCACGCCTGCAATAACGACTGCATGGGAATGCGTATTCCCCGCAAATATTTACGGTTAAACTATGCCCATTGCGGATCGACGCGGGGATGCTTCCGGGTCTTGTGACGAAACGTGCCTCATCAAATCATCGCGGTCCAAAAAACGGTAGCTGGGAGGACGCGATGGCACGAGGCATCGACTGGCACTCGCTGGATTTCACCAAGACGTTTGAACGGTTCGACCGGGCCGACTTCGCGCAGGAATTCCTGCGTCGTAATAAGACCTATCGCAAGGACTATGCGGAGGTGGCCGGCATCATCACGGCATACGACCAGCAGACACGGCTGACCGAGATCGCCCAGCAGTGGGGGTTGGTCTTTCGCCTTCGACCCTGATTTGCCCGCCGCGCAGGCGCCAGCCATATGGGCACCCCATGCCACGGCGCTCATGGTCATTCTCGATACCGCGCCTGACGGCTTCTCGACCCTGACGCGCGCGGACGTGCAGCCCTCCGTGGCGATCGAGATCGATCGGCCGGATGGGCGTTATGTTGTCGCTGTCAGTGGTGGCGTCCGATATCGGCTCTGGGTGCGTGATCCTCGCCCGGATCAGTCTCTCGCCTATCTCATCATCGGCGATGAACATATCGCGGTCCGGCGCGCTGTCGCGGCGGGATTTCATGCACAGATGATCGGCGGCGTTGCCACAGGGCCGCCGTCTTGCCTTCGGCCTGGCACATCGGAGCATTGGCGTCTCGTCCAGTTTCTTCGTCTCCTTGATGCTTTGGACAAGGACGCTTCCGCCCGCGAACTGGCAACGACGCTGATCGCCGCCGATGCCAGCGCCTTCTCCGCCGCAGAATGGGATGCCTCGCGCGAGCGCAAGCGCATCGGTCGCTGGATCGACAAGGCTATCGCGATCCGCGACGGCGGATTCCGTGACCTGTTGCTGGGCCGCTGATCGGGACATTCCGCAGCCCCGCGCTTTGTCCGTTCACCGAATGGCCCCTGATTTCCGATTGATGCCTCCAGCCCGCCGGATTGGCCTCGCCTGTCCGGCTCCATCGCAGGAGGTTCACCATGACCGAACAACTGGCCGTTACCGTGCCACGCTTTCTCAAGACGCCCGATGCCGCCGTGCATCTCGGCCTGTCCGCCCGCACGCTGGAAAAGCACCGCGTCTATGGCACCGGCCCGGTCTATCGCAAACTCGGCGGCCGCATCGTCTATGCCATCGCCGACCTCGACGCTTGGGCCGAGATCGGTCGCCGCCGGTCCACCTCTGATCCGGGCAAGGGCACGGTATATCCCGCGCGCCGCCGCGCCGATGAGCCGGTGCGCCGTTGATGCGGGGACGCCCTCCCTCGTTTCGGCAGCCGGACAGCGCGCAGCTCGATCTGTTCCGGCCCGTGGCCGGGATCATCGCGCCGCGCGATGCGCAAGACCTGATGGCTTGGCCCTTCTTCAGCCTCGCCAAGTCGAAGCGCACTGCGCCTATCGACTTTCGCATGGGCGAGACGTGGATTTCGGTCGAAGCCGTCGCCGAACATGGCATGGCGACCATCTGGGACGCCGATGTGCTGATCTGGGCCGCGAGCCAGCTCGTGCAGGCCCGTGACGCGGGCCGCCCGACATCGCGGTTCATGCTGGCTCGCCCGCGCGAGATACTGACCTTCATCGGGCGCGGCACCGGCAAGGATCATTATGATCGCCTGCGGGCCGCGCTCGACCGGCTGCAAGCCACCACCGTTGCCACCTCGATCCGCCAGCAGCACCAACGCCGCCGCCATCGCTTTTCGTGGATCAACGAATGGCGCGAGACCATCGACGAAGATGGCCGGGCGATCGGCATCGAACTGATCCTGCCCGACTGGTTCTATGCCGGCGTGCTCGATCGCGCGCTCGTGCTGACCATCGACCGGGCCTATTTCGCGCTCACCGGCGGCGTCGAACGCTGGCTCTACCGCATCGTGCGTAAGCATGGCGGGCGGCAATCGGGCGGTTGGAGCTTCGATCTGCCGCATCTGCACCTGAAGTCCGGCGCGCTCTCGCCGCTCAAACAATTCGCGTTCGAGCTGCGCGGTATCGTCCAGCGCCAGTCGCTGCCCGGCTACCGCCTGTCGCTCGAACGCTCGCTTGGCCGTGAGCGGCTGATCTTCATTCCCGTTCCCGTCGATCCGCTCGACGCGGCCATGCGCCGTGTCGGCATCACCTGTGGATAAGTGTCATGACACACGGCCTATCAAAAACCGCTCCGCACGGCCTATCGAAAACCGCAAACGCGGCCTATCGAAAACCCGAGTGCCCCGCAAAGCCGCAGAAATCCTCGCGAAATTGCCTCCCTTCTAACGGTGCTAATAGAATAGAATACTTCGTATTCTTGCTAACGCGGCGCGTGCCTGTGGATTTTCGGCCGTGATGCGCGCGCTTGACCTGTTCAGCGCGGCTGCTGGTGGCTGGTCGCTCGGCCTGCATCGCGCCGGTTTCATCACCGTGGCCGCCTGCGAAATCATCGAATGGCGCCGCATCCTCTACGCGGAGAATAATCCCCATGTCCGGCTCTACGAAGACGTCCGCGGACTCACGGCAACCCGACTTGTTTCCGACATCGGATTCCTTCCCGACATCATCGTCGGATCGCCGCCGTGCCAGGACATCTACAGCGCCAACACCAAAGGCAAGGGGATCGAAGGCGAACGCTCGGGCCTCTACCTCGAAGCCGTCCGGCTTGTCGAAGAGTGCCGCCCTCGCTGGTTCGCTTTTGAGAACAGCGCTAATCTGCGAACTCGCGGCGCTGACCGGCTGCTCGCTGCGCTGGAAACGCTCGGCTACGCCTGCGAACCATGTGTGGTGGGTGCTGACAATGTCGGCGCCAACCATGTCCGCAAGCGGTCATGGCTTATCGGCTACGACCCCGAACAGCTTGCCGACGCCGGTGTCGCAATCCCAGCAGGGTGGCATACGTCTGGAGGGTGGGTCGGGCGCACGCCGGGCGATGAAGGAATCGGGTCTTTACGACCTGTTCCGCAGCCAGACCCTGCCGACGCCGCGCAAGTCGGATGCGGATCGCGGTGGCCGGGGCGATGTGCTGAGCCAGTTGCAGGGCCATGCGAGCCGCCATGCGGGCATGATGGGAACGCCGACAGCGAATGCAGCCCCGCGGGGCAGTGTCCTGCGCAAGCTCAAGGGCCGGATGACATCGGCGCAGGACGATTCCGACCGGACGCCGACCATGAGCGAGGTGCTGCATTTCGACAGGCCGGAGATCCCCCTCGGCATGATGCCGACGCCGGTGAAACCGAACGGCGGGCGCAGGTTGAGTGCACAGGAGATCGAGACGGGCAAGCGTATGAACGGCGCGAAAGCGCAGATCGACACGCCGAATCTGCTCCGCCATGTAGCGGAAATCCTGCCGACCCCGACGAAACGGGACAGCCGGATGGACGGCTGGAGTCCGGCCTACGACCGGAGGAAGTCGCCGACGATGGACGTGGTGATGGACGGTGCGATGACGAACCGGGCGCCGGACAAATGGGCGGGCGCACGGGCGCTGGCGGCGATGCTGCGGAGCCATGGGCTGACTGGAACGGCGGCCTTGCCCGTCACCTATGGCTGGATGATGGGTTATCCGCCTGGGTGGCTGGCACGCGCATTGCGCTCGGCAGTCCACGCGGGACGGCTGCGGCCAGCCTGATCGTCGAAGCGTTCGGCGACGCCGTTCTTCCGCAAATCCCCGAAGCCATAGGCCGCGCAATCCTGCGCACCGAAGCCGCGCTCGACCATGTGCTCGGGCGAACCACCATCCACACGACCGGAGACGAACGATGAACGATCCCGCGCGTCCAGAGAATATAGATTTCAGCGGCTTTTCCGAAGCATTGCGCCGCAAGGCAGCGCACGAGGCCCAAGTCCGGCACATCCCGTCTGTTCCAGCGCCACCAGCGTCGGGTTCGCGACTGACCGATGTCGAGCTGACCTGGATCGAGAAGAAGCTGCAGCACTGGATACGCTTCGGCCGCATCGCCCAGGACCGCATCCTGACGCGGCGAACGCGCATCGTTTCCTTCCGCCCCGGCGCAATCTTCGCCTTCATCCGCTGGACCGCCAATGACTATGGCACGATCATCTCGCGTATCGATGTGGTGCGTGCGGTTGCGCCGGGAGAGCCATACACCACGCTGCCGTTTGTGCGGCCCGGCGGCGAAATTCTCCTGCACATCGAGGGCTGGCCCAAAGTGCAGCAGGTGCTTGCCGCGATCGACACGGTGGAGGCCGCCGGCGTCGATCCCTGCAATGCCGCGCCTGATCACGGGCGGCATGTCCATAACCGCATCGCTTCGGGCCATCAGCCCCGCGCCTACACGATGGAGCGCCATCGCGCATGGCTCAGGCGTCGGGAGATCGAGGGATGACGCGCCGCCGCTATGCCATAGCGACCGCCATCGTAGCGTCGGTGTTCATGGTATCGTTCGTCGCCGTGGCGTGGTGCGATCCGCAACCCCGCCTGATCTGGAATGCCAGCGCCAGCGCGCCGACCGGCCTTTACCGGCTGCATCCCGGCACGCAGCCGAAAGTCGGCCAGTTGGTCGCGATCATGCCGCCGCCTCCGCTCGCCCGGTTCATGGCTGAGCGTCACTATCTCCCAGAAGCCATGCCGCTGTTGAAGCGTGTCGTGGCACTGCCGGGGCAGCGCGTGTGCCGCCACGCTGCGCTGGTCATGATTGACGGCACGCCGGTTGCCACCGCCTTGCCGCACGATCGGCATGATCGTCCGTTGCTGGTCTGGCAGGGCTGCCGCATCATAGGTGCTGGCACGCTGTTCCTGCTGAACACGCCCGCCGACAGTTTCGACAGCCGCTATGTCGGCACGCTTCCGGCATCTGGCCTGCGCGGCATCGCCGTGCCCATCCTCACCCGCGATGCGCCTGGCAGGCCGCTCCGCTGGCGCGGCTCTGGCGCGTTGCCCGCACCCGCATCCACTCTAAAGGAGACCTTGCCATGCAGATAGGATCGTTCCACAAAACCCGCGACGGCTTCGATGGCCGCTTGCATTCGCTCACCATCGACGCGCCGGTCTGCCTCGTTCCGGCTTCGCCGTCCGACGCGGAACATGCGCCCGACTGGCGGCTGATGCGCGGCGATGCGGAGACTGGAACCGAGATTGGTGCGGGATGGAACCGCACCGGCGAGCGGGCGGGCGCCTATATCGCCGTGCAGATCGACGATCCGATATTCGCAGAACCCCTGCGCGCAAATCTGCTGCGCGTGGGTCAGCATGGCGGCGATCATGTGCTGCTCTGGACGCGACCCAACCACCGCGACCGGAGATAGACGATGGCAACGATTGTTCCTCGTCCCGGCAAGCGTTCAGGCGTCCGGTTCACAATCGGCATGGCGCTGGCGAGCCTCGCCCTGGCATCGACACCTGCCATCGCCGCGACGCCCGCTGCCACCGCGACACTGCATCCCTATGCCGCCTACGTGACCGAAGCCGCGCAACGCTTCAGCATTCCCGAAGGCTGGATATGGTCAGTCATGCGCGTCGAAAGCCGGGGTAATTCGCGGGCCATATCGCCGGTCGGCGCGATGGGCCTGATGCAGATCATGCCCGCAACCTGGGCGATGTTGAGTGCGCGGTTCGGGCTTGGTGGGGATGCCTTCGATATTCGCGCCAACATCCATGCCGGTGCCGGACGCGCCGATGCCTGGCTGGCGCGCGGCAACCGGCTGCCCGCTGAAACCGTCGCCTATGTCGCGAAGATCGCACCGGTCATCGGTAACGGCGCTGCCGTCTCCAGTATCGCGGGTGTTGTTGCCCCGCCGCCGTCATGGCGCAATGCCGCCGTGTTCGCGGCGCGCTCCGGCGACACATCGGCGCGCATGGTTTCTGCCGATGGTGGGCCGATCGCGGGCGCATCGGCGGCTGCCGCAGCGCCGTCGAACCCGTTGTTCGTCGCGCTTTCGGGCGGGAATCGGCCATGATGCGCGCTGGTGTTCCTTATCGCAGGCTGGCGTCGTCTGGAGAAGGCGCGGCGGGAAATTTGCTTGTTGCAGAACGGGTTAGGGAGGGAGGGCAAGATAAAGGGCGGCGATGTGTGTTGCCATCGTGCCCCGGTTGTCGCCTTGCTTTTCAAGGCGTTGAGAGAGGCAGGTGCGAGGTGCGGGAAAAGAGCGCACCTCGCTGCCCCCTGTATTTTGTCCGGTTTTCGGGCCTTGGCCACACATCGCGGAGCCATCCGGCATGAGCGGCGAGGATGATTTCCGTCTGCGACCGGGAAAAATCCGCTCAAAGGGCAGCCAGCGAACCCGCCCCATCATTGCCCAGGCGCTCGCCGCCGCGCGCCGGGCCGGCGGGCATGTATCGCGCCAGGGCAGGATCGTTGCACCGGGCCGCTCGACCTTCGGGCATGGGCGTGCCGCGAGCCTGCGCGCGGCGCACCGGATCGGCCGCAACGCCCGGCAGGTTATCATCAAGGCCCGCGTCATCCGGCATGGTGGCCGTTCCTCGCTGGGCCGCCATCTCGACTATCTGCAACGCGAAGGCGTCACCTGCGATGGCGAAAGGGGTGTGCTGTTCGGTGCCGATCAGGACCGGATCGACGGTGCCGACTTCGCGGGGCGCTGCGAGGATGACCGGCACCATTTCCGCTTCATCGTCAGCCCCGAAGATGCGAGCGAGATGGGCGACCTCAAGACCTTCACCCGCGACCTGATGACCCGGATGGAATAGGATCTGGGAACGCGGCTAGACTGGACCGGCGTCGCGCACTGGAACACCGACAATCCGCATGTCCACATCATCGTGCGCGGCGTCGCCGACGATGGCGAGAATCTCGTCATCTCGCGCGACTATATCCGCGAGGGAATGCGTGGCCGTGCCTCAGAGATCATCACCCGCGAACTGGGCTTGCGCACCGAACAGGACATGAGCCGGGCGCTCGAACGGCAGGTCGATGCCGAACGCTGGACCGACATCGACCGCGATCTTGCGCGCACCATTCAGCGGGGTGGCGTGATCGACATGACACACGTTGCGGGCGCGCGTCCCGACAGCGAGTATGTCGTCAGGATCGGCCGCCTTCGCAAACTCGAAGGTCTGGGTCTCGCCAGCGAGATCGCGCCGGGCCGATGGACCTTGCATGGCGATGCTGAACCGGCCCTTCGCGCTCTTGGCGAGCGCGGCGACATCATCAAGCGGATACACCGTGCCATGGCCGAACGCGGGATCGACCGGGGTGCGGAGAACTATGCGCTGGCAGAAGAACCGGGCCGTCCGGTGATGGGCAGGCTCGTCGAGCGGGGCCTGCATGACGAACTGACCGGCACGGCCTATGCGATCGTGGACGGGGTGGACGGGCGCACCCATCATATCGAGCTTCCCGACATCGAGGCGACCGGCGATGGCCGTCCGGGTTCCATCGTCGAACTGCGCCGGTTCGAGGATCGCAAGGGCCGCCAGCGTGTCGCTCTGGCGCTGCGTTCGGACATGGAATTGTCCGCTCAGGTGACGGCGCCGGGTTCGACCTGGCTCGACCATCGCAACCTGTCCGGCGACCGGCGCGATCTGGGCGGTGGTTTCGGGGCGGAGGTGCGTCAGGCGCTCGATGCGAGGGCGCAGCATCTGGCCGACGAAGGGCTGGCATGGCGGCAAGGCCAGCGGATCGTCTTTGCGCGCAACCTGCTCGACACGTTGCAGCGCCGCGACCTCGACGCCGTGGCCGAAAAGCTGTCCGCCGAAATCGGCCTGCCGCATCGTCCCTCGCAGGCGGGAGACTATGTGATGGGCACGGTTCGCCAACGCCTCGCTTTGTCATCAGGCCGCTTTGCAATGATCGAATCTATTGGTGGTGATGGGGGCCTTGGCTTCCAGCTCGTGCCCTGGACGCCTTCGCTCGATCGCCGGATGGGCCAACACATCTCCGGCGTCATGCGCGGCGATGGCGGGGTGGACTGGTCGTTCGGTCGTGGCCGAGGGCTTGGGCTGTGATCGGCCCCATGCTCTTATTGCAAAATTTAGTGTTATCCACTAACTTGAGTTCCATGGACAGAGCGATCAGCGCCAGTGAAGCGAACCAGCATTTCTCGGAACTTCTGCGTGAAGTTGCCGCAGGGGAGAGCTTTACCGTGATGTCGCGGGGCCGGGCCGTCGCGCGGGTGCTGCCCGTCGATCGACAGCAGGAAAAGCGGTCGGTCGGTCGTTTGCTCGATTTCTGTTCGGCTCTGCCTATCCGCCATTCGGGGAACTGGTCGCGCGACGATCTTTACGAATGACGCGCATCGCCCTCGACAGCAATATCCTCGCCTATCTCGCCGGGGTCAGCCGCAGCGCGGCGGACGAGGCGAAAATCGCTGCCGTGCGGACGCTGATCGGCCAGCTTGGCGAAACAGTCAGTCTGATCGCGCCAGCGCAGACATTAGGTGAATTGTTCGTGGTTCTGCGGCGCAGCGGGGCCAGCGCGGAAGATGCGCGCACGATCCTGATGGAATTTTCCACCGCGTTCGGCACCGCCGCGTCGGAAGGCCGCACCATGCTGGCCGCCGCCGATCTGGTGGTGGATCACAAGCTGCAATTCTGGGATGCGCTGATCGTGACAGCGGCGTCAGATGCGGGATGCACCTTGCTATTGTCGGAGGACATGCAGCACGGTTTCGTCACACGCGGGCTGACGGTCATCAATCCGCTCCATGACGAGCCGTATCCCCGGCTTGCCGCGCTGCTCGATCCGGCAGCCTGAACCATCGCCTACGCTGTGGCCTGTCTTTCTGCGCCACGGCGCGACGAGCGCGAATAGCGCTTGAATCTCTGACCTTTGGCTCCCCGCATAGGGCCAAGGAGTCAGATCATGTCCGCAACAAAAATCCTCTGGGGTCAGCTTTTCGCCGTTTTCCTGATCGTGCTGCTCGGTATCTGGAGCGCGACGCAATGGACCGCGAGTGCGCTTGCCCATCAGCCTGAGCTGGGCGCGCCGTGGTTCATATTCGGGCCATGGCCGATCTACCGTCCCTATGATTTCTTCTGGTGGTGGTTCGCCTATGATGCCTATGCCCCGAAAATCTTCGAGACCGGGGCGCTGATCGCCGTATCGGGCGGCTTCGCCGGTATCGTCGTTGCTATCGCCATGTCGGTCTGGCGGGCACGCGAAAGCAAGAACGCCGAAACCTATGGCTCCGCCCGCTGGGCCAGCGACAAGGAAATACGCAAGGCGAAGCTGCTGCGTGACGATGGTGTCGTGCTGGGGCAACTGGGCGACCGCTATCTTCGCCATGACGGGCCGGAGCATGTGCTGTGCTTCGCCCCGACCCGTAGCGGCAAGGGTGTCGGCCTCGTCATTCCGTCCCTGCTGACCTGGCCTCACTCGGCAGTCATCCACGACATCAAGGGCGAGAACTGGCAGCTCACCGCCGGCTTTCGCGCCCTGCATGGCCGCGTGCTGCTGTTCGATCCGACCAATCCGGCATCGAGCGCCTATAATCCGTTGCTCGAAGTGCGGCGCGGTAAATGGGAAGTGCGCGACGTGCAGAATGTCGCTGACGTGCTGGTCGATCCCGAAGGCTCGCTCGAACGGCGCAACCATTGGGAAAAGACCAGCCACTCGCTGCTGGTTGGCGCGATCCTCCACGTTCTCTATGCCGAACCCGACAAGACGCTGGCCGGGGTTGCCGCGTTTCTGTGCGATCCGGCGCACCCGATCGAAACCACGCTCGACCGGATGATGGCGACCCCGCATCTGGGCGAGGCCGGACCGCATCCGGTGGTTGCGTCGGCCGCGCGCGAACTGCTCAACAAGTCCGACAATGAACGGTCGGGCGTTCTCAGCACCGCCATGTCCTTCCTCGGCCTCTATCGCGATCCGGTCGTTGCCGAGGTGACGGGCCGCTGCGACTGGCGCATCGCCGATCTGGTCAGGGGCAAGGCGCCGACCACGCTCTATATCGTCATTTCCCCCAGCGACATATCGCGCACCAAGCCGCTCATTCGCCTGATACTCAACCAGATCGGGCGCAGGCTGACCGAGGATCTGGATGGCGTCGGCAAGCGGCAGCGCCTCCTGATGATGCTCGATGAGTTTCCGGCCCTGGGGCAGCTCGACTTCTTCGAGTCCGCTCTCGCCTTCATGGCGGGCTATGGGATCAAGGTTTTCCTGATCGCGCAAAGCCTCAACCAGATCGACAAAGCCTATGGCCAGAACAACGCGATCCTCGACAATTGCCATGTTCGGGTCGCCTTCGCCACCAATGATGATCGCACCGCGAAGCGGGTCTCGGATTCGCTGGGCACCGCGACCGAGATGCGGGCGATGAAGAACTATGCAGGGCATCGTCTGTCGCCTTGGCTGGGGCATCTGATGGTCTCCCGCTCCGAAACCGCCCGCCAGCTTCTCACCCAGGGCGAGATCGTGGATTTGCCGCCCGACGAGGAAATCGTGATGATGTCGGGCATCCATCCCATCCGTGCGAAGAAGGCGCGCTATTATGAGGACCGCCGCCTGGTCGCGCGGATTCTTCCGCCGCCCGATCCGGCAAGCTGGCCTGGCACGGCTCCCCGCCCGGATGACTGGAGCCAGTTGCCGCCGATCTTGCCCGCCGCCGAAGTGATGAACCAGCTTCAGCAAGCCCGCGCAAAGCCAGCTCCCGTTGTCCAGCCGCAACCCAAAGGCGAGGCCGAGGAAAGTGACGACAGCGAAACCGGCAATGCCGATCTTCGCCGCGAGCCGGATCTCGAACGTCATGTCGATATTGCGCCGCCACCCCGTCCGGCGCCCGCCAATGAGTTCGATCCCGAGGAGCAGGAGCCGGACGCCGATGCTGTTCGCAACCGCGCGATCCAGCGCGATCAGGCCATGAACGCGCGCCGGGCGTCCATGGACCGCGATGACGGGATCGATATGTGATGAGCAAGGATCGCCTGTCCGTCTATCTTGACCACGACACCATGCAGGCGCTGGCCGCCTTCGCCGATCGGCGCGGGAAATCCCGTTCGCTGGTCGCCGAGGCGGCCATAGCTTCGTTTCTTTCGCCTGATGCCGACGACCAGCTTGAGGCAGCCATCGCCAAGCGGATCGATCGAATGGATCGGCGGCTCGACCGTCTCGAACGCGATCTTGGGATCAGCGTCGAGATGAGCGCGCAGTTCGTACGCTTCTGGCTGACGTCGGTGCCGCCCCCGCCCGAAAGCGAGCGCGCCGATCTGCGGCGCCTGGGCAATGATCGCTACGACGCCTTTATGACAGCACTGGACCGCAGGCTCGCGAAGGGACCGAAAGTGCGGCAGGAGATCGTTGAGGATGTCGCCGCGACCTCAGGCTGAAGTCTGAAGGCTGGAGAGCCTTGCCGTCAGGCGGATGCCATTCGGGGCGATCCATGCTGAATAGCGAGGGCAGGCAGGCGAATGCCAAGGGCATCGAGCGTTCCAGCGCAATGCACGACGGTCATGGCCAGCATCGCGTCGTAATGACAAGCGCGGGAATAGCCTTGCACGCGCTGCGCGGATGCCAGCCAGCCCAACAGGGTCAGTTCGTGAACAGTCACATAGGGCGTGCCGGGCCGTGCAATGGTGAAGCCATGTCGTTCCGCCAGAGTGCGGAGCTTGCCGAATTGACCGGCATGGAAGGGGGCGGCTCCGTCCACCGGGATGTCATCGCCGCGAAGCATGTGAATGACCCGCTGTTCGGCGGACGGCCTGCGTCGCAGAGCGAGGCGGGAACGGGTTGGCCCGCCGTCGTTCATTTCAGGTAGAACTCCACCGGAACGATCAGTTCCAGCGTGTCGCCGGGCTTGTCCTGTGGGGGCTTTGGCAACGGTTGCGCCCGCTTGGGTAAGGCAATCACCTCGCGATCAAGATCGGAAGATCCCGATGATCGTTCGAGGCGCACCGATAGAACTTTCCCTTCCCGATCCATCACGAAGCGTATCCACGGTACACCCTGTTGCCGCTGAACCATCGCGATCCTTGGGTAGCGGCGGAATTTGTTGAGCTGCGCCAGCACACGCCCCTCCCATGTGTCAGGACCGTTGCTGGATACCTGCGGTGCCGGCGGCGCAGGCATTGTTTTTGGGCGCTGCCGTTTCCGGCTGTTTGGGCGTCGGATCGGCAGGCTTCGGCATCTCCGCCGCGACGGGCACCGTTACCGTTGATATTGGAAATTTCGTCGGCGGCACGCGCTCGATCTTCACCGGCTGCTGCGGAGTCTCTTTCTTCTCGATCGGCTTGGGCGCTTCCTTTTCCTTGGGTGGCGTCTCTTGAGGCGAGGCAGGTGGCTTCACATCGAATACGGTCAGGGTGGACGGCTGCTTGACCGGAACGACATGGGTGACGGTGAAGAAGAAAGCCGCCAGCACCAGCGCATAGATTCCCAGTGTTCCGGCCAGCCCGATCAGGCGATTACTGCGGTCCACCTGATAGACATAGCGTTGCGAGACAGGTGGCGGCTCCATCGGCGTGGGCGGCGTGAATATGGAATTGTCTACTTCTTCCCGATCACAAAGGGAGGCAAGGGGCTTCATGGATGCCCTCCGGGCGACAGGAGGAAAACAGCCAAAGAGAGAGGCAGGCCCAAGGCGAGAAGCCAGCCCCACGCGCTGGCGGCGCTGCGGGCATGGAAAGCAGCCATCGCGATGACAGCGAAGATGGCGAAGCTCGCCAGCGTAGCGGCGATTACCGCTTCCACCCGGCTCATGCCAATCCGGGCCAGCAGCAGCGACAGGGCGACGGTGGCGAGCGAGGTCAGGCCATAGGCCCCCAGCGTCCCCGCAACGATGCGAAGCGCAACATTCCAGCGCCCGCGCGCCTGTTCGGTCAGGCGGATCATGGCCGCACCTTCCGCATGAGGCGTTCGCGGTTGGTATTGGCGATAACGGTCAGCGCCGCCGCGCCGGACAGCCATCCGAACCAGGCTACCGTGCCATAGCCCCAGCCAAGGCCTGCCCCGGCGACGACGAACGCCAGCGCCAGCGCCGCGAATCCGGACAGGCGCAGGGCACGGCCCGATGCCGGGGACAGCTTGCGCCGGAGCCAGTCCTGTTGATGGCGGGGCATGGCGAGCAGCAGCAGGATGAAGCCAAGCAGTGACAAGAGGAAGATTGCGGCATGGATCATAGCGCCGCCTCGACCAATTCGCGCGTCCTGCGGCGCGGAGCCGCCTTCGCCTTGTGGGTGGCGACCTTCCAAGCCGTGAAGGCGCAAGCGGCGGCCATGGCCAGCATGACCCCATCGAAGCCGACATATACCCAATCGCCAGCGATCAGGCTGGGAATCAGGCCGCGCGCCGTGGCCATTGCGTTGATGATCGGCACCAGCGCATAGAGTGCCGCGCAGACGGCCAGCGCCTCGACCCATGCCCGCTTTGCGGGGCGAGCCAGCGTCGAGACGAACAGGCCGCCCCATGCAATGAACATGGCGTTGATTTCCCAATCAGCCCGGCTCGCCATGTCGAGCGGCAACAGGCGATTGGCGCGGCAGGATGACACACGAGCCAAGCTCGCCCCGGTAATTGTCGACCAGATAACCCCAGAAGCCGAGTTTCTGACGGTGGGAATCACGAACGGCCGATGCCACCTGCACCGGCTTCGGATAACGGCCAGACAGGTCGGTCATCAGAGTGGCAAGAGGCCGTCGCTCGCCGGTCATCGCGCCGTCCCTCCATTCACGGGCAGTGAAGATACCTGCTTCGGTATCCAGATCGAGCAGCCATGTCCGAAAGCGCCGCTCCAGGGCTGACAGATATCGGCCCAACCCCTCCTGTCGGCTACGCGCCCATATGAAGGCGTGCCATTGGTCGGGTTTACGCCGGGTGTCCACAATCGCCGTCTCAACATCAAGCGTCAGGGCACCGGGAAGTGCTGGAGGAATCGCCTCGACGATCTGGTCGAAGATATTCTCCACCACCAGTCCTTCGACGAGCTGATGCTTGTCTGCTGCAAGTATGGTCTCGCAAAGATCATGATCCGCGAGATTCAGATCCTTCAGATGGCCCCAAGGTGTTTCCATGGGGCTATCATAAAACTGCAATCGGGGATCGGCCAGCTATTTGGACTGTATCGGCATCTTCACGAATTTCCCCGGCCCTGAGTTCGCTATTCAGCGGAAATGTATATGCGGATTGTCAACAATCTTTCGCCACCTGTCAGTATCCTGCTCGGCGCCAGGCCAATGGAGCGACGCCAGGCAAACCTCGCCAGAAGTGAGGTGGCAACAACTCTTCGCCCACAGTTCACAGATCAACCGTTGCCATGCGATCAGTCGGCGAGACGCAGCCCGAAAAATGCTTGATTGAGATGGTCGTTCCAGGCCCGGAGTGCATCGCGTTTTTCCTCCTTCCAGTCATGCCGCTGATAGATGCCCGCTACACCGGAACGCGATCCGCCGACATGGTTCAACACTGCTTCTGTGACCTCGAACCGAACCCCCAACCGTTGGAATCCGGTTGCCAGTCTTCGCCGAAGATCATGCAGCCGCCAAGGCGCGACTGGATCGCCGCCATCTTCGGCGATCAGCTTGTCGAGCTTCTTTTTCCCTTTGGCGTATGCCGTGAAGCCCGCGCCTGTCGCAGTTGGGAAAATGCGTCCATGACGCGGCCAATTCTCGCCACCAGCGACGCTATCGAGCACTCCGAGTGCCAACTCATTCAAGGGAATGCCGTTCGGCTCTCCATTCTTGGTTCGATGGCCAGGCAACTGCCAATGCCGTTCCCCGCGGTTCAGTTCTTCCCAATGCAGCCCCGTAACCTCTTCGCGACGCTGGCCGGTAGCGATCAACAATCGCACAATCGGTCCAAAGCAACGATGGCACTCGGGCGCATGGGTCCAGACGCGGCGTAGTTCATCATCGCTTAGCCAACGATCTCGGGACTTAACCGGTGGTGGGGTCTCCATGCCCTCCATCGGACTTCTCTCTATGTCGCCCCTGCTGACAGCCCATTTGAACAAACGCCTTATGACGGCAAACACGTTGCGTTGATTCGCTATCTGTTCGGGTGGCATGGCGTCGAAGACCGCCACGATGTCGGCGCGGGTGAGCGTTGGCAACGGCTTGGAACGGAGAACCGGGATTACATGAAGGCGCAATGATCGCCGCACCAAAGTGATCCAGCCCTTCCCTTTACACGAATTGCCGAACCGATCAGCATAGTTAGGGAAGGCAAGATCTACTGTCTCACGGCGGCGCTGCTTCTCGGCCTCGACCGGATCAATTGCTTGTCCGATCAGCAGCGAAAGGCGATGCGCCTCGGCGCGTGCAGGGGCGGGTGTCCAGGGAGACCCATGACTCCCGATTGTGTAGCGGCGGGATTTCGATTCGCGACCACCCATCCGATATTGCAGAACATAGACTGAGCCGCCTGACGACAGGCTCTTGATGCCGAAACCCTTCAGATCCTCGTCCCAGAGGAAGCCGGAGATGCCAGCGCTCTGTAATGCCTCGACCGTTCGCCTGGAGATTTTTCCCGTCGCCATTCCAATACCTCGTGACCCTGCCCAGCAATCACCCAGCAATCACCGCAACGGAAATTGCCGGATAGAGGCGAAAAGGTACGTCGGGATAAGATATTGGTAAAGAACGACAATTCTACGCCAGCGTATCCCTATTTTCGCCGCCAGCGGAAGTACCAGACCTCATGCCCCTTGCGGCGAGCCTTTGCTTCGTAGCGGGTTTCGGGCCAGCCGCCGGGGCGGGTGAGGAAGTCGCGGGGGGTTTCGCATAGCCAGTCGAAATCCTCGCGGCCATTCATCACCATCAGCGCCCAGCGCAGATAGACCGGATGGTCGGTGCCGAAACGGAACTCTCCACCGGGCTTCAGCTTCGCAGCGATCATGTCGACCGGTCCTGGATTCATCATCCGGCGCTTGGCGTGGCGGGCCTTGGGCCAAGGGTCGGGGTGGAGCAGATAGACGAAGGACAGCGCGCCATCCGGCACGCGCGAGAGCACCTCCAGCGCATTGCCCATGTGCAACCGGATATTGGGCAGGCGCTGGTCGCGGATATGACCGAGGGCGGACACCACGCCGTTGAGGAAGGGCTCGCAGCCGATGAAGCCATGATCGGGCAGCAGATCGGCGCGATAGGCCAGATGCTCGCCGCCGCCGAAGCCGATCTCGAAATGCAGCGGGCGGTCATAGCCGAACAGCTTTTCCGCCGTGATCGGCCCTTCCTCCGGCACCGAGAGGGCGGGAAGCAGATCATCTACGAGTTGCTGCTGGCCCGCGCGCAGCTTGTGCCCGGATTGGCGGCCATAGAGGCGGTTGAGGGTGGTCGGATCGCCCGATTTATGTGCTGTCATGGGGCGAGCGCTTAGAGCGTTTTCAAGCCGGATGGAACATCTGACGATCAGGAAAACGCGGCAACCACCAAATATCTTGCCCCGTCCCAAGGCTGGCAGCGTCGTGGCGGCGAGGGGCAGGCGGTGGTCAGGCCGGGCGCGGCCCCCAGAGGATCAGCGCCGCCCCGCCAAGGCAGATCGCGCCGCCAAGCAGATCCCAGCGATCCGGGCGCGCGCCCTCGACCAGCCAGAGCCAGACGATCGCGCTGACGATGTAGACGCCGCCATAGGCCGCATAGGCGCGGCCCGCATGATCTGATTCGACCAGTGTGAGCAGCCAGCCGAAGAGGCAGAGCGAGAGGATGCCGGGGATCAGCCAGAGCGGCGATTTCTCCATTCGCAGCGATGCCCAGAAGGAAAAGCATCCGGCGATTTCGGCAAGGGCGGCGAGGAAAAAGATGAGGCTGCTCATGCGAGCGGTGATGCCGCACGCGAGACCGAGGCGCAATGGCCCGGTGGCGGGCTGTTGGCGGAGAGGGGCGGTGTCAGGCGGGGGAAGGGCTGTGGGCGGGCGGCGGATTCCGGCCTGAAATGGAAACCGCCGCTTCCCCTCTAAGGTGCGACCCGAGGAGCAGGCTTTCGCCGATGGCTAATCTTATCTTCCGGCTCGGCAGCGCAAGGCTTTGGCAGGTCCGCGCTGACCGGGCGGGGCGATTTTCCGTCTCTGTCCTGTTTAGATGGAATAGGGAGGGACAGAACATGCCCTGTTTTGCTGCGTTTCAGCCGATTATTTGCCGCACTTCACGAATTTGCCCTTGGCGTCCTTGCAAGGAGCCTTTTTGGCGGCGGGCTTCTTTTCCGGGCATTTGATGAACTTGCCCTTCGCATCCTTGCAGGGCGCGGCCATAGCCGGCGCGGCGGTGGCGGTCAGCAGGGAGAAGGCGAGCAGGGAGGCGGCAATGCGATGGCGCATGGTTCTGGTCCTTGAAAAATGCCGGGCGACCCGAAGGCGCCCGGCATAGTCCTAAACCTGATTGTCACGGACGGGAACCGGCTCCCGTCCATGGAGCGTGAAATTTACAAAGCTGAGCGGCAATGGCCGCCGAGAGGCGATCAGATCGCCGCTTTCAACTCATCCACCAGATCGGCGCGTTCCCACGGGAAGAAATCGCCTTCCGCAGTGCGGCCAAAATGGCCATAGGCCGCGCTCTTGCGATAGATCGGCTTGTTGAGACCGAGCGCGGTGCGGATGCCGCGCGGGGTGAGGCCGCCGAGGCGATCCTGCGCAACCTGCGCGATCGCGGCTTCCAGCTTGTCGTCGGCGACGGTGCCGGTGCCATGGGTGTCGACATAGAGCGAGAGCGGCTCAGATACGCCGATCGCATAGGCGATCTGGATGGTGCAGCGCCGGGCGAGGCCTGCCGCGACGACATTCTTCGCCAGATAGCGGGTGACATAGGCTGCCGAGCGATCGACCTTGGTCGGATCTTTGCCGCTGAACGCGCCGCCGCCATGGGGCGCCGCGCCGCCATAGGTGTCGACGATGATCTTGCGGCCGGTGAGGCCCGCATCGCCATCCGGCCCGCCGATTTCGAAGCTGCCGGTCGGATTGATGTGATAGACGGTCGCGTCGGACAGCAGATCGGCCGGGATCACCTCGGCGACGATCTTCTTCACATAGGCCTTGAGCTCGGCTTCCTTGTCGCCATCGTCATAGCCCGGCGCATGCTGGGTCGAGACGACGATGGCAGTCGCGGCGGCGGGCTTGCCGTTTTCGAAACGCAGCGTCACCTGGCTCTTCGCATCGGGTTCGAGGAAGGGCGCGGCTCCGCTGTGGCGGTCCGCGGCCATCTTCTCCAGAATCTTGTGGCTGTAATAGAGCGTCGCGGGCATGAGGTCCGGCGTCTCGTCACAGGCGAAGCCGAACATGATCCCCTGATCGCCCGCGCCTTCATCCTTGTTGTCGGCAGCATCGACGCCCTGCGCGATATGGGCGGACTGGCCGTGCAGATTATTTTCGAACCGCAGCGTTTCCCAGTGGAAGCCGTTTTGCTCATAGCCGATTTCACGAACCGTGTTGCGCACGGTCTTTTCGATTTCCTCCAGCGCGCCCGGCGCCCATTCGCCATTTTCATAGACGCCCTTGCAGCGGATTTCGCCCGCCAGCACCACCAGCTGAGTCGTGGTCAGCGTTTCGCAGGCGATGCGCGCTTCGGAATCTTTCGAGAGGAACAGGTCGACGATCGCGTCCGAAATCTGGTCTGCAACCTTGTCGGGATGGCCTTCCGAAACGCTTTCGGAGGTGAAGAGAAAATTCTGGCGCATAATGTTCCTGTTCGTGGCGAAGCTACATAAAGAAAGCCTTATGTGCCTTGCGCTTTAGCGCCTGCGGCGCGCGGTTGCAACGGCCAATGCGATGAGAGCCAGCGCCAGCGAGAGCGGCAGCAGGTTGCCGAAGCGGGCGAACGGCGTCGGCGGCAGCGCGGCGGGAAGGCGGCTGTTGATCGCGCCCGCCTGATGATGCGGGACCGACGCGATCAGGCGGCCATGGCCGTCGATCAGCGCCGATATGCCGGTCGGGGTGGAGCGGATGATCGGCATCGCCTCCTCGATTGCGCGCATGCGGGCCTGCGCCAGATGCTGCGGCGGCCCCCAGGCGCCGAACCAGGCATCATTCGACGGGTTATAGAGGAAAGCGGGCCGGTCCCCGCGATCGACTACCTCGCCCGGGAAGATGATTTCATAGCAGATCTGCACGCCCATTTTGAGCGCGCTCCACCCTCCACCGGCTGGCAGGCGGCTTGCGGGCAAGGTCAGCGAGCGTGGGCCGGGGCCGGGCCAGAAATCGGTGTCGCCCGGCACCAGGCGCGAAAGGCCGAGGGGCTGGAGGATCGCGCGCATCGGCAGATATTCGCCATAGGGCACCAGATGCGCCTTGTCATAACGGGCGATGAGGCGCGCATCCGGGGTCAGCACCCAGGCGCTGTTGTTCGCGCCCTTCACGTCGCGGCCGGTTACAGTATCGCCCGGTATGTTCTCGTCGAAATAGACCTTCACCCCGCCGGTCATCAGCAGATCGTTCGGCCCCAGCAACCCGGCGAGCGAGGCGCGCCAGTCCGGCTCCATATCGAGCCAGGCGGGAATCGCCGCCTCCGGCCAGAAGACTAGGCGTGGGCGGTCGGCAGCGGAAGGGCCGGTCAGGCGCGCGAGCTTGGTGAAATTCTCCTGATCGAGACCGGGCTCATATTTATCGCCCTGATCGATATTGGGCTGGACGATGGTGACGGCGGCGCCTTGCGGACCGTCCGTGGCGGGCAGCAGCGCATGGCCCGCAAGCGACAGCGCGGCCAGTCCCGCCAGAGCCGGAGCGCCCTGCCGCCAGCGTCGCCGCGCGCAGGCGAGCAGCGCGGCGCCCGCTAGGATGGCGAGGGCGGACAGGCCATAGGTGCCGATCCAGCGCGCGGCCTGATCGACGCCGGTGCCGAGCCAGAGCATGCCGAGCGGATTCCAGGCAAAGCCGGTGAAGATCTTCGCGCGGCCATATTCGGTGATCACCCAGAGGCCCGCGAACAGCGGCGCCATAGGCAGGCGAGGGCAGCGGGCGCGAGCGAGATGGAGCACCAGCGCGGCCAGCGCCGGATAGATGGCGAGATACAGCGACAGCGCGACCACCGCGCCATAACCGAACCAGTGCGGCATCGCGTCCTGATAGGTGAAGGCATGGGCGATCCAGTTGAGGCCGACGGTGAAATGGCCGAGGCCGAAGAACCAGCCAGTCAAGAATGCTCGTTTGCCGCTCCCCGCCGCTTCCGCCAGCCAGCATAACAGCGCCAGCGCGAGCAGGGCGAGCGGCCATAGGCCGAGGGGCGCGAATCCCGTCGCTGCGATTGCGCCTGCGGCCAGCGCGAGGAGGAAGGAATGGCGCGGCGGGCGCTGCGGCATCGGTCAGGCTGGGGCGCTCGCGGCGAGGCTGGCCTTGCCGCATTTGTCGGAGGAATCGCTGCCGCCGCCACTGAGCGCGCTCGCGGCCAGGAAGCCGCCGACGACCAGCACGAGGAAGGCGGCGGTCAGCCAGCCCAGATATTTCTCGATGAAGGGCTTGATCGTCGCGCCGAATTTCCAGAACAGCGCCCCCACCAGCATGAACTGGAAGGCGCGGGAAAGCACGCTCGCCCACAGGAAGGTGAAGAGGGAGAGGCCGATGAAGCCCGCCGTGACGGTGATGAGCTTGAACGGGATCGGCGTCGCGCCTTTCAACAGGATGATTTCCGCGCCATATTCGCGCAGATAGCAGGCGGCGGCCGGGAATTTGTCGGCAAGTCCCAGCGCGGAGAGCAGCGCCGCGCCCACGCTTTCATAGAGGAAATGGCCGATCGCATAGCCGAGCAGGCCGCCCGCGACCGAAGCCAGCGTGCAGATCACGCCATAGCGCAACGCCTTTTCGGGGCGGGCGAGGCACATCAGCCCGAGCAGCGGATGGGGCGGGATCGGGAAAAAACTCGATTCCATGAAGGAGATGGCGGCCAGCCAGCGATCGGCGTGGCGATGGGCGGCCTTGGCAAGCATCCACTGGTAGAGACGAGTAAGCATCGCGACGCGGCCTAACCCAAATGAACCGGGGAGGCCAGCGGCGATTCATCGTTGCAGACGGGAAAATGCCCTGTGGGGAAAGGAACCTTATGGGATAAGGGATGGAGCGTGACGCGGACCGGATGGAGGCCGCAAGGGGAAAATTGACTTGCGCCGGTTCCGGTGACATCATTTGTCAAATGATGGTCATCGTTCGTCCTTTCCACTTCCGCCATGACGGAGGGCAGTTGCTTGCAGGCATGTTGCCCCAGGCTCGGCGCATCCTGCCCGTAGCCTGGGGCTAATCTCGCACTTAGCCCGCCCGGCCGGTTGTGGAACGGTAGCGGAAAACAGGAATAAAAGGATGAGTTCATGACCAACAGCAAGGCGGCCCGCCGTCCCCCTATTCATATGATCGACAGCGAGGCCGACGCGCTGACGGATCTGGCGATCGGCGTCGAGGAAAGACTGCCGCAGGTTAGCGAGATGTTGCTGCGCGAGATCGGCCGCGCGCATATCCATCGCGCCGACCGAATCCCGGCCGATGTCGTCACCATGATGTCGACGGTCGAGTTTACTGACGGCGCGACCGGCGCGAGCCGCAGCGTGCGGCTGGTCTATCCCAAGGACGCCGATATCGAAAGCGGCCGCATTTCCATCCTGACGCCGGTGGGCGCGGGCCTGATCGGTCTGCGCGAAGGGCAGACGATCCTGTGGCCGGACAGGGGCGGAAAGGAAAGAACGCTGACCATCGAAAAGGTGGAGCAGGGCGAGAAAGCGGAACAGGACGAGAAGGTGCCGCACGGCTGATGACAGCCAGGGACGGCAGGAGGATATTCGGGGGCTGATCCGATCACGGCGGCGCCCCTCCCCCCACTGGTTCGTTGGCTATGCGATGCGACTGATCCTTGCGGTCGGCATGATCGAGGTGGCGGGCAATGCGCGGGGCTGGGGGCTGGGGCTGGACGAAGCCTGTTTCGAGCGCATTCGCAATCCCTTCCTCCGCATGGATGAGGCGCGGCCCGGGGACGCGATTTCGGCATCGACATACCGACCGCGCACCAGTTGACGGAGCGTTTCGGCGGGGGCTGGAGTTCCGCAATGGCGCGGGATTGCGAACCGGGCTGATCGGGCGGATCGCTGCGCCCGAACCGGGCGAGGTAAGTTGCAGGGGCATAAAATAACCTATTTGGTAATTTTATATTGACATCGTCACGCTGTTCTGGCA
>CAYLKZ010000040.1:22048-25930 GCA_964384275.1 uncultured Sphingobium sp. | reverse complement strand
CCGCCTTCACCACCGGCTCCAGCTCGGCATATTCCTTGGAGAGACGCACAAATTCATCGGGCGCGAGGTCCGGGCGGGCCATCGCCGCCTCGGCCTCCTCATAGCGCCGCTCGATCTGCGCGATTCGGGTGGGGGAAATCTGCATCAACCGAGCTGCCGGACCACCGCCTCGACCCGTGCCGCCGTCTCGCCCTCGCCGCGCACATTCACATGCGGCGCGCCATCGCGCTGGCCGATGGAGAGGAGCGCATGGGCCGGTATCTTCGCCGCCTTGTCGAAACGCTTGCGCGGCGATCCGCTCGCCACCAGCTCCGCCGACAGCCCCGCCTCGCGCAGCGCCCGCAGCGACGCCAGCGCCTTGCCGACCTGCGCATCGTCCTCCAGCGCGATCACCGCGTCGAGCCTGCGCTCTTCGCCCACGTCGAGCAGCATCGCCAGCCGCTCGATCCCCGCCGCCCAGCCGACCGCCGGGGTCGCCGGGCCGCCCATATTCTCGATAAGGCCGTCATAGCGCCCGCCGCCCAGCACGGTGCCCTGCGCGCCAAGGCGATCCGTGATGAACTCGAACGCGGTGTGGCGATAATAATCGAGCCCGCGCACCAGCCGCGCATTGCGCGTCCACGCGACGCCCGCCGCGTCTAGCCCGCCAGTCACCTGCGCGAAGAAGGCCGCCGCCTCGTCCGTCAGATAATCGTCGATCCCCGGCGCGGTGGCGACGACCTGCTGATCGCCCTCATCCTTGCTGTCGAGGATGCGCAGCGGGTTGCGCTCCAGCCGGTCCACGCTGTCCTCGGAAAGCTGCCCCTTATGCGCCTCGAAATGCGCGACCAGCGCGTCGCGCCATGCGTCCCGGCTCGCCGCGTCGCCCAGCGTGTTGAGGGTCAGCGTCACGCCCTCTGAAACGCCCAACTCGCGCAGCAGATGGTCGGCGAAGCAGAGCAGCTCAACATCGGCGAGCGGCTCGCTCGCGCCGATCACCTCGGCGTCGATCTGGTGGAACTGGCGATAGCGGCCCTTTTGCGGGCGCTCATAGCGGAACAACGGCCCGTGCGTCGCCACCTTCAGCGGCGCGAACTGCTGCCAGCCCTCGGTGATATAGGCGCGCGCGATCCCGGCGGTGAATTCCGGGCGCAGGGTGACGCTGTCGCCGCCGCGATCCTCGAACGAATACATTTCCTTGGAAACCACGTCCGTGCTTTCGCCCAGCGAGCGCGCGAACACCGCCGTCGCCTCGAACACCGGCACCTCGACGCGGCGAAAGCCGTAAAGCTTGCGCACCTGCTCGAACGTCTCGACCACATGGGCGAAGCGGTCCGCCAAATTATCGGGCACACCGCCCAGCATATCCTGCGTGCCCCGGATCGGCCGGGGAGTCTGTATCTTGGCCATGCGCGCCCCTCTATCCATTTTTGCGCCCCAAGGGAACATGCGATCTCTGCGACGAGTTGTGCCGTTGCGGGGGTGGACGGAAGGCAGCCGAGACGCCATGGTGACCCCGCTCTGTCGGGCTTGTTTCAGTCGAAAACAAAAGGGGTCATAATGTATCGTTCCTTCGTCCTGCCGCTCCTGCTTGCAACGGCGCTGGCGGCTCCGGCGCTGCATGCCCAGACCGCGCCGCGCAACAGCGCGCCGGTGATGCAACCTGTTGTCGATAGCATTCCCGCGCCACGCGACATAGCCTACCCCGGAACGATGACGCTGAGCGTCGACGCCAGCGACACCCGGCAGAATATCTGGCGCGTGAAGCAGGTCATCCCCGTCTCTTCCGCGGGGCCGCTGACCCTGCTCTATCCCGAATGGCTACCCGGCAAGCATGCCGCGCGCGGGCAGATCGAAAAGCTCGCCGGCCTTGTCATCACCGCCAACGGCAAGGATATCGGCTGGACACGCGATCCGCTCGACGTGTACGCCTTTCATGTGAACGTGCCGCAAGGGGCGCGGGAAATCGTCGCCGAGTTCCAGTTCCTCAACCCCACCGCCGCCAATCAGGGCCGCATCGCCGTCACCAGCGAGATGCTGAACCTGCAATTCGAAACCGTCTCGCTCTATCCGGCGGGCTATTATGTGCGGCAGATTCCGGTGCGGGCGACCGTCACCTATCCGCAGGGCTGGACCGCCTACACCGCGCTGCGCGGCAAGCAGAGCGGCGCGACGATCAGCTATGAGGCGACCGATTACGAAACGCTGATCGATTCGCCGGTCTTTGCCGGGCGCCATGCCAAGAGCTTCGACCTCGGCAACGAGGTGAAGCTCAACACCGTCGCCGACACGCCGGGCGAGCTGGAGGCGACCCCCGGCCAGATCGCCGCGCACAGGAAGCTGGTGGACGAAGCGATCGCGCTCTTCGGCTCCAGACATTTCGATCATTATGATTTCCTGTTCGCGATCACCAGCGATCTGGGCGGGATCGGGCTGGAGCATCACCGCAGTTCGGAAAATGCGGTGGACCCCGGCTATTTCACCAAATGGAACGAGGGGCCGGGCGACCGCAACCTGCTGCCTCATGAATTCACCCATAGCTGGAACGGCAAATTCCGCCGCCCCGAACTGCTCTGGACGCCGGATTACCGCACGCCGATGCAGAATACCCTGCTCTGGGTCTATGAGGGGCAGACGCAATTCTGGGGCTATATTCTCGGCGCGCGGTCCGGCATCTATACCAAGGACCAGACGCTGGACGCGCTCGCCTCCATCGCCGCGCGGCTGGACACCACGAAGGGGCGGGAATGGCGGCCGGTGGTCGACACCACGCTCGATCCGATCATTGCGGCTCGCCGCCCCAAGGGATGGAGCAACTGGCAGCGCTCCGAGGATTATTATAATGAGGGCCTGCTGATCTGGCTGGAGGCCGATGCGATCATCCGCCGCGAAAGTCAGGGCGCTCGCGGGCTCGATGATTTCGCCCGCGCCTTTTTCGGCATGCGGCCCGGCGACTGGGGCCAGCTCACCTATTCACGGCAGGACGTGATCGATACGCTGAACGGCGTTCAGCCCTATGACTGGGCGGGCTTCCTTGCCGCCCGCGTCGATCGCACGACGAAGGAAGCGCCCAAGGCGGGGTTTGATCTGGGGGGCTACATTCTGGTCTATGGCGACGCGCCCAACAGCACGACCCGGGAGGTCGAAAAGGGCATCAAGGGCGTGGACCAGAGCTATGGCATCGGCCTTGCGGTGAAGAATGAGGGAGAGATCGCCTCGGTCATCTGGGACAGCCCGGCTTTCAAGGCAGGGCTGGCGGTCGGCATGTCCATTATCGCCGTCGATGGCGCCGAATTTTCCGGCGAGCAGTTCAAGGCCGCCCTCACCCGCGCCAAGATGACGAAGAAGCCCATCGAACTCCTCGTCAAGCAAGGCAAGGCGATACGCAATATTAGTCTCGATTATTCGCTCGGCTTGCGCTATCCGCGCCTCCTGAAAACAGGAGAGGGTGAGGGCAGTCTCGACAGGCTGCTCCAACCAAAAACATAACCGCCGGAACGCAACCAGAGCTAAAGTCAGGGATTTCATGAATATCGATCTTATCCCGGTGGGGGACAACCCGCCGCATAGCCTCAATGTCATCATCGAGGTTCCGGCCGGCGGCGAGCCGGTGAAATATGAGTTCGACAAGGCGTCGGGCGCGCTGTTTGTGGACCGCATTCTTCACACGCCGATGCGCTATCCCGCCAATTACGGCTTTGTGCCGCACACCTTGTCGCCCGATGGCGATCCGCTCGATGCGCTGGTCGTCGCCCGTTCGCCCTTCATCCCGGGCAGCGTCGTGCGCGCGCGCCCCATCGCCGTGCTGAACCTTGAGGATGAGCATGGCGGCGACGAAAAGCTGGTTTGCGTGCCGGTCGATTCGACCTTCCCTTATTATACCGACGTGAAGGAAAGGGACGA
>CAYLKZ010000040.1:11010-21948 GCA_964384275.1 uncultured Sphingobium sp. | reverse complement strand
CCGCGATAGCCAGCGACACCCTGATCCGGCACCCAGACATCGGCCGGAGCCACGCCCGATTGCCAGAATATGTCGATGGGGATGCCGCCGCGCGGATACCAATAGCCGCCGATGCGCAGCCAGACGGGCTTCATCTCATCGAACAACCGCTGGCCGATGCCGACCGTGCAATCCTCATGAAAAGCTGCATGGTTGCGGAAGGAGCCGAGGAAGAGCTTGAGCGACTTCGATTCGACGATGCTGTCGCCGGGCACATAGTCGATCACCAGATGGGCGAAATCGGGTTGCCCCGTTACCGGGCAGAGCGAGGTGAATTCCGGCGCGGCGAAGCGCACCAGATACCGCATGCCCTTGCGCGGATTGGGAACATAATCGAGCATCGCCTCTTCCGGGGAAGCCGGCAACGCGCTGGTCTGACCAAGATGGATGGGGTTCATGTCCCGCCCTATAGGCGAAAAGGAACCCCGGAGCCAAGAGGGACGCAAAAGGGCTGGAAACGCGCCCCGCCCTTCCCTATCCAACACAGATAACGCGTTCATCGGGAAGAGGCGGCGCATATCATGGACATGCTGGTGACGACGCAATGGCTGGCCGACACGATGGGCGCGAGCGACCTGCGCATCGTCGATGCCACCTATTTTCTCGCGGAAATGGATCGCGACGCCCCCGCCGAATATGAAGCGCAGCATATTCCCGGCGCGGTGTTCCTCAACCTCGCCGAGCTGAGCGACAGCAAGGATCCCCGCCCGTCCATGGCGCCGCCGCCGGAAAAATTCGCCAGCCGCATGGCCTCGCTGGGGCTGGGCGACGGCAGCCGCATCGTCCTTTACGACAACAGCCCGCTGCGCACCTCCGCGCGGGCATGGTGGCTGTTCCAACTGTTCGGCGCGCCCAAGGTCGCCATTCTCGACGGCGGCCTCGGCAAATGGCTTGCGGAAAAGCGCCCGGTCGAAAGCGGCAAGGTGCAGCTGCGCCACCGCCACTTCACCGTCTGGCGCGACGATCGCGGCGTGGTGGACAAGCAGCATGTGCTCGGCAACATCGCCAGCAAGCGGGCGCAGCTGGTCGATGCCCGCTCGATGAGCCGTTCACTGCCGAAGAACCGGAATTCCGCCCCGGCATGGCCTCGGGTCATATTCCCGGCGCGGTCTGCCTGCCCTATTCGCGCCTGTTCAACGCCGACGGCACCTGGAAGCGCGGCCATGAGCTGCGGGGCCTGTTCCATGAGGCGGGGGTAGACCTCAACCGCCCGCTCATCGCCACCTGCGGCAGCGGCGTCACCGCGGCCGATCTGGTGTTCGCCGCGCGCCTGCTGGGCAAGGAAGATGTCACCCTCTATGACGGCAGCTGGAGCGAATGGGGCGCCGACCCCGCAACGCCCAAGGCAACAGGACGCGCATGACCGACAGAAACGACGATTACGACCGCCCGACCGATATTTCCCCGGACACGAGGCTGGCGCAGGCCGGGCGTCGGCCCGAATGGACCAGCATCCCCGGCCAGCCGGGCGGCATCGTCAGTCCGGCGGTATGGCGCGCCTCCACCATCCTCTATGAAGACGTCGCCCATCTGCGCGCGGCGCGATCCAACCAGCATGAGCGCTGGTTCTACGGCCGCAAGGGCACACCGACCGGCTGGTCGCTCGCCGATGCGCTGACGGAGCTGGAGCCGGGCGCGGCGGGGACGATGCTCTATCCCTCCGGCGTCGCGGCGATCAGTTGCGCGCTGCTGGCGGTGCTCAAGCCCGGCGACAGGCTGCTGATGGTGGACAGCGCCTATGACCCGACGCGCACCTTCTGCGAAAAGGTGCTGCGCCCGATGGGCATCGACACCGTCTATTATGACCCGCTGATCGGCCATGACATCGAGACGCTGGTAGACGGGCGCACCCGCGCGATCTTCCTCGAAAGCCCCGGCAGCCTCACCATGGAGGTGCAGGACGTGCCCGCCATCGTCGCAGTGGCGAAGGCGCATGGCCTCGTCACGCTGATCGACAATACATGGGCGACGCCGCTCTTCTTTCCGGCGCTGTCGCACGGCGTCGATATCTCGATCCTCGCCTGCACCAAATATATTGTCGGCCATAGCGACGTGATGATGGGCTCCGTCACCGCGATCGAGACGCATTGGCCGCAAATCCAGTCGATGGCATGGATGTTCGGGCAGATGAGTAGCCCCGACGATTGCTGGCTCGCGCTGCGCGGGCTGCGGACGCTGGGGGTGCGCCTGCGCCAGCATCAGGACAATGCGCTCGCCGTCGCGCGCTGGCTGAAGGATCGTCCGGAGGTGAGCGAGGTGCGCCACCCGGCGCTGCCTGACTGCCCCGGCCATGCGCTGTGGAAGCGGGATTTTTCCGGCGCCTCGGGCCTGTTCAGCTTCACGCTGAAGGATGCCGACGATGTGGTGCGCAGCCACTTCATCGACGCGCTGCGCCATTTCGGCATCGGCTATAGCTGGGGCGGCTTCGAAAGCCTCGCGCTGCCGGTCGATCCTCATGCAATCCGCACCGCAACATCGTGGAAAAGCTCCGATCCGCTGATCCGGCTGCATATCGGGCTGGAAGATCGTGCCGATTTGATCGCGGATCTCGAACAGGCCTTCGCCGCCTGCGCGCATATTCCCTGATTTCACTGGATTACCGTCGGAAAAGCGCTTCCGTTAGCAGTGGATAAGCGTGGTCATGCTGCAACAGGCCAGCCCGAGCGGCTGTTGCATCTTCGCAACATACCTGCAGCAACAGCATTTCCATTCGCCGATTTCGCCTTGTGCAGCGCGGAATATCCAGCCATCAAAATGCTGTTCGCGGTGACTGGCCCCGGTCAGACCAACGCCCCGTGGGGAGGACCAGCCCCAGGGGCAGACATGAGAGGCAGCGGCCCGAACGCAGGTGGGACGATCTTTGGTTGATCGACTCGACGAAGGGAAATTTTATGAACAAGATGATTTTCGCCATGTCGGCACTGGTGCTGGCATCCGCAGCCGCGCCCGCATTCGCGCAGGATAGCGACGCCCCGGCGGACCTGACCGTTTCGGGCAGCGCCACGCTGGTTTCGGACTATCGCTTCCGTGGCGTGTCGCAGACCGACAAGCGCTTCGCGGTGCAGGGCGGCATGACCGTTGCCCACTCCTCGGGCTTTTACGGCTCGGTCTGGGGTTCCTCGATCGATGATTATGTCGCCAATGGCTCCGATCAGGAAATCGACTTCGCGCTCGGTTACAGCCGGGAAGTCGGCGCGGCGACCATCGACGTTGGCGTGCTCTATTATTATTATCCGGGTTCGGACGGCATCAATTCGGACTTTTTCGAACCCTATGCCAGCGTGAAGAGCACCCTCGGCCCCGTCACCGGCAAGGTCGGCGTTTCCTACGCGCCCAAGCAGCATGCGCTGAGCGCGCGCCATAACCGCGACGACAACACCTATGTCTATGGCGAGTTGTCGAGCGCCATTCCCAACACGCCGATTTCCGTGACGGCCCATGTCGGGGAAAGCTTCGGCCGCAGCTATCTGACCGGCGGTCTGAAGAACTACACCGACTGGAGCCTCAACGCCAGCTACACCTGGAACAACCTGAGCTTCGGCGTCACCTATGTCGATACCGACATCAAGAAGGGCGATTCCCCGGACAGCCCCGGCTTCTTCACCAACGGCAACCGCTTCCTTGCCAAGGGTGGCGTGTTCGCGACGGTGGGCGTCGCTTTCTGATCCGATCTCCCGATCGCACAAAGGGGGTCGCGGCCATTGCCGCGGCCCCTTTTTGTTTGGGGCACCGGGGGATCGGGCACGGGGAGAAAGCCACGGAGCCGCCCGTGGCCACCACACGCATCGCATGACATGGCAGGCGCCGCTCCGCCCCGCCATGCGGCGGAGCGCGTCAGGCCTGTGCCGGGGCCTTGCGCCGGACGAAGAGTTCGCGATCTTCCGGGCCGAAGCCCAATCGCCAGATCACCGCGCCATAGGCCGCGAGGATGACAGGCACGCCGAACACCAGCTCGACCCATTCAAGGCTGCGGGGCAGCGCGACGAACAGCCCGCCGACCACAACCGCCACCAGTGACGCGACGATCAGCGCCGGGCGCCATGTGGCGACCTGATGGCCCAACAGGCGCTGCAACAGGTGCGACTTCACGATGGAGCTTGACGCCAGCGCCAGCGCCAGAGCCGCAGCGGGCGCCGCCGCGATGACCGGCGAGCCATAGCCCGCCTGCCGCACCAGCAGGATGAGCGCGAAGCTCAGCCCCGCCTGCACCGCTATCATCGCCAGCGATATCATCAGGTTGCGATGGCGGGCGAGATAGACGAGCGCGCTCTCGCTCACCACCGCCGTCGCCGCGACGACCTCGGCCAGCAGCAGGAAGCCCAGCGCCCATGTGCCGTCGACGAATTGCGGCCCGACCAGCCCCATAACCGCCTCGCCCGGTATGCCGAGCGCCAGCGCGATGCCCGCCTGCGCGGCGATGATCCAGAAACCCACCTGGCTCACCTGCCGGGCGATGGCGCCATAATTGCGCTCCGCCAGATTGCGGGTGATGACCGGCCCCAATATCGGCTCGAAGCTGGTCTTGAGCTTTTGCGGCAGCGAGGCGACCTGCTGCGCGACATAATAGATGCCGACCACAGCCGGGCTGACGAACAGACCGAGGATCGCCAGATCGAGACGGCGCGAGCCCCACTCCACAGCATCGGCGGCGGCGAGCGGCACATTGATCCGCGTCATGCGCCAGAGCCGCAGCGGATGGGGCGTCCACCCGCGCGGCCAGCCGAAATGCCGCGCCATCGGCCAGATCGAGGCCGCGAAGGCGGCGACCATCGACAGCACATAGGAAAGGATGAGGCCGTCACGCAGCGAATAATAGGAGAGCACCCACGCCGCGATGCTGATCGTCCACGGCTCGATGATGGCGCGCGCGCGCACCGTCGCCGTGATGTCATAGCGCCAGGCGCAGGCGGCCAGCGCCACATCCGATCCCGCCACCGCGATGATGATGAGCGGCAGCAGCCGGTCGAGCCCGTTGACGCCGCTGTTCGGGAACATCGCGTGCGGAAACAGCATCAGCACGCCCGCCGCCACCAGCGAGAAGAGCAGCGTCAGCAACATGCCATCGGCCAGCACATGATTTTCCGGCCTCTTGGTCTGGGCGAGCGCGCCGGCAAGGCCGCGCTTCAGCCCCAGCGTCGCCAACTGCGCGGCAAATTCGATGACAAGGATCGCATAGGCGAAACGGCCCAGCACCTCCGGCCCATAAATGCGCCCGGCGATGAACAGAAAAGGCAGACGCGCGGCGAGACGCAGCAGAAAGCCGAAAATATTGGTGCGTCCCCCTTTGGCGAGGGCAGCGATATCGCTGTCTTCCCGCGCCCTGGCGTCGGGCGCCTCTTCAGATGTCAAGCCGGAGCCCTCCTGAAATGCGGCGACCATAGGCCAGAGCGCGCATCAAGTATATCATCATTCGCTGCGCAGTGGCCGGGAGAGGAGGGCATCCACCATATCCGCGACCCCCACCGCGCCTTCGAGCAGCGCGCAAACGCCTTCCACGATCGGCATTTCGACCTTCAGCCCGCGCGCGACATCGCGCAGCACCGGGGCCGTGAACGCGCCCTCCGCGACCGTGCGGCGATTGGCCAGCAGATCGGCCGCCGACCGCCCCTCGCCCAGCCCCTTGCCGAGCGAGAAATTGCGCGAATTGGTGGAGGAGCAGGTCAGCACCAGGTCGCCGAGGCCGGACAGGCCCGACAGCGTCTCCGCCTTCGCGCCTAGCGCCCGGCCGAAACGGGTCATCTCGGCGAAACCCCTGCTGATGAGCGAGGCGCGCGCATTGAGGCCAAGCCCCGCGCCGTCCGCGACGCCGCAAGCGATGGCGAGCACATTCTTCACCGCGCCGCCGACCTCCGCGCCGATCACATCGTCGGAAAGATAGGGCCGGAAAGCGGGCCGCGCGATGCGATTGACCAGCCGCTGCCCCAGTTCCGCGTCGGCGCAGGCGAGCGTCACCGCCGTCGGCAACCCCGCCGCGACCTCATGCGCGAAGGTGGGGCCGGAGAGAACCGCGATCACCGCATCGGGCTTTTCCTCGGCGGCGACCTGCGACATCAGCTGGCCGGAACCCGCCTCTATCCCCTTGGCGCAGAGCAGCAGCGGCACGTCGCCACTCGGCAGGCTGCGCACGACGGAACGCAGATGCTGCGCGGGCGCGACCACCAGCAACGCATCACAGGCGCCAAGCGCGGCAAGATCGCCGGTCGCGACAATGGCGGGCGAAAGCGCGATGCCGGGCAGATAGAGCGCATTTTCATGGTCGCGGTTGATCGCGTCCACCACTTCGGGCTCGAACGCCCAGAGCAGCACCTGCTCGCCGCCGCCCGCCGCGACCTGCGCCAGCGCCGTGCCCCAGGCGCCCGCGCCGACTATGCCGATCCTCATAGCATTCTCCCCCGCTCCGCAGCGCCGCCTGTCATGCCTTCACCCCCGCGCCCCGCGCCTTTTCGGCGGTGGGATCGAGCGGCCAGCGCGGCCTCGCGGCGATATCCATGCCATCGACAAGGCCGAGACGAAAGCGCTCCATGCCCGCCCAGGCGATCATCGCACCATTATCGGTGCAGAGCCAGAGCGGCGGCGCGACAAAGGGCAGGCCCCGGCTCGCGGCGAGATCGGAGAGCGCGCCGCGCACCGCCTGATTGGCCGCGACCCCGCCCGCGACCACCAGCGCGGTCAGCCCCTCGCTCTCATCCAGCGCAAGGCGGGTGCGATCGACAAGGCAATCGACCACCGCCTGCGTGAAGCTCGCGGCGATATCCTCGACGCTATATTTGCCGCTGTCCCGCGCGCGCAACACCGCGCTCTTGAGGCCCGCGAAGGAGAAGTGCGGCTCGCCGCTCCCCACCAGCGGACGCGGCAGCGGCACGGCTCTGGCATCGCCGCGAAGCGCCGCCTTCTCGACCTCCGGCCCGCCCGGATAGCCGAGGCCCAGCATCTTCGCGGTCTTGTCGAACGCCTCGCCCGCCGCATCGTCGATCGTCGTCGCCAGACGGCGATAGCGCCCCACGCCCTCGACGCGCAGCAACTGGCAATGGCCGCCCGACACCAGCAGCAGCATATAAGGGAATTGCAACGTCTGGTCGGCAAGGCGGGGAGAGAGCGCATGACCCTCCAGATGGTTGACCGCGACCAGCGGCTTGCCCGCCGCCAGCGCGAGCGCCTTGCCCGTCACCAGCCCGACCATCACCCCGCCGATCAGGCCCGGCCCGGCGGTCGCGGCGACTGCATCGACATCGGCAAGGGCCAGCCCGGCCTCCGCCAGCGCGGCATCGACCAAAGGCATCAGCGCCTCGGCATGGGCGCGCGCGGCGATTTCCGGCACGACGCCGCCATAGGGGCGATGCTGCGCCTCCTGCGTGGCGAGCCGATGCGCCAGCACACGGCCATCGTCGCTCACCAGCGCAGCGGCGGTTTCATCGCAACTAGATTCAAGGCCGAGGATGATCGTCATTTGCGCCTTTCCTCTAAAGCCCGTGGCGATTAGAGCAAGGGGCGATATGAATGACAGCCTGCCCCCCGCCCGCCCGCTTCGCCTCGGCACCCGCGCCTCGCCGCTCGCCATGGCGCAGGCGAGGCTCACCGCGCAGGCGCTGTGCGCCGCCCATGGCTGGGCCGAGGACCGGATCGAGATCGTGCCCGTCACCGCGAGCGGCGACCGGATATTGGATCGCCCGCTCGCCGATATCGGCGGCAAGGCGCTGTGGACCAAGGAGCTCGACCATTGGCTGCATGACGGCCATGTCGATGTCTCCGTCCATTCGATGAAGGATGTCGAGACGATCCGCCCGGAAACGCTGCGCATCGCCGCGATGCTGCCCCGCGCCGATGTGCGAGACACGCTCGTCGGCGCGCCGTCGATCAAGGCGCTGCCCCAGGGCGCGCGGCTGGGCACCAGTTCGCCGCGCCGCGCCGCGCAGATCAGAAGGCTGCGCCCCGATGTGACGCCAGTGCTGTTTCGCGGCAATGTCGCGCGGCGCCTCGCCCGGCTGGAAGCGGGCGAGGCAGACGCGACGCTGCTCGCCACCGCCGGGCTGGAACGGCTGGGCCAGACGCAGGTGGGCACGCCGGTGCCGGTCGCGCAGATGCTGCCCGCCCCGTCGCAGGGCGCGATCGGCATAGAGGTGTTGGCGGGCAATGAGGGCATCGCCGCGCTGGTCGAGGCGATCGACCATCGCGACACCAGCGATTGCGTGCGCGCCGAACGGGCGGTGCTGGAGGGGCTGGGCGGGACCTGCCATTCGCCGATCGCCGCGCTCGGCACCATCGAGGAAATCGCCCATATCCGGCTGCGCGCCGAGATCCTTGCCCCCGATGGCAGCGAGCATATCGCCGACACCCGCCTCATCCGGCGCAGCGACCGGGAGGCCGCGTTCGCGCTGGGCCGGGAACTGCTCGCGGCGGCCAGCCCCGCGCTGCGCGCGCTCTTCACGCCCTGACCGGCCCGAACCGATGAGCGCGCACCCCTCTCTCCTCATCTGCCGCCCGCAGCCGGGCGCGGACGCAACGGCGGAAATGGTGCGGGCCATGGGAATGGAGGCGCTCCTCTATCCTCTGTTCCGTGTGGTCTCTCTCGACTGGGATGCCCCCGATCCCGCCGCCTTCGACGCGCTGATGCTGACCAGCGCCAACACGCTCCGCCACGGCGGCGCAGCGCTCGACCGCTATCGCGGACTCCCGACCTTTGCCGTGGGGGAAGCCACCGCCAGCGCAGCGCGGGAACGCGGATTCGGGCCGGTGACGGTCGCCGGTCCCGACGCTCCCGCGCTGATCGAGGCGATCATTCGCGCGGGGCATCGCCATGTCCTCCATCCAGGTGGCGCCGATATCCGCAGCGCCGATCCCGGCCCGCTCCGGATCACCCGCCGCGCAGTCTATCGCTCGACAGAGACAGGCGATGCGCAGGGGCTGAAGGAGAGGCTGCGGCACACCGACGCTATCCTCGCCCATTCGCCCCGCGCCGCCCGGCGGCTGGCGGAGCTGATCCCGCGGGAACGGCGCGGCGCGCTTGCCCTGCTCGCCATTTCGCCCGCCGCGAGAGAGGCGGCGGGGCCGGGCTGGCGCCACGCTCTTGCCGCGCCCGTGCCGGACGACGCGGCGCTACTGGCGTTGGCCCATCAAATATGCGAATGAGTGACCCGATTTTTCCAACGTGGCGCCAAGGATAAAGATGAACAGCGACATTCCCGGCCAGCCCGGCCCTTCCGTCGACCCTGTCGTCCCTGGCGCGACCGCTCCCTCTTATTCGCCTGCCCCGCCTCCCTATCCGGCACCGCGCGGTTCCTCCCGCCCCGGCTGGCTGATCCCGGCATTGGTGCTGGTGGCGTTCGGCGGCGGCATCGGCGCCACCCTCTGGGGCATGCCGAAGATCGAGACATGGTGGAAAGGCGATGTCTCCACCGAAGCGGTCAGCGACGGCAACAGCACGCAAGCCTTGCTCGACGGCAAGCCCGACAGCGCCCGGCCCCCGCGCCCGGCGCTTCCGCTCGATACCGACCCGCTCAGCGTCACCGCGCTGGAAACCCGCCTCGTGGCCGTTTCCACGCGGATCGACGCCATTTCCGGTCAGGCCAGCACGGCCGCCAGCAACGCCGCGCGCGCAGAGGGGCTGCTGATCGCCTTCGCCGCCCGCCGCGCGCTCGATCGCGGCGCGCCGCTCGGCTATCTGGAGGGCGAGTTGCGCCTGCGCTTCGGCGACAGCCAGCCGCGCGCCGTCGCGACCATCATCAACGCCTCTCACGCGCCCGTCACCATTGGCGATTTGCAGGCGGAGCTGGAAGAGGTCGGCCCGGCGCTGATCGGCACCGGCGAAGGCAAGAGCGACTGGTGGACCGCCACGCGGCGCGAACTCGCCAACCTCATCATCATCCGCAAGGCCGATGCGCCCTCCCCCGTGCCGCAGCAGGTGATCGAGCGGACGAAGCTGATGATCTCGTCGGAACGGGTCAACGCCGCGCTTCAGGAAATCGAGCGCCTGCCCAATCATGAAAAGGCCGACAGCTGGATTCAGATGGCGCGCAAATATAATGAGGCGCGCCGCGCTCTCGATGTAATCGAGGCCGCCGCGATCCTCGAACCGCGCAGCATCCCCGCGGGTACGCGGACAGAAGGCAGCGCGGCGCAGGTAGCTCCGCCTCCCCCCCTGCCGCAGGAAGAGCGCCCGCAAACCAGCGGCGCCACCATCGGACGCCCCGGCAGCAGCACCAGCTCCACGGCTCCCTGACGCAGTGGGCCGAAGCGGCCTTCCTTATCCGGGCCTTATTCGGGCATCTGCCAGAGGATGAACGCAAACTCCTCCGCCGTTTCGCGCAGCGATTCGAAACGCCCGGACTTGCCGCCATGGCCCGCGCCCATATTGGTCTTGAGCAGCAGCACATTGGCGTCGGTCTTGGCGGCGCGCAGCCTCGCCACCCATTTGGCCGGTTCCCAATAGGTGACGCGCGGGTCGTTGAGGCCCGCCGTCACCAGCAGCGGCGGATAATCCTGCGCCTTCACATTCTGGTAGGGGCAGTAGGAGGCGATCAGATCGAAGGCCTTGCCGTCCTCGATCGGGTTGCCCCATTCCGGCCATTCACCCGGCGTCAACGGCAGCGACGCATCGAGCATCGTATTGAGCACATCGACGAACGGTACATGCGCGACCACCGCGCCCCAGAGATCGGGATCGCTGTTGACGACCGCGCCCATCAGTTCCCCGCCCGCCGATCCGCCGGAAATGCTGATCCGACCTTTCGCCGTAAAGCCGCGCCCGATCAGCCCCTTCGCCACATCGACGAAATCGGTGAAGGTGTTAGTGCGCTTGTCCAGCTTGCCGTCGAGATACCATTGCTGGCCCAGATCGTCGCCGCCGCGAATATGCGCGATCGCATAGGCAAAGCCGCGATCCAGCAAGGAAAGCCGCGAGGT
>CAYLKZ010000040.1:2249-10910 GCA_964384275.1 uncultured Sphingobium sp. | reverse complement strand
GAATATGCGCGATCGCATAGGCAAAGCCGCGATCCAGCAAGGAAAGCCGCGAGGTTGAGAAGCCCGGCTCCATCGCGAGGCCATAGGCACCATAGCCATAAAGATGCAGCCGTCCGGTCCCGTCCATCGGGAAATCCCTGGGATAGACCACAGACACCGGGATCGCGGTGCCGTCCCGCGCCGGGATCGTCAGCCGCTGCGTCGCATAGGCCGACGCGTCATAACCGGACGGGATTTCCTGCACCTTCAGCAGTTCCCACTCCCCTGTTGAGAGATGATAGTCATAGATGGTGTCGGGCGTGACCATCGATTCATAGCCGATGCGAATCTTCGTCACGTCATATTCGGGATTGTCGTCGAGCGAGGCGGTATAGCTCGCCTCTGGAAATTCGAGCCGTTTCGCGCTGTGGGTTTCATAATCGCGCAGTTCAATCTGGTCGAGACCGTCGAGCCTCCCTTCCGTAACGTAGAAGCTCTTGAACAGCGTGAAATCGGTGAGATAGAAATGCGTGTCCGCCGCGATCACCTCCTCCCATTGGCCGGGCGTGTCGATGCCCGCCTTCACCAGCCGGAAATTGGGATGGGTGTCGTTGGTGCGGATATAGAGCGTGCCCTCATGCTCATCGACATCATATTCGCGCCCTTCCTTGCGCGCCGAAACAAGGCGCGGCGCGGCGAAGGGATCGTCGGCGGGGACGAGCCATGCCTCGCTCGTCACATGGTCGCCGGTGCCGATGACGATCCATTTCTCCGACGAGGAAAGCCCGATGGAGACGCGGAAACCCTCATCATCCTCATGGAATATCTCGCGATCCTGCTCTATCGGCGTGCCCAGCACATGCACCCGCGCATTGTCCGTCCGCCAATTCTCATTGGCGAGGCTGTAGAGCAGCGCCTTGCTGTCGCTCGTCCACACCAGCGCGGACAGGGTGCCGGGGATCACATCGCCCAGCATGTCGCCGGTCGAAAGATCGCGGATGCGCACCTCAAACCGCTCGCCGCCGTCGGTATCGATCGCGAAGGCGAGATAACGGCCGCAGGGGGAAACCGACATCGCGCCGAGACGGAAATATTCATGCCCCTCGGCCAGCGCGGGCTCATCGAGGATCAACTGGTCCTCAACATCGCCATCCCCGCCCGCGACCGGCTTGCGATACCATTTGCGATATTGCGCGCCGACCTCGAACGCGCGCCAATAGACATAGTCGCCATCCTTTTGCGGGACGGACTTGTCATCCTCCTTGATGCGGCCCTTCATCTCCTCGAACAGCGTGTCGATCATGCCCTTATGCGGCTCCATCGCCTGCTCGAACCAGCGATTCTCCTCCTCCAGATAGGACAGCACCGCCTTGTCCTTCACATCGGGATAGCCGGGATCGCGCAGCCAGGCATAGGGATCGTCCAGCACGCGGCCATGATGCTCGATCCGGTGCTGGCGGCAGTCGGCGACGGGAGGAGACGCAAGCAGCGCGGAATCGGTCATTCTCTATCTCTATTCTCTATGTGAGCGGTGGCGGAACGGCCCGCCCGGCCCTATGTTGGTCGCCTGTCGCCATGCTGCAAGGATAGAAGAATGTCTACCGCCTCCCTCGCCCCGGAAGCCCCGGTTCAGGACGCAACCCTTCACGACCGGGCCGCCGCCGAGCGCCTTTCCGCACTGCGGGCCGAGCTGGCCCGGCGCGGTCTTCAGGGGTTCGTCGTCCCGCTGACCGACGAGCATATGAGCGAATATGTCGGCGCCTATGCCCAGCGGCTCGCCTGGCTGACCGGCTTCGGCGGATCGGCGGGCAGCGCTATCGTGCTGACGGCGCAGGCGGCGATCTTCATCGACGGGCGCTATACGCTGCAAGTGCGCGATCAGGTGGACGGCGCGCTCTACGACTATGGCGACCTGCCCAGGGTGCAGCCCGCAAGCTGGCTGGGCGACCGCGTGAAGCAGGGCGACCGCATCGGCTACGACCCATGGCTCCATACCCGCGACTGGGTGCGGGAGACAGGCGCGCTGCTGGCGGAAAAAGGCGCGGAGCTGGTCGCGGTGGAGGGCAACCCCATAGATGCGGTCTGGACCGACCGGCCCGCTCCCGGCCTCGCCAGCGCGGTGCCCCATCCGCTCATCTATGCAGGCAAGGCGCATGAGGAGAAGCTGGACGACATCGCCGCATGGCTCGGCCAGCGGGGTGACGACGCGACGATCCTCTCCGCGCTCGATTCGATCGCATGGGCGTTCAACATCCGGGGTAGCGATGTGGACTGTACGCCGGTGGCGCTTTCCTATGCTGTGGCGAAAGCGGACGGCACGGCGGACCTCTTCATCGCGTCCGGCAAGGTGACGGACGAACTGCGCGCCCATCTCGGCAATCGCGTCGCCCTTCATGAGCGGGAGGCGTTCGCCGCCGCGCTGGAGAGCGGCTATGCGGGCAAGCGCGTCGCCGTCGATCCCGAACGCGCCGTCGCGGCGATCTTCGAGCGGCTGGAGGCAGGCGGCGCCACGATCGATCCGGTGCGCGATCCAGCCGTGCTGGCGAAGGCGATCAAGAACCCGGTCGAGATCGCCGGACAGGATGCCGCACAATTGCGCGACGGCGCGGCGCTCACCCGCTTCCTGCACTGGATCGGCGTCGAGGGACCGAAAGGCACCCAGACCGAACTGTCCGCCGCCGGGCGCCTCCACGCCTTCCGCACGGAGACCGGACAGCTTATCGACCTCAGCTTCGATACGATCAGCGGCGCCGGCCCCAATGGCGCCATCGTCCATTATCGCGTGAGCCAGGAGACCGACCGGCGGATCGAGCCCGACATGCTCTATCTGGTCGATTCGGGCGGCCAATATCGCGACGGCACCACCGACATCACCCGCACTGTCGCCATCGGTACGCCCAGCGCGGAAATGCGCGAGCGCTTCACGCTGGTGCTGAAGGGCCATATCGCGCTCGCCCGCGCAGTCTTTCCGGCGGGCACCAGCGGCGGCCAGCTCGACACGCTGGCGCGACGGGCGTTGTGGGAACGCGGACTCGATTATGCGCATGGCACCGGCCATGGCGTCGGCAGCTTCCTCTCGGTGCATGAGGGACCGCAGCGCATCGCGACCTTCGGCGGCAGGAACGAGCCGCTGCGTCCCGGCATGATCTGCTCCAACGAGCCGGGCTATTACAAGACCGGCGGCTACGGCATCCGCATCGAGAATCTGGTGCTGGTGGAGGAACGGGAGATAGCGGGCGCGGAAAAGCCGATGCTCGGTTTCCGCACCTTGAGCTTCGTGCCGATCGACCGCGCGCTGGTGGAAGCCGGGATGCTAATGCCCGAGGAGCAGGACTGGCTCGACGCCTATCATGCCGAAACGCTGCGCCGTGTCGCCCCGCTGGTGCCGGAGGAAATGCAGGGCTGGCTCGCCGCCGCCTGCGCGCCGCTGTGACGCCAAAGTGACGAAGGGATGAGCAAGGCGCCGGGACGCGGCACCGAATATCGCCCACGACCGGCGCGGGCCTGCGACTCAGCCTTGCGCGTTCCCCGCCTCATCTTCCTTACCGCTGCCTTTTTCAGCGGCATCCGTTTCCCTCGCCTGCGCCTTGCGGCGGCGGAGATTGGTGCGCAATGCCTCGGCCAGCCGCTTTTTCCGTTCTGCTTCCGTCTCGCTCATGCGGCCCTCCAAGCAAAATTTCGCCTATTGCTCAAGCGTCCCTTGACAATCCGCCCAAGTCGAGGCCATAGGCGCGGCTCCAAACGATGCGCTGCTGTAGCTCAGTGGTAGAGCACTCCCTTGGTAAGGGAGAGGCCGAGAGTTCAATCCTCTCCAGCAGCACCATTCTCCCCTATCTCAATAATGCAACATCCCGCCACGCAGAAGCGCGTGGGCGATCTGGACTTGCGTCTGTGGGAACGGAAGGGGAGAGGCGGCGCATCACCGCCGCCCCGCCTCAATCCTTCAAAAACCGAATTCGACCGATTCGAATCGCACCGGCTCACCCACCGCCCGATTGGCGAGGCTGTCCTCCCACATCACGCGATGGCCGCGCACGATGGTGCCGACCGCCTTGCCGGTGAGGTCCATCCCCTCGAACGGCGACCAGTCGCAGCGCGAGGCCAGCCAGTCGCGGCCCACCGTCCAGCGCTTCTTCAGATCGACCACGGTGAAGTCGGCATCATAGCCGAGCGCGATGCGCCCCTTGCCGACAAGGCCGAACACCCGCTGCGGCCCGGCACTGGTCATGTCGATGAAGCGTTGCAGGGTCAGCCGCCCGTTCGCCACATGATCGAGGAAGAGCGGCACCAGCGTCTGCACGCCCGGCATGCCGCTGGGGCTCGCCGGATAGGCCTTGGCCTTTTCGTCCAGAGTGTGCGGCGCATGGTCGGAGCCTATCACGTCCGGCACGCCCTGATTGAGATAATGCCACAGCCCCTCGCGATGCGCGGCGGAACGGATCGGCGGGTTCATCTGCGCATAGGTGCCGAGGCGGGGATAGGCGTCCTCCCCGGCGAGCGTCAGATGCTGGGGCGTCACCTCGCAAGTCGCGATATCCTTGTGCTGCGCGATATAGGCCAGTTCGGCGGGCGTCGTCACATGCAGGATATGGATGCGGCGGCGCGCCTTGCGGGCGAGATCGATGATCCGCTTCGTCGCGATCATCGCGCTTTCATCGTCGCGCCAGACCGGGTGGGAGGACGGGTCGCCCTCGACGCGATAGTCCTTGCGCGCATTCATCCGCGCCTCATCCTCGGCATGGATGGCGACGCGGCGGCTGCCATGCGCCAGCACCCGCGACAAAGCCTCGTCATCTTCGACCAGCAGGCTGCCGGTAGAGGCGCCCATGAAGATCTTGACGCCGGAGGTGCCCGGCAGGCGCTCCAGCTCGCCCAGTTGCTCGGCATTGTCGGCGGTGGCGCCGACGTAGAAGGCATGGTCGCACCACATGCGATGATTGGCGCGCTTCAGCTTTTCGGCCACGCGGTCGGCGCTGTCGGTATTGGGGTTGGTGTTGGGCATTTCGAATACCGCTGTCACCCCGCCCATCACCGCGGCGCGGCTACCCGATTCGAGGTCTTCCTTATGTTCGAGGCCCGGCTCGCGGAAATGGACCTGGCTGTCGATCACGCCGGGCAGGATATCGAGGCCGGTGCAGTCGATCACCTCCCCCGCATCGCCCAGCGCGGAGCCGAGCGCGACCACCTTGCCCCCCCGCACGCCGATATCGCATGCAACCGGCCCGCCGGGGGTGTGAACGGTGCCGTTCTTAAGGATCATGTCGAAACTTTGGGCAGTGCTCTGGGGCATGGTGGCGGCTTTCGCTTGGAGATTTCTCACTGCCGTCCTACCTAATGCGCATGGCCGAGAATACCACCCTTTATGACCGCGCGCTGATCCATGTTTCGGGCGAGGAAGCCCGCCCCTTTCTTCAGGGCCTCATCACGCAGGACGTGTTGACGCTGGAGCCGGGCGAGCCGCGCTGGTCCGGCCTGCTGACCCCGCAAGGCAAGGCGCTGTTCGACTTCCTGCTTTGGGGAGAGGCGGACGGCGGCGCGCTCATCGATTGCGAGGCCGCGCAGGCGGATGCGCTGCAACGTCGCCTCACCCTTTATCGCCTGCGCCGCAAGGTCGTGCTGGAACGCGACACGACGCGGCAGGCGCATTGGGCGCGCGCGGCGGAAGGCAAGCCGCTCGACCCGCGCCTGCCGGAACTCGGCCATCGCTGGATCGCGCCCGCGAGCGAGCAGGACGGCGACGCCAGCACCGCCTTCCGCGCGCATCGCCTATCGCTCGGCATCACCGAGGGTATTGCGGAGCTGGGCAGCGACCAGACGCTCTGGCTCGAAGCCAATGCCGAGGAACTGAACGGCGTCTCCTATACCAAGGGCTGCTATGTCGGGCAGGAGAACACCGCCCGCATGCATTATCGCAACAAGGTGAGCCGTCGCCTCGTCGTCGTGCCGGAAGCCGCGTCCGAACCGAAGCGCCAGCGCCTCGCCTTGTCCGACCTCGGCCTCGCGATCGATCATCGCCGCGTCGAGGATATGGGCGGCCTCCCCCTGCCCGCATGGCAAGCAGCCGCGATTGCCGGGACACCGGAAGAAGCATGAGGAAACCGCTGTCCCTGCTGGGGGCGCTGGCGCTCGCCGCCCTGACCGCCGCACTCCCCGTCGCTCCCTCCGCCGCCAGGGCCGAAACGCCCTGGACGCTCATCGCCACCTATCCCCACGACACCAGCGCCTTTACCGAAGGGCTGATCTTCCTCGACGGCTCGCTCTACGAGAGCACAGGGCAGAATGGCGCGTCGGAAATCCGGCAGGTGTCGCTGGCGGATGGCAAGGTCGTCCGTTCCGTCGCCCTTCCTTCCCGCTATTTCGGGGAAGGGATGACCCATTGGGGCAAGGAGCTGATCTCGCTGAGCTGGCGCGACGGCGTCGGCTTCCGCTGGGACCGGGCGACCTTCCACCAGACCGGCACCTTCCGTTATGCGGGCGAAGGCTGGGGGCTGACGCAGGATGGCAAGCGCCTCATCATGAGCGACGGCAGCGACCAGCTGCGTTTCTTCGATCCCAAGACCTTCAAGGAAACCGGGCGGGTGAGCGTCACCTGGAAGGGCAAGCCCGTCCGCCTCATCAATGAACTGGAATATGTGAAGGGCGAGGTGCTCGCCAATATCTGGATGACCAATTACATCGCCCGCATCGATCCGCACTCGGGCAAGGTGATCGACCTCATCAACCTCGCCCCGCTCGCCCGCCAGCAGAAGGTGACGGATAACGACGCGGTGCTGAACGGCATCGCCTATGACGCGAAGCAGGACCGGCTGTTCGTCACCGGCAAATATTGGCCGAGCCTCTATGAAATCCGCCTGAAGCGCTGAACGGATCAGCCGCGCGCCCGGCCCCGTCGGCGGGCAAGCATGGTCAGCGTCCCGATCGCGATCGCGCACCAGATGATGTTGAGCACCATCGGCGGCATCGCGCCATGCCATGCCGCATTGATGACGAAGCCCAGCGACCCCACCAGATTGAGCAACTGATAGGGAACGGAGCGCCCCTCCAGCCGCCCGGACGACACCAGCACATAGCTCAACAAGATAAGCCCGCCGCCGATCCATCCGGCAATCTCTATCATCAGCGCGGTCATGCGGCCCTTCCCTCTCCCGGCATTTGCATCGCCCCTAAACCCCAAGCCAGCCGCCACGGCAAGCGGGCATTGAACCCGCGAACGATCTGGGCGCGTGATGGGCTTGGGGGATCGCGCTTTCCCCGGCAACGGAGGAGGCATGAAAAAGGCGGAGCACCTTCCGGCGCCCCGCCTCTTCTATCCCTCTATCCGGCGCGATCAGGCCGCCAGCTTGCGCAGCACATAGTGGAGGATGCCGCCATTGTTGAAATACTCGACCTCATTGGCGGTATCGATGCGGCATAGCGCAGTGAAGGTGAAGCTGCTGCCGTCCTTCCGCGTCACCTTCACCTCGACCTCCTGACGCGGTTTCATATCCGCCACGCCAAGGATGGTGAAGCTGCCGTCGCCGGTCAGGCCCAGCGTCTGGCGCGTATCGCCTTCCCTGAATTGCAGCGGCAGCACGCCCATGCCGACGAGGTTGGAGCGGTGGATACGCTCGAAGCTCTCCACGATCACCGCCCGCACGCCCAGCAGGTTCGTGCCCTTGGCCGCCCAGTCGCGGGAGGAGCCGGTGCCATATTCCTTGCCCGCGACGACGACCAGCGGCGTGCCCTGCTCCTTATATTTCATCGCCACGTCATAGACCGGCAGCACATCCTCGCCATAACGGCTCATGCCGCCCTCGATGCCGGGGACCATTTCGTTGCGAATGCGGATATTGGCGAAGGTGCCGCGCATCATCACCTCATGGTGGCCGCGCCGTGAGCCATAGCTGTTGAAATCGGCCTTGGCGACCTGATGATCCATCAGCCATTTGCCCGCCGGACTGTCGGCCTTGATCGAACCGGCGGGCGAAATATGGTCGGTGGTGATCGAATCGCCGAGGATCAGCAGCGGCTTCGCCTCGATGATGTCGGCGACCGACGCCGGGGTCATCGTCATGCCCTCGAAATAGGGCGGGTTGGCGACATAGGTCGAACCCTCGCGCCAGCTATAGGTTTCGGAGCCCGCGACGTCGATCGCCTGCCAATGCTCGTCGCCCTTGTAGACATGGGCATAGCGCGCCTTGAACATATCGCGGTCGACGCAGCCCGCGATGGTCGAGGCCACCTCCAGATTGGTCGGCCAGATATCCTTGAGGTAAACCGGGCTGCCGTCCTTGCCGGTGCCGATGGGGGTGGTGGTGAAATCCTCCGTCACCGTGCCCTTGAGCGCATAGGCGACGACCAGCGGCGGGCTGGCGAGGAAGTTCGCGCGCACATCGGGCGACACGCGCCCCTCGAAATTGCGGTTGCCGGAGATGACCGCCGCGGCGACGAGGCCCTGCTCGTTGACCGCCTTGCTGATCGGATCGGCGAGCGGCCCTGAATTGCCGATGCAGGTGGTGCAGCCATAGCCCACCAGATTGAAGCCGATATTGTCGAGATGTGGCTGAAGCCCCGCCTTTTCGAGATAGTCGGTGACGACCTGCGATCCCGGCGCGAGCGAGGTCTTTACCCAGGGCTTGGGCTTCAACCCCAGCTCGTCGGCCTTCTTCGCCACCAGTCCGGCGGCGACCATAACACTGGGGT
>CAYLKZ010000040.1:0-2149 GCA_964384275.1 uncultured Sphingobium sp. | reverse complement strand
CCCAGCTCGTCGGCCTTCTTCGCCACCAGTCCGGCGGCGACCATAACACTGGGGTTGGAGGTATTGGTGCAGCTGGTGATCGCGGCGATCACGACATCGCCGTCGCCAATGTCGAACGCCTCGCCCTCCACGGGCACGCGGGTCGGCCGCTTCTTGTAGACAGAGGCCATGTCGGCGTTGAACACATCGTCCACTTCCGTCAGGATCACCTTGTCCTGCGGGCGCTTGGGACCGGCCAGCGTGGGAACGACGGTGCCGAGGTCCAGTTCTAGCGTGCTGGAGAAGATCGGCTCGGGCGCGGCGGGATCGATCCAGAAACCCTGCTCCCTCGCATAGGCCTCGACCAGCGCGATCTGTTCCTCGTCGCGGCCGGTGAGACGCAGATAGTCGAGCGTCTTGTCATCGATACCAAAAAATCCGCAGGTCGCGCCATATTCGGGCGCCATATTGGCGAGCGTCGCGCGGTCGGCAAGGCTGAGCGAGGCAAGGCCCGGGCCGAAATATTCGACGAAGCGGCCGACCACGCCATGGTTGCGCAGCATATTGGTGCAGGTCAGCACAAGGTCGGTCGCGGTCACGCCTTCCTTCAACTCGCCGGTGAAACGGAAGCCGACGACTTCGGGGATCAGCATCGACACCGGCTGGCCCAGCATCGCCGCCTCCGCCTCGATGCCGCCCACGCCCCAGCCCAGCACGCCGAGCCCGTTTATCATCGTCGTGTGGCTATCGGTGCCGACGCAGGTGTCGGGATAGGCGACCGTCTCGCCCTTCTCATCGGCGCTGGTCCACACCGCCTGCGCGATATGCTCCAGGTTCACCTGATGGCAGATGCCCGTGCCCGGCGGCACCGCGTAGAAATTGGCGAGGCTCTTCGACCCCCATTTCAGGAAGTCGTAGCGCTCCATATTGCGCTGATATTCGATCTCCATATTGTCGCGGAATGCCGTCGGCGTGCCGAATTCATCGACCATCACCGAATGGTCGATGACGAGGTTCACCGGCACCAGCGGGTTGATCTTGCTGGTATCGCCGCCCAGCTTCGCGATCGCATCGCGCATGGCGGCAAGATCCACCACGCAGGGCACGCCGGTGAAATCCTGCAACAGCACGCGGGCCGGGCGATACTGGATTTCATTGCGGGACTCGCTCGGGTTTTTCTGCCAGTCGACGATCGCCTGGATGTCGCTGGTCGAAATAGTGAAGCCGCCATCCTCGAACCGGAGCAGATTTTCCAGCAGCACCTTCATGGAAAAGGGCAGACGCGACACATCGCCCAGCTTCTCCCCCGCCTTTCTCAACGAATAAATGGCGTAATGCCTGCCATGCACCGTCAGCGTCTGGCGTGTGCCCAGAGTGTCCTGTCCGATTGCAGTCATATATCCGTCTCCATTGCTACCATGCCTGGGCCAGTCCGGCGGGGAGATGGACGCGAATGGCGGCATCGTCCCGAAAAACCGGCTTCCGATCCGCTGCTTTGCCCATGTCCGTCCGTCGGGCGGTCAAAGCGAAAGGAGGCTGCATCCTCCATGCGGCGAATAATGTTCGAAGGCCGAGTTTCGATGATTTGCCGCTTTATGCAAGGGCTTTTGCCTCAATAACGGCAAAGAGCGGCACCAGACCGGACAAGAGGGAAGGCGTTTTCGGCAAGACGGACAGGCGCGGCAAGGATGAGCCCATCTTTTATTGCCCCGGCCTTCTTTTCTTCTCTTCACGTCAAGAGTCGCGAAATCCTGACCCAGACAAATACAAATGCAACTCAATTTCAATAATTGATCCCTTATAGGGACTCGCTTACCCTGTTTTGTCCCTGCTTTGACGGCGGAATATCCGCATTCCATGTTGCGCTGCCGAAGGAATGGGAATACGGGACTTCCGCGTGCAGGGCCATGCGGCCCGTCCTTATCTGGTCCTTTTTCATGGAGCCCGACCGAATGTCCTCGATGCTTCAGTCCTATCGCGAACATGTCGCGGAACGCGCCGCTCTCGGCATTCCGCCCCTTCCTCTCGACGCCCGGCAGACCGCCGACCTGATCGAACTGATCAAGTCGCCCCCGGCCGGCGAAGACAAGGATTTCCTGCTCGACCTGCTCACCTATCGCGTGCCGCCGGGCGTGGACGATGCCGCCAATGTGAAGGCGTCCTTCCTGTC
>CAYLKZ010000039.1:0-27673 GCA_964384275.1 uncultured Sphingobium sp. | reverse complement strand
TATGTTGACATCGTAGGGGTCGCAAGTTCAATCCTTGCCACGCCCACCATGAAAAAGACCCGCAAGTCTAAAGACCTGGCGGGTTTTTTCATGCCCGCAGAACAGCGATATTCGAATCCTTTTGCGTGAAGTTTCGCGTGAAGTGCCGGGCCTGCCTTCTTGGAAGGTTCCTCACGCTGTCCTCGTCCGCGCCAGCACGCGAAGACAGATTTCACCCGATCGCATTGCATCCAATCATGGACTAAAGCGTAGGGATGTAGCTGGAATGGAGGATCGGATGAAGAAGAGGTACATTTTGCTGGGCTTGCTGGCAGGCGGAATAGGCTTGACGGCGTGCTCGGCAATTCCGCGGCCCGGCCCGGTAGGAAATGCGGCGGTACCGCAACCGGCGAAATCGGTCGATCTGGCCCGGTATCTGGGCCGCTGGTACGAGCAGTATCGCTATGAGGCGTCTTTCCAGAAAGATATGGAGGCCGTGACGGCGGATTACAGCCTGAATGCCGACGGAAGCATCAAGGTAGTAAATCGTGGGCGGAAAGATGGCGTCAATGGAACCGAGAAGGAATCGGTCGGGCGGGCGAAGGTTATCGATGAGACTAGCAATGCAAAATTGAAGGTATCGTTTTTTGGCCCCTTCTATGGCGATTACTGGATCATGGATCACGCGGATGATTATAGCTGGTCCATCGTCGGCGAGCCAGGCGGGCGCTATCTCTGGGTGCTGACCCGCGAAGCCCACCCATCCGCCGAGACGCTGACATGGCTTCAGGAAAGGGTGAAATCGCTCGGTTATGACTGGTCATTGACCCGCCGCACCTTGCAGCCGCAATAGCGGTGCGGCGCCGTGGCTTTAAGGGGGCTGGGCGACCATGACGAGTGGGAGACTTCTTCATCACCGCTCCAGGGCGATATCGAGGTGGACCATGCGCAGGCTCAGCCGCCCCATATAGCTGGGCCCCGGTTATCGTGGTGCCCGGCAACCGCCCCGACATACCCTCTACCGGCGCGGTTCGCGACGTGCGGCGCCTCCCTTGTAAAGAGAGCCGCTCAGGCAGATGATACCCGCTCGACTCGAGAGAGGAGCGCGGCATGCAAGTTGAAAGTCAAACCGACCATATCGCGATGCTGACCCTGATGATGGTCGGCGTCCTTATCAAACGGCTGGACGAGGTCGGCCAGTTGGATGACGGCACGAAGCATCAACTTCATAAACTCGTCGCGACGGTGCGCATCCATGCCGAAAATGCAGGCCATGACGATCTGCATATTCTCTTCGCCAATATCGATCGGGCATTGGGCGGCACGACCAAAGCGGCCACCGAGTAACTCTCCTGGCGCGCCCCGGATGAGGCGAGACCTGTCGGAATCGCAAGCGATGACCTGCTTCCCCTGCCCTTTCACAGAGACCGGTTCCACAGGCCATCGCTTGACCGGGCATCATGTCACGTCATTGTCAGGCCTTTTCGGGACCGAAGCTGGCAATGGCGCTGCATGACAGCTTAGCGCGAGAGCGGGTTCAGTAGCCCTTGGCGGTATCCTTGGCATCGACGATGCCGTCGCCATTATTGTCCAGCCGCGAGAACATGCGGTCGCCGGATTCGTTGAATTCCGCCGCCGCGAGGATTCCTGACTTGTCGATATCCAGAACACCGAAGCGGACATGCGCCTGACGGATTTGGCGGGCGCGCTGTTCGGCCAGTTCCTGATCGAGACGGAAAGTATATTCGGCGACATATTCCAGTTCGTTGACGGTGCCGTCCTTGTTGAGATCCAGCCCCTTGAAGGTTTCGCCTCGCGCGGCGTTGAATTCTTCTCGCGTGACCTTGCCGTCCTTATTGGCGTCATTGACTTCGAGGAAGCTGTCCTTGCCATGTCCGGGGGCGGGCCTGTCGGTGCTCGCGGCGGGGGCGGAGGAGGAGGCGGAGGCGGAGGGGGCATTGCCAGTGCGGCGGGCCTGCTGCGCATCCTGGGCGAAGGACGGCGCGGCGAGGCTCGCCATCGTGGCGGCAGCGAGCGCGAGTTTCAGATAGTCTTTCATCATATTCTCCTCTTTTTACAATGATATCAGCGTTGAACTTCAAAGGTGAGAGAGGTGGTGTAGCTGCGCTCGTCCGTTTCGGAGCCAGCCGGGGCATCGGCGCGATGGCGCGTCATGATTTCGTAAATACCGGCATCCTTGAATTTCAGGGCGAGGCTGCCGTCCGGGCCGGTCTTCAACTCCTGATGGAACGGAACCGCGTCATAATCCGCCCCTCCGCGATCGATCACCACCAGCTGATCGGCCAGCGGCTTGCCATCGAACAGGATTTTCAGGGTGAAGCCGCCGTCGATGGCAATATCGCTGGGATGGGTGACGGGGTGGATGGCCAGCCTGCCGATCTGCTTGTCCACCGGCGCGCGAGTCGGGCCTTTCCTGGTGACATAAGCGTCGGCGACGGTTTCGGTCTGGCTGGTTTTGATTTGGGCGCCAGCAGGCGCCGTCTCGCCGCGCACCGGCTCCCATTTGCCGTTGACCAGCGCCATCTTGCCCACCCGCCCCCGGCGCACGCCGGTGGTGAAGCGATAGGTGCCGTCCTGCTTCAATGCGCTTTCAAGGATGACCAGCTGGCGATGCTTGTTGATGCTCTCAAATTCGGCGCGACTGCCATCGGGCAGGATGATGTGGAAATCGGCGGAATCGACCGCGAGTTCGGGCTGAAAGAACTTCTCCGCAAAGGCGCTTTCGACGGTGACGAAATTCTCGGTATTCGCGGTGAACAGGTTGGGCAGCATATAGGAGGTATGGGCATGAGCGGACGCCCCTCCCGCCAGAAGAAGGCAGAGGCTTGCCAGAGAAGTGAAATTGCGATTGGATAAGGAAGTCATGATGATGGTCCTCGACAGTGAAATGGCTGGTGAGACCGGCGCAACAGGGCGGCAGGGGCGCTTCAATTTCCCTTGATCTCGAATATGAAGGCATGGGCGACATGGGGCGGTGGGACGGGGAACGGTTCCGCGCGCCGAACCATCTGCAAGGCCTCGCCGTCGAAGCGGGAGGAGCCGGATGTCCTGACGATGGAAAGCTCCGTCACCTTGCCGCGATCCTCCAGCGCGAAGCCGACAAAGGCCGACCCCGGCCCCACGACATTGGATCGCCGGAAACGCTGGAGATGGCGCCAGACCTTGCCTTTATAGGTCGCGCCCTGCGCGGTGTCGGCGGCGGGCGGGGCCTTTGCTTCGCTGGACTTTTCAGGCGGAGCATCGACGGCGGCGGGGACCGCCGGGGCTTCGGGCACACGCGCGACGGCGCGGCTGTCGGCCACCGCGATCTGAACCGCATTCTCGGCGAGCGCGGGCTGCGCCACCTTGGGAAAGAGCCTGACCGGCTCCTTCGGCAATGGCATTTCGGCCGGTGCGGCAACCGGCTGGGGGCGGGACGGCGGAGGCTCGACGGGCCGGGCTTCTGCGGCAGGGCTACTCTCCGGCGCGGCCAACTCGAACGTCGCAAGGCTGGGCATCTCGTGACGGGGAACGCTGCCCGGCGAGGAAAGGCCGACGAACGCGACCAGCATGCCTGCGGACAGCACCCCCGAAAGCGCGCCGGAGAGACATTTTTCCCCCAGCACGAACCTGCCTTGCGCTCCATACATTCGCGTCACTCCCTGCCTGTCGCCGGATTTCGCCCGGCATCGGACGGCGATGGAGGCTGGCCCCGCAGCCGCGGCCAGCCTCCATCCTCAGAACAGCTTTGAAAGGGTCAGCTTGACGTTGCGGCCTGCCGCCGGGCGCGTCGCGAGGGCGGGCGTGTAATATTTGTCGAAGAGATTCTCGACACTCACGCGAGCGGCGAACCCGTCCAGCAGGCCGCCCGAGGGCGTATAGGCCAGCCGCACATGGTGGACATCATAGCCTTCATGGACGGTGCCGTTGATATTACGATCCTCGGCCAGCACGCCTTCCCAGCGAATGTCGAACACGCGGCCGAAGCGCTTGCCGATCGCCAGCCTATAGGTGTTGGCGGGCAGATTGGTCCAATCGTCAATCACGCGGTTGGTCCGCAACCGCTCCCCATCGACGATATTCGCGTTGAAATCGACATAGACGCCGCCGGGCATCGCGTAGGAAGCCTCCAGTTCGAGGCCCTTGAGATAGACCTCCAGCACGCCGGAATAGGAAGTGTTGTCGGTCAATTCGGTGTCGTAATAATTGGCCTTGATCGAGAGCCGGTCCGTTTCGGACAGCAGGCCGATGCGGTCGAAGGAGAGGCCGCCTTCCCAGCTACGGCTCTTTTCCGGCTGGTTCATATAGGCCGGAACCTGCAAATCGTCGAGGATCGGCAAACTCTTGGTGTGGGCCCAGCTACCGAAGGCGGCAAGGCCGAAGGGCAGCTCGTACCGCGCCGAAACGCCGCCCATCAGGCCTTTATTGTCGTAGCTCGCCCTGGTGCCGTTATCCAGCGTGCCCTGAATGCTCTGCGCTTCCCAACGCGCCGCGGGCGTCAGCGTGAAACCCCGGAACGGCGAGAGTTCATAGACGAGGAAGGCCGCCATCCGGTCGTCGGTGCCGCCCGGCGCCGAATTGGCGTCCAGCCGGTTCTTGTGGATATATTCGAGGCCGAAACGGACATTGTGGCGGATCGACCCGGTGCTGAACAGCGAGCCGTTCTTCAGCGTTATCTTGCTCGTCTCATAGCGGTGATCGGCGTTGAGCAGCGCATTGGTCGGGTCCGCAGGCACCGCCTGCTGCTCGATCTCCTGATTGGCGTAGGTGTAGACGAGGCTGAGGTCGATCATGTCGTTGCCGACCGGCTTGAAATAATAGCCCGCGGTGATCGTCTGGGTCTTGGTATCACGGTCTACGCGGCCGAAATTGCTGACCCCGAACGCATCGTACAGCACATCGCGGTCGCTGGTCGTGCTCTGGTTGAAGCTGACCTTCAGGGCATGGGCATTGTCGGCGCCGAACCGGACCCCGCCCTTGATGAGGAAGCTGGGCAGGCTGAAGGCGCTGTTTTCGATGCGGTCGCCACGCCCGTCCTTCTGGTCGTCCTGCTCGCGATAGGTGTAGTTGGCGAGGAATTCGAAATGCTCGTTCGGCATGAAGGCGGCGGTGGTGGAGGTGGTGAAGCCGTTGCGGTTGCTCTGGCCGGTGAGGCTCTGGTTCAGCGCGAAGCCGGGCTTGCCCTGCAATATGTCGCTGGCGTCGCTGGTTTCCAGACGCACCACGCCGCCGATGACGCCGGAGCCATATTCGAAGCTGCCGACCGTGCCGCGAATGACCTCGGCCTGCTTGTAGAGCAGCGGATCGGTGAAAAGCTGGGTGCCGATGCGATACAGCTCCTCGGAACCGGTGGTGGCGCCATCGACCAGCACCAGCACCTTCTGGTCGGTGCCATAGGTGCCGTTCGCGCCGAAGCCGCGAATGTTGATGCCGGACCCGACGGGCGTGGACCCGTTGATGAGCGTCACGCCGGGAATGGAATCCAGCAACTCCGCGATGGTGTTGGCCTGACGGTCCTCGATCTCCTTGCGGTTGATGACGGTCCTGGGCGTCGCGGTGTTGGTCTGCACCGCGCGGGTGCTTTCACCGATATCGATCGTGCCGAGAAACTCCTTGTCATGGGACGCGTTGCCGCCAGAACTTCCTTCCTGCGCCCCCGCCGCAGCCGGACCGAAAAGGCCGACAGCCGCGGCGATCGAGCACAGCAGACGAGTTTTCGCGGAAAGAGAAATTTGCATTATTGCCCCCTAGGCTCATTGTTAATATCGATTCGCATTCTCATTAGCATTGACGACCGATGTGTCAATGATGCGATCCTGCCGGTCGTCACAACCCGCGGTTGACGCCCCGGTCCCGCGCAGCGTCGGAAATCAGTAGAAGTCGCGGCGCAAACGGCCGTCTTCCAGCGCCTTCTCGATCCAACCCTGCCCCAACAGGTCAGCAAGCGCGGTCAGGCATTGCTCGCCCATCGCCAGATGCCCGCACAGCAGGATGCGGCCTTGCTCGCCCATAAAGTCGCGAAGCTCTGCGCCCAGCCCGGCGATCACCTGCTGCACATAGGGGCCGTTGCCGGTCCCGCCGCGCGAGAGGGCGAGGTCGAGGCGATCCAGCGCCCCGGTCGCCTGCCAATGCCGCATTTCCGCGAGCAGAGGGCCGTGCGCCTCCCCGGCGCGCTCGCCGAAGATCAGGCGGCACCGCTGCCCCCGGCTCATCGCCAGCAGCAGATGCGGGCGCAACCCCGCCCAGCCGGACCCCGCGCCGATGGCCAGCAACGGCCCGTTGCCGGTCGGCGGGTGGTAAGAGGCGTGCGCGCGGACCCGGCCCACTACCGAAGCCGAGCCGATCTCGCCATGGGTCAGATGGCCGGAGCCATGCCCCGCCCTCCCCTTGTTCACGACCCGGCGGACGAAAAGGACGATTTCCCCCTCACCGGGAAGATTGGCGATGGAATAGTCGCGCACATGGTCATCGGGCGTGCGCAGTTCGAAGAGGTCGCCGACTTCCCAGAGCGGCGGCGTCCCCTCCGCCGGACGCAGGGCGAGCCGATAAAGGCCGTCGCTGCACAGCTCGCCCTGCCCGTTCCGCACCGGCTTCGCCACCTGTTCGAGACTGGACACGATCCACCGCCGCCCGCTTTCCGGCGCCAGCGCATCCTGCATCGGATAACCGGCGGCGGTCAGATGGACATCCCAGACGGCGAGGTCTCCCCGCGCCAGATCGTCCACCTCCACCCGAGGGAAGAGCATGTCCGCACCGCATCGCCGCGCCCAGGCGTCGATCTCCCGCCCGAAGGCGCAGAAGGCCGGATAGCGCCGATCGCCCAGCGCGAGGATCGCGACCTTCTTCGCCGTAAGATCGGGAGAGTCCGCCAGCATACCGGCCGCAAAGTGCCGCGCATTGTCGGGCGGATCGCCTTCGCCGGTGGTCGAGGCGAGGAAGAATAGCCTCTCCGCCTGCGCCAGCATCGCGGAGGTCAGTTGGTTCGCCTCGATCAGCGCGCAGGATTCGCCGCTCGCCTCGATCCGGCTCTGCGTCCGCTCGGCGATGTCGGTGGCCTGTCCCGTCTGCGAGGCATGGATAACCAGATTGCGGGTCAGGCTGGCAGCGGCCTGCGGCCGCTTCCGCAGCATTCGGAAGGTGAAGGCCAGCCATGCGGCCAGCAGAAACGCCGCAAGGCCCCAAGCGAACGGGTCCGCATTCAGGCGGAAATGCTCATCTCCCACCGCTCGCCCCTTTCCGTATCGAGGCGCGGATCGTCAGCTTCGTATTCGGGCGAGCGGGTGGCGCGCAAATGCTCACCCTGCCCGCCCTTCCGGGCTTCGTCATCCCCACGCCGATCATGGACGGATGGAGACGGAAACCTTGCCCAGTTCCGTATCGCCGCTCGCCGTGGCGCTGGCGGACTTGCCCCGCTTCAGCTCGAACGGCACCTTGACGAGTTCGCGCCCGCCCTTTTCGCGCGCCGCCTCGACAACGATCGAATAACGGCCCGGCGCGAGTGCATCGACCCCCGGAATGGCGATGCTTTGCTGGCCCGGCGCCTGCGTCGGGCGGGAGACGCCGTCGGCGGGCATGGTCATCGCCCGTCCGCCCGCGCGCCACCAACTGCGCAGTTCGGGCAACCAGCGCCCCCCGACCCTCGACTGGTCGTGCAGGACGGAGAGCATCTTCACCTGCTGGCCGTTGCCGTCCTCCAGCCACAGCGCGACATAGGGCTTGCGGTAGGGAAAGACATCGACCTTCGGTATTTCGAGGGTCACGCTGCCGCTTCCGGCCAGCGCGGGCGTGACGGCGGTGAGCGCGGCGAGGGTCAGACCCGTTTTATAGGTGATGCGCATGGAAATCCCCTTTTGAAGATCAGTGGACGAGCAGGACGTAGACGATGACCGGCACGATGAGGCCGAGCGAGACCAGCGGCCAGGTCGAGGGCCGCATGCGCCCGTGAAGGAAAAGCAGGCCGAGGCCGGTCAGGGTAAAAAGAATGAAGAAGGCCGCGCCCACGTCGATCAACAGCGTCCACGCCAGACCCGCATTGCGGCCCTTGTGCAGATCGTTGAGCATGGCGATCATGCCGCGATCGATCTCCTCATAATAAATCTTCCGCGCCTCCAGATCGATCGTCAGATTGGCGTCCTTGCCCGGCCTGGCGAGATCGAAATCCAGTTCGCCATATTGATTGTCGATGATCCGCGCCGACAGCTCCACGCCGGTTTGCCGCCGGATCTGCGCGGCAAGGGCGTCGGGAACGGCATGGCCGTTCTTCAGCGTGGCCAGTTGCGCGGAGAGGCTCTCCGCCAGCGGAAATTCCCGAAAGACGCTTTCGCCCTTGCTTTCGAAAAGACCGGCATGGTTGAGCGTGATGCCGCTGATGGCGAACATCAGCATGAACAGGAGACAAGCCGCGGAACTGACCCAATGCCATTGGCGCAACTGGCGGAACCAGAACTCCCTCTTGCCAACCCGGCCCACCGACATCTTCATTGCGCCCTGCCTTATTCCCAATGCGGGGGAGCGCCACTGCGGGCGGCTCTATCTGTGCAGCCGTCCATCAGTGAGCGTGGAGCGCTCCCCGTCTTTCCTCAGCGCCATTTCCGCTAATAGGAATCATTATTATTTGCAATATGGAAATAGGATGGGTTTCGGGGCTTTATGAAACGACCTCCCCGGCCCTTTGCGTCGCGCACGCCGCAATCGCCTGCTCGCCTCTTTCCCAATCTCCTGCCACCCCGAACCTTTTTCACCTTTCGCCTGCGCACGGCTATGGCAGAAGGGATCGTCAATGGGGGTTCGGACGGGAAAAGCTGGTGAATAGGGCGATGCAAGACGGCAAGGGCGCCGAAATATTAGTGATCGACGATGTTCAGGAGATCGTCGAGGAACTGCTGGAGCTGCTCGCCCTGCTCGAGATGCCGGCCATGGGGGCGGCGTCGCTCGGGCAGGCAATGCAGGTTCTGCGCGACCACCCGACGATCCGCGTCATCGCCTGCGATGTGCGGCTGAAACGGGAATCGGGTTTAGAAATCACCAATATGGTTCATAACGATGGTGCGCTGGCCGATCGCGGGTTAGACTATATCTTCATGACGGGGGATTCGATGCAACCCGACGCGATCAAAACCCATAAGGTGCTGACCAAGCCAGTCCGGCCGCGTGAACTGATCCGCCTTCTGAAAGAGATGCTGGGGCACGAGGATGAGGCGTAGGGCGCGCCCTGGCCATAAGCGCCCGCAAGCGCCCGCTCTTTTCTCTTATCTATTTGCCATTACGAAGAAATGTCTTATTTCGCGGCCACCGATGAAACCCCGGGACGCGACGATTTCCAACTCACTGCCTCGTACCAGAAAATCCGCATGGGGCCAGACTGCGCCGAATGACGGGCCGGCAAACGGGCCGGATTGCGGGCGACGCAAGCCGATGGCCGCGACATGACGATCGCGACCTTGATCGGCAGCGGCCTGACCGCATTGGGCCTGTTCCTGCTGCACCGCCGGACGGGCATGAGAAGGCAGCTTCACGGGGCCGCCGCCGCAGGCGATGCGGCCAGTCTCGCGCAGAACATGCTCGCGCGGGACATGCTCGCGCGGGACATGGCGACGGAGGATCTGCGGCGCTATATCGGCTTTCAGCGAATGGAAGCCCCTCTTTTCGATTCGGAGCGGGGCGTCGTCCAATATCATGCCCAACCCGATGGCGCCCCCGCTGAAATCGCCATTCATCCAGCCGATTGCGCCGAATTTGCCGCAGCTGCGGGGCGGGAGGAAGCCATTGTCGAATTCCTTCCCGCCGAGGGGCAGGATTTCAAAAGTCATTTGCTGATCCTGCGGGGCAATCGCGGCGGACCCTGCTGGGCCACCGGCCTTCTGGTGACGCTCAAACCATCCCGGCGCATCATCGACATACTCGCCAAACAGGCGCGGCTGATCGATCTGGGCCGGGCCGCCGCGACCATCGGGCATGAGATCAAGCAACCGCTGTTCACCATCGCCGTCGCCGCCGAAAGCCTGCGCATATTGGCGACCAAGGCGCACAACCGTGATGATGCCGCGCATATGCTCGATCGCATCGACCGCATCGCGGATCAGGTGTCGCGCACGCAGGGGATCATCGAGCACATCTCCCATTATGGCAAGATGGACGGCGATCTTTCGCGCCATGCCGACATCATCGAAGCGGCCCGCGCGGCGCATGGCTTCCTCGCGCCGGTGATCGAGGAGCAGAGGATCGACGTGGAGATGACGCTGGCCGAGGGCCGCCAGGAAGCGAGGGCATCCCGCATCGAGCTGGAACAGGTGTTCGTCAACGCACTTCAGAATGCGGTCGATGCGATCGGCATGCGGCGCAGCCAGGGCTGGGACGGCGCGGGGCGGATCGCCATCACGGTGGAACGGAAGGGAGCGACGATCCGCTGCCGCGTCATGGACAATGGCGTCGGCCTTGGCCCAAGCGTGGGCATTTCCGCGTTCAACGCCTTTTTCACCACCAAATCCGACAAGGGCACCGGCATCGGCCTCTACATCAGCCACGGCATCGTTACCCGCGCTGGCGGGACAATCGCGTTGCACCCGGCCGAAGGCGGACTGAGCGAGCGCGAGGACGCGTGCGAGGGCGAGGACCGCCAAAACAGGCGGGGCACGGTGCTGGAGATCGAATTTCCCGCCACCGATCCTGCGGCGATGGCGTGAGGCGGCGTTTGCTTCCCCTCTTCGCCCGGATGAGGCGTGCCGGAAAAGCTAAACCCCTGCCTTAAATATCATCCCGCGCTATCCGTATCGCGAAGCGCGCCGTCTGGTTGCGATGGCGCAGATGATGGAATTCGCTATCGCATTCCTGGGCGATCTGCTGGATCAGCCACAGCGTCGCGGGGTCCATATCGCATCTGACCGGCATCCCCTGCTCATCCATGCAATGCAGCATGACGAGGATATGCGCGGGCGAGCGGTCCGCACGGAGCAGCACCTGCCCCTTGATGCGGCTGCCGTCCTCCCGAAGAAAGCCCCCGAAGGCGCACAGCAGCGCGGCGACCGCCATAATCTCCACCGTGCCATGACGCTCGGACAGCAAATGGTCGAGCCCGTCCCCGGCCAGTTCGACCGAGATATCGGCATGGCGGATATTGGACCGGGTGGCGGCGATCGCCCGTTCCAGCGCGCTGCGCACGTTGAGCAGGCTGTAATCCGCATTGCCCCCGCGCCCGAACCAGCGGAACAGGCTGAGGATAGCCGCCGCATTCTCCGTATTGGTTGAAATGCGCCGGATGCGCTCGTCGATCTGCGCCCTCTTGTCCGGCTCTATGCCGATATGCTCGATGATGTAGCTTAAATTGCCATTCGCCATGGAGATGACGTTGAGCGGCTGGGCAAGATCGTGCAGCATGCCGCTGGTGATGCGCCCGAGCAGCAGGTTGCGGACGATCGCTTCAAGGCCCTGCGCGTCCCACCCTAATATCCGCGCATTGGCGAAAGCGAGATAGCGGGTCAGGATCACGCCGAGCAGGACAGCGCAGAGATTGGCCAGAACGATCAGCAATGCCGCCACCCGCTCGACCGGCACGAGCAGCGCGCCGCACAGGCAGAGGGTGCTCATTATCAGGCACAGCAGCGTTATGCGCTGGGACAGGCGCATCAGGAAGTAGATCGCCCGATACGGGATCAGCGCGGCACCGGCCATCAGCACTATCGCCGACCAGAAACCGGCGGACAGCAAGGGGAATGAAGGAAAGGAGAGGAACCAGAACCAGGCAGGCGGCGCGGCTGCCCCGAACAGGGCGAGCATCGGGTTGCGGAACACGAACAGCGCACCCGCCAGCACCGCGCCCATCATCGCGGCCGGCTTCGAATCCGGCGCGACGACCATCAGCGCGGCAAAGCAAAGCGCGAGCGTCACGGAGAAGATGCGCCGGCCTTCCCGGGACGCACCGCTGGTTTTCTGCCCGCTCATAAGAGAGATCGGATAATGGGATCCGGGCGGCTCCAATAATAGCCCTGCCCATAGTCGGCCCCCACCCGGCGCGCCGTCTCCAGCTCTCCGGCATCCTCGATTCTCGTAACGGTAGATGTCATGCCGCGCAGATGGCAAAGGGAGATGATTTCATCAAGCAAAGGCGGGTCATTCCTGACCAGATCGAAAAAGCCGCGATCGAACTTGACCTCCTTCAACGGCAGATGGACGATCTTGTCGAGGCTGGCCGAGTCCATACTGAAATCGTCCAGATGCACCGCAAAGCCCGCCGCGGCATAGCGGGTGGCGATGGAATGGAGATCGCCAAGCGGTAGCGACCCCCTGGAATCGATCAACTCTATGGCGATGATATCGCCCGGCAATCCCGCCGTCCCGGACAGCGCGGTCAGCTCCGCCAGAAAGCGGGCGTCTGCGAATATCTCGTAAGAGCAGTTGAAGCCGATGGTGATCCCCTCGGGACGGCCCTTGCCGACACGGCCATGCAGATCGACCACCGCGCGAGCGGCCGAAAATGTCATCGCCAGCGCGGCATCATGATCCAGCCCGGTGAACCAGTCGCTGATCGATTCGACTCCTTCCATGCGCAGAAAGGCCTCATAGCCGACAATATGCCCGCCGTGCAGATCATGTTTCGACTGGAACACATAATTGGCCGGGTTGCTGCCGCGCGCGATGCGTTCCAGCCGATCGATCCAGCCGGTGCTGGACGGCTGCTCTCCCAGCAGGCTTTCGAGCCTGTCGAGCTTCAGCGGCTTGGTGAGCAGCCCCGCCAGATGCAGCCCACATTCCACCGCGCAGACGGACGCGGCGCGCGTCAGCAGCAGATCGTCGTCGCAAAGCAGGATCACCGTCGCCCCCGGCCGGGCGGCCGCCACCTGCCGGATCGTCTCCACGCATTGCTCCGCCAGGCCCGGAAGGTTGACGATCACGCGGTCGAACCCGATCGCCGGGGGCACGGCGCGGCCATCCTCGCTCCAGATCGCCAGATGCCCTACAAGATGCAGGAAATCGCGCAATTCAACCGCAGTCGAACTGTTGTAGTCGATCAAAAGAATTTTGAGAGACGCCTTCAGCGGGATTCCCTTTTTCTGGATCTGGTCCTTTGCGTATCTGCGCTCAGGCACCGTTGGACTAAACCAACGTCGGAACCGATCCGAACCTAATTCCCGCGACTTTGGCCCTATTTGTTAACCCTATCCAAAAAACGCGCCAGCCAGTGACTTGGGAAAGCAAGGAAAACCCGGCGATCATAGTAAGGATCCGGCCAACAACAAGGTTAAAGAGGTGGGATCAATCCGGCTCCATCTATTGTGCCCTGATTTGCTTGAAATTGCTACCTAATCAGTGGGGGTCGGGCACGTTCCGATCGGTTTTGGCGAAAAGTTTTTGCGTGAACGCAAGGGGGCGGGAATTTTGAGTCTGGGCCTGAAAGCGAAAGTCACAATCATTGCAGGATTGTTGGTTGCGCTACTCTTCCTCGTGCTGGGGATCAGGGCGCTGGGCCGCGATGCCCGTGATGCCCAAGCCCCCGCCACGGCCATGGCCGCGCGCCCGGTGGCGCAGGTAGCCGTACTGGCGGTCGCCACGCGGGCTATAGAGACAGGGCAGACGATCACCGCCGACATGGTGCGCAACGCTTCGGGCGATCCGGCGCGGTTTCCCGCCATCGCGACGCCGGCAGAGGTGATCGGCAAGGTCGCCACGCGACGGGTGCCCGCCGGGGCCATGATCGACCGCGCCGCCATCGACACCGCGACGAAGCTCGCCATCCGCGTGCCTGTCGGCATGCGCGCCATGAGCATCGACACCACCGCAGAGATCGCCGTCGCGGGCCTTGTCCGCCCCGGCGACCGGGTGGACGTGCAGGTCGTCTATCCTGGCGCCGACGCCATCAGCGGCGCGCGCGGCGAAGGCAGCAGCCGCACCCGTACGCTGCTCCAGATGGTGCCGGTGCTCGCGGTCGGCGAAACGGTGGTGGGCAGCGCCCCCGTGGCCACGAGCGAGGAAGGGAAATATGCGGCGCCCCCGCCCCCGGCCCGCACCGTCACGCTGGCTCTTCATCCCGATCAGGTGCCGGTGCTGTCACTCGCCAAGACGACCGGCGCGCTCACCCTCTCGCTGCGCAACCCGGCGGACGGGGCCGCCGTCGCCGTCAACGCGGCGGCCTCGGACCCGCTCCCGGCGCCCGCCGCGCCAAAGGTTGTGGCCGCCATGCCCGCCCCGGCGGCGCCCGCGCGCCCCGCCCCGGCCCGTCACTCGATCGAGCTGGTGGTCGGCAAACGACATGACATCATCTATTCGGGGGAAACCCAGCGATGACCAGAACCTTCGCCGCAGGCCTCCTCCTCTGCGCACTGCCTGCCTGGTGTCCGGCATTCGTGGATGAAGCGAGAGCGCAATCCGACGCCCGGCCGCTCTATCTCAAGGCCCGCACCAGCCTCTCCTTCCCGCGCCCGATCAGCCGGGTAGAGGTCGATCGCGAAGGCGTGGTGCAGGTGAATGCGCCCAGCCCCCGATCGCTGGGCATCACCGGCATCGGATTGGGCGACGCGACTATCAGCGCCTTCGGGGCAGACGGCCGCCTGATGGGCGAGACGCGCTTCCGCGTCGTGCCGCGCTCCTCCTCCGCCAATCGCGATCTGGCCGCCGACCCGCGCTTTTCCGGTACGCGCGCGACGTTGAACGAGCGAGGCGTCAGCCTTTCCGGCGAAGCCTCGGGCCTGCGCGCCCGCGCCGATGCCGGGCGGCTGGCCGAAGCGGCAGGCGAAGGCCCTGTCTCCAACGCCATGATGGTCGCGGGCGAGCAGGTGGTGGCTGTCGATGTGCAGTTCGCCGCCGTCTCCGCCTCCACACTGAAGGCGCTCGGCTTCAACTTCGCGAAGCTGAGCGGCGACATACAGGGCGCAATCGTCTCGCCCGGCGGCGGCAGCGATGCCTCCTTCGGCAGCGGCGGCCTCAGCGTCGATGGAACCGCGCCGATACAGGACGCCTTCAAGCTCTTCCTCTCCATGCCCAATCGCGGCATCGGCGCGGCGCTGAGCGCGCTCTCCTCCAACGGCCTGTCGCAATTGCTGGCGCAGCCCACGCTGCTCGTCCGCTCGGGCGAACAGGCCAGCTTCCTCGCGGGTGGGGAATTTCCGGTGCCGGTGCCGCAGGTATCGGGCGCGGGGTCCAGCACCCTGTCGATCCAGTATAAGGAATTCGGCGTCCGCCTGTCGGTGACGCCCTTCGTGCTGTCGAAGGACAATATCGTCCTCAAGATCGCGCCGGAAGTGAGCGAGCTGGACTATAATAACGGCGTGCAGTTGCAGGGCTATGTCGTGCCCGGCCTGCGCCGCCGCTCTGCCGAAACGACGGTGGAACTGGGCAGCGGACAGAGCTTCGTCATCGCCGGGCTGACCTATAGCAACAGCACGATCAGCAAGGCCAAGACGCCGCTGCTCGGCGACATTCCGGTGCTGGGCGCCTTCTTCAAGCGGCAGCAGAGCCAGAAGGAACGACAGGAGTTGATTATCGTCGCCACCCCGCGCCTTGTCGGGCCGGTCGATGCGCGGTCCATGCCGCCCCTGCCCGGAGGCGCCACCGCCGCCATCGATCCGTCCATCGGCGACATGGTGCTGGGCACCGACGGGCTAGACCAGCGGTCGTCCCCCTTTGGCGTGGTGAGGCGCTGACATGGTCGGCATATTGGTCCTTTCCGTCGACCGGATGCTCGCCGACCGCGTCAGCAGGGCGATGGGCGGCCGCATGGCGGTCGATCTGGTGCAGTCGCTCGAACCCCAGATGCTCGACCGGCCTTCGGTCATCATCATCGACCGGGCGGCGATCCCCCCCGAACGCTCGCTCGCCGCGGCGATCGGCACAGTTGCCGAAAGCGCGCCGGGCCGCCCCATCGTCCTCGCCATGGACGAGGCCGACCCTGCGCAGATCCTCGCGGCTGTCCGGGCGGGCGCGCAGGACATCATCCGGCGCGAGGCCGAAGGGGCGGAAGTCGCGGAGGTGCTTTCGCGCCTGCTCAACAACACGCTGGCCGAACAGGCGGGCACCGGCCACCTGACGCTGGTGATCGGCCCGGATCATGAAGCCGCCGCGCTGGTGGCGACCGATCTCGCCATCGCCATCAGCAAAGCGCGGACGCCGGGCCTGCTGATCGACTGCACGCTGCCCACCAGCGCGGCCGAGGCCTATCTCGACCTCAAGGTCAGCTATGGGCTGGCCTCCGCCGTCGCGGATATCGAGCGACTGGACGCCAATCTGCTGTCCAACGCGCTGGTCCGCCATGCGCCCAGCGGGTTGCAATTGCTGACCTTCGACGGCGGCACCGGCGGGGAGCCTGTGGGCATATCGCCCAATGACATCGCCGGGCTAGTCCGCCTGATGCATGCGTGCAGCGGCGATATCGTCCTCAACGCGGGCAGCCTGCGGCACACCGGCCTGCTGCGCGAACTTGCGACGATGGCGGACAGGATCGACCTGGTCTGCACCCAGACGATCCGCGAGCTGGAGGCATCGCGCAGGCTGCTCGAAAAGATCGCGCCCGATCCGCTCACTTTGGGCCGAATCCGCCTTTTGATGTGGGATCATCAGCCCGGCGTGCTGCTCGACGGGCGGCGGATGACCCGCACCCTCGGCCTCAACCCCGCCCATTATATCGGCATTCCGGTCGATCACACGCGCATCCGCAATGCCCTTAATTCGGGCCGTCCTCTGGCGATGGAGGACGATGGCGGCCCCTATATCACCGCGATCCAGCGCGCGGCGGACATTGCCGTCCAGCCGCCCAAAGGCCCGCGGGAAAGCGTCGCCCGGATGCGCCGCGCAATCCTTCGAGCACTGGAGCGTGCCGCATGAGCCTCTTGACCGACGATTTCGACGCCGCCGCGCCCGTGCCACTCGGCAAGGCGCTCGCCATGCCGGTCAGCCAGCCCGCCGCCCAGCGGATGAGCGACACCTATCAGGCGGTCAAGGCCCAGACCTGCCAGCAGGTTATCGAGCGGCTGGAATCGCTCGGCCGCACGGCGGAATCGCTAGGCAGCACGGCGCTGCGCGAGGAGATAGAGCAGACCATCGCCATCCGCGCCCGGCGGGGGCAACTCGCGCTCAACAGCGCGGAACGGCTGCTGCTGATCGAGGATGTGGAGGATGAGGTGGCCGGCCTCGGCCCGCTCGCGCCGCTGCTGCGCGACGCCAGCATCGACGACATCATCGTCAACGGCCACAACACCGTCTATGTCGAGCGCGGCGGTGTGCTGGAAAAGGTCCGCACCCGCTTCCGCGACGACGCGCATCTGATGAACATCATCCAGCGGATCGTCGGCCCGGTCGGGCGGCGGATCGACGAGTCTTCGCCCTATGTCGATGCGCGTCTGGCCGACGGGTCGCGTGTCAACATCGTGATCCCGCCGGTCGCGCTCGACGGGCCGGTGCTGTCGATCCGCAAGTTCCGCATGCAGGCCCTCACCATCGAAGCCTGCATCGAACGGCAGATGATGAGCCACGAAATGGCCGCCTATCTCAACGCTGCGGTGCGGGCGCGGCTGAACATATTGATCTGCGGCGGGACCGGCGCAGGCAAGTCCACCCTGCTGAACATGCTGTCGGGCTTCATCAGCAGCCGGGAAAGGCTTGTGACCATTGAGGACGCGGCGGAACTGCAATTGCGGCAGGAGCATGTCGTGCGCCTCGAAACGCGCCCGCCCAATGCCGATGGCGAGCGCGGGGTGAACGCCCGCGACCTGCTTCGCAACGCGCTTCGGATGCGGCCGGACCGCATCATATTGGGCGAGGTGCGCGGGGTCGAGGCGGTGGAGATGCTGCAAGCCATGTCGACCGGGCATGACGGATCGATGGCGACGCTGCACGGCAATTCGCCGCGCGACGCGCTCGCCCGGCTGGAAATGCTGATCGGCTTCGCCGGTCTTCAGAATGACGTGCGGGCGGTGCGCCGCTTCATCGCCAACAGCGTGCATGTGGTCATCCACATCCAGCGCCTGTCCGACGGCAGCCGCCGCATCGTCTCCATCACCGAGGTCGCCGGGCTGGAGGGCGAGGCCTATTCGCTGAACGAGGTATTCTCCTTCGAGGAACAGCCGCCCATGTCCGGGCTGGGGGAGTTCCGCACCCTGTCCCACCGCCCCTATTTCCTCAGCCGGATGTGCGATTACGGCTCCGCCATGATCGAGGAAAAGCTGGTGTGAACGGGCTGGCTTTCATCCTGCTGGCGCTGATGATCCTGTCGGCGATCGCATGGTGGATGATCGCGCTGCATCGTCATGAGCTGGCGCGGCTTGATAATCGCCTTGCCCGCCAGTCTTCTGGCAAGGCGGTGGCCGCGCCCCGCGCGATGACCTTGCCGCCGATGCTTGTCCCGGCTTTCCTCGGCCCGCTGCTGGCCCGCGCGCAGATCGAGCTGACAGCGCGGTCGGTCAGCCTGTTCGCGGGCGTCAACCTGCTGGCGGCGATCGTCGCGCTGCTGGCAGCCGGTCCGGTGGCCGCGCTTGGCGCGCTGGTGCTTCCGGCGCTGATCGGCCTCGTTTACGCGCGCGGGCGCGCCCGCCGCCGCGTCGATGCGCTGATCGAGGCGATGCCGCATTATATCGACGCGGTGCGCCAGATGAACATGGTCGGCAATTCGCTTTCACAGGCGCTGGAACGATCGCTGGCCGAGGCGCCGCCCATCGTGCGCAGCTATATGGCGCCGGTCGCCCGCAGGCTGGAACTGGGCGCCCCGGCAGGCGACGCGATCCAGTTGCTCGCCAGCCGCCTCGGCATCGCCGAAATCTCCATGCTGGCCGCCGCCATCCGCACCAATCTGCGCTATGGCGGGTCCATCAACACGGTCCTGTCCAACCTGTCCGGCATTTTACGCGCCCGCATCCGCGTGAAGCGGGAACTGGATGCCGCGACCGCGCAGGCGCGGGTCAGCTCCCGTGTGCTGATCGCCATGCCGATCATCGCCCTGGGCATCATGGTGCTGATGAACCCTGTCTATATCGACTTCTTCACCAGCGACCACCGGGGCCAGAGGCTGGCGCTGATCGCCATCGGCTTCCAGAGCCTGGGCATCTTCGCGATGAACCGGATGATGAGGCTGAGCTTCTGATGGGCTGGCTGCTTCCCCTCCTCTGCTTTGCCCTCATGCTGGGCGGGCTGGCGCTCGCGGGCGGGGGAGTGCGGGCGCTGCTGGCCGAGCGGCGCCTGAACGAGCGGCTGGCGGCGCGCGCCCTGCCAATGGTGCGGGAAGACATGCCCGCCTTCCGCCTGCCCGCCTTCTTCGCCGCGCAGGGCCGCGACCGCGCGGAGATAGAAGCGAAGCTGCGGCAGGCCGGTTTCGAGGGCGCGGGCATCGTCGATCATTTCGTGATGCTGCGGCTGGGCGCGACAACGGTGGGCGCGATCGCGATGACGCTGCTCTCCCGCCTGATCTGGGGCAGCTTCTTCGCCAAGCCGCTGGCGATCTTCATCGCCGCCGGGCTGATGTTCATCGCCGCCAAGCAGCTGTTGCAGCTCGTCGCCAATCATCGCGCGCGGGAACTGACCAGCGAATTCCCGTTCCTGATCGACCTGATGCTGATGATGCTGGAAAGCGGCGTTTCCCTTGACCAGTGCTTCCGCTCGATCATCAAGGACGAAAGCGCCGCCGCCCCCCGCCATGTGAAGCTGATCGCGATGCTGGTCGACGATCTCGACCGGGGCATGGGCTATGACGTTGCGCTGGATCGCTGGGCGGCGCGGGTCGGCGTCAGCGGGGCGAAGGAGCTTGCCGTGCTGTTCCGGCAGGGGCTGTTTCAGGGCATCCAGCTCACGCCCGCGCTGCGCGAGTTCGCCGATGAGTTCACCCAGCGCCGCATCGCCCGCGCGCGGGAGGCAGCGGGGCAGATCGCGGTGCGCATGGTGGTGCTGATGCTGCTGTTCTTCATGCCGGCGCTGTTCATCGTGCTGGGCGGGCCGCCGGTCATCACCCTGTTCGACACATTGAAGGGAATGTCGAAATGACCCCCCTGCGTCTAGTCCTGTGCGCTGTTCTCGCCTCCCTCGCCCCGCTTCCGGCGGCGCTGGCGCAGACAGCGAGCGAGGACGCCACCTCGACCCGCACCCTCTATCTCCAGCTCATCACGCAGGCGCGGATCGACGGGCGCGTCCGGGCCGCCCTCGCCTATCTCGATGATTTCGAGGCGCGCTACCCCCGCGATCCGGCTGCGGCGGTGTTGCGGATCAACAGCCTGCTCGATCTGGGGGATATCGACGGAGCCGAACGGGCGTCGGCGGAGCTGCCGTCGAGCGGCGGCGACAAGGCGGTTCATGCGGTGCGCGGGCATCTGCTCGCCGCGCGCGGGCGCTGGAACGACGCGCTGCCCTTTTATCGGGCGGCCGTCCGGGCCGGGCCGACCGAGCCTTTGCTGCGCAACGCGCTCGGCTATGCCCAGCTGCGCGCCGGGCTGGGCGGCGAGGCGGTCGAGATGCTGCGCAGCGCCGCCGCGCTCGCCCCTGCGGATGCGGTGATCCGCAACAATCTGCTGCTCGCGCTGGCGGTTAACGGGCGGCAGGACGAGGTGCGCGCCGCGCTTCAGACGATGGCCGACCCCGTCCAGCGCGGCAGCCTTTCCCGCCAGATTTCCGATGAGGCAGCGCGCATCGCCGCGCAGTCGCCCGGATCGCCCCAACAGGAGAACAGCCGATGATCGCGCCCTTCCTTCTCGCCGCCGCCAGTCCGCTTGCCACGCCGCCGCTTCCGCTACCCATGGAAAGCGAAGCGCGCCGGGTGATAGAATGGCAACTCGCTTCCCCTCCGCGCGAAGGTCGGGACGGCGGCCTGTCGCCCGATGAGGCGGAGGTCATTCATCGCCGCTATCTGGAATCGATCGGCGAGACGCTGAAACCGGCGCTGGAGGAACGGAGATCCGCCCAGCCATGATCCGCAAGCGCGTCTGGCCGATGCTGATGAGGGACGACCGCGCCGTGGTCGCGCCCCTGATCGCCGTGCTGGGCGCGTCCCTGCTGGCGACGGCTGGCCTCGCGCTCGATGTTGGCCTCTACTATACGGAAAGCCGCGACCTGCGCAACGCGACGGAGGCGGCCGCGCTGGCGGCGGCGATGAACCCGGCGGCAGGCGCGCAGCGCGCCCGCGATTATCTGACGCGCAACGGCTATGATCCGTCGATCCTGAAATCGGTGCAACAGGGACGCTATTGCCCGGACATCCGCCTGCCCGCCGAGCAGCGGTTCGACGCGAGCTTCGCCCTTTGTCCCGGCAATGGGCGCGCCAACGCGATCCGCATCCGCACCGAAAAGCAGAGCCGCCGCTTCCTCAGCCGCCTGCTCGGCCCCGCCAATCCGATACCGGATCTCGGCGCGACGGCGACGGCGGCCCGCATCGATGAGGCCGGGATAGGCATCACGTCGGGCATATTGACCGTCACCAATTCGCTCGTCACCAGCGTCAACGATCTGCTTGGCGCGCTGCTCGGCATCAAGCTGCGGCTCAGCACCGCTGACGTGGAAGCGCTGATGAACGGCAATGTCGATGAAGGACTGTTCTTCGACGAGCTGGCGCGCAGGGTGGGGGAAACGGGCACTTATGGCGACCTCATCAGCCGCACCGTGCCGTTGCGGGATCTGCTCGCCGCCGCCGCCAGGGGATCGGCCAATCCGGCGACCGCTGCGACGCTCACCACCCTGTCGAGCGTCGTCGGATCAGGCTATCAGGTGCCGCTCACCGGGCTGTTCGGGCTGGGCGTGCAGAAGAACATGCCGGTAGGCGAAGCGGATGCGCAGCCCGCGCTGCGGGCGGGCCTCAATGCCTATCAGTTGCTGACCTTTGCCGTGCAGGCCGGGCCGGGCGAGATCAATCTTTCCGACGCGGTGAGCCTGCTGGTGGGCGGCAGCGTCGTGCGGATCGGTGCTGTCGCCAGCGGCCCCGCCGACCGCCCCCGCTTCTCCTTCGGGCCGGAGGGGGAAACCAGCGTCGGCACCGCCGCGCTGCGGCTCCAACTCCTTATCGGGCTGGGCGACATATCGGTGCTTGGCAGCGTCCTGTCGGTCGATTCCGTGCCGGTGCTGATCGATGTCGCGGCGGCGACCGGCAGCATCACCCGGATCGAGTGCGACAACACCGCCGAGCAGGCGCGCAACACCCGCGTCACCGTGAGCGCGGCTTCCGGCCTCGTCAACGCCTATATCGGCGCCGCGCCCGCCAATGCGATGTCGCGGCCGATGCCGCCCATCAGCGCGAGCGATATCAAGAGCGCGCGCCTGCTCAACGTCCTGTCGCTCATCACCGTGGACGCGCGGGCAATCGCGCAGCCGGTGATGGGCGCGAGCGGCAGCGTGGTGTTCGGGCCGGGCGGGCAAGCGACATTAGGCAGCCCGTCGGCCCCCGGCACGGCCGCGACCATCGGCAACGGATCGCAGGTCGGCACGCTGCTGACCTCCCTCATTTCGTCGATCAGCGCCAGCGAAGGATTGCAGATCCGCATCCTCGGCCTGTGCCTGCCGCTGATCTGCGACGCCACGCTCAATGCGGTGCGCAGCCAGTTGCTCGGCGCGATCGTCAACCCGCTGGCGGGGCTGGTCGGCAACACCGTCGATCCGCTGCTCGACAACCTGCTGGCCGCGCTGGGCATCCGGCTCGGCCACACGACATTATGGGCAACGGGCGCGCGCTGCGGGGTGCCCGTGCTGGTGTGATTTCAACCCGGGGCGATGGAGGCCGTTCCCGCTCCATCGCCCCTGATTTCAGGGAGCGAGACAAGGAAGAGTGATGATCAAGAAACTGACTACCCGGATCGGCAAGCGCCTGATCGAGGATGAACGCGGCCTCGCCGCCGTCGAATATGCGGTGCTGGGCGCCATCGTCGTCGCTGCCATCGTCGCAATCGGCACCGATTTTCGCACCAATCTCGCAAATGCGTTTTCGTCCCTGTTCAGCAGCATAAGCGGCGGTTGAGCCGGGTCGCATGAGCGGGATGCACCCTGTCCTTCGCCGCCTTGCACGGTGCGAGAAAGGCATGACAGCGCTGGAGTTCGTTTTTCTGGCTCCGGCGCTGTTGATGCTCGTCTTCGCGATCATTATCTACTCCTTCTACTTCGCGGCGCAGATGGGCCTGCGCCACGCCGCGGCGGAGGGCGCACGCGCCGCCGTCGCCGGGCTGAGCAGCACGGAGCGCGTCGCCCTCGCGCGCGCAAGGGCGGAAGAGGTGGTCAACGGATATGGATCGCTGCTGGCGGCGGGAGGCAAGAAGCCTGCCATCACCACGACGACGAACGGATCGGATAGTTTTACCGTGCGGCTGAGCTATGACATGAGCAACAGCCCGTTCCGCCGCTATGCGGCCTTCATCCCCTTGCCGGCAACGACGATCACCGCATCGACGGTCGTCACCAACGGGAGCTATTGATGGACGGGCTTCATCTTATCGGTTTTGCGTTGTTGATCGTGCTGCTACTGCCGGTGGTGGTCGCCGCGTGGGACGACAAGCGCCCACCCGACGCGCTCTATCTGGCGATCGCGCTTTGCGGTGCGGGTTTTGCAGGCATTGCCGAGGGGGTTCCCGGCATGATCAAGGCCCTGGCGACCGGGCTGGCCTGCCTGTTGCTCGTCGCCGCGGCGATCACGCTGATCCGCAACCGCTGGCGGGTGCGATTGATGCTCGGCAATCATATCAAGCTGCTTGGCGCTGGCGCGACATGGCTCGGCGCCAGCGGAGCGCCGCTGATGCTCGTGCTGACGGCGCTGCTGTTCCTGCTGTCCATAGCGATTTTGCGTGTACGCAAAATGCCTGCGGCGCGGCCTAACTTCTCCCACATCGCAGTGGCCTCTATTCTATTCGTTCAAATAGAGAAATTTTTTGAAATAATATTTAAATAATATTTTCTTGGATTGGAAAATGATATATGAATATTATTAGCATAACGTCCGAGTTTAATATGGATATGCGTTGCAAAGATGCATTTATGAATGCTGAAATTCATGGCGAAAGAGGTTTTCCCGCAGTGCCATATTCCATTATGGTTATTGATGACGATCCCGACTTAGTCAATGAATATGCATTCATGATCGATAGTCTTGGCTATATTCCTGTGACCACTACTTCGGCATCGGAAGCGATAGACTATATGAGGACAATGGATATATCGATTGCAATCGTCGATTATCATATGCCCGATTGCGACGGTCTTGCGCTTATTCACAAACTATCGGCCATCGCTGCCGCCGAAAGGCGCCAAACCCGTTTCATCATGATAACCGGCCATGCGAGCATGGAACTCGCCGTCAATGCGATGCGCGCTTCCGCGATGGATTTCCTGCAAAAGCCGGTCAGCCATGAGGATCTGCGTAATGCCTTGCAGCGCGCCAATGGCCTGAACGATGCTGCGGCCGCCCGCTCCCTGCTGCTCGACAAGATATCCTCCCTCAGCTCGGAATTGAGCCATCTGACGCGGCTGATCGATGAAAGGCCGGTCACCGCGGCCCCGGCCAGCCCGCAATCCGCCGCCCCGCCCCTTCCGGCGCCGGACGACGACAAGAATATGGTCAATTATATCCGCGAACTGCTGCGGGCCGAGGCGAAGCGCAGCAAGCTGGGCGGTGGTACGTTATTCGGCGATCCGGCGTGGAATATCCTGCTCGACCTGCTGCTCGCGCGGCTGGAAAAGCGCGTCGTCTCCGTTTCCAGCGCCTGCATCGCCTCCGGCGCGCCGACCAGCACCGCGCTGCGCCTCATCAAGAAGCTCATCAGCGACGATGTGCTGTACCGGATTCAGGATGAGCGCGACGGCAGGCGCAGCTTTCTCGGCATCAACGAGACGGTGGAAAAGATGATGCTCGATTATCTCGCGGGCCAGCTCCAGCACTGATCCGGCGCCGGGCGGCGCGGCCGGTTCCAGCCGCCGCCCGCCGCCGCTGTTCTCAGCCCGCGATCCTCAACCGGCCCGCGCGGCCCCTATTGCGGCGCGCAAAAACGCCAGCATTTCCTCCACATCCGCGCCGCTGGCGATGGTGAGCTCGACCTGAAGCTCGCCATCCGCGCCCCGCTTCACGCTGCCCAATCGCCTGTCGCCCGCAAGGATGGGAATTTTCGCCGCGCTTTCCTCCATGCGCCGGGAGGTCGCGTCCTTCAACCGGGTGATGACGACGCCCGGCGCGATCATGCGCTCCCCCCGCGCGGCGAGATCCTGCTGCTCCTTGCCGATGAGGCGCGCTTCCGCAATCACCGCCTCGCGCGTTTCCGGGCGGCGCATCAGCGGCGTCAGTATTTCCGAGTGGCGGACGCGCAATTCGTCCTTGGTAGAGAAGGCGTCAACCACCTCCTCCGGCAACTGGGCGAGCGCCAGCAGGCGGCTGAGCTGGCTGTTCGAGAGGTTCAGCGCCTCGGCCATGCGCGACTGGATGCCACCGTAAAAGCGATCGACCGCGCCCTGATAGCTGCGCGCGCGGTCCAGTTCCGTAATGTCCGCGCGCTCGCGATTTTCGAGGTCCGCGAGGCGAAACGCCTCCTCGTCCGAAAGATCGACGACCAAGGCATTGAGGCGCAATTCCGGGCGGCCATTATGGTTGAGCCATTCCACCGCATAGCGCCTGCGGCTTCCGACCAGCAATTCATAAGGTTTTTCCGGGTCCGACGGGTTCAGACGCACCAGCACCGGGATGTGATTGCCCCCTTCGCTGGCGATCGATTCGATCAGCGAGCGGCAGCTTTCCGGCGTCAGGCCCGGCTGCTGGCGCGGATTGCCGTTCCACACCGAACATTCATCCGGCCGCACCATGATCGCGGCGTGCCCGCTTCCCTCGGTCTGCATCAGGCCTGTCAGCCTTTGGTCGAGCTTGCTCAATTCGACCGCCTGACCGGATGCCGGTCTATCCAGATCCGGCTCATAGGTCAGGGTCGTGAGGATATTTTTCATGAAGCTCGACATGCGCGGTTTCATAGCCTTGTTGCTCCTGCTGTCCCCTCGCGCATGACGACGCGGGCCGGGCGGGATATATGCTCATCCTTATGATATAAAAAGGAAAATAATTGCTGTTATCGGCGGATCAATAGTTCCTTCCCTTGCTTGCCCCCTGCGCCGGATGGCCAACAAGGCTTAGCAGAAGGGGGGCAGGGCTGAAAGCTGCTACGGATTGAGAAGCCACACCGTTCTGGACGATTAAATCAGGCAACAGGCGGTCATCGGCGCGCTCCACCCCTTCCAAACAGGGGGAGGCGAGATTCATGCCAGCAGCGCCTTGATCGCGGGGACATGCCCCGGCTTCAGCATGTAGCTGGCAACGCCGGTCACGACGGCATCGCCAATGCCATGAATTTCCAGCGCCCGGCGCAGGCGGCAGGCATAAACGCGCAGGACATTGTAATTGGACGAGCGCAGCGACAGCAAATGGGCAAGCCGGGGCAGCTCATGATAGACGCCAGGCTCATCAAGCAGGCACAACAGCATATGCGCGGCCCCCCTGCCCAGGTTCAGCGCCTTGCCGACATGGTCGATCGCGGCTTCCTCCACCGCTTCATAGGGAAGGGGAACGCCCTGAAAGGGCAGGGACGGCGCGGGAATGGCCTCCCGCTCCTGCCCCTGCCCGCGCAATCGCCCCCCCGCACGGTCTTGTTGCCGCCCCGGTTCCTGCTCCCGCGCCAGCCACTCTTCCTGCCCAGGCCTTTCGTCGGCCATGAGCTGGATCAGCACCGAGGACAGATCCTTCAAAACCTCCTGCTGCGTGCTCCCGGCAAGAGGGTGGGCGAGCGCAGCCTGCCGGAATGCCTGAAGCGCCAGCGCCAGCGCATCCGACCCGACCTGGATCAATTCCTCGACCTGCGACGAGGTGAAATGCTGGCGGCGCGCCCATGCGCGGGCATGATTCTCTCGCCGGCCATTACCCGCGGGATGCCGGAAAGAGCCGACCGGGCGCGTCACGGCCTGCATTCCTCTCTGTCAGCCTTCATGCCAGCCACAGCAAGCACAGCACCCCTCCCCAGAACAGCCCGCAGCACAGCAGCACCAGCCCCGCGCCAAGCCGGTGCCGTTCCCCCGGAAGCGGCTTCATGTCCGGCACATGGATGCGATTGCCGCGCACGGTCACGGTCAAGCCGCGCCGCTCGCCGCGTTGACGCGGCCTGACGCTGTAAAGGCTCTTCCGCTCCTCGCCGGGATGGAAAAAGAGCTTGTCTTCCGGTTCTCTCATCTTGTCTTCCCCGGTATAGTCGCGCCTTGCGCCGGATCGCCCGCCGCGCCGCGCTGTCCCGCGAAACGGGAGGCCCTCCCCACAGCGCGGGATGCGGGCGTTCCCGTTTCGCGGAGCGCCCCCCGCTTTAGAAACGGCGGCTAAGCGTCAGCGCGAAATTGTGGATGCTGCGGTCTCCGCTGAACTCGCCATTATACCCCAGCCGGACCGAGGTGCGGCTGGCATGGGTAGCCGTGACGCTGGCGCCCACCAGCCCCGCGTCGCGGACCAGCGAGGTGGGCCGAAGAGTGAAAATCGCCGTATCGCGGCTGGCGAAGCGGGCCTCGATACGGCTTTCCGGCTGGCCGCGCAGCTCATGCTGCCATTCGGCGCGCAGCGCGGGGCGGATCGACCATTTGCCATGATCGATCGTCGTCGATATCCGGCTGCCGAGGCTGGCGCGCCACGACTTGCGGTTATAGGCCGCCACTTCCAGCGCCGCCGCGCCGCCGCGCTCCGAAGAGGCTTCCACATCGGCGTAGCGATAGAGCAGTCCGGCAAAGGGCTGGACGCGCAGCTTCCCGG
>CAYLKZ010000038.1:7378-28696 GCA_964384275.1 uncultured Sphingobium sp. | reverse complement strand
CGCTCAACGCCTTCACCAACCCGACCACCAACAGCTACAAGCGTCTGGTGCCGGGTTATGAGGCACCGGTGCTGCTCGCCTATTCGAGCCGCAACCGTTCGGCCTCCTGCCGCATTCCGTACGGCACCGGCTCGAAGGCGAAGCGCGTCGAATTCCGCTTCCCCGATGCCCTCGCCAACCCCTATCTCTGCTATGCCTCGCTGCTGATGGCGGGTCTCGACGGCATTCAGAACCGCATCCATCCGGGCGATCCGATGGACAAGAACCTCTACGACCTGCCGCCCGAAGAGCTGAGCCAGGTGCCGACCGTCTGCGGTTCGCTCCGCGAAGCGCTCGACGCGCTCGAAGCCGACATGGACTTCCTGCTGAAAGGTGACGTGTTCACCAAGGATCAGATCGAAGCCTATATCGAAGTCAAGCGCGGCGACGTGGCCCGCTGGGAAATGACCCCCAGCCCGGTCGAATTCGATATGTATTATAGCGGCTGATCCCTCTCGATCAGAACTGCAAAAGGAAGCCCGGACGAGCGATCGCCCGGGCTTTTCGCTTGATACGGGATGATGTGGCAGGGATAGGACGGGAAACCGATCCATTCCGAGGCGAAAGCATGCCGACAATCAGAAAATCCAATATAAGCGATGGCCCTCGCGTCCTGCAAATATGGCGGGAGGCGGTCGATGCGACGCATGATTTCCTCAAACCGGAAGACCGCGCCGCCATCGAACAGGAATTGTCTCGATTCCTGCCGACCGCTCCGCTGTGGCTCGCCACCGATGCTGTCGGCCATGTGACCGGGTTCATGCTGCTTCACGATTCCCATATGGAGGCCCTGTTCATCGATCCCGCAAACAGGGGTCAAGGCATCGGACGCGCCCTGGTGGACCATGCCTGCTCCCTCCATCCCATCCTTTCGACGGATGTGAACGAGCAAAATGCTCAGGCGGCGGGTTTCTACTGCCATCTTGGTTTTGTTGCGACGGGACGATCCGAGCGCGACGGACAGGGCCGCCCCTACCCGCTCATCCATTTGCGTCGCGACCAAGGATAGAAGCCGCCCTTTTATCACGCCGGGACCGGGAAAAGCTTTCCCCCGCGCCCCTCCGCCCTCAATAATCCTTCGACGCTCGCACCGTCACGCTCTGCCGCCCCATGGTGGACACCGCGGACAAGAGCGAAAGCCAGCGCGTGATCTGATATTCGAGCTGCGTCGCGGAATAGCCCTGTCCGTCCGTGACCAGCTCCACATAGATTTTGCGCGTCAGATATTTGCCGACGCCGATCGCCGTTCCCTGCCCCGTCGTCTCGTCGGCGGGCAGGATGCGCAGGCGGTCCAGCCCTGCGGCCTTGCGCACCGCATTGATCGGGTCCAGCCCGCCGCCTCCGCCCTGCAACGATGCCACGGCGGATGCCAGTTGCAGCGCTTCGGGCGCCGACAGGCTGGTGATCGAGGAACCGAACAGGATGCGGGACAGGATCTCGTCTTCCGGCAGGCTCGGCGTGCTGCTGAAGCTGATTTCGGGATTGGCGGCGGTGCCGGCGATGTCGATCTTCGCGTCCAGATCGCTCATCGTCGCCTCAGCCTTCAGGTCGAGCGTCGGGTTGGCGGGCACGCTGCCGTCGAAGCGCAGCGCGCCTTCGCTGAGGTCGAAGCGGCGCCCCGCGAAATCATAGGTGCCGCGCACCAGATCGGCGCGCCCGACCAGCCTCGGCGCCGTAACCGCGCCGCCAATGGCAAGATCCATGCGCCATTCGCTCGACAGGCCCATGCCGCTTACCATCAGGCGGTTGCGCGCATTGGCCTTGATGTCGAGCAGCCAGCCCGCGCCCTTTTTCGGCACGGCGAATTCGTCGCCGCGCCGGTTCTTCTCGATCACGCGCAGTTCCGGAATTTCCGCGACCGTCGCCGCGCGGCCCATGGTGAAGCGGCTGCGCACCACATCCAGCGTGCCGCTGATCACCCCATTGACGCCATCGCCCGACCGGATGGCGAGCGGTCCGGTCACGGTCGCGCCGATATCGTCGCGGTCGAGCAGCACGGCCCGGTTCGCCTGCAACGCGACGTTCATGCCGACGCCCTGCCCCAGCGACAGGTCGAACACGCCCTTGCCGGTCATCGTGCCGTCGCCCGCGGTCCGGCCGCTGATCTGCGAGAGCACGAGGCGCGAGCCGTTGAAGCGTCCCGACGCCTGCAAATTGGTGATGCGCATGCCCGTGACCGGGCTTTCCAGCACGGCGTCGCGCGTCATCAGCGCGCCGTCGATCACCGGATCGGCGCCGGTGCCGCCGATATTGGCGGTAAGCGCCATTTGCCCGCTCAAATCGATGATCTCCACCGTGGTGAGGCGCCAGAGCGAGCTTGCCGGGCCGACATAGCGCAGCTGCGCCTTGATCGGCGCGGCGCGCAGCCGTTCCATCAGGCTGCCCGGTCCCAGCGGTGCCATCAGCGCCTGCGCCTTGCCCACGATCTTCCCTTCCTGGCTGAAGAGCGCGCGCATCGCCAGCCGGTCATCCGTCAGTTCCGCATTGAGGCCGATATCGATCGGCGTCGAGGTGCGGGTGACGCCCGACCGGCTCAACCCCTTGACCTTGATGGAAGCAGATCCGCGCGTGCCCGTGCCCTTCTTCCAGCTATAGATCAGGCGGCCATTAGCGGCGCCGCTAAGGCCCAGATCGATATTGGTGATATCGAGCAGCGACAGCGAGAGATTCTGGACACCGGCATCGACGGCGATTTCCTCGCCGAAGGTCGCCGAATTGATCACGGCCTTGCCGCCGCGATAACGGATCGTCAGCGGATCGAGCGCCCAGCCGCCTTCGATGCGCCGCAAATTCCCCCTGCGGTCGAACGAAATCGCCTGCCGGTCGAGCGTGCCGGACAGGCCGAAGCCGATGGCGTCCGCCGCGATATCGGCGTCGATCTTCAGGTTGAACAGGCGCCCGCGCTGCCCGGTGATGCTGGCATTGAGCTTGCCCTCGCCATTGACCAGCCGGGTATCGGCGACGACGCGGTTAATGCGCATGCCGCCCACCTCCACCCCGAAGGCAGTCAGATTCGCATCGATAGTCGTCCCGGCAGGATCGAGCGCAAGTTCCGCATCCAGCCGCCCCCGCGTGATGGAGAGGGGCGTCGCGCCCGCGAATTGGGCCTGCTCGATCCGCAGCGCCGCCTTGACGTGCTGGATGCCATTCACCACCGAAAGCAGGACGGGACCACGCACCGTCCCCTCCATGTCGAGTTGCCCGGCAAGGCCGCCATCGACCACGCGCAGGCGCCCCTGCCCCTGCGCGCCGTTGACGGTCAGCCGGTCGATGGCGATCACCGCCTGCCCTCCCTGCGGCAGCTCTATCGCGCCATTGGCGGCGAATGGCCCCAGATGGGACTGCCCTCTTGCCTCGAAGCGATAATCGCGGCCCTGCGGATCGAGCAGCACATGCACATCGGCCAGCCCCGCCGCGTCTAGCGGCCGCGCGAGGAACAGGTCCACCTTCGGCTTGGCGATATCGCCATCCAGCACCAGCCTGAGCGGCCCATATTGGCGGTGGCGTCCGGCGCCGGTCAGGTGCACCCTGCCGTCGCGCTCCCGCACCCCTTCGCCACGCAGCGTCAGCGCCGGGGCGTCGAGTTGAAGATTGCGCAGGAACAGGCGGCCGTCCGGCCCGAGCGCGATATCGCTGCGCACCCTCGGCAGCCCGCCCGCAAGGGTGCGGAGGAAGCCGATATCAAGGCGCCGCATCACCGCATCGACCCGCCCGCCGATGCTGAACCCGCCCTTCGCATCGGGCACGGCCTGAAGCTTCGAATGCAGATCGACGATGCCGAAACCGGGGATCAGCAACCCGCGCAGATCGCCGCCCAGCGCGATATCATAGCGCCCGCTCGACAGGTCGAACAGCGCGACCACCTGGCCGTCGAGCTTATCCGACCGCAGGCGCATCGGCGAGCTGGTGACGACCGAACCCTTTTTCTGCAAGGTGCCAGTCAGGCTGACATTGCGCAGGATCGACGCGACCATATCGCCCTGCCCCTCGACGCTCTTCGCGGTGAGCTGGAGCGGGATCAGCGTCGTACCGCTCTTGCCGCCCGCGCGGCCGTCGCCCGCCGCATGAACGCCGCGCAGCACCGTCCTGCCGAAGCGCAGTTCTTCGGCGCGGAGCAGATATTCGAAGCGGGCGGTCGGGAAAGGCCCATTGAGACGCAGCCGGGTGACCAGCCCTCGCGCGCCAAAATCCTTGAGCAGAGCGCCCGGCCGGGTGAGGCCGATATCGATCAGCAGATTGTCATAGCCGCGCCCGCCCAGATGGACGCCACCCTTCAGATCGACCGCGATCGCCTCCGATTGGGCGCGCAAAGTGCCGGAGAGCAGCTTGCTGCGATAGCTCCCCTGCGCCCTGATCGCCAGTTCGGGGGAGGTCAGCCGGGCGAGCAGGCCGCCATTGGCGATCGCCGCACCGGCAATCGTGCCCTCTATCTTCCAGTCGCCCTTGCGCAGGCCGATGCCGAACCCGGCGGCGGACTTGCGATCCAGCGTGGCGATCAGCCTGCCGTCCCATTTCGTCCAGTCGCCCTTGCCCTCCAGCCGAACATTGGCGTCCTGAGTCAGTCCGGCGAGCGCCGCGATCAGCCCCCCTTCGCGCGCGTTGACGGTCAGGTCGATATCGAAGCGGTTGTCGTCGGGCCTGCTATCGAGCGCCAGCACCAGGCGATCATCGCCCTTCAGCGACCGCAGCGAGAGATCCACCACCGCCTGCCCGCCACGGATATCGGCATCCCCCTCCAGCATGAAGGCATCGGCGCGGCGCATCACCGCCTTGTCGACATCCAGCCGGGCGACACGCAGGCGCATGATGCGGATATCGAAATCGGGCAATATCCTGCCGGTGCTCTCCGTCTGGTTGAATGCGGGCATACGGTGCAGCCGCGCGCGCGGGACGATCAGCTCGTCTATGTCCAGCCGGTTGGAAAGCCAGCCCAGCGGCGACCATTCCAGTTGCAATTCGGGCGAGGAGAAGAAGAGGCCCTTGGGGTCATAGAGGCGCAGGTCGTGCAGCCGGGCCTTGCGGAACAGGCTGCCCTCGATGCGGCCGATCTTAATGTGCAGGCCGGATTTCGGGCGCAGTTCGGCGACCTTCTGGACAACGAAACGATGCCCCGTCGGGCTGTCGATCCAGACCAGCGCACCCGCGACCGCCAGCAGCAGCGCCAGCGCGATCCCCATTATCCAGCGCGACAAGGCTCCGCCGCCGCGCCGCCGGGGCGGCTTGCTCACCTCTTCAGGCGGCCCATCTTCGACGGGCGGCGGGGTGTCCTTGCCTTCCGCCATCAGAAGGCCTGCCCCAGCGAGACATAGACCGCGATCCGGCTATCCCCCTTCTGCCGGTTGAGCGGCGTGCCCACATCGATGCGGATCGGCCCGAAGGTCGAATAATAACGCAGGCCGATGCCCGCCCCATAACGGATATCGCTCAACTTCGGCAGGAAGCCGGTCGAGATATTGCCCGCGTCGAGGAACGGCACCACCCCGAATACGCCGAATTTGATCCGCGCTTCCAGCGAGAATTCAGCGAGGCTCTTGCCGCCATAGGGGTCGTTTTCCGGGTCGCGCGGGCCGATAGACTGGAAGGCATAGCCCCGCACCGAGGCCCCGCCGCCCGCATAGAATCGCCGGGACGGCGCGATGTTGTCGAGATCGACACCCCCTAAAATCGATCCCAGCCGCATGCGCGAAGCAAGCACCACCCGGTCCGACACCGGCAAATAGGCACTGCCGTCCAGCTGCGTGACCACATAGGTGAAGGCCTTGTCATGCCAGGACGCTTCCGGGCTGGCCCGCACGCCGATGCGAAAGCCCCGGCTGGGGTCAAGCAGATCGTCGCTCGCATCATAGGTGAGCGAAACCGGCAGCGCGCCGATCAAATAGGTACGGCTGTTCTTTACCTGACTGCCGCCATAATAGCTGCGCTCCCGCGTGCCGAGCAGTTGGCCGCCGATGCTCCACGCCCATTTCTTCTGGAACAGGAAATTGCTCTGCCGCTCCAGCCCCGCGCTCAGCGACAGGGTCTTGGCCTTATAGGCGTCATAATCGCGATGATAGAAGGAGAAGCCGCCGGTCAGCACATTGTCCCGCCGCCGGAAATTATTGCGGCGATAGCCAAGGCCCGCCGCCTGCTCCCGCGTGCCGACCAGCCCGCGCACGGTAAGTGCGCCTTCGGGCGGGAAGAAATTGCGATGCTGCCAGCTGCCCTCCAGCCGATAGCCTTCGCCGGTGCCATAGCCTATTTCGCCCGCAATGGTGCGCATCGGCGCGGGGATCGCGGCGACGGCGATGTCCGCATGTTCTCCGTCCGCCGCATCGCGCGGCGTCACCGCGACCGATGACACCAGCCCGGTGGCGACGATTGCCCGGCGCAGATCCTCCACGTCCGACACCTTGTAGATGTCATCGCGGTCGAAGCGGGCGATGCGCGTGAGGTGCCGGGCGGAGAATATCTCGCCTGTCCGGTCATCCAGCACGATATCGCCGAAGCGGCGATAACCGCCCGCGCGCACGACGATTTCCAGATCGCCCTTCTGCATGTCATGATCGATCGTGACCTGCGGCTGATCGACCCTTGCGAACGGGAAGCCATTTTCGCCGAGCGCCTTGGAAAGATCGACCTGCCCGGCGGTAATCCTGTCGGCGTCGACGGGGTCGCCCACCTTGAGCGGAAAGACGCCTTTCAGCGTCGGCACATGGCGGGCGGCAGAAGCGAGGCCGGGCAGGCTGACGGAGGATAGCGTGTAAAGGGGGCCGGGCCGCACGTCGAATACCGCGCGCACCCTGCCATTGCCGCCCTGTTGCGGAGGCAGAACCCGGCGGCCGACCGAAGCGCCATAATAGCCCTTGGCCTGCAAAATCCGGTCGATCAGCGCCACATCCTGTTCCATGCGGCGGTTGATCTGCGCGAGATTAGCCGGATCGCCGCTCTCCGCCTTCAGCGTGGAAAGCGTGTTGAAGCGGGTGTGGAACAACTCGTCCTCGATCTCATCCAGCCCATTGATGACGACCTCATACCGCCGCTCCGCGCCGTCGTCGGCCAGCGCCGGCGCCTCGTTCGGAGCGCCTGCATCCAGCGGCATGGCGAGGGCCTCCTCGCTTTGGGGAGTGCCTTCCGCCTGTGCCGCCGCGGCGAGCGCTTCGTCCGTCCCGGCCTCGGGCAGATTGTCGGTGCTCGTTTCCGCCGCCTCAGCCTCGGGCGCGGCCGTGCCGCCGAGCGGCCCGGTCAGGCGCACATCGGGCGCATCGCTCGACATGTCCGGCCAGGCGACGCCGACATCGAGTTGCTCGTCAATGTCGAGACTGAATTCGCTTTCGCTGACCGGCGCCATGTCCGGCAGGCTTTGAGGGTCGGGCGGCAAAGCCAGCGGAAGCGGAACGGCGGGGCCGGACGGAAGCGCCGCGGCATTATCTCCCGCCCCGATGTCCTGACCGGCTGGCTCTTCCGCCCCGGCGCGCCGATCCTCCATCGCCTGCCCGACAGCCTGCCCCGGCTGGTTCTCCGCCGCCGCGCCTTGAGCAGCCTGCGCCGCAGTCTTGCCCCCCTGCTGCTGGGCGAGCAGCGGCGCGGCGGGCAGCAACAGCATTCCCATCCCTATCACGCGTCCCGCAAACGCCGCAGCCTGTGCGATTTTTCGCTTTTCATGCCGGTCATCGGCGGGCCGGATATCAACCATGGAGGCAAGGATTATCCGGGCCTTCGGCAAGGTGCAATCTCCGCCCATCGAAAAGCGGCCTGGCGGTGTCAGAAAGACCGCTCAAGACGATCGAGGAGCGCCCGCGCCGGGCCGGGCTCACGCTCGTCGGCCTTAGCATTAGCGGGATCGCGTTTCGCGTTTCGCGTCCGCTCCTGCAAGCGCCAGACGCGATCGTAAAGGGAGAGGCTGCCCCGGACGAGGGTGGCGGCTCTGACCGGCATGACATCCAGCGATTCCTCATCGCTGGGCGCGACTTCGCCAAGGCGGTGCCGGTCATGTTCCATCGCCTCAGCGTCGATTTCACCGCGCCGCCATGCCTTCTGGTTCAGCAGCCAGGCGATGACATGCATCATGCGGGTCGTCACCTTCAGCGATTCGCACACAAAGGAAAGGCGCTGGATGACATCGAGCAGTTCCCTGTCCTCCACGCCAGGCCCATCGAAATAGGCCCTCGCCTCGTCCGCGAGCACCATCGCCTCGACATAGAGATTGTCGACAAGGCGCGCGCGCAGGACAGGATCCAGAGATTCGGCCACTTCATTTACCATGAACGAAGAATCGCACATCACCTGTCATTTGTCAGTACTCCTTCATCGTTAACACCGGGCAAGGCATGATTATTCCGATAGGGCGCGGACCAGGGGCGAGGTCTTGTCAGGCAATGATGTCGGGGATCAGCGTATCTTCCAGCAGGACAATTTCGTCCCGCAACATAAGCTTGCGTTTTTTCAGGCGCGCAAGCTGCAACTGATCGGACGACCCGCTATGCGCCAACGCCGTTATCGCGCTGTCGAGATCGCGATGCTCCTGCCGGAGCAATTCGATCTGGCGCATAGTTTCTTCGAGATCCATAATCGTTGGATAACCGATATCCGACGCGCGGGTCCAGCCCCCAAAAACCGGCAGCGGCGAGGAAAGGGATGCTTTCCTTCAACGCTCCATCCCTGCGGCCGCGCGGCCCATCGCTCTCTCTAAAACAGGGGGAGACATTGCTCGCGAATCATGATCTAGTCAGTGTTCCCGACGTTCCTTTTTTGGAGAAAGTCATGGAAAAAAGCCATGTTTCTGCTCTTCGCGCCAAGCATGATGCACTCAAGGCGAAAATCCGCTTCGAGTTGAGTCGCCCGATGCCGGACGATCTGCTGCTGGTAGAGCTGAAGAAGCAGAAATTGCGGCTGAAAGAGTCGCTGGGCAGCAGTTGAAGGCTTCTGCTTCCCCTGAAAAATCCCTCCACCGCCGGATGGCAGCCCATCCGTAAAGAGAGGCGGCTTTAATCCAGAGCGCGTGGCGTTGAATCCTGCGCCAGACGCGCTCTGGTTCTTGCTTCCTACCCGGAATAAAGAGAGGCCCGAATAAGAAGCTCAAACAAAGAGGGATTCCAATTCGGCGGGCAAGACAGGCGCTGCGTCAGCCATGCCGTCCATCCATGCAACCTGCCTCTCCACCCGATTAGGGCGGCGAGGAGCAGATCATCTCTTGAATCTCTGACGATGCCGCAAAGCGCTGGTTCAGCGCGATCACGCAATAACCGCGTGATTATAATGGCTGCCTTCCCTTCCCGAAAAGCGATCAACGTGCCGTCATTCCGCAAGGCTATCCCATAACGAAGAGAGACCAGCCCATAACGGATAGAAACCGGCCCTTGCCAGTGCCAGCCAGTTTAACGGCCTTTGCCGGACGCTTGCGCCCGGCCTTCCTCACCTGCCCGCGCTCAATCGTCGCGGGAGACTTTTTCCTGACGCTCGTGGCGCTCCTGCGCTTCCAGCGTCATCGTGGCGATAGGACGCGCCTCCAGTCGGCCGAGCGAAATCGGTTCGCCGGTCACTTCGCAATAGCCATATTCGCCATCGTCGATCCGGCGCAGCGCCGCATCGATCTTGGATATCAGCTTGCGCTGCCGGTCGCGGGTGCGCAGTTCAATCGACCAGTCGGTCTCGCTCGATGCGCGGTCGTTCATGTCGGGTTCCCGCAACGGCTCATTTTGCAGCACCGCCAGGGTATTTTCCGACTCGGAGAGAATTTCCTTTTTCCACTCCAGCAGCCGCTGCCGAAAATATTCCAACTGAAGCGGGTTCATGAACTCTTCGTCAGGAGAGGGGCGGTAGCCTTCGGGCAGATTGGTCATGACTTCTCCGCGATCACCAAATTGATATCGTGCCGATCGCCAAAGCGCGCTTAAGCGAATCCCGCTTTGGCTCGTCACTATAGTTGGAGGCGCCTATAACCACGCCACTGCGCGCAGACAAGAAGGCATGCGTCATGCCGCTGACGCCGTCAGGCCGGATTACAAATCCGTAACGGCGGCAAAAACCCGCCGGAATGTAAATTTGTGTCGTTCAGGGACAATTTTTTGGCCTGATTTCAATGCCCAATGGACATAATACGGTTAATGGTGAAAAACAGCGTTAATGAAGTTGCGATTAACGCTATATTTCGTGTTTAAGGGGAAACCCCATAAGGGTGGATAACCAGGTGGCTAAAGGTCACAGTGAGGGTATAGGAACAGAAAAATGTCCGTAAGAATGGCACTTGCTAAATTATGCGCATACGCTTGCGGCGGCGCCATCATAGGCGGCGGAGCTGTCCATGTGGCCGAGTCGGCCCGCCCCGCTGTCGTGCATTCCACCAAGAGCCAGAAATATGCGGCGCCCGCCAAGAAGGCCGTGGCTTCCCGTCCTCGCTATACCACGCGCCAGGTTGCATGCGCTCCCAGGACGGTGACGACGACGACCCAACCGGCACCCGTGCCGATGGCGATGGTGGCACCGGCCGCGGTGCCCGCGTCCCCGCTGCCTTCCCCGTCCGCCGCGGTCGTGAGCCCGACCATCAGCAATAGCGGCCTGAGCGCTCGCCCCTTCGGCGGCGGCGGCGGCGGCTTCTTCGGCGGCTTCTATGGGGGCAGCGGCGGAAGCACCGGCAGCACCTCGACCAGCACCAGCACCACCACTGGCGGTGACACCACGACCACTACCACCTCGACCGGCGGCGATACCACTACCACCACCACTTCGACGGGCGGCGATACCACCAGTTCGACAAGCACAACGACCGGTGGCAGCACCACCTCGACAAGCAGCAGCACCTCAACAAGTAGCAGCACTTCGACGAGCAGCAGCACTTCGACCGGCGGCGACACCACCTCGACAAGCACAAGCACCACGACCGGCGGTGACACGACCTCGACGAGCACCACGACTGGTGGCGACACCACCACCTCGACGAGCACAAGCACCTCGAGCACCAGCACAACGACCGGTGGCGATACCACCACCTCGACGAGCACCAGTACCACGACCGGCGGTGACACCTCCACCTCGACGAGCAGCACTTCGACCGGTGGCGAACCGACCGACGTCCCTGCCCCGCCGATGGTCCTGCTCTTCGGCGCGGCGGCTGCGGCCCTGATCGCGCGCCGCCACATGGCCGGGCGCAAAGCGGAGACGGAGCAGGCCTGATCCTGCTTCCCAACCGAATATCGAGAAAGGCGGCTCCCTCCCGGCGCCGCCTTTTCTCATTTCCGTGCCTCCACATGCCCTGCGAAGCCTTGCACCTTCCGGTCAGCGGCGGCATAGGCAGCAGACCAGCAATCAGGCGGCCGACAGAGAACCTCATGCACGATATTCGCTTCATCCGAGACAATCCGCAGGCATTCGACGCCGCCCTTGCCCGGCGCGGCCTGAAGCCGCTGTCCGCGCGGTTGCTGAAACTGGACGAGGAGCGCCGCAGCCTCTCCACCGAATTGCAGCAGAGCCTGGCCAAGCGCAACGAAGCCAGCAAGGCGATCGGTCAGGCGATGGCGCAGAAGGATATGGCGAAAGCCGACGCGCTGAAGGCAGAGGTCGCCGCGCTCAAGGAGCGCCTGCCCGCATTGGAAGAGCAGGACAGGCAGGCAGGCGCCGCGCTGGAAGCCGCGCTCGCCGCCATTCCCAACCTGCCCGCAGAGGATGTTCCCGAAGGTCCGGATGAAAGCGCCAATGCGGAGATCAACCGCTGGGGCACGCCGCGCGATTTCACCTTCGCGCCGCAGGATCATGCCGATTTCGGCCCCGCGCTCGGTCTGGATTTCGAGGCCGCCGCCGCCATTTCCGGCGCGCGGTTCGCGGCGCTGCGTGGCGGCATCGCCCGTCTGCACCGCGCGCTCGCCCAGTTCATGCTGGATCGCCAGTCGGGCGAGAATGGCTATGAGGAAGTGAACCCGCCATTGCTGGTCCGCGACGCCGCGCTCTACGGCACCGGGCAGCTGCCCAAATTCGCCGAGGATCTGTTCCAGACCACCGATGGCCGCTGGCTCATCCCGACCGCCGAGGTGTCGCTCACCAATCTGGTGCGCGAGCAGATCGTAGCGGAGGACAGCCTGCCGCTGCGCCTCACCGCGCTGACCCCCTGTTTCCGCTCCGAAGCGGGTTCGGCCGGTCGCGACACCCGCGGCTTCATCCGCCAGCATCAATTCGAGAAGGTCGAGCTGGTCGCGATCTGCCGCCCGGAAGAGTCGGAGCAGGAGCATCAACGCATGGTGCGCTGCGCCGAAGGGATATTGGAGGCGCTGGCGCTGCCTTATCGCAAGGTGCTGCTGTGCACCGGCGACATGGGCTTCGGCGCGCGCAAGACCTTTGATCTGGAAGTCTGGCTGCCGAGCCAGCAGACCTATCGCGAGATCAGCTCCATCTCCAACTGCGGGGATTTTCAGGCTCGCCGCATGAATGCGCGTTACAAGCCGGAGGGGGAGAAGGCCACGCGCTTCCTCCACACCCTCAACGGTTCCGGCCTGGCGGTCGGCCGCACGCTGGTCGCGGTGCTGGAAAATTACCAGAATGAGGACGGCAGCGTCGACATTCCCGCCATTCTCCATCCATATATGGGCGGCCTCACCCGGCTGGAGCCGCGCTGATGCGCATACTGCTGACCAATGACGACGGCGTCCACGCCCCCGGCCTCAAGGTGCTGGAAACGATCGCCCGCACCCTGTCCGACGATATCTGGATCGTCGCCCCATCCGAAGAGCAATCGGGCGCCGGGCACAGCCTCACCCTCACCCGGCCGCTGCGCATCCGCAAGCATGGGGAGAAGCATTACAGCGTCACCGGCACACCGACCGACGCGGTGATGATGGCCGTTACCCATCTGATGAAGGACAATCTGCCCGACCTCGTCCTTTCCGGCGTCAATCGCGGCGCCAATCTGGCCGAGGACGTCACCTATTCCGGCACCGTCTCGGCGGCGATGGAAGGGGCGATTTCGGGTATCCGGTCGATCGCGCTCAGCCAGGTCTATGCGCGTCAGGGCATGGGCGACGCCGTGCCTTTCGCCTGTGCGCAGGCGTGGGGAGAGAAGGTGCTGCGCCCGTTGCTGACGGTGCCGCATGATCCGCGCATGCTGGTGAACGTCAATTTCCCCGCGGTCGATCCCGATCGCGTCAAGGGCATCCGCATCGTGCGGCAAGGCTTCCACACGCCCGGCCGCACCAGAGCGGTGGAAGGCGTCGATCCCCGCGGCTTCCGCTATTACTGGTTCGCGCTGGGATCGAGCGACAGCGCGCCCGAGGGCAGCGATCTGGAAGCGATCCGCGCCGATTATATCACGGTGACGCCGCTCCACTACGACCTCACCCATGAGGGGTCGCTGGGGCCGCTGGCAGAGGCCTTCGCCTGATCCATGCGCCTTCCGGTCCACCGCCGCGACGATATATCCCACTTCCTGCGGCGGCGGTCCTCCATTCCGACATGGCTCGACCTGACCTTCCGGCTCGCGCTCATCGTCGGGCTGGTTTCCTGCGTCCTGCTGTTTCACTGGCTGCATCGCGACGGGCTGCGCGACACGCTGGACAACCAGATCAGCTTCATAGACGTGCTCTATTTCACCACCGTTACGGTGACGACCGTGGGCTATGGCGACATCGTGCCGGTCAGCCCAGGAACGCGGTTGTTCGAAACCTTCGTGGTGACGCCAATCCGCCTTTTCGTCTGGCTGCTCTTCCTCGGCACGGCCTATAGTTTCTTCATCCGCAAATCGCTCTACAGGTGGCGCATGGCCCGCATACAGAACATGCTTCAGAATCATATCCTCATCGCCGGTTTCGGCGTCAGCGGCAGCGAGGCGGTGAACGAGATGATCGCGCGCGGGGTTCCGGCGCAAAAGATCGTCGTGATCGATCCTTCCCCTTCCCGTCTCGATGAGGCGGAGAAGCTGGGTTGCAATGTGCTGCGCGGCGATGCGACGCGCGACAAGACCCTGTCCGACGCGCGCATCGCCAGCGCCAGCGCGATCATGATCTCCGCCGGGCGCGACGATACCAGCATCCTCATCACGCTGACCGCCCGGCATCTCTGCCCAGATGCGCCGATCAGCGTGGTGGTGCGCAACGAGGATAATGAGATGCTCGCGCGGCAGGCCGGGGCCACGACCGTCATCAACCCGGTGAGCTTCACGGGCCTGCTGCTCGCGGGCAGCAATGCCGGGCCGCATATCGCCGACTATATCGCCGATCTGGCCTCGTCCGCCGGGCGGGTGCAACTGAACGAGCGCCCTGTCATGCCGGAAGAAATCGGCATGCCGCTGACCGCGATCCGCACCGGCCTTGGCGTGCGCCTTTATCGCGCAGGCAGGCCCTACAGCTTCGCGGAGGAACCCGCGAAAAAGCTGGAGGCGGGGGATATCCTTATCGAGATACTGACCTCCGACCGGGAAGCCAGCAGACAGGCCGCTAAAAAGGCGGAATGAGCCGCCTGTGGCCGCGCAGATGTCACCGGCGGTAAAATCTGCGTAAAGGGAATGTAAAGCCCAGCCTCGCGCCCCATTCCGTTCATCTGGCGATCAGTATCGCAGGCTCAAACCGGCCTTACCCACATAGGAGGTACAGATGAAAAAGATTTTCGCCACGCTGATCGCCACGGCCCTGCTGAGCGGCGGCGCCATCGCGCAGACGCATCACAACCCAGCCCCGCCCGCCGCCCAGCAGCAGCAGAGGGCGCCCGTCAAGGCTCCCCCGAAGGCTCCGGCGCCCGCGCCCGCGAAGAAGGCGACGCCCGCCCGCCACGCCGCCCCGCCCGCCCATTGGGCAAAGCGCCCGGCGCATGAATGGAAGGCCCATGTCGAGCGCTGCGAAAGGAAATATCGCAGCTATAACCCGAGGACCGACCGCTATACGGTCCGCCATGGCAAGACCGCGCCCTGCCGCCTCTGAAGGGACTCTGCGCGAACAGGATTTCGGGGGTGCCGACCGCAAGGACCGGCGCCCCTTTTTTTCATTCCGCCCTGTCCCGTAAACCCGCCGCGTGACATTTACTGCATAAGCGGCTATGGCGCGCGCCAATCATGGCAACGAAAATTCCTCCCGCGCCGAAAGTCGGCATGGTGTCGCTTGGCTGTCCCAAAGCGCTGGTCGACAGCGAGCGCATCCTTACCAAGCTGCGCTCCGACGGCTATCAGATGTCCGCCGACTATGCGGGCGCCGATGTGGTGCTGGTCAACACCTGCGGCTTCCTCGACAGCGCGAAGGAGGAAAGCCTGGAGGCGATCGGCGAGGCCATCGCCGAAAACGGCCGCGTCATCGTCACCGGCTGCATGGGCAATGAGGCGGACGTCATCCGGGCGCGCTTCCCGCAGGTGCTCGCCGTCACCGGCGCGCATCAATATGAAGCGGTGGTCAATGCGGTGCATGAGGCATCGCCGCCCGTGCCCAATGCGTTCGTGGACCTCGTGCCCGAAGGGGGGCTGAAGCTCACCCCGCGCCATTACAGCTATTTGAAGATTTCGGAGGGCTGCAACCATCGCTGCTCCTTCTGCATCATCCCGTCCATTCGCGGCGATCTGGCTTCCCGCCGCATCGACGCGGTGCTGCGCGAGGCGGAGAAGCTGGTGCAGGCGGGCACGAAGGAATTGCTGGTCATCAGCCAGGACACTTCGGCCTATGGCGTCGATGTGAAGCACGAACCGCGCGAGTGGAAGGGCGAGCAGATCCGCACCCATATGACCGACCTCGCCCGTGCCTTGGGCGACCTCGGCGTGTGGACGCGGCTGCATTATGTCTATCCCTATCCGCATGTGGATCAGGTGATCCCGCTGATGGCGGAGGGCAAGTTGACGCCCTATCTCGACATTCCATTCCAGCACGCCAGCCCCAAAATCCTCAAGGCGATGAAGCGCCCCGGCAATGACGCCAAGGTGCTGGAGCGCATCCGCAACTGGCGCGAAATCTGCCCGGATATCGCGATCCGTTCCTCCTTCGTGGTCGGTTTTCCCGGCGAGACGGAAGCGGATTTCCAATATCTTCTCGACTGGCTGGACGAAGCGCAGCTCGATCGCGTCGGCGCCTTCCGCTTCGAGCCGGTCGAGGGCGCGGCGGCGAACAACCTGCCCGATCCGGTGCCCGAGGAGGTGAAGGAAGAGCGCTACGCCCGCATCATGGAAAAGACTGCCGCGATCAGCGCCGCCAAGCTGCAGGCGAAGATCGGCCGCATCCTGCCCGTCATCATCGACGAGGTGGGAGAGGTAGACGAGGATGGCGGCATTGGCGCCACCGCCCGTTCGCAGGCTGACGCGCCGGAAATCGACGGCAATGTCTTCCTGCGCGACGCGCAGCTGGCTGGCGGCGACCTCAAGCCCGGCGACATCCTGACCGTCGAGATCGAGGATGCCGACGAGCATGATCTTTACGGCGTGCCGGTCGAGAACCAGCCGCGATAGGCAGGCTTGACCGCCGCGAGGATTTCCGGCGTCACAGGCAGGTCGATCTCATAGCTGCCCTCGGCATAGGGACCGGCGGCATAGGGGCCGATCACGACACGGACGATATCGAGCGCTTTGCCTTTGCGGGACAGCGGAATGATCTCATGCTCGGCAAGGACCGGGCACTGGTTGAATTCGGCAATGCCGTCCTTCGCCGCCGGATCGACCGGGGCGCCACGCTTTTCCTCGCGCTGACGGTTCAGTTCGGCGCAGAAGCTGTCGCGGGCGGTGAGCGTCAGCCTGTTCTTGTCGAGAATGTCGCCGGTCGCCAGCCTTTTGCCCGCCGCGCGATCCCAGATCAGGGAGGCAGTGAACGGCATCCCATGCGCGCCGCCGGTAAATTCATAGCCATTGCTTTCCAGCACCAGCACGGCGGGCAGATTGGCGGTGACGTCCCACATCTGATCATAGCTGTAGCGGCGGAAGGGATAGCCCTCCTTCTTTGCAGCCACGCGCGCCTCTTCGGCATCCTTGTGGGCCTTGCGATATTGCCCATCCGCATGCGACCGCAACCAGGCATCGAGCGGAGCCACCCCCGCCGCCTCGCCGGGCCATTTATAGCGGAATTCCAGCACCTCGTCCTTGCGCTCTATCGACGCGGCCTTGCCCTTGGGCAGCGGAGAAGCAGCAGAAGGGGCAAGCGGTGCGCCGCCTTCTCCCACCAACGTGCCAGCGGCATGGGAGACATTGGCAGCCGAAGCGCCCTCCTTCTCCCCGGAACAGGCGCACAGCAACAACAGCGCAGCCCCGGCATGAAGATTTTTCATAAGCCCCCCTTCCAACAAAAGCGGCGCGCGGCGATAGAACCGCCACACGCCACCGGATTAATACTTTACGCCGCGATCAATGCGCGCCGCTATAAGCCGCGCGGCATTTTTCCTCCACCGCCCGCATCACATAATCGCTGTGCATCACCCGGCGGGCATTGGGCCAGCCCTCGCCGATCAGGGCGCGCTCGACATCGCGCACCGCCCCGAAGCGACCGCTTTCGGCCAGCTTATAGGCCCGTTCGCGAATGGCCCGCTCACCTCTGGTGTCAGCAATATGCATGGTCCTTGCTCCTTTCCGGTTCAGATGCTGCCGCCACAACGAACCATCCCTGCCGAAGTTGCACAGCCGGTCGCCCGAAAAGCGCTCTTTGCCGCCGGAAATCTTTGCCCTAAGAAGAAGATATGAGCGACTATGCCGATCTTCTGAAGGCCGATAACGGCCAGCCCGCCCATGATATCCATCTTGTCGATGCAAGCAGCTATGAAGGCTGGCTTTCCGGCCAGAGCGAGCGGGTGCGCGCCGCGCTCGATGCCCAGCGCTACCGCCCCAAGCCCTACGCCCATGCGATCCTGCCGGGGGAGAAGGCCGACGACTGGGCCGCCGTCACCTGCGTCGCCAATATCGCGAGCCTGTCGAGCTGGTGCCTTGCCAAGCTGGCGGAAACCTTGCCTGCGGGTACCTATCGTCTTGCCGGCGGTGGCGATATCGGTCCGGCGGGGCTGGGCTGGCTGACCGCGCAATATCGCTTCGACCGCTATCGCGCCAAGGCCGGGGAGGAGGCGATCGGCCCGCGCGTGCTGCTGACCGGCGACGTCGCGCGCATCGGCCAGACGGTGGCACTCGCGAAGGCGGTGCATCTGGTGCGCGATCTGGTGAACGTCCCCACCTCCGACATGGGACCGCCCGATCTCGAAAAGGCGGCGGAAGAGATTGCGAAGCGCCACAAGGCGGACTTGCGCGTCACGCGCGGCGACGAACTGGAGCAGGGCTATCCCATGATCCACGCGGTCGGCCGCGCCGCCCATCGCGATTATGCGCCGCGCCTGATCGAGCTGGTCTGGGGCCAGAGCGATCATCCCCGCGTCGCGCTGGTCGGCAAGGGCGTCTGCTTCGACAGCGGCGGCCTCGACATCAAGCCCTCCTCGGCGATGCGGCTGATGAAGAAGGATATGGGCGGCGCGGCCCATGCGCTCGCGCTCGCGGATCTGGTGATGGGCAGCGGCCTGCCCGTGCGCCTGCATGTGCTCATCCCGGCGGTCGAAAATGCGGTGTCGGGCAATGCCTTCCGCCCCGGCGACGTGCTGGCGAGCCGCAAGGGCCTCTCCGTCGAGATCGGCAATACCGACGCGGAGGGCCGCCTCGTGCTCGGCGACGCGCTCACCCGAGCGGGCGAGGACAAGCCGGAACTGATCCTCGATTTCGCGACGCTGACCGGCGCGGCGCGAGTTGCGCTAGGGCCGGATCTGCCTGCGCTTTTCGCCAATGACGACGAGCTTGGCCGCCAGCTGGTCGATCTGGGACGCAAGGGCGACGATCCGGTCTGGCAATTGCCGCTCTGGGCGGGCTATGGCGATATGCTGAAATCCGACATCGCCGATATCTGCAACGCCAGCGAGGGGGGCTTTGCGGGCGCGATAACCGCCGCGCTCTTCCTCCAGAAATTCGTCGGGCAAGACACGCTCTGGGCGCATTTCGACACCTTCGCCTGGCGCCCTGCGGCCAAGCCCGGCCGCCCAAAAGGCGGCGAGGCGCTGGGCCTGCGCGCGGCCTTCGCACTGTTGCAGGAACGCTACCCTCGATCCTGAAAATGCAGGGCGACGCCCGGAACCGGGCCTTTACACCGGCTTTACGCACCGGGAATGCGCGAAACTCTTGACGCCCCGCCGCTTTCATCGCAGGGGCGGGCGATGCATGCCAATATCGACCGCCCCGGCCAGCAGGCCGACAATCGCATCTGCTTTCACCTGAAAGGCCGCTCGCTCGAACTGGACCGCAGGGTCCATGCGGTTCGCGGCGACCTTGCCGATATCAGCCTCGCCGGGCTGCTCTTCGCGCCTCATTATGCCAAGGCCCAGCCGATGCACTGCGCCGTCAGCGCAGCCTTTCTGCGCGCCACCCCTTCCGCCGAGGCCAGCGCCATCAGCCAACTGCTGCACGGCGAGGGGTTCCACCTGCTCGACGTGACCGGCAACTGGGCCTGGGGCTTTTGCGAGCATGACGGCTATGTCGGCTATATAGAGCGCGCCGCGCTGGCGACCGAATGGCTGGAGGCGACGCACCGCGTGGTCGCCCGCTCCGCCCCCCTGTTCGCGCAGGCCGATATCAAGTCGCCGGTGGTGGACATGCTTTCGGCTGGCGCCCGGATCGCAGGCGAAGTGGAGGGCGATTTCCTGCGCACCGAAAAGGGCGCGATTCATCTGCGCCATGTCGCCCCGGTGGGCGAGCATGAGGCGGATTGGGTCGCCGCGGCGGAAAAGCAGCTCGGCCAGCCCTATATCTGGGGCGGGCGCGGCAAGGACGGCATCGACTGCTCGGGCCTCGTGCAGCTGGCGCTCGGCCTTGCAGGCGTGCGCGTGCCGCGCGACAGCGACCTCCAGCGCGACGGCATCGGCCAGGCGATCGGCGAGGGTGAGGAACTGCGACGAGGGGATGTGGTTTTCTTTCCCGGCCATGTCGGCATCATGCTGGACGGCGCGACCCTGCTCCACGCGAACGCGCATTGGATGACCACTGTGGCGGAACCGCTGACAGATGTGATCGACAGGCTGCGGGCTGATCATGAACAGCCGGTGCTCGCCCGGCGCAGGATAGACCTATGACCCACAATATTTTTATCGACGGCGCCGCTGGCACCACTGGCCTCGAAATTCGGGAACGGCTGGAAGGGCGCGACGAATTTTCGCTGATCTTCCTCGACGATGCGCAGCGCAAGGATGCCTCAGCGCGCGCGCAGGCGATCAACGATGCCGATGTCGTCATCCTCTGCCTGCCCGACGATGCCGCGAAGGAGGCCGTGTCGCTCATCGCCAATGACCGTACCCGGGTGATCGACGCTTCGACCGCGCATCGCGTGGCCGACGGCTGGACCTATGGCTTCCCCGAGCTTGTCGGGCGCGAGGCCGTCGCCACGTCGAAGCGGGTGAGCAATCCCGGCTGCTACCCCACCGGCTTTCTCGCGCTGGTGGGGCCGCTGGTGCGCGCGGGCCTCATCCCCGCCGACTGGCCGCTGGCTGTCAACGCCGTCTCCGGCTATTCCGGCGGCGGCAAGGGCATGATCGCCGATTATGAGGGCGAGAAGGCAGCCGAGGCGCCGTCATGGATGACCTATGGCCTGACGCTGGCGCACAAGCATGTGCCGGAGATGACCAGGCATGCGGGCCTCTCCGTCGCGCCGATCTTCGCGCCCTCCGTCGCGAAGCTGCTGCGCGGGATGATCGTCGAGGTGCCGCTGCCCCTCGCCGCCCTGCCCGGCAAGCCCGGCGCGGAACAATTGCGCGAGGCGCTGGCCAAGGCTTATGCGGGGTCGCCCATCGTGAAGCTGGTCGAAAGCTATGACGGCGCCACTCTGCCGCTCGAACGCAAATCGGAAACGGACGGGATGGAACTGTTCGTCTTCGCCAGCCCGGACGGCGCGCAGGCGCGGCTGGTGGCGGCGCTCGACAATCTGGGCAAGGGCGCGTCGGGCGCGGCGGTGCAGAATCTCAATCTGCTCTGCGGGCTGGAAGAAAGCGCGGGCCTGAAGCTCTAGAGCATTTTCAAGTCAGATGGAATCACCTGACAACTCGGAAAATGCGGAAAACAAGGGAATCCAGAGCATGATCCGATTCAATCTGATCGGATCATGCTCCAGGAACAGTTACAAGCTGAAATCGGAAATGAAAAAGGGCGCGGCCTTTCCAGCCGCGCCCTTTTTTCGTCATTCTCTCAGTGAATGCTGCCGGTGGTATGCTCGATCGACATCTGCACGATCAGCCGCTCTATCTCACGCCAGCGGCAGAAATGCACATGATTGCCCAGATCGCGGCTGCGGTCGGCGCGAATGGCAGCCTCATAACCGGCATTGGCGCCGAAATCCCTGATAAGCAGCGCCG
>CAYLKZ010000038.1:0-7278 GCA_964384275.1 uncultured Sphingobium sp. | reverse complement strand
CGAATGGCAGCCTCATAACCGGCATTGGCGCCGAAATCCCTGATAAGCAGCGCCGCTTCTTCATACCCCTTGCGGCCGCCTAAATATGGTAACTGCATAGTTTCCCGCCTTTGGCTTCGTGTCTTGTCGCGCAAAAAGGGTTCAATAGCCGTGCCATTTCCGCCGCCCGACGCTTTCCCGCCGCGTCCGAAGGTCAATAGCGCATTAAGCAAATGCCAGAACGGGACAATTGTATGCTGGCGGGACGCCCCCCGTCCCGATATGAGGCAAGGGCGCGCGCAGTTACAGGAAGAGAGATGAACGACAGCCCCTCCAACAAACCCGGCTCCGGAAAATCCGGCCCGACGAAACCTGGCAGCGCCGGCGGCGTTTTCATTGCCATATTCGGCCTGATCGGCGTATTCGTCGGCGGCTTTCAGGGACAGCCGACCCTCGGCTTTCTCGGCGGTCTGGCGACCGGCGGCCTGATCTCTCTGGCCTTATGGTGGAAGCAGCGGCAGCGCTAAACCGAATACCGTCTCGTTTCTGGGGATTGTACACCCGATGAAAAAACATATTCTCATCCTCTCGCTCATCTTTCTGGTGCTTGGCGCGGGCGTCGTCTACTGGCTGACGCGCCCCGACGAAGCCCGCCTCGCGGCTGGGCAGGATGTCGGCAGGGAGCCTACCTTCACCACCCCGCGCCCGCAGTGGATACCGACCGTCGCCATCGCCGATGCAGCAGGCTGGGCGGCGGGTGCGAAGCCGGTAGCCGCGAAGGGTCTTGCCGTCGCCGCCTTCGCCGAAGGGCTCGACCATCCCCGCTCGATGCTGCGCCTGCCCAATGGCGATATCCTCGTCGCGGAAACCAACAGTCCGCCGCGCGACGGCTCCGGCATCGTCGGCAGGGCGATGAACTATTTCATGGGCCGCGCGGGCGCGGGTGTGCCCTCCGCCAATCGCATCACGCTGCTGCGCGATGCCGACAAGGACGGCAAGGCGGAGGTGAAGACACAGTTCCTGACCGGCCTCAACTCCCCCTATGGCATGGCGCTGGTGGGGGACACGCTCTATGTCGCCAATACCGACGCGGTCATGGCCTTTCCCTATAAGGAGGGCATGACGCAGATCGCCGACAAGGGCCGCAAGATCATCACTCTGCCCCATGGCGCGCCCAACATGCACTGGACGCGCAACCTGATCGCCAGCCCCGACGGCAAGCTGCTTTATGTCGCGATCGGATCGAACAGCAATATCGCCGAGAACGGCATCGAAACGGAGGCCAATCGCGCCGCGATCATCGAGATCAATCTGGAAACCGGCGAAAACCGCGTATTCGCCTCTGGCCTGCGCAACCCGGTGGGCATGGCGTGGAACCCTGTCACCGATGCGCTGTGGGCGGTGGTGAATGAGCGCGATGGCCTCGGTTCCGATCTGGTGCCGGATTATCTTACCCGCGTCGAGTTTGGCGGCTTCTACGGCTGGCCGTGGAATTATTGGGGCGGCCATGAGGACAGGCGCGTCGAACCGGGCCGTCCGGAGTTGCGCGAATATACCCATCGCCCCGATTATGCGCTGGGCAATCATGTCGCGCCGCTGGGCCTCGCCTTCGCGACCGGGGCGCAGCTGGGCGCGCCGTTCGGCGAGGGCGCGTTCGTCGGCCTGCACGGCAGCTGGAACCGCAAGCCGCTCAACGGCTATAAGGTGATCTTCGTGCCCTTCGATGCCAAGGGCGTGCCGCAGGGCAAGCCCATCGACGTGCTGACCGGCTTCCTCTCGCAGGAGGAAAAGGCGCAGGGGCGTCCGGTCGACGTGCTGGTCGACGCGCAGGGCGCGCTGCTCGTCAGTGACGATGTCGGCGGCAGAATCTGGCGGGTCAGCAAATAAGCCCACCTCCCCTCGAACGGGAAAGGGCGCCCCAGGCGGCGCCCTTTTTTCTATCTCCGCCTCCCGTCCCGGCGCGGGAAAAGCGTCACTCCCCGCGCCGGATCGCGCGGCCCTCCCGCCCGGCGAGTTCGGTCACATATTGCCAGGCGACGCGGCCCGACCGGCTGCCCCGCACCGTCGCCCAATAGACCGCATCCTTCGCATCGAAGGGCAGTCCATAATGGCCCGCATAGCCTTCCACCACCGCGAGGTACCGGTCCTGATCCATCGCATGGAACCCCAGCGACAGGCCGAATCGATCGGAAAGAGCGAGCTTGTCGTCCACCACATCGCGCCGGTTTATGGGGTCGTCCTGCTCGCTCATATGGCGCGCAACGATATGGCGGCGGTTGGATGTCACATAGAGGCGCACATTGGCAGGGCGCGCGCTCGCGCCGCCGTCGAGCAGCGACCGCAGCACCCGCGCGGTATCGCCCGCCGCTCCTTCGTCGAAGGAAAGATCGTCGATGAACAGCAGGAACGGCCGCGCCGCCGCGCGGAGCAGGCGGAACAGTTCGGGCAGGCTCGCCAGCTGATCGGCGCTGCATTGCATGAGGGCGATATCCGCGCCTTCCTTGCGCAGCTTGCCCACCACCGACGCGACGCTCGCCGACTTGCCGGTCCCCCGCGATCCCCAGAGCAGCACGTCATGGGCGGGATGGCCCTTCACATGACGGCGCGTATTTTCGAGCAGCTGTTCCTTCTGCGCGTCGATGCCGGAGAGCAGATCGAAATCGGCAGGCGCGAAATCCTCCACCACATGAGCCGAGCGACCATCCCAATAATAAGCGGGATGGGCAGCGAGATCGGCCATGGACGGCGCGGGCGGCGCGAGACGCTCCAGCGCCTCGGCGATGCGGATGAGCAGGGCTTCAGTCATGCGCGGGGTCTAGCCCATTCTGCTGGCGGGTGGAACCGCCGAGAGGCGCGCGCCCATTCCGATAATCGAAGGGCTTTTGCTAAACCGCATCGCGGGATATAGCGCGAGCAATGCCCTCCTCCGTTCCGCCCTCCCCTCGCTTCGAGACATGCACCAGGCCCTATGGCGAGGAAGCGCTGGCCGAGGCCGCTCGCTGGATCGCGCAGGGCCAGCCTGTCGCCGTGCCGACGGAAACGGTCTATGGCCTTGCCGCCAATGCCTGTTCGTCCGATGCCGTCGCGGCCATTTACGCGGCCAAGGGGCGACCGAGCTTCAACCCCCTCATCGTGCATGTCGACAGCATCGCCATGGCGGAACGGCTCGCCCGCTTCGATACGCTGGCAAGGACGCTCGCCGCCGCCTTCTGGCCCGGACCACTGACCATGGTGCTGCCGGCGCGCGAAGAGGCCGGGCTATCGCCGCTGGTGATGGCGGGGCTGCCCACGGTCGCGCTGCGCATGCCCGCGCATCGGACGATGCAGGCGCTGATCGCCCGATGCGGCGCGCCGCTCGCTGCGCCGTCCGCCAATCGCAGCGGCGCGATCAGCCCGACCAGCGCCGCCCATGTCGCGGCGAGCCTCGGCGGGCGCATCCCGTTCATCATTGATGACGGCGCGACCGCGCAGGGCCTTGAATCCACGATCGTCGCGCCGGAGACAGACCACATCCGCCTGCTGCGTCCCGGCCCCATCGCCCCCGAACGGCTGGAGGAAGCGACCGGCCTGCCGGTGCTAAAGGTGGAGGGTGGATCAATCGAGGCGCCGGGCCAACTCACTAGTCATTATGCGCCGTCCAAGCCGGTTCGCCTGCATGCCATCGAGGCGCGGGCGGATGAATATCTCATCGGCTTCGGTCCCGTGGGCGGCGCCATCAACCTGTCGGAAAGCGGCGATCTGGCCGAGGCGGCCGCCAATCTCTTCGCCGCGCTGCATATCGCCGACGCTTCCACGCTGCCGCGCATCGCCATCGCGCCGGTGCCGGAACAGGGCATCGGCCTTGCGATCAACGACCGGCTGAAGCGCGCCGCTGCCTGACCTGCTCTCAAGCGAGTGCGACCGACCTGCCGACCGGAAAGCGCGGCCTGTCGGATCGGCGCAAACCGCAATCTGGTTCAAATGCTGAGGCTACGCCTTCTCTAACAGCCCTTGCGCCCTTCCTTGCGGCAGGCCTTGCGCTGGCGCTCCTCTTCCTTGCGCATCTCGCGGCCACGGTTGCGATCCGCCTCGTCCTGACTGGTGGTTGCCCAATCGGCTGCCTGCGCGCCCGCTCGAACGGGGAAAGTGGCGGCATTCCACGCCGTCTTTGCAACGCATCCCGACAGGGAGGAAGCCGCCAGGGACAAGGCAAATAAAGGCAAGATCATCCGGACCATCGCAGCAACCTCTATCATGATTTTACAACATCAAATATTCAAATAATGATAGAAGCTGGCCGCTACCGAGGGAAGTGGCATCAGGGAGGCAGGATATGGCAAACATCAACAAGGCGGCCGCCGAATTTTTCGGCACATTCTGGCTGGTCTTCGGCGGGTGCGGCAGCGCCGTTTTCGCGGCGACCGTGCCGGATGTCGGCATCGGATTTCTGGGCGTGGCGCTGGCCTTCGGCCTGACGGTCGTGACCATGGCCTATGCGGTCGGCCATATCTCCGGCGGCCATTTCAATCCGGCGGTCACGCTGGGCCTTTGGGCAGGCGGACGGTTTCCGTTGAAGGAGGTGCCGCTCTATATCGTCGCTCAGGTGCTGGGCGGCATCGGCGCGTCTTTCCTGCTCTATACCATCGCGACCGGCGCGCCGGATTATTCGCTCGCCGTCAACGGCCTTGCCGCCAATGGCTATGGCGCTGGCTCCCCAGGCGGCTATTCGCTGACTTCCGCCTTCATCGCCGAAGCGCTGCTGACCTTCTTCTTTCTGATGGTCATCATGGGCGTCACGAACAAGAAGGCGCCGTCCAGCTTCGCCCCGCTGGCGATCGGCCTCACCCTCACCCTCATCCACCTCATCTCCATCCCGATCACCAACACATCGGTGAACCCGGCCCGCGCCACTGGACCGGCGCTGGTCGAAGGAGGCCTCGCGCTGCAACAGCTCTGGCTGTTCTGGCTCGCACCGATTGTCGGCGGCATCGTGGGCGGCCTCGTCTCCTACTGGTTGCAGGACGAGGAAGAAGCCTGACCGGCGCAAGCGACTTTGCGGGAGGGCGCGCATCGGCGCCCCTCCCTTGCGCTTTCAGCTTGAGGGAACGCTCAGCCTTTCGGCGAATTTCTTGCGCAATTTCTGTAATTTGGGCGGAATAACCGCCATGCAATATGGGTTGCGGTCGCCAGCCCTGTTCCAATAATCCTGATGATAGCCCTCCGCCGGATACCAGGTCGAAAGCGGCTCGATGCTGGTGACGACAGGGTCGGCATGATCCTGCTGCGCACGGGCGATCCCTGCCCTTGCCGCCGCCTCCTGTTCCGCATCATGCGGAAAAATAGCCGAGCGATATTGGCTGCCGACATCATTCCCCTGACGGTTGAGCGTCGTCGGATCATGGGTGGCGAAGAATATGTCCAGCAGATCGTCATAGCCGATCACATCGGGATCGAAGCCGATGCGGATCGCCTCCGCATGGCCGGTCGTGCCGGAGCAGACCCGCTCATAATCGGGATCGGGCACGGCGCCGCCGATATAGCCGCTCTCGACGCTGTTCACCCCTGCCAGTTGCAGGAACACCGCTTCGGTGCACCAGAAGCATCCGCCCGCCAGCGTCGCCCATTGTTCGGCCATATCCGTCCTTCCTTCATGCAGATGCGCGGGCAGCAGCCTTCGCCTTTTCCTCGGCCACCAGTTCCTTGCGCGACAATTTCCCGACCAATGTTTTGGGGAGGGTTTCGCGAATTTCAACCTCCGCCACGCGCTCATGCTTGCCGAGTTGCGGGTTGAGCCAGTCGAGCAGGCCCGCCTCCGTCACCTTTCCGGTAGCGGTCAGCGTGACGAAAGCCTTGGGGCTCTCGCCGCGATAGGCGTCGGGAATGCCGACCACCACCGCCTCCTTCACATCGGGGTGGCGATAGAGCACCGCCTCGATCTGGCTGGGGAAGACCTTGAACCCGGCGACGTTGATCATGTCCTTCAGCCGATCGACGATGCGGATATAGCCGTCCGCGTCGATCGTGGCGACATCGCCGGTGCGCAGGAAACCGTAGACGAAAAGCTGCGCATCGACATCGGGCCGCCGCCAATAGCCCTTCATCATCTGCGGCCCGCTGAACGCCAGCTCGCCAGCCTCGCCCACGCCTGCCTCCCGGCGATAATCCTCCCGGTCGAGCAGCTTCACCCTGGTGCCGGGCAAAGGCTGGCCGATGCTGCCAGCCTTGTTAAGCCCCTCATAAGGGTTGGCGCTGATGACGCCGCTGCTCTCGGTAAGGCCATAGCCCTCGATCAGCCGCGCGCCGGTCACATCCTCGAAATGCTGCTTCAATTCCTGCGGCAGCGGCGCTCCGCCCGATATGCATACCCGCAGCGACGAGAAATCGGCAAGCGCGGTCGAGGGGTGGTCAAGCAGCGCCTGAAACATCGTCGGCACGCCGGGAAGATAGGTCGCCTTCGTGCGCTCTATGGCGGAGATCAGCTTCATCGCGTCGAATCGGGGCAGCAGGATCATCTCCCCGCCATTGGCCACGGTGCGGTTGAGCACGCAGGTATTGGCGAACACATGGAAGAGCGGCAGCGCGCCGATTATCCGGTCGTCCTCCCCCTTGTGCGGATCGACCAGCGCCACCTGACGGGCATTGGCAGTGAGGTTCTGGTGCGTCAGCATCGCCCCCTTGGGCGTGCCGGTGGTGCCCCCGGTATATTGGAGCAACGCGACATCCCGCGCCGGGTCGATTGTCACCGCCGGGAAAATCCCGTCATTGTCGATCAGCGCCGAGAAACGCAGGACGCGCGGATCATGGGGCGGATGGGCTACCTCCCCGCCCTTGAACAGGCGGTAGAGCAGCGATTTGGCGGGCGGCAAGGCTTCTGCGATAGTCCCCACCACTAGCTGTTCCAGACCGGAAGCATCCAGCACCTCCAGCGCGGTGGGCAGCAACGCCTTCGCCGATATCGTGAAGAGCAGCCGCGCGCCGCTATCCTCCACCTGATGCCGCAACTCCTCCGCGGTATAGAGCGGCGAGAAATTGACGACGATCGCACCCATCATCATCGCGCCATAATAGGCCGCGACATAATGGGGCACGTTGGGCAGATAGAGGCCCACCCGATCGCCCGGTCGGATACCGGCGTGATAAAGCCCCGCCGCGACACGCCGCGCGACGGCTTCCACCTCGGCATAGCCATAGCGCCGCCCCATGAAGTCCATCAGCGGCGCCAAAGGCTTTTGCGCCGCCATTCCGGTCAGAAGATCGGGGAGGCTGAGCGGCTCAAAGCGGCTGTTCCACGGGGCCGGGTGATTATAATGATCGGCCCAC
>CAYLKZ010000037.1:6126-28948 GCA_964384275.1 uncultured Sphingobium sp. | reverse complement strand
ATTTCCTTACTTATGTCGATGACGGCCGCCTCGACGGCACAAGTTTCTATCGCGCGGCGCGGCGGAAGGCGAACCCGAGGTCGGGCTATGTGCAGGGCGGCATCCGCACCAATCTGCGCCGCGCGCTGCCGCCCATTCCGATCGAACCGACAAGCGGGACAGGCCTCCGCCATCTCGACGCGACGATCTCCATGGCGCGGCAGGACCGCCCCAACTCGGCGACCGGCAATTTCTTCCTGACCGTCGGCGCAACGCCCTATATGGATGCATCGGGCAGCTATCAGGGCTATGCCGCCTTTGGTCGGGTAGTCGCTGGCATGGAGGTCGTGAAACGCATCCTCGCCCTGCCGAGTGGCGGCGGCGAAGGGCCGATGAAGGGCCAGATGATCCTAAAGCCGGTAGAGCTTATCCGCGCGAAAAGGCTGGACGGCACCCCCAAGCCCAGCGGCCGCCCCAAGGCGTGGCTGTTGTGGGAGAAATAAAGGGCAGCGCGGCCAAGGGAAGGGAGGCTCGCCCTTAGATCCACCTCCCGTCGCCGAAGGGATAGGGCGCGCGACGGCTCTTTCAGGAGAGGGCCAAAGTTTGGAAAGGCTTTGCCCGAATGGTCGACGCAATCCTGTCCCGATCACAGAACCGGATAGGCCCCCATCGGGATGGCGAGGGCTGATTCAGGACCAGGACCGTCTGGGCGGTCAAGAGCGAAGAGGCAGCCCGCCAGATCAATCGGGAAGCCGCCCTGCACAGCCAATCCCTCACGCCCCATGTCTTAAACCGGGTTCCCCGCTTCATCGCGCAGCACCTCGCGGCGGCCGACATGGTTCGGCGCACCGACCAGCCCTTCGTCCTCCATCCGCTCGATAAGGCGCGCGGCGCTGTTATAGCCGATGCGCAACTGCCTTTGGAGCCAGCTGGTCGAGGCCTTCTGATTCTCGAACACCAGCTGGCATGCCTTGCGATAAAGGCGCGCGTCGGGGCTGTCATCGCCCAGATCCGCGCCGTCGAGCGCGAAGCCGCCATCCTCCGGCTCCTCGGTGACGGCGGAGATATAATCGGGCGAGCCCTGCGCGCGCCAATGGTCGGCAACCGCGCGCACTTCGTCATCGGCGACGAACGGCCCATGCACGCGCATCAGCCCCTTGCCGCCCGCCATATAGAGCATGTCGCCCTTGCCCAGCAGCTGCTCCGCGCCCTGCTCGCCAAGGATGGTGCGGCTGTCGATCTTCGAGGTAACGAAGAAGCTGATGCGGGTCGGCAGGTTCGCCTTGATGACGCCGGTGATGACGTCCACCGAGGGGCGCTGCGTCGCGAGGATCAGGTGAATGCCCGCCGCGCGCGCCTTCTGCGCGAGCCGCTGGATCAGGAATTCCACTTCCTTGCCCGCCGTCATCATCAGGTCGGCCAGTTCGTCCACCACCACCACGATCTGCGGCAGCGGCTGGAAATCGAGCTGCTCTTCCTCATAGATCGGCTGGTGCGTGTCCGGGTCGTAGCCGATCTGCACCTTGCGGCCCAGCGGCTTGCCCTTGACCTTGGCCGCGCGCACCTTCTCGTTGAAATTGGCGAGGTTGCGCACGGAAATGGACGCCATCATGCGATAGCGGTCCTCCATCTGCTCCACCGCCCATTTGAGCGCGCGGATCGCCTTGGCGGGCTCCGTCACCACGGGCGAGAGCAGATGCGGAATGTCATCATAGATGCTGAGTTCCAGCATCTTCGGGTCGATCATGATGAGGCGCAGATCGTCCGGCGTCATCCGGTAGAGCAGCGACAGGATCATGCAGTTGAGGCCGACCGACTTGCCCGATCCGGTAGTGCCCGCGATCAGCAGATGCGGCATCGGCGCGAGGTCAGCGACGATCGGTTCGCCGCTGATATTCTTGCCGAGGATGATCGGCAGCTGCGCAGTGTGATCGGCAAAGGCCTCGCTGGTGATAAGCTCGCGGAAGGCAACCGATTCCCGCTTGGCATTGGGCAACTCGATGCCCATCACCGTGCGGCCCGGAATGGTCGCGACACGCGCCGACAGCGCCGACATGTTGCGCGCGATATCGTCGGCCAGCTGGATCACGCGGCTCGCCTTGATGCCGGGCGCGGGCTCCAGCTCATACATGGTGACGACCGGGCCGGGGCGCACCTCGGTCACATTGCCCTTCACATGGAAATCGTCGAGCACGCTTTCGAGCAGGCGGGCATTGCGTTCCAGCGCCGCCTTGTCGATCTTCTGCGCGGAACTGGGCGGCACCTCGGCCAGCAGCTCGGGCGAAGGCAGCGCGGCAGCTCTGGCGCCATGGGCGAACAGCTCCTCCTGCCGGGGCGCGGGCGCGCCGGGGGCTCGCTGAGGCGTCGCGGCCTGATCGGGCGACTGGATGCGGATCGGCGGCTTGGGCTCGTTCGACACCTGCGGGCGGCGCGTCGCCGCCGGACGGCGGCTCCCGCCCCTTTCCTCATCCTCGTCATCGAGATCAAAGGGCGGCTCATCCTTGCCCTCCCCGCGAGAGCGGAACAGCGAGGCGACGGAGAAACGCGGCAAGCCCAGCCGTGGGCGGGCCAGCGTCAGCAGCGGACGCTCCAGCTGCCAGCTCCGGTAACAGGTGGTCGCACCGATGAAGACGAACAGTGCCACCAGCGCCCATTCGGCCCAACGGTGCCAGTCCGCCCCGGCCAGCGCGGTCAGCGCCAGCACCGGCTGGGACAGCAGCAAGGCGATAATGCCACCGCGCCCCGCAGGCAGGCCGACCGGCGCGTCGGGCGCGAGCAGGGAAAGGCCCACCCCGATCACGACAATGCCCACCACCGCGAGCATCAGCTGGCGGCTCCAGCCATGCATCGCGTCATCGATCCACAACCGCCGGGCAAAAGTGGCGATCAACGGCAGCAGCAGCACCACGCCCAGTCCCAGCAGCCAAAGCAGGAAATCGGCGACATAGCTGCCCGCAATGCCCATCATGTTGCGCGGCGCGGTGCCTGCGACGGTATTCATCGACGGATCGCTGGCATGATAGCTCAACAGCCCCAACGCCAGGAATATGACGAGAGCGCCCAGCGCCAACCCCGCCAACAGCTTGGCGGCGCGCACAAGGCTGCGTTTCAGCATGATGCGCCAGTCCGAATTGCGCTTGGCCGATGCCCGGCTGGCCATGAGTATCTTTCCTGAATTCTATATCTGTTGCCTGCGCGGAGCTTTCCCTGTTTGTTCCACGCGGGCGGACAATGCCCCGGCGGGGGACTCGCCGTCAAGAGTCCGCTTCAAAAGCGCGGCCAGCGGAGGAAATCAGGCGCTCTCGCCCTCGACGTGCCGCGCCAGTTCCGGTTGACGCCGCGACGCGATCAGGCAGGCGGCGACGATCACCCCGGCGCCCGCGACCACCAAGGGCGACAACCTTTCACCGAACACCAGCCAGCCGAGCAGCGCCGCCCACACAAAGGCGCTATATTCCAGCGGGATAAGGCGGGAGGCAGGCGCGCGCGCATAAGCCCAGCCAAGGCAGAGCTGGGAAATGACGACCAGCCCTGTCGCCAGCAGCACCAGCCACCATTCCCGCCCCGCCGGCCAGTCGAGCAGGAAGGGCGCGAGCGGGGCGAACAGCATCAGCATAACGCCATTTTGCAGGAAGCTCATCTCCACCGCGCCCGCGCGCTGGGCCAGCTGGCGCTGAAGCACCAGATTATAGGCGAACAGCGCGGCTGAAATCAGCACGCCGATCGCGCCCCGAAGCGCCTTCTCGTCATATTCGCCGCCCAGCCGTTCGGAGAGCACGATCCCCACCCCGACAAGGCCGAGCAAGGCGGAAATTATGGCGCCGCGCCCGACCTCCTCCTTCAGCAGCAGCGCCGCGAGATAAAGCGCGATGATCGGCGCGATGAAGGAAAGGGCGATCGCCTCGGCCAAAGGCAATTGGGTGAGCGACCAGAAGAAGGTCCAGCTCATGCCGGTGATGACCACGCCGCGCCTGATGTGCAGCACCAGCACATCGCGCGCGGGAAAGCGCGTGCTCGTCGCCAGCATCACCCCGCCGCCCAAAGTCGTGCCCAACAGGCTGCGGAACAGCAGCGCGCTATAAGCGCCGACGCCGAGCGCCAGCTCCTTCATCACCGCATCCATGATCGAGAAACTGCCCACCCCGATCAGGCAGACCAGCGAAGCGAGCATCGCGCCCCGCCCCGCGACCGACAAGCTGCTACTCATTCCGTAACACGCTCGGCAAGGATGCGCTCGATCATCGCGATGTCGTCGGGCTTGTCGGCGTCGATGCAGGCCTGCGCGATCGGTAGCGGCACGATGCGCGCCACGCCCGCGCCGAGCCTGCGCCCCGCGCCCGCGATTGCCTGATGAATGGAAAGCAGGCGCAGCGCAGCGCCGAGCAGCAGCAGCGGACCAAAGGCGGAAATGATCTTCCAGCCTTTTTTTCGGTCCTGCTCTATCTCCCGCCATTTGCGCAGCGCATTGGCGGCCTTGTCGCTGCCCAGCCAGAAAAGATTGGCGCCCGACCATGCGCCGCCCCGGAATTTGAGCCAGGTGCGGCGCGACTGCGGATAGGCCTGCGTCAGCACCGCCCGCTCGACCATCGCGGCGGCGACGTCCGCGCCCCGCGCACCCGCGAGGAACGCATCGAGGATCGCCCCGTCCAGCAGCACATTGTCCGCCGTGGTGACGAGCGCGGGCAAGCGCGCGCCCTCGCCCGCCATCCAGTCGAGCAGCGACTGGCTGATCCCGCTGCCGCTATCTACGAAACGGATGCGCGGTTCCTCGCGCAGCCATGCGGTCTGCGGATGATCGGCGAGGGCCTGCGCCTGCTGCGCCATCAGGATGACCTCGCCAATGCCCCGATGGGCGAGCAGGGTACGCGCCACATGGTCAATCATCGGTCGCCCGGCGATCGGCACCAGCGCCTTGGTCGCGACGCCCGCCGCCGCCGCAAGCGGATCGACGCCGGGGCGGCTGCCCGCGAGAATGATCGCGGGGACGGGTGGCAAGAGTGCGGAGGTGTCACGGGTCATGACGCCCCTTTAACCGGGAACAGCGCGCCGCGCACGGCACTTTTTTACCGGCCGGGGGTTTGAGACAATGATGAAAAACATCTGGCTGATCGCGAATAGCAGGAGCGGTTCCACCGACGAGGGGGGCATCGACCGGCTGCGGGAACAGATCGCCGGACCGAACGCCCGCCTTGCCCGCTTCATCGATCTGGCGAGGGAAGATCTGCCCGCCCCCGGCGAGGAGCCGCCGGACATCATCGCCGCACTCGGCGGCGACGGCACCGCCAATGCGGTGATCGCGCGCTATGGCAGAACAGACTGCCCGCCGCTGCTGATCCTGCCCGGCGGCACGATGAATCTGCTCGCGAAAAAGCTGCATGGAGAGGAAGCCGACAGCGCCGCCATACTAGAAAAGGTGCTGGATGGCCGGGCGGAAGAACGCATCCTGCCGCTGCTCAAAGGGCCTGATTTCACCTCGCTCGTCGGCATCATCGCCGGACCCGCGACAGCCTGGGGCGAAGTGCGGGAACATGTCCGTGGCGGCACCATCGGCGCATTCATCGCAAAGCTGCGCCACGCGATCGGGCAGACCTTCGACGGCCAGCCGATCCGCCTTACGCAGGCGCAGGGCGAGCATAGCGCGATATTCGTCGCGCCGGAGCGGGATGGCCTCCACGCCCATGCGGTGCAGACCGACGGACTGGGCGATCTCGCCGCCCATGGCTGGGCATGGCTCAACCGCGATTTTCTCGGCGGACCGACCGAGAGGCTGACGCAGGGCGAGACGCTCACCATAGAAGGCGGCGGAAGGCATATCGGCTTGCTGGTCGATGGCGAGCGGCGGAAGGCGCGCACGCCGCTCCACCTTATATGGACGCAGTGCCCGGCGCGCTTCCTCGCGACCGGGTGAGGCGGAAGGGCCGCCATCGTCACCATCTTTTCTTCGCGCGCAAAATGAGATAGGCGCTTGGCCCATGACCGATATCGAAAACAGCGAAAACGCCGCGCCCGCTGGCGGCACCACTCCGCCCGACCATCTGTCGACCAACCCGCGCAGCCCCCATTTCGACATGGAGATTCTGCGCCGGGGCATCGGCATCCGCTTCAAGGACCGGGTGCGCACCGATGTCGAGGAATATTGCATTTCCGAAGGTTGGATTCGCGTCGCCGCCGGCAAGAGCCGCGACCGCCACGGCCAGCCGCTGACGATCAAGCTGTCCGGCCCGGTCGAAGCGTGGTTCGAGGACCAGAAGACCGAAGACTGATGGCGAAAGGCGGAGATGGTCCGCCTTCCCTGACCCGGTTCACGCGGAGCTATCTTTCTCCGCGACCGCCAGAAAAGGGCCCTAGCCGCCCGCCATCACCTGCCCGTCCGTGACATGCAGGCGGGTTGCCTCCCCCAGTCCATCGAATAGCGCCGCTTCGGTGCCGGTCATCCAGATCTGGCTGCCGGTCGCGGCCAGCCGCTCGAACAGCGCAAGTCGGCGGCCGGGATCGAGATGCGCCGCCACCTCATCCAGCAACAGCACGGGCGCATGGCCCCGCGCCTCGCCCACCAGCGCCGCATGGCCAAGGATGATCGAGAGCAGCAGCGCCTTCTGCTCCCCCGTCGAACAAAGCGCCGCCGCCTGATGCTTCGCTGCGTGGCGAACGGCCAGATCGGCGCGGTGCGGCCCGGAAAGCGTGCGCCCCGCAGCCGCGTCCCGCCTGCGCCCTTCCCGAAGCGCCCGCACCAGCGCATCGGCATCCTCTCCGCCAGCCTCGCCTTCCGGCCGGTCGAGCGCCAGAAGCGGGCGCGCGAACGGCCCCTCCTCCGCCTGCGCCAGCACCGCGTTGAGCCGAGCCACCATGTCCGCCCGCGCCTGCGCGATTGCCGCACCATGCTCGGCCAGCTGCGCTTCCAGCGCGGAGAGCCAATGCTCGTCCCAACCCCGCGCAGCATCGGCGAGCAGCTTGTTGCGCGCGCGCATCGCCGCCTCATAGCGGGTGCTGTGCGTCGCATGGGAGGGGGACAGCGCCAGCGTCAGCCGATCGAGGAAACGCCGCCTGCCGCCCGCGCTTTCGGTGAAGAGGCGGTCCATCGCCGGGGTCAGCCAGAGGATCGAGAGATACTCCGCCAGCGCGCTCGTCGCATGGGCGACGCCACCGATCCGCGCCTGCCGCCGGTCGGGCGCATCCGCGCTGGTGCCGGTGCCGAGCGTCACCCCATCGACCTGCGCGGCGACGCCGAAGCCGCCACGCCCGCCCTGCCGCGCCATGTGCGACAGAGCCGCGCCGCGCAGCCCGCGTCCCGGCGTCAGCAGCGACACCGCCTCCAATATATTGGTCTTGCCCGCGCCATTCTCCCCCGTCAGCACCACGAAGGGATGGCGCGGCACGATGAGCGCATCCTCATGGTTGCGAAAATCGCTCAGGGTCAGGCGGTCGAGCATCGCTCAGGCCGAAGCGGAACGGTCCGGGATCGCGCCGATCCCGTCGAGGCGCCTCACCTTACCAGCTGCCATAGCCCGGCGCCTCGCCATTGGCGTCGGGCGCCCAGCGGCGCGGACGGCGCCAGCCGATGGTGGGCCGCTTGCGGAAGCGCAGCGTCGGCCAGTGGCCGCCGTCGATGCGATCGACCAGCCGCATCCCCTGCGCGCGATAGGCGGCGGCGACGCGGTCGGCCTGATCTTCGAGCAGCCCGGCGAGGATCAGCGTGCCGCCATCGTCGATCGCCGCGCAGAGCGAAGGCGCCAGCTCGATCAGCGGCCCGGCGAGGATATTGGCGACGAGCAGATCATAAGGCCCGCGGACATGCAGCGCGGGATTGTCCACCCCGGCGGCGACATAGAGCGACAGTTCCCCCATGCGCCCGCCCAGCGCCACGCCGTTGAGACCGGCATTCTGCGCCGACACCTCGACGGCGGCGGGGTCGATATCCGAAGCGGTGGCGAAGGCGCGCGGCCAGAGATGCATCGCGGCGAAGGCGAGAAGGCCGGTGCCGGTGCCGATATCGGCGACATTGCCGAAGCGCTCGCCCAGGCGGCGGCAGCGGTCGAGCATCCGCAGGCATCCGGCGGTGGTCTCATGCTGGCCGGTGCCGAAGGCGCGGCCCGCCGGGATCAGCAACGGCACCAGCCCCCGCGGCACCGCATCCTCCGCATGATTGCGCACATGGAAGCGCCCGGCGACGATCGGCTCCAGCCCCTGCTGGCTCAGCGTCACCCAATCTTCATCGGGCAGTTGTTCCAATGCAGGCTTCACGCCCTTGCTGCTGGGCACCATCGCCTGCAACAGCGCAATGCTATCGCGATCCGGCTTTCCCTCGAAATAGGCATCGATCTGCCATTTTTCGGGATTGTCCTCTTCCATCTCACTCGTCATCAGCACCGGCGGCGGGGTGAGATCGGCGAGCAGGCCCATATCCTCGCTCAGCGCCTCTGCCTCTGCACGCGTGCAGGGCAAGGTGAGTTTCCAGCTTTCCGTCATGACCATCGCTTTCCACGCCCGCGCCGCCGCCGTCAAGCCGCAGGCGGCCAATGCGGCGATATTGTCACAACCCCGCCCTCGTTGCAGCAGAATGAGACGAACTGATCCCCGGACGGTGAAGAATCATCGACGCGCCCTATGGCCTATCAATAGTCTGTTCGCTAAGGGCTGCCCGGGGGAGGCGGCAATTCCGCATACCCCGCCTGTGATGAGACAAAAGCGGATTGCAAACAATGACTTCCACCCTACCTTACCGCCCCTGTGTCGGCATGATGCTGGTCAATATGGAGGGGAAGGTCTTTGTCGGCCAGCGGCTCGACAGCGTGGTCGAAGCCTGGCAGATGCCGCAGGGCGGCATCGACCCCGGTGAAGAACCGCGTGACACCGCGCTGCGCGAGCTGGGCGAGGAAACCGGCATCGCGGCCGATCTCGTCAATATCATCGGTACGGCACGGGACGAACTGTTCTACGATCTGCCCGACGAACTGATCGGCAAGATCTGGGGCGGCAAATATCGCGGCCAGCGGCAAACCTGGTTCCTGATGCGCTTCCTTGGCACCGATGCCGATGTGAACATCCAGACCGCCCATCAGGAATTCCGCGACTGGCGCTGGGTCACGCCCGAAGAGCTGCCGGAGCTGATCGTCCCGTTCAAAAAGAAGCTCTACCGGGATCTGGTGCAGGAATTCCAACATCTCATCTGATTTGGCGCGGCTGGGCGCACCTCGCCTCTTGTGCCGCCTTGGGGCAAGCCGCTAGACACGCGCCCATGCTCCGATGGATATCGTCCCTCGCCGGTGTCGCGGCGACCGCAATCGTCACGCCTGCGCTTGCTCAGGAGCCGATCTACCCTCCCCCCGCCGTGCCGCAAACGCAAGCAGCGCCTTCCCGTGTAGCCGCCCCCACGCCCGAGGAAAAACCCGAGCCCGCGCTGCCTGAAGCTGTCCGGCGCATGCTGGCCGAAGCGCTGGAAAGCGGCAATAGCGTCGAGATCGCGACCGTCGCCAAATATGCGATCAGCGCCAATCCGCAGGCGGCCTCGGAAATTCAGGCGATGGTCAACCAATATCACGCCCATGCCGAGGAAATGCGGCGGGAGGAGATAGAGACGGCGGGCGCCTTCGACCTGTGGGACGGCAAGATCGAGCTGGGCGGCTTCCGCTCCACCGGCTCCACCAGCGAGTTCGGCATCAGCACTTCGATGGCGGCGACGCGCAAGGGGCTGAGATGGACCCATGCGCTGATCGCCAATGCCGATTATCGCGAGGCCAATGGCCGGAAATCGGTGGAACGCATCCTCGCCTCCTACAGCCCGACCTATAATTTCGATGCCCGTAATTTCCTCTACGGCCTCGCCCAATATGAGCGCGATCCGATCGTGGGCTATACCCACCGCTACACCGGCTCGGTCGGCATCGGTTATACGATCCTTTCCAGTGACAGGGTGAAGCTGTCCACCACGCTCGGCCCGTCGCTGCGCGAGGTCGCCTATGTCGATGACGGCGCGGAAACGAAATTCGGCGCCCGTTCGTCGCTGAATTTCCGCTGGGCGCTCACGCCGACCCTATCGCTGCAACAGATCGCCTCCGCCTATGCGGAAAGCGATACCCAGAGCGTCACCGCCCGGACCGCGCTCGATGCGCGCATCGTTTCGAAACTGTCGGCGCGCCTCTCCTATAATATGCAATATGAATCCGGTTCCAAGCTGGTCGACCGGGCATTCGACACCACCAGCAAGGTGACGCTGATCTACGATTTCTAGGGCGATTGCGGGGCAGGCGGCCCCCGCCCGGCGTTCCGGAAATCGCGGCGGACGAAAAGCGGTCCGGCCCTTGGCAGCGGCGCGCTGCTGGGTCATGATGGGCCATGACCGCTCTGTCCCCCGCTGAACGGATAATGCTCGATCTGGCAGGCGCGGCGCCGATGCTCGATCAGGTGCTGCGCTGGGCGGCCGTCAACAGCGGTTCCGATAATCTCGCCGGGCTGGGGGCGATGGCGGCACTGCTGGCCGACGCCTTTTCGGTGCTGCCGGGGGAAGTGCAGCTGATCGAGGGCGCGCTTGTGGAAAGCGTGGATGCGGCAGGGGAGGTGAAGCGCAACGCGACTGGCCGGCACCTGCTGCTGCGCGTCCGCCCCGAGGCGGAGCGCCGGGTGCTGCTGACCGGGCATATGGACACGGTCTTTGCCGCCGATCATCCGTTCCAGACGCTCGCATGGCGGGCAGAGGGCGTGCTGGGCGGCCCCGGCGTCGCCGATATGAAGGGCGGCCTCGCCATCCTGCTCGCCGCGCTTCGGGCGCTGGAGGGCAGCGCCTTCGCGCCGCTGATCGGCTATGATGTGCTGATAAACAGCGACGAGGAAACAGGCAGCCTCTCCTCCGCGCCGCTGATCGCGCAGGCGGCGCGAGGCAAGATCGCCGCGCTTACCTATGAACCGGCGCTCGCCGACGGCACCATGGCGGGTGCGCGGGCGGGCAGCGGCAATTTCGCGATCATCGTCACCGGCATCAGCGCCCATGCAGGACGCAATCCCGAGGATGGCCGCAATGCGCTGCTCGCCGCCGCCGATATCGCGCTCCGCCTCGCCGAACGGGCAAAGACGATCGGCCTGCCCTGCAACCCGGCGCGGATCGACGGCGGCGCGCCCAATAATATGGTGCCGGACAAGGCGATATTGCGCGTCAATGTCCGCCCTCGCGATGCTGCGATGCAGGCGCAGGCGCAGGCATTGATCGACGCCATCACGGCCGAGGTCGCTGCCGCGCACCGCGTCGGCGTCCATGTTCATGGCGGCTTCAATCGCCCGCCCAAGGTGCTGGACGACAAAGCGCGCCGCCTGACGACGCTGGTGGAGCAGGCAGGCGCCGATCTCGGCCTTACTGTCGGATGGCGCGACACCGGCGGCGTGTGCGATGGCAACAATATCACGGCCTGCGGCGTGCCGGTCGTGGACACGATGGGCGCGCGCGGCGGGGCCATTCACAGCGCGGAGGAATTTCTGCTGGTCGAAAGCCTGGCGGAGCGGGCGCGCCTTTCCGCGCTCGTGCTGGCCCGGCTGGCGCAAGGCAGCTCTTGGAGGAGGAACGGGGCATGAAGTTTATCGTCCGCACCGCACGGCCAGAGGATTTGCAGGCGCTCTACGACATGGCGAAGGTGACAGGGGGCGGCTTCACCAATCTGCCCGCCGACCGGGGCGCGCTGTCGGCCAAGCTGGAGCGCTCCATGGCATCGCTCGCCCGCCCGGAGGATGAGATCGGGGACGATGTCGTCCTCTTCGTGCTGGAAAACCGGGAGACCGGGCAGATACGCGGCACCTGTCAGATTTTCAGCCAGGTCGGCGCGACGGCGCCCTTTTATTCCTACCGCATCGGCACGCTCACCCAGCATAGCCGGGAACTGAACCGCACCTTCCGCGCGCAACTGCTCTCGCTCACCACCGATCTGGAGGGCGCGACTGAGGTGGGCGGCCTGTTCCTCCACCCGCGCGAGCGCGCCGAAGGGCTGGGGCTGCTGCTCGCCCGCAGCCGCTACCTCTATATCCGCCAGCACCGCGCCCGCTTCGGTGAGCGCATCCTCGCCGAATTGCGCGGGGTGATCGACGAAGCGGGCAGCTCGCCCTTCTGGGATGGCCTTGCCGGACGCTTCTTCGGCATGAGCTTTCAGGAAGCCGACGCCTTCAACGCGCTCCACGGCAATCAGTTCATCGCCGACCTGATGCCCAAGACGCCGATCTATGTCGAGATGCTGTCGGAGCAGGCGCGCTCGGTGATCGGCCGTCCCCATCCCAATGGCCGCGCGGCAATGCGGATGCTGGAGACCGAGGGCTTCAAATATAATGGCTATATCGACATATTCGACGGCGGCCCGACCATGCTGGGCAAGATCGACAATCTGCGGACCGTGTCGAAGGCGCACCAGATGCGCTATCGCGGCACGCATGGGGAGCAGGGAACGCCGATGATGGTCGCGACCGGGCGGCTGGGCGACTTCCGCTGCGCCTATGGGCGGATGCAGCCGGACCAATATGGCGGCGCGTGGCTCGACGAGCAATCGGCGGAGCTGCTGGGCCTGCTGAGCGAGGACGACGTGCTGGTGACGGAGCGCTGAGCGCCATGGCCGTGCGCGAGATCAATTTCGACGGCCTTGTCGGCCCCAGCCACAATTATGCGGGCCTCAGCCCCGGCAATCTCGCCTCGACCAGCCATGCAGGCGCGCTCTCCCGCCCGCGTGCGGCGGCGTTGCAGGGCATCGACAAGATGCGCGCCAATCTCGCGCTCGGCCTTGCGCAAGGGATGTTCCTGCCCCAGCCGCGCCCCGACCATCGCTGGCTGGAAAGCCTGCACACCGATATCGCCGGGGCGGAGGCGCATATCCGCGCGGCCGCGCTGTCTGCTTCGTCAATGTGGGCGGCCAATGCGGCAACCGTCTCTCCCGCGCCCGATACGGCGGACGGGCGCTGCCACCTCACCGTCGCCAATCTGGTGACGATGCCGCATCGCAGCCATGAATGGCCCCATATGCTGCGCCAGCTGCGACTCGCCTTCGCCGACAAGCAGGCTTTTGCCGTGCACGGCCCTGTGCCGCCGCCCTTCGGCGACGAGGGGGCCGCCAATCATATGCGCCTCGCCCCCGCGCATGACCGGCCGGGCGTGGAGATATTCGTCCATGGCCGCGCCGGGGGGCCTTTCCCCGCGCGCCAGCATATAGAGGCGGGCAAGGCAATCGCCCGCGCCCATGGCCTCTCGCCCGACCGCACGCTTTTCATCGAGCAGTCGGCGGAAGCAATCGCGGCGGGCGCCTTTCACAATGATGTGGTCGCCGTCGCCAATGGCCCGGTGCTGCTCGCCCATGAGCGCGCCTTCGCGGATCGCGACGCGCTGTTCGACGCGGTGCGGGCGCGGCTGCCCGAGGCGGTGTTCATCGAGGTGCCCGAGCAGGACGTGCCGCTGGCCGATGCCATCAGCAGCTATTTGTTCAACGCGCAGCTCGTCACGCTGCCGGGCGAGGAAGGCATGGCGCTGATCGTCCCCACCGAGTGCACCGAGACGGCCAGCACGGCGGCTTGGCTCGACCGGCTGATCGCGGGCAATGGCCCTGTCCGCCGGGTCGTTCCGGTCGATGTGAAGCAGTCCATGGCCAATGGTGGCGGCCCGGCCTGCCTGCGGCTGCGCGTCGTCGCCGATCCGGAGCGGATCGATCCGCGCTTCCTCATCGATGAGGCGAAGCTCGATGCGCTGGCGGCGCTGGTCGCGCGGCATTGGCCGGAGAGCATCGACCCGGCCGAGCTGGCCAACCCCACCCTCATTGCCGATATCGAGCGGGCGCGGACGGCGCTGATCGCGCATATGGACCTGCCCGCTACTTTATGATCCGGGCAACCGCAGACGCGATCATTCATGGTTAACCGATTTGCGGAAGCACGGCGCGCACTGCTAGTTTAAGCAAATGCTAACCAGATTTGCCCGCAAATTCGGCCGACTCTTCGTCATCAAGACGAAGTTCGAGGCATTTGCGATCATCTATGCGCTGGCGCTAGGTTCGGCGGAGCGGGGTATGGTCTATCTCCAGCATTATCCCGGCTGGCCCGGCAAGATGCTGGCGCTGTGCTGCACCGGCGCGGTGTTCATGGGCGGGGCGAAGATCATCGATGCCATCGATATGCGCGCCCAGCTCGGCTATGACGACTGAAGGCCGACCGAAAAGCGCAGGTCAGCGCAGCCTGTCCGGCGCGTAAAGGTCCGCATCCAGTCCCTCCGTCATAGGCTCTGCCGAGCCGCCGGTGAGCAGAGCGCAGGCAAGGCGCGCGGCGGCGGGCGCCGTCTGGATGCCGAAGCCGCCCTGCCCCGCGAACCAGAAGAAGGCGGGGCAATCCGGGTCGCGGCCATAGACCGGCCTGCGGTCCGGCGCGAAACTGCGCAGCCCCGCCCAGCGCCGCTCGACCGCCGCGACCCGCCAATCAACTGCCGATTGCAGCCGGTCGATCGCGATCGCGACATCGATCTCCTCCGGCGCGGCGTCGAGCGGCGGCGAGGGGTGCTCGTCATGCGGGGTCAGCCAGATGCGCCCGCCGCCCACCGGCTTGAAATAGAAACGCCCGGCAAGGTCCAGCACCAGCGGCAGGGTATCGGGCGCCTCCGGCTCCACGCGCAACTGCACCACCGTCCGCCGCAGCGGAGCTATGCCGAGCGGGCGCACGCCCGACGCCTGCGCCACCGGATCGGCCCACGCCCCCGCCGCGTTCACCAGCACGCCCGCGCGGACGGTGCCCGTGGAGAGGCGCACCGCCCAGCCCGCTTCGTCCCCTTCGCCCAACGGCGCCGCGCCCTCGAACCGGCACCCCGCCGCCAGCGCCCCGCCGCGCCGTCGCAGGCAGGAGAGATAAGCGCCATGCAGCGCGCCGATATCGATATCTCGCAGGCTCGCCTCCGCCAGCCCCGTCGTCCAGCCTTCCCGCAGGCCGGGGACAGCGGCGCGCATCTCCTCCTCGCCGAGTCGGTCGAACAGGCCATCGTCACCGAATTGGGCGATCATCGCCTCCCGCAGCGGCGCATCCTCTGCCCGGCCGATATGGATGCCCCCGCGGGGACGCAGAAAGCCCTCCGCCGCGAAGCTCGCATCGGGCCGGTCGAGAAAGGCATGGGACGCGCAGGTAAGCGGGCGAATGGCCGGGCCGCCATAGCTTTCCGACCAGAAGGCGACCGAGCGGCCCGTCGCATGATAGCCGGGCTGATCCTCCATCTCGACCAGCAGCACCGACATATGGGCGGCCAGCTCCGCGCCCAGACTCGCGCCCGCTATGCCCGCGCCGATAATCACCGCATCATAGCTGCTGCCGTCAATGTCGTTCATCGCCGCCTTTCCGCCGCCGCCGATGGGGGCGGGGCTGCTTCGTCCAGAAACGCGTCGATGCGCGCCAGCGCGTCATTGCGCACCGGATCGGCCTCGCGCAATATCTCATGCGCGGCTTCGGCCCCATAAAAATGCGCCTGCCCCTGTGGCAAGCGCCGCGCCAACGCCTCGATGGCGGAGGCGGCAACCAGCCGGTCGGCGCGACTGGCGAGGATGAGCACAGGGGTCTCCACGGTTTCGACCAGGCGCGGCGCTTGCAGACGCTCGATCGACTGATAGGCCGCGCGCAACCAGCCCCAACTCGGCGCGTCCATGGCGAGATCGGGCCGGGCGAGGCGCGCCTCGCGTTCCTGCGCGAATCGCTCCGGGCTATGGGTCAGCCTGCCCTGCAACGCCGTCTCCCTCTCCGGCGTGCGGCTGCGTTCCGGCCAGAGCGGGCGTTCGACGAAACCGAGCGAGCAGAAAAGATCAGCGATCCGGCGCGCCGCGCCATGGGGCAGGCCGCCCGCGACCAGATCGATCATCGGTGCGACCAGCACCGCCGCATCCGCCGCGACTCGCCCTTCGGCCAGCGACCGCAACAGCAAATGGCCGCCCATGGAATGGCCGATTATCACATGCGGCCCCGGCATGCGCACGCGCCAGCGGGCGGCATAATGCTCCAGATCGGCCAGCCACTGCTCGAAATCGGCGATATGGCCGAGCATCGGCGCATGCTCCACAATCCGGCCCGACCCGCCCTGCCCGCGCCAGTCGAAGCTCTCGACCGCCCAGCCCCGCGCCGCCCAGTCGCGCATCGTCTCGGTATATTTCTCGATATGGTCGGCCCGGCCGCTCAGGAAGAGCAGGCTGCCGCGCCCCGCCACGCCTGCGGGCGGATCGAAGCACGCGCTGCGCAGCGGCCATCCGTCCCCCGCTTGTCGGAAGGTCACGGCGTCATCCGGCAGCAGCGGGGGGAAGAACGGAGTCATATTAACGAGCGGTTTACGGAATGGTAAAGGCTTCCGTCTAGACCCACTGGCCATGAGTGGGGAATTTATCCGAATCGCACTACTGGGCCTGCTGGCCTGCCTGCTGATTGCCGCAGCCGTCACCGATATCAGGTCGCGGATCATTTCCAATCGCCTCAACCTCGTCATAGCGCTCATCGCGCCGCTCTACTGGCTGGCCTGCGGCCTGCCCGTCTGGCCCGGCATGGCGCTGCAACTGGCGTTGGGGATCGGCATATTCTGCGCCTTCGCCCTGCTCTTCGCGATCGGCATGATGGGCGGCGGCGATGTGAAGCTGCTCGCGGCGCTCGCGCTCTGGTTCCCGTGGCAGGCTCTTAGCCTGCTGCTGGTGGTGATGGCGATGGCGGGCGGCCTCGTCACCCTCGTCACGCTGGCCCACCATCGCCTTAGCAAAAAGACCGGAAATCCGCAGGTCCCCTATGGAGTCGCCATCTCGTTGGCGGCCATGTGGATCGTCGGTGAACGGATTATTTACCAGTTTGGATAATAGTCGGCCCCCTAAAGCCCGATTTCCCCGTTTTGGAGAACGAGATTCGTCATGGATGTGAGAAAAGCAGTATTGCTGGCCGGTGCCCTCGTCATAGCGATTGCTGCTGCGCTGATGGCTCGATCGATGTTTAACGCCGAAAGCAGCAGCGCTCCGCAAGCCACCGCCGCTTCCGTTCCCGAACAGGAGAACGGGCCGCAGGTTCTGGTCGCGACCAAGGCGCTGCCGGTCGGCACCATCATCACCGAGGATGCCTTCCGCTTTCAGCCCTGGCCCAAGGAACTGGTCGAGGAAGCCTATTATCTGAAGGGCAAGGCCAATCCGCAAAGCCTGCAAGGCACCGTCGTGCGCAACGCGATCACCGCTGGCCAGCCCGTCACGCTGGGCGCGCTGATCCAGCCGGGCGAGCGAGGTTTCCTGGCAGCCGCACTGGGCGCCGGCATGCGCGCGGTCACGGTGCCGGTGTCGGTGCAGAACTCGGTTGCGGGGTTCATCTTCCCCGGCGATCGCGTCGACGTGCTCGTCACCCAGACCATCACCGGCGAAAGCGACGACAGTTCGCTGAAGGTCGCCCAGACCGTCGTGCGCAACCTGCGCGTGCTCGCCACCGACCAGCGCACCAATGCGATGGACGAGCAGGGCAAGCCCGATGTGCGCACTTATTCCAACGTCACGCTGGAAGTGACGCCCAAGATCGCGGAAAAGATCGCGGTGGCCCAGACCGTGGGCGGCCTGTCGCTCGCGCTGCGGTCGCTGGCTGACACCTCGCAGGATCTGGACGCGGCCATCGCCAATGGCGATGTCGCCCTGTCCAATGATCCGGCGGCGGAAAAGCAGGCGCTCGCCCGTATCGCCCAGCGTCCGGAAGACGGCCGCATCACCTATTCGACCGGCGCTGACGTTTCGCGCTTCGAACGCCGCACCATGCCGCAGCGCAAGCAACCCGAAGGGCTGCCGCAAGGTCCGGTCGTGAAAGTTGCCCGTGGCACTGCCGTGCAGGCGGTCGAGCTGAAGGGGAAATAAAATGAAGAGCACCACCTCTCTGATCCGTCAGGCGGTCTTTGCCCTGGGCGCCACCGCCCTCACCGCGGGCTCGCTGTTCCTGCCCGGCCAGCCGGTCGCCGCCGCTCCCGCTCAGGATGGCAACCTCATCCTGATGTCAGTCGGCGCCAGCCGGACCGTCAATCTGCCCGGTCAGATGAGCGATGTCGTCATTGCCGATCCGCGCGTCGCCGATGTCTATGTCCGCTCTCAGAACCAACTCTATATTCTGGCCAAAGGCCCCGGCGAAACCGCCGTCACGGTCACTTCAGCGGGAGGCAAGACGCTCTATTCCGCATTGATTCGGGTAGGGAACAACATCACCGGCATCGATCAGATGCTGAAGCTCGCCATGCCCGACGCGGACATCACCGTATCGAAGATGAACGGCCTCTATCTGCTGACCGGCACCGTCAAATCGCCGGAAGACGCGGCAGAGGCGGAACGGCTGGTGAAGGCCTTCGCCAACAGTCCCAACGTCGAAGTCACCGTGGTCAGCCGCCTGCGCACCGCGACGCCGCTTCAGGTCAATCTGCAAGTGAAGTTCGCCGAAGTGAGCCGCAATCTCATTCACCAGATCGGCACCAATATCACGGGTCTGGGCACCGGCGCGGGCAGCTTTTCCGGCTATATCGGCCGCTCGACGCGCGGCGCGATCACCGACAACGGCGCTGTCGGCGGGGCGGCGGGCAACATCACCCGCAGCTTCACCTTCACCCAGCCTTCCGACAGCCGCACGACTCTGGGCTTCGTCGCCAAGATGTTCGGCATGGATGTGGCGGGCGCGCTCGACTTCGCTGAAACCAGCGGTCTTGCCAGCACCCTCGCCCAGCCGAATCTGACCTCGCTTTCCGGCGAGACGGCGAGCTTCCTCGCCGGTGGCGAATATCCCTATACGGTGTCGAACGGCAATCAGGGCAACAGCATCCAGTTCAAGCAATATGGCGTGCAGCTTGCCTTCACCCCCACGGTGCTGGACGATGGCCGCATCTCGCTGCGTGTGCGCCCGACCGTCTCCTCGCTCGACTTCTCGATCAATTCGGACGTGCCCGCGCTCAAGAGCCGCAGCGCCGAAACGACAGTGGAGTTGGGCTCCGGTCAGGCGTTCATGATCGCGGGGCTGCTCAATAACGGCACCTCCAATAATATCGACAAGGTTCCCGGCCTGGGCGACCTGCCCATTCTCGGCAGCCTGTTCAAGTCGCGCAAATATCAGCGTGACGAAACCGAGCTGGTGATCGTCGTCACCCCCTATCTGGTCAAGCCGATGAACGCCAATGAAGTGCATCTGCCGACCGACGGCTATCGCAACGCGACCCCGCTTCAGGGCCTGCTGCTTCAGCAGGGCGCCAATGGGGTGAGCGGTCGGAAGGGATATATGCCCTCGGTGGCGCCGTCCGCGCCGGTCGAGAACCCCGCTGACACGGGCGCGGCCCTGCAACCGCAGGCCACGACGCAGGAGCGGCGGGGCGACCGCAAGACCAAGCAGACCCAATCGGCCGACGCTTCGAGCATCGGTCCGGGCTTCACTTTCTGACGGGAAGGACCGCAGCGATGACCCATGAATTTTCCGGCGTCGGCCCCCGCGCCCTTATCCAAACCGCCCTGCGCGCGGGCCTGCTGGCCGCCGCCGCCCTTCCGCTCGCTGCCTGCGGCGGAGAGAGCAGCTATAACACCAGCGTCGAATCGATCCACCAGCCGGTCGTCAGCTACACCAGCTTCGTCTATGACGTGCGGCTCGATGGATCGGAGCTTTCTCCGACGGAGCAAGCGCGCCTTTCCGGCTGGCTCGATTCGCTCGGCGTCGCCTATGGCGACAAGGTGGCGTTCGCCACCGCCGGGGCGGCAATTCCGCTTTCCTTCCAGAAGGATATTGCCGAAGTGCTAGGCCGACGCGGCCTGCTGGTCGGCGCCGACGACTCGGCCGCTGCCGGCACCCCCCCGCCGGGCGCGATACGCCTCATTCTGCGCCGCGCCGTCGCCTCGGTGCCGGGTTGCCCGAACTGGAGCACCCGGCAGGAGAGCGACATGGTGGGCGGCACCTCCTCCAACTATGGCTGCGGCGTCAACAGCAACCTCGCCGCGATGGTGGCCAATCCGGAGGATCTGGTGCGAGGCGAAACCAGCAACAGCCCGCTGCGGACCGACACGTCGAACCGGGCGATCGAAACCTATCGCAAGGCGACACCCACCGGCGCGGGCGGCCTGAAGACCATCAGCGCAGGAGGCAATTGATCATGAACGCTCCTTGGAAACCGGGCATGGGCAATGCGCGCGACATGTTCCAGGCCTTTGCCTGCGACGACGCCAGTGTCAGCCTCCTCCAATCCCTCGCGACCGAAATGGGCTGGGCGTCCGAACGCATCTACAAGGGTGGGATGCGCAATGCGATCCAGTCGCTCTCGGTCAGCGCCAGCCCGCACATTCTGTTCGTCGACATGGCCGAATCGAGCGATCCGCTGGGCGACATCAACAGCCTTGCCGAAGTGTGCGAACCCGGCACCATCGTCATCGCGGCGGGCCAGATCAACGATGTCCGCCTCTATCGCGACCTCGTGGCGAGCGGGATTCAGGATTATCTGCTGAAGCCGCTCAATATCGATCATGCGCGTGACGCGTTGGTCAACGCGCAGGCTTCCTTCATGGCGCCGCGCAATGACGTGGCTGAAGCCCGACCGCATGTCGCCACCGCCGTCATCGGCACGCGCGGCGGCGTGGGCGCTTCCACCTTCGCGACCTCGCTCGCCTGGTTGATGAGCGAGAAGGCCGGGCGCTCCACCGCGCTGCTCGATCTCGATCTGCATTTCGGCACCAACGCGCTCACGCTCGATCTGGAGCCGGGCCGCGGCCTGATCGACGCGATCGAAAACCCCAGCCGCATCGACGGCCTGTTCATTGAGCGCGCCATGGTCCGCGCGTCGGAAAAGCTCGCCATCCTGTCGGCCGAAGCGCCGATCAGCCAGCCGATGCTGACCGATGGCGGCGCGTTCCACCATCTGCTGGAGGAATTCCGGACCGCTTTCGAATGTTGCGTCGTAGACCTGCCGCGCCACATGCTGATCCAGTTCCCGCAGCTGATGGCCGATTTTCAGGCCATCACCATCGTCACGGAGATCACGCTGGCGGCCGCGCGCGACACGATCCGCACCCTTTCCTGGCTGAAGGCCAATGCGCCCCATGCCAAGGTGCTGGTCGTCGCCAACAAGGTGCAGCCCAATTCGCTGGAAATCTCGCGCAAGGATTTCGAACAGTCGATCGAACACAAGATCGACGTCATGCTGCCCTGCGACATGCGCATGGCCGCGCAGGCCGCCAAGCTCGGAAAATCGCTGGCTGAAGTCGCCAAGGCCAACAAGCTCGGTCAGGCCTTCTCCACGATTCCGTCGCAGATTCTCGACCTTTCCGATGCCGAAGGCGCGGGCAAGGCGGGTACGTCGCTGCTCGGCAAGATCGGCGATTTCAAGGGCCTGCTACCCAAGAGGGCGAAGAAGGATGCCGCCCCCGTCAAGGAAAAGCAGTAACCGCGAAAAGGCGACGTCATGATGGACCCCAAGCTGCTCCTTCTTCTGCTTCTGCTCGGCGGCATCATAATGCTGCTGGCGCTCGCCTTTTCGGGCCCGTCCTCGGGCAAGGCGCAATCGCGCCGCCTCGCGGCGGCCATCGCCCGTCACAACGGGTCGAACGAAAACCAGATGGAGGCGCGCATCCGCAAGGCGATCGCGACCGCCCGGCCGGAAGCCAGTGCGCTGGCCTCGCTGATCCCCAACCCGGATAATCTGGTCAAACGGCTGCGCATGACCGGCAAAAAATGGACGCTGAACCAGTATATGATCGCCTGCGGCGGCATAACCGTCGGCATCCTCGCCCTCGGTCTCATCCGGGGCTGGTCGCCGATTACCGCGCTGTTCGTCGGCACTGCGGTCGGGCTGGGCGCGCCGCATTATTATGTCGGCAAGCTGATCAGCCGGCGCATCCTCAAATTCACCTCCCACTTTCCCGAAGCGCTGGAATTGATGGTGCGCGGCCTGCGCTCCGGCCTGCCGATCGCCGAGACGCTCTCTGTGGTTTCGACCGAGGTTCCCGGGCCGGTGGGCGAGGAATTCCGCCTCGTGACGGAGCGGATAAAGATCGGCAAGACGATGGATCAGGCACTTTCCGAAACCGCGGAGCGGCTCGGCACGGCGGAAATCCAGTTCTTCTGCATCACGCTCAACATCCAGCGCGAGACCGGCGGCAACCTTGCCGAAACGCTCGCCAACCTTGCCAATGTGCTGCGCCAGCGCGCGCAGATGAAGCTGAAAATCCGGGCGATGTCGTCCGAAGCCAAAGCGTCGGCATGGATATTGGGCGCGCTGCCCTTCGTCGTGTTTGCGCTGATCAGCTGGCTCAACTTTTCCTATATGGCGTCCTTTTTCACAACGGATCCGGACGGGCTGTTCGGCCTTAGCCTGATGCAGGTCGTCGGACTGGGCGGCATGTGCTGGATGAGTATCGGCGTATTCATCATGGCCCAGATGATCAATTTCGAGGTTTGACGCGATGCACGGTTCCACCATGTTCGGCCTGACCGCCGCCGATCTCGCCACGCTGATGGCGGCGCTCGCCACCTTCGCGGTGCTCGTCGCCCTTTATGCAGCGATGACCGTGCGCAACCCGATGGCCAAGCGCGTCAAGGCGCTGAACGAGCGGCGCGAGCAGTTGAAGGCGGGCATCACCACGCCTGCCTCCAAGCGCCGCGCGAAACTGGTGCACCAGCGCGAGAGCACCGATTTCATGCGCTCGCTGTTGCAGAAGCTTCAGGTGTTGCAGGACGACCAGGTGCAGGTCGCGCAGAAGAAACTGGCGCAGGCAGGCATCCGCTCCAAGGATCTTGCCGTCGCGGTGATCTTCGGCCGCCTGATCCTGCCCATCGTCGGCGGCGGCCTCGCCGCGCTGCTGATCTACGGCATCAACATCTTTCCGGAATGGAGCGACTTCAAGCGCTTCGGCGC
>CAYLKZ010000037.1:0-6026 GCA_964384275.1 uncultured Sphingobium sp. | reverse complement strand
TTCCGGCATGAGCGCATGATGAAGGCGGAAGAAAAGGCAGCGCGCCTGCCCGCGATCATGACGGTGCCGCTCATCCTGTTCATTCTGCCGACGCTGTTCATCGTGATCCTTGGCCCCGCAGCCTGTTCGATCAAGAATTCGCTGGTCACCTGATCCGGGTCCGGCTCCGGCTTCTGGCCGGACAGGCGATTCAGGTCAGGAGCGCGCAATCGCGCAGGGTATGATGTCGGCAGGCTCCGGCCGCGCGCCCGTCGTCCGGAAACGGGCGACATAGCCCCCCGCCGAAGGTCGCTGGACAAGATCGATCAGCTGATAGCCGATGGCGGCAAATTCGCAGATCAGCAATTTGGGCGGCGTGCCGTGCTGCTCGACAGGCCGCATCGAATCGACGACGATCACCTCGCCGTCGCGTTTCAGCGCCGGGCGCATGTTCCAGAGGAACGCATAGGGTTCCTCTATCTCATGATACATATGCACCATCATGATGCGGTCGAAACTGCCCGGCGGCAATTTGGGATCGTCCGGTGTGCCGAGCTTCACACTGACATTATCCAGATTCTCGCGGGTGATGCGGCGGCTCAGCGCCTCGATCACCTCGGCCATGATATCCTGCGCCAACACCCGCCCATGGGAGCCGACACGGGCCGCGAGACGGACGGTATAATAGCCCTCGCCCGCGCCGATATCGGCGATGGTCATGCCGGGCCGGATGCCCGCCCGGTCCATGATGTCATTGGCTTCGTTAAGCTTGTCGCGCGCCTCCTCGCTCGCATAGCGGGTGGAGACGACAGGCGCGACGGGCCGGTCGGCGCGCGGAAAATCCGCCGCGCTCGGGCGCCTGCCGCTATCTTGCTCGTCCCCGCCCCCGCGCAGCGCATCGCAGGAAACGAGCAGCAGAAGGGCCGCCCCGGCGAACGCGAACGCCCCCGCGCGCGGCCCCGGCCGCCTTATCAATCGACGTCCTCCACCTCGACCTTCTCGCCGGTCACGCGCTGGGAGAGCGCGGCCGCCATATAGGGATCGAGGGCGCCGTCGAGCACATCGTCAGGCGCAGTCGAAACGATGCCGGTGCGCAGATCCTTCACCATCTGATAGGGCTGGAGCACATAGGAGCGGATCTGGTGGCCCCAGCCGATCTCGGTCTTGGCCTGATATTCGCCGCTGGCCGCCGCTTCGCGTTCCGCCAGTTCCTTCTCGTAAAGGCGCGCCTTCAGCATGTTCATCGCGGTCGCGCGGTTCTTGTGCTGCGATCGGTCGTTCTGGCAGGCGACGATGATGCCGCTGGGAACATGGGTGATGCGCACCGCCGAGTCGGTGGTGTTGACGTGCTGCCCGCCCGCGCCCGAAGCGCGATAGGTATCTACCTTGAGGTCGGCGGGGTTGATCTCGATATCGATATTGTCGTCGATCACCGGATAGACCCAGACCGACGAGAAGCTGGTGTGCCGCCGCGCGGAGCTGTCATAGGGCGAGATGCGCACGAGCCGGTGCACGCCGCTCTCCGTCTTGGCATAGCCATAGGCGTTTTCGCCCTTGATGAGCAGCGTCGCGGATTTGATGCCTGCCTGCTCGCCCGCCTGATAATCGACCAGCTCGACCTTATAGCCGCGCTTTTCCGCCCAGCGCTGATACATGCGCTGGAGCATTTCGGCCCAGTCCTGACTCTCCGTGCCGCCCGCGCCCGCATGGATTTCGAGATAAGTGTCGGAACCGTCCGCCTCGCCAGCGAGCAGCGCCTTGATTTTCGCGTCGTCCGCCTTGTCGGCAAGCTGAGCGAGCGAGGCCACCGCTTCGTCGCCCAGCGCGGTGTCGCCCTCGGCATCGGCCATCTCGATCAGCTCGGCGGTGTCGTTCTTCTCCGTTTCGATCGCGCGAGTCGCGGAGATGGCAGCGTCGAGGCGGGTGCGCTCGCGCATCACCTCCTGCGCCTGCTTCTGATCGTTCCAGAGCGTCGGATCCTCGACCCGGGCGTTCAACTCATCGAGACGGCGCAACGCGCGGTCCCAGTCGAGGAAGCGCCGGAGCAGGCCGAGCGCCGCATCGATCCGATCAACATAGGCTTGCGCTTCTGCGCGCATGGTCATTCTCCAAAACAAAGTCGCGCCGGGCCTGCCGACGAGGATAGTTCAAACCGCTCGCGCCGCCTGCTCCGGCCAATAGATGCTCAGCCCGGCGGCAACGGCGACCCCTGTTGCAATCCGCCTAATATATACCGCCCTCGCGCTGCAAGAAGTCGCTGTCGCGGCTGGCGGCGGAACCTCCGCCCTGCCTGCGGCTGGCGGCGGCCTTCTCCTGCGCTTCCACTTCCTCGCTGCGGATGGTGCGGCGCGGTTCGGTCTCTGGCTTGAACGCTTCCCAGATGATCGCGGGCTTGGCGTCATTGGTGGTCGGCCAGGCGGCATAAACGCGCTTGCCGGAACGGCGGTCGATGCGCACCATGCGGATGCCCGGCGGCGCGACGAACGGGGTTTTCGGCATATCCTCCAGAATCGGCGCCATCGCCGCTTTCCAGATCGGCGCGGCGATGCGGCCGCCCTGTGCATAACCACCCATCGACCGAGGCGTGTCGAAGCCCAGATAAACGCCCGCGACGATATCCGGCGAACCGCCGACGAACCAGACATTGGTGGGGCCGTTGGTAGTGCCGGTCTTGCCGAAGAGCGGGCGTTGCAGGTCCGCGAGCGCCGTCGCGGTGCCGCGCTGGATCACGCCTTCGGTGATGTGGACGACCTGATAGGCGGTCATCGCGTCCATCGCCTGCCGCCCCTCGGGCGCGAAGCGCGGCATCGCCTTGCCGTCCCAGTCGGCCGCATTGCAGCCGCCGCAAGCGCGCCAGTTCTTCGGCCAGATCACCTTGCCATGGCGATCCTGCGCGAAATCGACGACCTTGGGTTCCATCAACCGGCCATGATTGGCGAGCGCCGCATAGGCATTGACCATCTTTTCGACGGTGGTTTCACCCGCGCCCAGCGCGAAGGAAAGATAGGGCTGATAATCGCCGATGCCCATCGCCTTGATCGTGCGCACGACGCGATCCATGCCGGTCTGAGAGGCCGCGCGCACCGTCATCAGGTTGCGCGACTGCTCGACGCCCCAGCGCATAGTCTGCGGCCCCGCGCCGCCGCCGCCGAAATTGCGGAAGCATTTCTGGCCAAGGCGGGCGGACTGCCACACGCAGAAAGGCCCATCGACGATGATCGTCGCGGGCGTCATCCCGTTGTCGAGCGCGGAGGCATAAACGAAGGGCTTGATCGTGGAGCCGGGCTGACGCTGCGCCTGCGTCGCGCGGTTATAGGAGGACAGGCGCGAATCGAAGCCGCCCTGCATCGCGTAGATGCGCGCTGTGCGGACGCCCTCCACCAGCATGCCGCCCGAAATGGAGGGCACGTTGCGCAAGGCATAGCTGCCGCCGCCCATCGGCTTCACGACGATGAGGTCGCCCGCCTTCATCGCATTGAAGGCGGGGCCGCCTGTCTTGCGATATCCAAGCTGCGCCGAGGAGGCAGGCAAGGTGCCGGTTTCGCCATCGGGAAAGCCGATCCGCGCCGCGGCGCGATCGCGAGAGATCACCAGCGCGACCTTCCAGTCCTCATAATCGATGCTGATCGCGGACCCGGCCAGACGCTGCGCCCATTTGTCGTCCATCTCCAGCGAACCCACCGGACCCGACCAGCCATGACCCGCATCATAGCGCAACAGCCCGGCGCGCAACGCGGCGGTCGTCGATTTCTGGATGCGCGCATCATAGGGGGTGCGAATCCAAAGGCCGCCCGAATAGACGCTGTCGGGGCCGTCCTTCTCCGTCTCCCCAAAAGCGTCGATCATCCGGCGGCGCACTTCCTCCAGATAATAGCCGCCCGAGGCCACATCGCCCGGATCGAACAGCGAGGAGCCGCCCGGCGGAATGGCGCCAAGCGGCTGCGCGCTCGCCTCGGCATATTGCGCGCGGTTGATCCAGCCATTTTCCAGCATCGCGGCCAGCGCCCAGTTGCGCCGATCGATCGCGCGGGCATGGCCGGTTTTGCTTTCCGGGCGATAATTGGACGGCCCTTTAGGCAGGATCGCCAGATAGGCGATCTCGTGCAGCTTCAGGTCGCCCACATCCTTGCCGAAATAAGCGCGCGCGGCCGCCTGCACGCCATAGGCATTGCGGCCGAGGAATATCTGATTGAGGTAGAGTTCGAGGATCTGCTGCTTCGTCATCGCATTTTCCATGCGATAGGCGATCAGCATTTCCTTGATCTTGCGCGTGGGCGAATAGGCATCGCCCACCAGCAGGTTCTTCGCCACCTGCTGGGTGATGGTGGAACCGCCCTTGGCCCGCGCGCCGGAGCCGATCTTGCTGACATAGTCGAACACCGCGCCCGCAAGGCCGGTGACGTCGACACCATGATGCGAGAAGAAGGTCTTGTCTTCCGCCGCCAGATAGGCGCGGATGAGCAGCGGCGGATAATCGTCATATTGCAGCTGCACGCGCCGTTCCCGCGCATAGCTGTATATCGGCTCGCCATTGATGCCGCGCACCACGCTGGGCAGCGCGGGCTCATAATCGGCGAGCGCGGCGGCATCGGGCAGGTCGCGGGCGAAGATCAGCCAGAAAGCGCCGAAAGCCAGCACCAGCGCGCCCAGCGCATAAAGGCCGCGCCGCACCAGCGGCGTTTTCCAGCCCGTGCGCGCGATCCCCGCCAACCCCTTCCAGGCGTTCCCGGCTTTCCGCGTTATCCGATAGATGAATTGCTCCTGTCGGGGCGATCCGTTGTCGTTCTGCTCCATCACGGCTTCGCTCTAGGAGAATATGAGGCCCTTGACCAGTAGTTCCGCGATGGGGCGCGTGCGCCTTCCTGCCGCCGCCGGTCAGGAGGGCGGGGCCTGCCGCGCGAAATAGACGCCGACCGCCTGCGCTATTCCCTGCGCCACCTTGTCCCGGCCCTCCGGCCTAGCGAGTTGCGCGGCATCCTGCGCGCTGGTGATATAGCCCGCCTCGAACAGGACCGAGGGGATGTCGGGCGCCTTCAGCACGATCAGCGAGGCGAAATGATGGTAGCGGCTGCGGAAGCGGATGAAGGGCGAGGCCTCGCGATAAAGCAGCTGCGCGAAATTGCTGGAAAGCGTCATCGCCTGCCGCTGCGACAGATCGATGAGAATCGAGGAGACGGAACCGGCCTGCTCGCCGATCGCCACGCCGTTGACGATATCCGAGCGGTTTTCCCGCGCCGCGAGGCGCGCAGCCTCGCGGTCGGACGCGGTTTCGGAAAGGGTGTAGATCGTCGCGCCATGCGCGTCGGCGTTATCGGCGGCATCGGCATGGATGGAAATGAAAAGGTCCGCCCCCAGCTGCCGCGCCAGCCTGTAGCGCTCTTGCAGGCTCAGATAGCTGTCGTCCTGCCGGGTAAGCGCGACGCGCACCCTTCCCTGCGCGACGAGGCGGTCGCGCACCGCCTTCGCCAGCGCCAGCGTCACATCCTTTTCACGCAATCCATGATCCGCATTGCTCGCGCCCGGATCATGGCCGCCATGACCGGGATCGATCACCACCAGCGGGCGGGCGCGGTCGGCTGGACCGGAAACGGGCGGCAGCTTGCGGTCCGCCGTCGCGGCGGGGATAGGCACGGTTATGCTGTGGCTCTGGCGCGGCTGGCGCGCCTGCGCGCTTCCCGCGCCAGTCAAGGACGGCAGCGCCATAAGCACTGCCGCCACAAAAGCGGTCGCAAGCGCGAAGAAGGACAGCATGGAGCCGGTTTTTCCGCTTTTCAACATAGAAGCAAACATAAAGGTCGGCATTTGGAATAGCCGCATTTTTCTTAAAGAGAAGCTCTTACCGCAAGAAAGCAGGAACAAAAAATAGGGGGGCCTGTTGCTACCAAGTGTCACAGATGCTAGCCATGACATGCACCCTATTGTCCGCCGGTCAGGCAGAGGCGATGGGCGCAGCCCCGTCGCGAGGGGTCCGGCACCGCCGGAAGCTCGCTTGTTTCAACAGGTTGACGTTGCATGCGGCATTTTTCCCAATCACTTCAAGGCGCGAT
>CAYLKZ010000036.1:0-29005 GCA_964384275.1 uncultured Sphingobium sp. | reverse complement strand
TCGATTATGGCGCGGGCAATCTCCATTCGGTGCATAATGCGCTGGTCAAGGCCGGAGCCGGGCAGGTCTCGGTAACGGCGGACCCGGACGTGGTGCGAAGCGCCGACCGCATCGTCCTGCCCGGCGTCGGCGCCTTTCGCTCCTGCCGCGACGGTCTCGCCGCGCTGCCCGGCGTGATCGAGGCAATGGCCGAGGCGGTCCGGAGGCGCGGGGTGCCGTTCCTCGGCATCTGCGTCGGCATGCAGTTGCTGGCCGATGCGGGCGAGGAATTCGGGCGGCATGAGGGGCTGGGCTGGGTGCCCGGCACGGTGCGACGGATCGAGCGCACCGATCCCGCAATCAAGATTCCGCATATGGGCTGGAACAGCGTGACCCCGGCGACGCCGCATCCGCTGATCGAGGAAGGCGAGGCCTATTTCCTCCACAGCTATCATTTCGACGCCGCCGACCCGGCGCATGTCGTCGCGACCACCGACCATGGCGGGCCGCTCGTCGCCGCCGTCGCGCGCGATTCGATCATCGGCGTGCAATTCCACCCGGAAAAGAGCCAGCGCTATGGCCTTTCCTTCCTCTCCCGCTTTCTCGACTGGAAGCCCTGACCCATGAGCATCGCCCCATGAGCATCATCGTTTTTCCCGCCATCGACCTGAAGGGTGGACAGGTCGTGCGCCTGGCCGAAGGCGATATGGATCGTGCGACCGTCTATGGCGACGATCCCGCCGCGCAGGCGCTGCTGTTCGCCGATGCGGGCGCGCAGCATCTGCACGTGGTCGATCTCGACGGCAGCTTCGCGGGCAAGGCAGTGAATGGCGAGGCGGTGGAGAGCATCGTGCGCGCCTTCCCCGGCCATGTGCAACTGGGCGGCGGCATCCGCAACCGCGAGGCGGTGGAGCACTGGTTCGACCTCGGCGTCTCGCGCCTCGTCATCGGCACGGCGGCGCTGAAAGACCCGGAATTCGTCAAGGGCGCGGCGCGCGACTTCCCCGGCGGCATCGTCGTCGCGGTCGATGCGCGCGACGGCATGGTCGCGACCGACGGCTGGGCGGAAAAGAGCGACATGGAAGTCATCGACCTCGCCCGACGCTTCGAGGATGCGGGCGTCGCCGCGCTGCTGTTCACCGATGTAGGCCGCGACGGGCTGCTCAAGGGCTGCAATGTCACGGCAACGGTGGACCTTGCGCGTTCCGTGTCGATTCCGGTCATCGCCAGCGGCGGCGTGGCGGGCATTTCCGATATCCGTGTGCTGGCGCTCCATGCGCAGGACGGGGTGGAGGGCGTCATCACCGGGCGCGCGCTCTATGACGGCCGCCTCGACCTCGCGGCCGCGCTCGCCATCGCGGCGGCGGAGTAAGAGAAGAGACATGACCGTACGCGTCCGCGTCATCCCCTGCCTCGACGTAGCCAATGGCCGCGTGGTGAAGGGCGTCAATTTCGTCGAGCTGCGCGATGCGGGCGATCCGGTCGAGCAGGCGAAGCTCTATGACGCGGCGGGGGCGGACGAACTCTGCTTCCTCGACATCACCGCCAGCCATGAGGCGCGCGGCACGATCATCGACGTGGTTCGGCGCACGGCGGAGGTGTGCTTCATGCCCGTCACCGTCGGCGGCGGCGTGCGCAGCGCAGAGGATGCGCGCGCGCTCCTGCTCGCGGGCGCGGACAAGGTGGCGGTGAACAGCGCCGCCGTCTCCCGCCCGGAAGTGGTGGCCGACATCGCCGACCGCTTCGGCAGCCAGTGCGTCGTCGCCAGCGTGGACGCGCGCCGGGTCGAACCGGATGCGCAAGGCAATCCGCGCTGGGAGATTTTCACCCATGGCGGCAGGCGCGCGACCGGCATCGACGCGCTGGAACATGCGGCGCGCCTCGCGGCGCTGGGCGCAGGCGAATTGCTCGTCACCTCGATGGACGGCGACGGCACCAAAAAGGGCTATGACCTCCAGCTTACCCGCGCCATTGCCGATGCCGTCACCGTGCCGGTGATCGCGAGCGGCGGCGTCGGCACCCTCGATCATCTGGTCGAGGGCGTGCAGCAAGGCCATGCCAGCGCCGTGCTCGCCGCCTCGATCTTCCATTTCGGCCAGCATACGATCGGCGAGGCGCACGCGGCGCTCTCGGCGGCAGGCATCCCGGTGCGCACGCCAGTTCTCTGAACGACGACACCCAGCTTGACTTGACCTCGCCCGTGGAGGGCGCGAAGAAAGGCCCATCATGCGCGACAGCCTCGACCGCCTCGAACAGACCATCCTCGCGCGCCGCGGCGCCGACCCCGCCACGTCCTATGTCGCGAAACTGACCGCGAAAGGCCGCGCCAAGATCGCGCAGAAGGTGGGCGAAGAGGGCGTCGAAACCGTGATCGCGGCCATGGCCGACGACCGGGAGGAAGTGGTCAAGGAGAGCGCGGACCTGCTCTTCCACCTGACCGTGCTGCTCGCCGACATGGGCCTGTCGTGGAATGACATAAGCGCCGAGCTGGATCGGCGAGAGGGCGTTTCGGGGCTGGCGGAAAAGGCTAGCCGTCCTCAAGAATAAAGCGGAGACCATCATGGCGATCGACCCCACCCTTCCTTATGACGACGACAATATCTTCGCGAAGATCCTGCGCGGTGAGATTCCGTGCAACAAGGTCTATGAGGATGAGTGGGCCTTCGCCTTTCACGATATCAATCCACAGGCGCCCACCCATATTCTCGTCATCCCGAAGGGCCGCTATGTAAGCTGGGACGATTTCTCGGCCAAGGCCTCAGAGGCAGAGATCGCGGGCTTCATACGCGCTGTCGGCCAGATCGCGCGCGATAACGGATATGTGGAGCCGGGCTATCGCCTGCTTGCCAATATCGGCGCGCATGGCGGGCAGGAAGTGGCGCATCTGCACATCCATCTGTTCGCCGGACAGCCGCTTGGCCCGATGCTGGCGCGGCGCGCCTGACGCCTCACGCTGCGATCCCGGTCGATGGGGAGGCGCGCATGGAACGAACCCAAGGCCGCGCTGCCGGGCCATCTCTGCCCGAAAAAGCGGAGAGCCGGGGGCAAAGGAGTTCTTGCGCATCCTGTTTTAGCCGATAATTTGCTTTTTCCATAACGGCGCGCTGTTCTAAGACGCGCTCCAAATGGACAAAAGGGGTTCCCCGCATGATTTTTGGCCGCATCAAACCGCTGGACGCCATATTGGCGACGGCGGAAAAGAAATCTCTACCCCGATCGCTTGGCGCCTTCCAACTGACGATGCTGGGGATAGGCGCCGTGATCGGCACCGGCATTTTCGTACTCACCGCCGAAGCCGCGCAAAAGGCTGGCCCCGGCATGATGATCAGCTTCATCATCGCCGGTTTCGTCTGCGCAGTGGCCGCGCTCTGTTACGCCGAGATGGCGTCGATGGTGCCGGTATCCGGTTCTGCCTACACCTACAGCTATGCGGTGATGGGCGAGTTGATCGCGTGGATGGTCGGCTGGGCGCTCATCCTGGAATATGCGGTCGCGGCCGGCGCGGTGTCGGTGGGCTGGTCGGGCTATATGATCGGCTATGTCGAACATGCGCTGGGCACGGACATATCGGACGCCTGGACGCTCGGACCGTTCGATGGCGGCCTCATCAACCTGCCCGCGATGGTAATCGCCGGGCTTATCACGATGCTGCTGGTGCGCGGCACCAAGGAAAGCGCGACCGTCAACGCGGTGCTGGTGGCGATCAAGATCGTCGCGCTCATCGCCTTCATCGCCCTTTCCGTGCCGGTGATGAACATGGCGCAGTTCGAACCCTTCGCGCCGCTGGGCTTTAGCGGCATTTCGGCGGCGGCGGCGTCCATCTTCTTCGCCTATGTCGGCTTCGACGCGGTATCCACCGCCGCCGAGGAAACCAAGAACCCGCAGCGCAACATGCCGATCGGCCTGATCGGCAGCCTCGGCATCTGCACCATCTTCTACCTGCTCGTTTCGGCGGGCGTGATCGGCACGGTGGGCGCGCAGCCCGTCTTCGGCTCCGGCGGGGAGGCGCTGGAACCGGGCAGCCGCGAACTGGCGAGCCAGTGCGGCGCGATCGCCGATCAGGCGGTCGTCTGCTCGAAGGAGGCGCTGGCCTGGTCGCTGCGCCAGATCGGCTGGCCGCAGATAGGCAACCTCGTCGGCCTCGCCGCGATCCTCGCCCTGCCCTCCGTCATCCTGATGATGATGTTCGGCCAGACCCGCATCTTCTTCGTGATGAGCCGCGACGGCCTGTTGCCGGAATTCTTCTCGAAAGTGCATCCGCGCTACAACACGCCGCATCTCATCACGATGCTGACCGGCCTCTTCGTCGCGCTGTTCGCCGCCTTCTTCCCTGTGGGGCAGCTCGCCAACATCTCCAACTCCGGCACGCTGTTCGCCTTTGCCGCCGTGTCTATCGCGGTGCTGGCGCTGCGCAAGACCGACCCGACCCGCCATCGCCCGTTCCGCACCCCCGCGATCCTGCTGTTCGCGCCGCTGTCGATCCTGGGCTGCCTCTACCTCTTCTTCAGCCTAGACGAGAAGAGCAAGCTGCTGTTCCTGGGCTGGGCGGTGATCGGTCTGGTCGTCTATTTCGCCTATAGCCGCAGCCGCAGCTATGTCGGGCGCGGCATCATCGACGTGCATGAGGACGATCCCGACGTGCCGCCGCAGCCGGTGCCGCCGTTGCCGGGCGTCCACACGCCGGGCGGAAAGGACGCCTGAAACCGATTGAGGAAACCGGAAAACGCCCGGAGATCTTCTCCGGGCGTTTCTCGTTCAACCGCGATCGGAGAAGAGATATTTTTCCTTGCGCAGCGCGCCGAAGCCGGGCCGCTGAAACAGTTTCCATCGCTCCGCCCACAGGACCAGAACCAGCGCGGCCAGCCCGAAGACCAGAAAGCCGAGCGACATCGGCATCACCGTGCCGTCGAAACTGGCGCCGATCAGGCCGCCGAGCAGGGTGGAAACCAGCGTCGTCACCGATGCCTGCACGGAGGACGCCAGCCCCGCGCCCTTCCGGAACGGCTCCAGCGCGATAGAGCTGAAATTGGCGCTGGAGAAGGAAAAGCAGGTCGCGATGACCGCCTGGCAGATGATGAAGATCAGCAAATGCTCCTGTCCGGCCAGGATGATCCCGCAATGAATGATCGATATGGCGATAAGCACGAATATCGCTGTCTGGCTCAACCGCCGCGCGCCGAAGCGCTCGACAAGGCGGCTGTTCATCAGGCTGCCGACCCCCATCCACATGGCGATCGACGCGAAGCCTAGCGCGAAATATTCGCCGGCATGAAACACGTCGAAGAATATCTGCTGAACGGAGACGAGGAAGCCGATGAGGCCGCCCAGCATGATGCCGCTCGCCAGCATATGGCCGATGGAATTGCGGTTGCGCACCACCGTCATGAAGGTGGCCCAGAGATCGCGCGGGCCGATGGCGGTGCGATGCTCAGGCGGCAGCGTTTCGGGCAGGCGGAAAAACTGCCAGACCGCCAGCACCAGAATCAGGAACAGCAGCAGACCGAAGATCCAGCGCCACGGCGCGACCAGCAGCACCAGCGAGCCAAGCGTCGGGGCGAGCACCGGCACGATGACGAACGTCACCATGATGAGCGACATCACCCGCGCCATCGCATCGCCCTGGAAGCAGTCGCGCACGATGCTGGTAGCGATGACCCGGCAGGACGCTATGCTGAATCCCGCGAGCAGCCGCGCGCCGAGCAGGATCGGGAAGCTGGTCGACAGCGCGCAGATGAGCGTCGCCATGAATTGCAGCACCGCCGCGAGCATCAGGACGCGGCGGCGGCCGAAGCGATCCGATAACGGGCCATAGAAAAGCGCCCCGATCGCCAGCCCGAACATGAAGAAGGTGATGATGCCCTGCCGGTCGTTAGGATCGGCGACCTGTAGATCCTCGCCGATCTGCGGCAGCGCGGGGAGCATGGTGTCGATCGACATTGCGGTGATCGACATCAGCGCCGCCATCATCACGACGAACTCCCGTTTATCCATGCCGGAAAGGGGGTTTCGCTCGTGATTCTTTTGCTGATCGGAAGACATGGCACTTCCTATGGCCCTATATGGCAGACAAGGCCAGCCCCATGGCCCAGCCCCAAAGCATTGCGCGCCATCGGGGCCGCCGCCATGGCGCGAGGGCAAATAATACTGGCACCGCACGGCCCTTGATGATAGCCGTTCGCAGAAACTTACGGAACAGACACGCCTTGCATCTTCATCAACTCCCGTCGGGCCAGGTGGCCTATGTAGACAGCGTCGATTGGGATAGTCTTTCCCCCGGCGAAGCCCAGCGCCTGCGCGAATTCGGCGTGGAGGAAGGCGCGACGATCGAGATATTGCACCGGGCGGGCCTGCTCGGCCACGGCGCGCTCGCCTGCCGCATCGGGCGCATGACGGTGGCGATGCGCCATGGCCATGCCGACGCGATCCATGTCCGCACCGGCTTCGACGCCCCTGTCGAAGAGGCGCTTTCCGCATGACCGCGCAAACGCCCCTTATCGCGCTGGTCGGCAATCCCAATGCCGGCAAGAGTGCCCTTTTCAACGCGCTGACCGGTGCGCGGCAGAAGCTCGGCAACTACCCCGGCGTCACGGTGGAGCGCAAATCCGGGCGCGTGTCGCTCGCCGACGGCCGCCCCGCCGAGCTGGTCGACCTGCCCGGCACCTACAGCCTCGACCCGACCAGCCCCGATGAGGAAGTGACGCGCGACGTCATCATCGGCAAGCAGCAGGGCGAGCGCCTGCCCGACGCGCTGGTGCTGGTGGTCGATGCGACCAATCTTGAAAATCACCTGCGCTTCGCGATCGAGGTGCTGGACCTCGGCCTGCCCACGGTGGTGGTGCTCAACATGGTCGATCTCGCCGCGCGCGATGGGCTGGAACTCAGCCCGCAGGCATTGTCGCAGGCGTTGGGCGTGCCGGTCATCCCGACCGTTGCGGTGCGCAAGCGCGGCCTCGATCATCTGCTGCAAGAGCTGACCGGTCTTATCGGCACCGGCGCGATCGCTCTGCGTCCTCACAGCAAGGATATGAGCTTCGCGCAGCGCCGTGCCAGAGCGCGCGATCTTGCCCGCGCAACCATCGTGCGCGAAACCGCTTCGCGCCGCCTGACCCACAGGGTGGACAAGGTGGCGCTGCACCCGATCCTCGGCCCGCTCGCGCTGCTCGCCCTGCTATTCCTGATGTTTCAGGCCGTCTACGCCTGGTCCGAAGCGCCGATCGCGATGATCGAAGGCTGGGCGGAGGAGCTGGGCGCTCTTGCCACCAGTCTGACGCCGGAAGGCTATTTGCGGTCCTTCCTTGTCGACGGCGTCATCAACGGCGTCGGCTCGGTGGTGGTGTTCCTGCCGCAGATCCTCATCCTCTTCTTCTTCATCCTGATGCTGGAGGCGACCGGCTACATGACCCGCGCCGCCTTCCTGATGGATGGGCTGATGGCGAGAGTGGGCCTGTCGGGCCGCGCCTTCATCCCGCTGCTCTCCTCCTTCGCCTGCGCGGTGCCGGGCATCATGGCGACGCGTTCGATCAGCGATCCGAAGGACCGGCTGACGACGATCCTCATCGCCCCGCTGATGACCTGTTCGGCGCGGCTGCCGGTTTATGCCGTCATCATCGGCGCGTTCATCCCGGCGCGCAGCGTGGGGCTGGGTATCGGCTTGCAGGGGCTGGTGCTGTTCTGCCTCTATGTCGGCGGGATCGTCGGCGCAATGCTGGTCGCGCTCGTGCTGCGCCGCACGGTCGCCAAGGGGAAGAGCGCGGGCCTGCTGATGGAAATGCCCAAATATCAATGGCCGCGCTGGCAGGACATCGCGCTCGGCCTGTGGCAGCGGGCGATGACCTTCCTGAAGCGCGCCGGCACGATTATCTTCTTCTCGACCATCATCCTCTGGGCGCTGCTCAGCTTCCCCAAGCCGCCCGCCGGGTCGGACGTGTCGCCGGTCGATTACAGCGCGGCGGGGCGCATCGCCCATGTCCTCAACGTCGTGATGGAGCCTATCGGCTTCAACCGCGACATCTCGCTGGCGCTGGTGCCCGCCATGGCCGCGCGCGAAGTCGCCGTCTCGGCGCTCGCCACCACCTACAGCATCGACGCGGGCGACGATGAGGCGAAGCTGGAGCAATCGCTGGGCGAGCGGTTGAAGAACAACTGGTCGCTGCCGACCGCGCTCGCCTTCCTCGTCTGGTTCGTGTTCGCGCCGCAATGCATCTCCACCATCGCGGTGACGCGGCGGGAGACGAACGGCTGGAAATGGCCCGCCTTCATGGTGGGGTATCTCTTCGCCATCGCCTATGTCGCGGCGGGCATCACCTATTGGACGGCGGTGGCGGCGGGGCTATAAGGAAGAAGGAAACGGCAGGGTTACGCCGCCGCTTTCCTGCGACGCGGCCCGAATTGATCGGGTCTCGGCCGGTCGGCTCTTGTGCTGCACAGGTGCAGCTTATAAGTGATCTTCTCATAGATTTTCAGGGCCGGAGTCTCGTCCGCCCCTCCAGCATATTCGGAGAGTTCGTTCATGGCAGGCAGCGTCAACAAGGTCATTCTGGTCGGCAATCTGGGCGCGGACCCGGAGGTCAAGAGCTTCCAGAATGGCGGCAAGGTCTGCAATCTGCGCATCGCCACGTCCGAAAGCTGGAAGGACCGCATGACCGGCGAGCGCAAGGACCGCACCGAATGGCACAGCGTGGCGATCTTCTCCGAAGGTCTGGCGGGCGTGGCTGAGCGCTATCTGCGCAAGGGCAGCAAGATCTATATCGAAGGGCAGCTGCGCACCCGCAAATGGCAGGACAATAACGGCAATGACCGCTACACCACCGAAGTCGTGCTGCAAGGCCCCGGCGCGGTGCTGACGATGCTCGACGGCGCGCCCGGTGGCGGCGGTCAGGGCGGTGGCGGTTCCGGCGGCGGCTGGGGCGGCGGCAGCGGGGGCGGCGGCGGCGGCCGTTCCTCGGGCGGCGACGACTGGGGCCGCACATCCGGCGCCTTCGACGATGATTTCGGCGGCGGCGGCGGGCGCTCCTCCTCGGGCGGCGGCTTCCGCGATCGCGGCGCGCCCGCACCCAATTTCGACAATGATCTGGACGACGAAGTCCCGTTCTGAACCGGACTTCCGCCGCGCATCGCCGCGCCATCCATCAGCGGCGGAATACTGCTGACGGAAGCGGCGTTCGTGGAGGAAAACTTCGCCCGCTATGGGAAATAGCGCCACTAATCCGTCCTCACCCGTCGCCGGTGGACCGCTTGCAGCAGGCAGCGCGCAAAACAACGACTCGCGCGATCAGGCAAAAATCAGGGCAGCGACTCAATAAGAACCGCTGCCCCCGACTTCATCCGACCTGAGAACGCTTTATCCCAACAGCTTGCGGGCGAAATTACGGATATGCTCTCCGATATCCTCTCGCTCCAGCGCGAGCGCGAGATTGGCTTCGACATAGCCCGCCTTGGAACCGCAATCGAAACGCTGTCCGTCGAAGGTCACGCCGTGGAAGGGCTGGCGCCCGATCAGCTGGGCCATCGCATCGGTCAGCTGGATCTCGCCCCCCGCGCCCGCCTCCTGCGTTTCCAGTAGCTGCATCACCTCGGGCTGGAGGATATAGCGCCCCGCGACGATGAGATTGGACGGGGCCGTCCCCGGCGCGGGCTTTTCGACGAGGCCCTTCACCTCGGTCAGCACGCCCCTGCGCTCGCCCGGATCGAGAATGCCATAGCTCGACGTCTGCTCCATCGGCACTTCGAGCGCGCAAATGAGGTTGCCGCCTGTCTCCTCATAGGCATCGACCATCTGCTTGAGGCAGCCGGCGCCCGGCTTTCCGTGCATGAACTCGTCGGGCAGGATGATCGCGAACGGCTCGTCGCCGACGATATCGCGGGCGCACCAGATCGCATGGCCCAGGCCCAGCGGCTCCTGCTGGCGCAGGAACACGGCATTGCCCGGCTTCAGCCGCGTGCCTTCCAGCGCCGAGATATCCTTCCCCCGCTCGCGCTGCGTCGCCTCCAGCTCGAAGGCCATGTCGAAATAATCCTCGATAGCGCCCTTGCCGCGCCCGTTGACGAAGATCATCTGCTCGATCCCGGCTTCCATCGCCTCATCGACCGCATATTGGATCAGCGGACGGTCGATCACCGGCAGCAATTCCTTCGCCACCGCCTTGGTCGCGGGAAGGAAACGGGTACCGAGCCCCGCCACCGGAAAAACAGCCTTGCGTATCTTCTTACCTGCCATAACACCCCACTCCTTCAGGACCGGCACGAGCTTGGCCCGTCAGCCTGACTGCATGCTGATATGCGGGCGTGAAGCCCGATGATCTTATCTGATGAATTTGTCCGCCGGATTTCTAAGCTGCGCGCCGCTCAAAAATCGACGGCGATGCCCTTGCGCTCCCAATCCCCGTAGCGGGTGGGGCTAAGCACCTCGTCCACTTTCGGTTCGAAACCGATCGGGTCCGGCTGCGGCACGGGTGGGCTTTTGGAAAGATGATCCGGCGCGCGAACATGATCGGGGCGCTTGCCCATATATGGTCTCCAAAAGCGTATTGCGTATGCGAAACTATAGCCTCTCGCCGCGCGGGACAAGCACCTTCCGCCGTCCCATTAATGAACATGGGGTTTACCCGTGCGGCAAAAGCGTTAAAGCCCGGCTGACATGGCCAAGCCTCCTTTTCCTTCCCACCGCCGCAGGCGCCCCAGCGGCGGCCGGGCCGACGCCACCATCCCCGGCCTCGACGCGCGGCGCGCGGCGCTGCGCCTGCTCGATGCCGTGCTGCGCCGGGGCGAACCGCTGGAAACCGCGCTTCATGCCGCCACCCAAGGGCTTGCCGATCGCGCCGACAAGGCGCTCGCCCATGCGATCGCCGCCGATGCGCTGCGCTGGTTGGTTGATCTCGACGCGCTGATCGATGGTGCGACGCCGCAAATATTGCCCGAGGATGCGAAAGCCCGCATGGTGCTGCGCATCGCGCTGGTGCAGCTGCTGCGCCTTGACACGCCCCCGCATGCGGCAATCGCCACCGCGCTACCGCTGGTCGACGGCGGGCCGCGCCGCCTCGTCCATGGCGTGCTCGGCACCCTGCTGCGCGAAGAGGTGAGCCTGCCCGATGTGCCCACCCTGCCCGCGGAAGTCGCGGAGCGCTGGCGCGGCCAATGGGGCGAGGCGATGACCGAAGCGGCGGCGCAGGCGCTCTCCCGCCGCGCGCCGATCGATGTGACGCTGGCTGACGCGCGGGAAACCGCCCATTTCGATGATGTGCTCGCGGGCGAAACGCTGATGCCCGGCCATGTCCGCATAGACCATGCGGTGTCGGTGCCGGGGCTGCCCGGCTTCGCCGAGGGGCGCTGGTGGGTGCAGGATATCGCGGCATCCCTCCCAGCGCGCCTCGCGGGGAAAGGCGAAAGTGGAGGCAAGGGCCGCGCCGCGCTGGACCTGTGCGCCGCGCCAGGCGGCAAGACGATGCAACTCGCCGCGCAGGGCTGGGCGGTGACGGCGCTCGACAAAAGCGCCAGACGCCTCGAACGCATGGCCGACAATCTCGCCCGCAGCGGACTTGCCGCGCAGGTGGCGCAGGGCGACGCGCTGAGCTGGGAGCCGGAGGAGGCCGCCGATCTCGTGCTGCTCGATGCGCCGTGCAGCGCCACCGGCATCTTTCGTCGCCATCCCGATGTGCTGCATCGCGCCGGGCCGCGCCAGATCGCCGAAATGGCCGAGCTTCAGGCGCAGATGCTCGACCGGGCGGCGGACTGGGTGAAGCCGGGCGGCCTGCTGATCTACGCCACCTGCTCACTCGAACAGGCCGAGGGCGAAGACCAGATCGCCCGTTTCCTTGCGGAGCGGGAGGATTTCACGCTGCTTCCGCCCGCCGAGGGAGAATTGCCGCCGGGCGTCACCGCCTACGCGCAGGGCCATATCCGCACCCTGCCCGGCATGCTGGCCGACAAGGGCGGGATCGACGGCTTCTTCATCGCCCGCCTGACCCGCCGCGCGGCCTGACATCCCTTCTCTACCCGACTGTTAGGGAAGGAAATCCGGGGTCTCGATAGAGAGATCGCAAATAACGGGCAAACGGGCGCCTGCGCTGTTGCGCCGCCGGGCGCTCATCGTTAAGGCCATGAGCTCATGAGCCGCCCTGTCCTTATCTCTCCGTCCATCCTCTCCGCCGATTTCGCTCGTCTGGGCGAAGAGGTCCGCGCCATTGACGAGGCGGGCTGCGACTGGGTCCATGTCGATGTGATGGACGGCCATTTCGTGCCCAATATCACCATCGGCCCGATGGTCGTGAAGGCGCTGCGCCCGCACACGCAAAAGCTGATGGACGTGCATCTGATGATCACGCCGGTCGACCCGATGCTCGACGCCTTCGCCGAGGCGGGCAGCGACCTCATCACCGTGCATCAGGAGGCCGGGCCGCACCTGCACCGCACGCTGCAACGCATCCGCGCTCTGGGCAAGAAGGCGGGCGTCTCGCTCAATCCCTCGACCCATGAAGACACGCTCGACTATGTGCTGGAAGATATCGACCTCGTGCTGGTGATGAGCGTCAATCCCGGTTTCGGCGGGCAGAGCTTCATCGAGAGCCAGCTACGCAAGATCGAGGCGATCCGCGCCAAGATCGAGAAGCTGGGCAAGCCCATCCACCTGCAAGTGGACGGCGGCGTCGATGCCAACACCGCGCCGCGCGTGATCGCCGCCGGGGCGGATGTGCTGGTGGCGGGCACCGCGACCTTCCGCGGCGGCCCCGCAGCCTATGCCGACAATATCCGAGGGCTGCGCGGCGCATGAACAGCCTGTCCCCCCGGCCTGATGCACCCGCGCAGGACGAAGCGGACAGCATCGAAGACGGCAAGCGCCTCATCCGCCTGCCCAGCGCCAAGGGCGTCTCGCTGGCCGAGCGCATCTCGAACCATTTTTACCGCCTGACCTGGCGCACGCCGCTGCACGACATGCGTCTGCGCGGCAAATATCCGCTGAAGCTGCTCGCCGTGCCGAGGGACGGCATTGCGGGCAATGCGCGCGCGGGCAAGGCGATCCGCGCCCGGCATTTCCTGCTGCGCGGGCAGAAGCTGCCGATCGCCGGGCTGGATTTCACGCTTCCCCTGCCCTCGCCCGCTTATGCCGAATATCTGCACGGTTTCCGCTGGCTGCGCGATCTCCATGCGGCAGGCCCGCGCGAACAGGTGACGCCCTCGGCCGAAGGCATCATGCGCGGCTGGCTCGCCGCCCATGCCGAAACGCCCAGCGAGCCGGCCTGGAAAGCCGAATATGCCGGGTGGCGCCTGCTCTTCTGGGCCGCCTATGCGCCGCTCATCCTGTCGAGCAACGATCTCGTCTACCGCTCGCTGGTGCTCAACTGCTTCGCCCGCACTGCCCGGCATCTTGATCGTAGCGCCGACAAGGCGCCGATCGGCCTGCCCCGGCTTGTCGCATGGTCCGGCGTCGTCGCGGCCGGATTGCTGCTACCCGGCGGGGCGCCGCGCCGCGCCTATGGCGAAAACGGCCTCAAGCGCGCGATCGAGCGCGCCTTCTATAGCGACGGCGGCACGATCAGCCGCTCGCCGCTCGCCCAGTTGCGCGGCATAGAGGCGCTGACGCTGGTGCGCGCCGCCTATGACATCGTGCGGGAGGAGGTGCCCACCTTCCTCACCGAAACGCTCAACCGCACCGTCTCAGCGTTGCTCGGCATCACCCATGGCGACGGGGGCCTCGGCAGTTGGCAGGGCGCGGGCGCGACCAGCCCCGAACAGGTCGAGGCGCTGATCGCGGCGAGCGGCGTGCGCGCCCGCCCGCTGCGGCAGGCGCGCGACTGGGGCTATCAGCGTATCAGCGCTGGCTCCACCACCGTCCTTGTCGATGCCGCCCCGCCGCCGGTAGCCCAGCTTGCCGATGCGGGCTGCGCCTCTACCGGCGCTATCGAGATCAGCGACGGGCCGGATCGCCTGATCGTGAATTGCGGCGGCGCGGCGCTTGCCGGACCGATGATCCCCCTCGATTTCGCGCGCGGCCTGCGGTCCACCGCTGCCCATTCCACCCTGACGCTCGACGATAGCAACTCGACCGCGATCCTGCCCGACGGCACGCTGGGGCGCGGCGTCACCGAGGTGGAACTGCACCGGCAGGAGCTGGAAAACGGCAGCCGCATCGAACTGAGCCATGACGGCTATGTCCGCCGCTTCGGCTATGTCCATCGCCGCCTGCTGCACGTCAGCAATGACGGACGCGACATTCGCGGCGAGGACATGTTGCTGCCGACCCAGAGGCGCAAGAAACCGGCAAGCGTGCCCTATGTGCTGCGTTTCCATCTCGCGCCGCATATCGACGCCTCGCTGACCGCCGACGGGCAGGGCGCGCTGCTGCGTATCGACATGGGCGTGCTGTGGCAGTTTCGCTGCGGCTCGGGCACGCTCGGCATAGAGGACAGCGTGTGGGTCGACGGCAATGGCCGCCCGCACGGCACCAGGCAGCTGGTGATAAGCGCCGAGGCCGAACCGGGCGGCACCACGCTCGGCTGGCTGCTGAAGCGGGTGGGATAACAAGCGATAAAAGGGGCGTCCCGCGCGGCGCACAAGCACAAGCAAGGAAAGCAGGAAGAACATGACGGACGTGAAGATCGGCCGGGCGCTTTTGTCGGTGTCCGACAAGACGGGGCTTGTCGAACTGGGGCAGGCGCTGGCGCGGCATGGGGTGGCGCTGGTATCGACCGGCGGCACGGCGAAGGCGCTGCGCGACGCGGGGCTGGATGTGTCGGACATTTCCGACCTCACCGGCTTCCCGGAAATGATGGACGGCCGCGTCAAGACGCTGCACCCGAAGGTCCATGGCGGCCTGCTCGCGGTGCGCGGCAATGCCGAGCATGTCGGATCGATGCGGGAACATGCAATCGAGCCGATCGATCTGGTCGTCGTCAATCTCTACCCCTTCGCGCAGACCGTCGCCAAGGGCGCGGACCGGGACGAGATCATCGAGAATATCGACATTGGCGGCCCTTCCATGGTGCGCAGCGCGGCGAAGAATCATGAGAGCGTCACCATCGTCACCGATCCCGCCGACTATGCGCGGCTGATCGAGGAGATGGACGCCAAGAGCGGCGCGACCAGCTACGACTTCCGCCGTCTGTGCGCGGCCAAGGCCTATGCGGCGACGGCGGCCTATGACGGGATGATCGCGGCGTGGTTCGCGAAGGTCGATCAGGGCGTCGATTATCCCGAAAGCCGCTCCATGCCGACGAAGCTCGTCTCGATGCTGCGCTATGGCGAGAACCCGCATCAGCGCGCGGCGCTCTATGTGCCGCAGGTTCCGGCAGTGCAGGGCATCGGCCAGGCAAGCCAGGTTCAGGGCAAGGAACTCTCCTACAACAACTATAACGACGCCGACGCGGCGCTGGAACTGGTCGCGGAATTCCGCGACGGCCCGCCGACCGTGGTGATCGTGAAGCACGCCAATCCCTGCGGCGTCGCCACGGGCGCGACGCTGGCCGAAGCCTATAAGAACGCGCTGGAATGCGACAGCGTGTCGGCCTTTGGCGGCATCATCGCGGTGAACCGCCCGCTCGACGGCCCGACCGCCGAGGCGATCACCGAAATCTTCACCGAGGTCGTGGTCGCCCCCGGCGCCGACGACGCGGCCAAGGCGGTGTTCGCGAAGAAGAAGAACCTGCGCCTGCTCCTCACCGATGGCCTGCCCGATCCGGCCCGCGCCGGCCAGACGACGAAGATCATCGCGGGCGGCGCGCTGGTGCAGGATCGCGACAATGGGCAGGTGACGCGCGACATGCTGAAGGTCGTCACCAGGCGCGCCCCGACCGAGCAGGAGCTGAAGGACTGCCTCTTCGCCTGGACCGTCGCCAAGCATGTGAAGTCGAACGCCATCGTCTATGCGAAGGACGGCGTGACGGCGGGCATCGGCGCGGGTCAGATGAACCGCCGCGACTCGTCCCGCATCGCCGCCGCCAAGGCGAAGGAAGCCGCTGAGACCTATGGCTGGGCCGCGTCCCGCACGGTAGGCAGCGCGGTAGCGTCCGATGCCTTCTTCCCGTTCGCCGACGGCCTGCTCGCGGCGGCGGAGGCGGGCGCGACAGCGGTGATCCAGCCGGGCGGCTCGATCCGCGATGAGGATGTCATCAAGGCCGCCGACGAAGCGGGCCTCGCGATGGTCTTTACCGGCATGCGCCATTTCCGGCACTGATCGGGCGCAGAGCCTTACAAAAAAAGCCCCGGTTCGCGCCGGGGCTTTTCTTTTTGGAGATGGGTTGGTTTGCCGCGCTCTATCGCACGTTAAGGCCGAATTCGCTCAGCAGCATCTCCGCCTGCTCCCGCGATATGGTCGCGCCGCGAAACAGGCTGACGTCGGAAAGCCGCAGGCCGCCCAGGTCCGCGCCGCGCAGATCGGCGCCGTCGAAACGGGCGCCCGCCATATCGGCCTCGCGCAGGCTGCATCCCTCGAAACTCGCCTGCCGGAAATCGCATTTGCGCAAGTCCGCCTGCGAGAAATCGACGCGCTTCAGCACCGCCTTGCGAAAGCTGTGCTCCGGCAACCGGGCGTGAACCAGCAGCGTCTCTTCCAGCCCGAGATCGATGGCCTTCACCTCGGACAGATCCACGCCGGTCAGCTTGCACCGCTCGAACCGCGCGGACGCAAGGGTGGTCCGCTTGAACGAACCATTGTTGAAATCGCAGCCGACGAGATGGGCATCGCTGAGGTCGCCGCCGGTGAAATTGGCGAAGGCGGCCCGGCAGGACTGCCACCGGCTGTCCACCAGCTTCGCACCGCTGAAATCGGCCCGGCGCAGGCTGCACTGGTCGAATGTCCAGCCCGAAAGATCGAGACGGGACAGATCGGCCTCCTCCAGATCGCACTCGACAAGATGCTGCGGGCGGCCGGGCGGCAAGGCTTCTATCTGCGCCCGTGAAAGGGTCTGGTGGCGGATAGCGCGTTCGGCAAAAAGGTCGTCCATCGGCGGTCCCTATCATGGGTTTCCATGGAGGGCCAGCAGCTGAGGACCAGAACGGGATCGCTCGCCTCGTCCAGCGGCGCCTTGGGCAAAATGCCCGCCGGGCCGCGCAGCTTCCCATGGCGCCGCCCCTCCCGAACCGCTAAAGCCGGTGCCATCCGATCCTTGCGAAGTCCAGGTTCCCCAGACCCATGCCCCAGACCATAGCCCCTTTCTACGCCATCGCCATCAGCCGCCGCGCGCACGAACTGAAGCAGCAGGGCCGCTCGATCATCCATATGGAATTCGGTCAGCCCTCGACCGGCGCGCCCGCCGCCGCGATCGCCCGCGCGCATCAGGTGCTCGACAGCGACGGCATGGGCTATTGGGAAAGCCAGCCGCTCAAGGAACGGATCGCCCGCCATTATGCGGAAGCCTATGGCGTCGCCGTCGATCCAGAGCGCATCTTCCTCACCAACGGCGCGTCGCCCGCGCTGGTGACGGCGCTGCAATGCCTGTTCGATCCGGGCGCGCGCATCGCCTTCGCCCGTCCAGGCTATGTCGCCTATCGCAACGTCACCCGTTCGCTGCATCTGGAGCCGGTGGAGATGCCCTGTGGCCCCGATACCCATTTCCAGCCGAGTGCCGCGATGCTGGCCGCGCTCGATCCCGCTCCGCAAGGCCTCATCCTGTCCAGCCCGGCCAATCCCACCGGATCGGTCATCCCGGCGGACGAGCTGGCGGCGATGCTGCGCCTGTGCCGGGAACGCGGCATCGCCGTGATTTCCGACGAGATTTATCATGGCCTGAGCTATGTCGGCCCGCTCCCCACCGCGCTTGCCCATGATGAGGATGCGATCATCCTCAACAGCTTCTCCAAATATTACAGCATGGCGGGCTGGCGGCTGGGCTGGCTGATCGTGCCAGAGAGGCTGATCCCGCAAGCGCGCGCGCTGATGGGCAATCTCTTTCTGACGCCGCCCTCGCTCGCCCAACATGCGGGGCTTGTCGCCTTCGACTGCACCGGGGAGCTGGAGGGCCATGTCGACACCTATAGCCGCAACCGGGAACGGATGCTGGATGCGCTGCCCAGCCTCGGCCTCAATCGGATCGCACCGCCCGACGGCGCCTTCTACATCTATGCCGATATCGGCCATCTGACGCAGGACAGCCTCTCTTTCTGCAAGGAACTATTGGAGGATACGGGCGTCGTCACCGCGCCGGGCATAGATTTCGATCCGGTGGAAGGACATCATTTCATGCGCTTCAGTTTCGCCGTTTCGACCGCAGAGGTGGAAGAGGCCATCGCCCGCATGATCCCCTGGTTCGAGCACAAGACCGCGCTGGCGGCGGAAAACAGGCAGGCCACGGCATGATGTCCTCTCTCTGTCACATTGCCACGCTAATGTCGGCGCCATGATGAATCAGTATAGTCGCAGGCAGGTCGCCTTTGCGCTGACCGGAGTGGCCTTTGGCGGGGTGGCGCTTTATGCGGGCACGGTCCGCACCGCCGATCATGGGGCCGATCAGGGGCAGGCGCGCGCCACAGGCCTGCTTTCCAACGGCTATGGCCCGCTGCAACCCGACCCCGCGGGCCTGCTCGACCTGCCGCGCGGTTTTTCCTATCGGCTGCTCTCGTCCCATGGCGACCGGATGAGCGATGGCCTCATCGTTCCGGACAATTGCGACGGCATGGGCTGCTTTCGCCTCGACGATCGCCGCATCGCGCTGGTGCGCAATCATGAGCTGCGCGCGCAGGCGCTGAACAAGGGCGCGGCGGGGGCGGACGGGCTGCGCGGCGCCCTCGCCTATGACCGGTTGCCCGATGGCGCGGCGCTGCCCGGCGGCACCTCCACCCTCATCCTCGATGCCAGGACGCTGAAGGTGGAGGAACAATATCTCAGCCTTGCGGGCACGATCCGCAATTGCGCGGGCGGCGTCACGCCTTGGGGCAGCTGGCTGACCTGCGAGGAGGACGTGAGCCGCGCGGGCGAGGATGGCCTGTCGCAGGATCATGGCTGGGTGTTCGAAGTGCCCGCCGCCCGGCGCGGCCTCGCCCAGCCCGTCGCGTTGAAGGCGATGGGCCGCTTCAACCATGAAGCCGCCTGCGTCGATCCGGCAACCGGCATCGTCTATATGACCGAGGATCGCGACGACAGCCTGCTCTATCGCTTCCTGCCCGACGAGCGCGGGGCGCTGGCGAAGGGCGGGCGGTTGCAGGCGCTGGCGCTGAACGGCGCGCCCGCCGACACGCGCAACTGGGGCGTCGGGGATTTCACGCCCGGCACCTGGGCCGACGCCCGCTGGATCGACCTCGACGGCGTGGACAGCCCGAAGGACGATTTGCGCCTGCGCGGGGCGAAGGCGGGCGCGGCGATCTTCGCGCGGGGCGAGGGCATCTGGTTCGGCGCGGGCGAATTCTACTTTTGTTGCACCAGCGGCGGCAAGTCGGGCCTCGGCCAGATCATGCGCTATCGCCCCTCCGCGGCGGAGGGACAGCAGGGCGAGAAGGACGCGCCGGGCAGACTCCAGATCTTCGTCGAATCGCAGAGCAAGGCGATGTTCAACTATGGCGACAATCTGACGGTTGGACCCAATGGGCATCTGATCGTCTGCGAGGACCAATATACCCATATCACCGACAATCATCTGCGCGGCGTGACACCCGATGGCGCGCTCTACACGCTGGGCAAACTGCGCACCCAGTCGGAACTGGCGGGCGCCTGTTTCTCGCCCGATGGATCGACGCTGTTCGTCAATATTTACAGCCCCGGCAAGACGCTCGCGATCCGGGGGCCGTGGTAGAACACGCCTAGCCCGGCTGCGCCTTGCTCAGCCGCGCCAGACGGGGGGCGGCTCTTCCACGGCAAGCCTGCGGGCGGTCCGGGCGGTCTGAACGACGAAGAACAGGATCAGCAGTCCGCCAATGCCCCCGACCAGCAGGTCGAACCAGGTGAACAACCCCAGCAGCACCGGCTGCGATCCCCCCGCGATCATCGCCAGCGTCAGCGTGATCAGCAACAGCCGCAATTCGGTCGGACCGGCATAGGCATAGGACAGCTTCAACTCGCCAAGGACGCGAACCGAGAGAAAGGCGTGGATCGAAAGCAGAAGATAGCCCGCGAGCGCGATCAGCGCCACTTCGAGCAGCACATAATTGCTCAGCCCGATGCCCACGACCACAAGGGTGGTCGCCAGACCGTCGCAGCTATGATCGAGAAAATAGCCATATCGCGGCCGTTCGATCCGGCGAAAGCGGGCAAGGCTGCCATCCATCGAATCGCCGAACCACTGCACCGCATAGCCCGCGATGGAAACCCACAGCCACTGATCGCCAAGATTGCTGCACAGATATCCCGCAAAGACCATCAAGGCGCCGAATACGCCGATGATCGTCAATATGTCGGGCGTCATCCAGACGGGCATCCGCGCGCACAGCCAGTTCAGAAGCCTGCGCTCAGAGACGGCGAGCAGATTCTCCTGTATCCGATCGATGCGCTTGGACGGGGCGCCTTCCCCTTTGGTGACGTTCATTTCTGTCTTGCCTTTCCGGATCGCAGCTGGGCCTTATCCGGGCATTTAGCGCCAATGTCCATGGCTTTGCGCCGTGCCGCTCTGCACCGCAATATGGCAACAGCATGAAAAAGCCGGCCCGCCCATGGCGGCACCGGCTTTTCTCTGTTTATCCGCCTTTTCGGACGATTGGCGGAAGGCGCTTAACGCCGCCCTTCCAGATAATCGTTCAACACCTCATGGAAGCGCCGTACGCGGGTTTCCTGCCCGGCAAGATAGCAATCGTCGAACGCCATCGAACGAAGCCCCCGCTGCTGCGTTTCGGCAAGCGAGAGATCCTGCGCGAGGAAATCGCCCTGCGCGATGGTCGTCTCATAGTCGGTGAAGCTGCCGGTCTCATGCTCGGCTTCCTCATAGGGGCGCATGCCGTAAAGCGTCGCCACCTCGGTCGCGCCCTTAACCCTGGGCACCAGATACCAATAGTCGAAGGTCGACCAGTTGGGGTCTTCGGCGTCCGGCTCGGTGCGGAAGACGTGCAGCCCCTCGGCGGTGCCGGTCAGCGTCAGATTGGGGAAGCAGGTATGGTGCATCTGGTCGGTCAGCTCATCGTCGGTGAACTTCGCGAAATAGTCATAGCCCCGCTCCGGCCCCAGCTTGCGCCGCGCCTGCTGGAGAGCGATGCGCGCCTCCTGCGCCCGGCCCTGATAGTCTTCCGGATCGATGTCCCATTCACGCAGCACATCGGCCCAGAGCGGCTGCACATCGTCCTTCAGCGGATAGCGGGAGGACGGTTGCAGCTTCTCGATCATCCGGTTGTGGCCGGTCGGATACATTTCGAACAGGGTGTTGTCGTAATGATCGTCGATCATCGGCATGAACTGCGGGTGGACCGACGGGATATGATAGGCCTCGTTGAAATTGTCGGAGGCGAATTTCCAGTTGGTCTTGACCCGCAGCGTCCGCCACACGACGCGCACATGATCTTCCAGCCCGCGATTGCCGAGCAGCGTCGGAATGGGATCGAGATACTCCAGCAGCGGCTTGGCGTTGGGGTCGAAGCTCCAGAAGATGAAGCCGCCCCATGTCTCGCACGGCAATTCCTTCAGGTGCAGCTTGCCGCACGGGTTGCCCTGCGGGAAATCCTCCGCGTCCTGCACCCATTTCAGCGTGCCGTCTATGCCCCATTTCCAGCCATGATAGGGGCAGGCGAAGCTGTCCGCGACGCCGCCCTCGCTCACGGTGACGAGCTGGTTGCCGCGATGCATGCAGACATTGAAGAAGGCGCGGATGGAGCCGTCCTCCTGCTTCACCATCATCACCGATTCATGCAGGAAATTATGGACGATGAAGTCGCCCGGCTCCTCCAGCTGGGCGGTGCGTCCGCCGACATGCCAGACGCGCTTCCACATATGCTGCCATTCGCGTTCGGCGAAATCCTTGGACCAGTAGCGGTCGCCGCTGATCCGGTCGCCCCGTGCCGCCGGAACGCGGGCGTCGGGATGCGTGGGATAAGTCGTAGCCATGATGCTGTCCTTCTTGAAACAGGATGAACAGGGCGCCGCGCGTCAGCGGTCGCCGTGAATTTCTTCGAGCGATCCGGGCATCGGCATCCCGGCGAATATATAATATTTCGCGCATTTCCACACGCCCTCGCGCTTCACGCAATCCATGCGGTAGCGGACGTGGACCAGCACCTCGTTGCCCGCCTTCGACCGGCCCAGCCCCTGCACATAGGCGCGCATGGAGGCGGTGTCGCCATCATAGGATTCGACGCGGAAATTGCTGATATAATGGGTATGGTGCGACATGTCGGCAAAGACGGAATCGTAGAATTTCCTATAGTCCGCTCGCCCCGACATCAGCGGCAGGCCGATGTCGGAGAGGTCCAGCACAGCGTCCTCGGTGAAGAGGTCGAGCAGTTCCTCCACATCCGTCAGCTTGTCGACCGCATAGCAATAATCGGTCATCAGGTCTTGCAGCGCGAGGCGTTCTTCCACGGGGATATTGGTCATTGCGGTCTCTCCAACTGAAATCTGGCCAACTCAAATCTGGTTTTATACGAAGCCGGGGCGCACCGGGTCGGTGACGCCGTCCCAGCCTTCCGCGGCGGCGGCGACTCGGGTGAAGATGTCATCCTGCACCGGATGCGATTCGATGATCTCCACCATGCAGCCCAGCTTTTCGGCGGTATCGACATAGGCGAAGCGCATCTCGCCGAAGGTGCCGTCGATCGCGGGGACAAGGCCCTGATCGGTGAAATGGGCGAGCGCGGCGTCATAATCGCTCACATAGATGGCGATATGGTGGAGGCCGTTGCGCCCCTTCGCCACCAGATCGCGATAGGCCGACGGGTTGTCGCAATGCTGCTGCGCCAGCTCGATCTGCACCCCGCCCGCCTGCGCCATTGCGATGGAGAAATGGGTCGAGGTCGGTGTACCGCGATAGCGGACGGCATCGGCCTTGAGGTCGCGGAAGAGGAGGAACGGGCCGATGCCCATCACCTGCGTCCAGTTCGCCATCGCGGCGTCGATATCCTCCACCACCCAGCAGACCTGCACGACGCGGCGCTGTTCGGATGGGATCGCACGAAAATCGGGCGCGCTCATGCTGCTTCCCTTCCGGTCAGGCGATGGTTTCGCCATTGTCGATGACGATATTGGTGCCGGTGATGTGCCGCCCCTCGTCGCTGGCGAGGTAGAGCACCATATTGGCGATATCGCTGGGCTGGCCCATGCCGTGACCAGCGTTCTGCTTCAGGCCCGGATCGTCAGCGTCCAGCTCCGCCACCGCCTGCGCGGTCATCGGCGTGACGATGCCGCCCGGCGCGATGGAATTGACGCGGATGCGATAGCCCTGCTCGCGGCAGTGAATCGCGATCGATCGGGTCATCGCGATGATGCCGCCCTTGGCCGCCGCATAGGCGGGAATGACGCTGATCCCTTTCATGCCACCGACCGACGCCATGTTGATGATGGAGCCGGTGCCGTCATGCGGCATGTGCGGGATCGCATATTTGCACCCGAGGAAGGTGCTGTCGAGCATCACGTCGACCTGCAATTTATAGTCGGCATAGCTCATATCCTCGATGGTGGCGAAGCGGACGAGGCCGGCATTGTTGACGAGGATGTTGATCTGCCCGTGCAGCTCGACAGTGCGGGCGACCACCGCCTGCCAATCCGCCTCGCTCGCGACATCGTGGCGCAGAAAGGTGGCGCCGGGAATTTCGGCGGCGATCTTCTGACCCAGTTCCTCCTGCACGTCGGTCAGCACGACCTTCGCGCCCTCGCGCGCCAGCGTCCGCGCATCCTCGGCGCCTAGCCCCGACGCGCCGCCGGTAATCAGTGCAACCCTGCCTTCAAGCCGTCCCATCATCCATTCCTTTGCTTATGATTTTCACGCATCTGATAAGGGGCATTCCCGCCCGCCGGTGCCGTTGCACCGGGGGCGGGAATGCCGCCGCATCAGAATTTGACCTTGCCGGAAATGCCGTATTCGCGCGGCGGCGCATAAGCGGCGAGGCCCATATAGCCGGGCGAGTCATAGACCGACCCGATGTAGCGCTTGTCCATGATGTTCTTGCCCCAGAGGGTGATCTCGAACCGATCGCCCGCCGGAACGAAGGTCAGCGAGGTGTCGACCAGATAGGTCGGCTGGACCGTCGAGCGCGGCGTGTTCAGGATGGCGGTGTAATATTTCTTCGCCGTGTACCGCCAGCTGATGTCGAATATGGCGCGCGACCCATCGCCGAAATCCATATCGTAATTGGCGCCCAGCATCGTCGCCCATTTCGGCGCATTCTGGAGCGATGCGCCCTTCAGGTCATAGACGTTCAGCGACACCGGATCGAAGTAGAGGAACTCCTTGTACTTGGTGTCGAGATAGCCGACCGAACCCTTGAGCGTCAGGCCGGTTGCCGGCATCGCGGTCAGTTCCAGCTCGAAGCCCTTGATCTCCGACTTGGCGGCGTTGAGGATGCGGTTGCCCTGCACATTGGTGTCCGGGTCGAAATAGATCTGCGCGACCTGCATATCGCGGTAGTTGGTGTAGAATGCCGCGAAATTGGCGCGCAGGCGACGGTCGAGCAGATCCAGCTTCATGCCTGCCTCGAAGGTGTCGACCTTTTCCGGGTTGAACGGCGCATTGCCATCCTCCAGCACACCGATACGGCCGGTGAAGCCGCCCGATTTGAAGCCGCGCGCCCAGCTTGCATAGAGCAGCTTGTTGGTATCGAGCTGATAATCAAGGCCGAGTTTCCAGCCGACATTGTTCCAGCTGCGCTTGCCGCCGGTGTCGATCATGTGCGCGGCCGAGGAGTCATACAGCCCGCCGTCCCAGCCGGGCGCCGTCAGCGCAGGCAGGTTCATCGCGTTATCGAGCGTGGAGCGCGCGTCGATCTTGTCATGGGTGTAGCGGATGCCAGCCTGGAAGGTCAGGCTGTCGGTCAGCTTGGTATAGCTTTGCGCGAAGGCGGAGAGCGATTCGGTGTCCTGATCCTGCATGTTGAACTGGGCAAAACCCGGCGCGGCGAAGTCCAGATGATACATCTGATAATGATCATAGTGCGTCTTCAGGTAGAAGCCGCCCAGGATCATGTTGATACGGTCGCCAATGTCGATATTCGTCCGCAGCTCCTGGCTGAACTGCCAGGCTCCGGTGCGGCGGCGGGTCGCGTTGTTGGTCTTCGACGAGCCGTCCTGATCGGTATATTCGAACAGCGTGAACTTCTTGTACCCGGTGATCGAGGTAATATCGCCCAGCGGCGTATTCTTCGCATCGACCGTCAGGATGGTGAAATAGGTGTCCATGTCCGACTGATCGGGCACTTCGTTATTGCCGGAATAATATTTCTTCGGCGCGGCGCACCGCTCACCGGCAACGGCGCAGGGCGACGCATACATCGGGTAGATCGCGCCGTTCCAGAAGGTGCCTGCGGGCACGGCGTTGGCCTCACCCGTCTGGCCGCCATTGATGACGACCGGCGCGCCGTTGCGGGCGGCGACATATTCGCCCTGTAGCGTGATGCTGAGGTCGGGCGTGGGCGTCGCATGGAGGATGCCGCGCACGGCATCGATATTCTTGCTGCCCATGTCCTCGCCGTTCCAGACGTTCGTCACCCAGCCCTTGCGCTCGGTATGGATGCCCGCGACCTTAAGCGAGAGTTTGTCGGTGACGATCGGCATCTCGATCGAGCCGGACGCATCGAACCGGCCCCAATTGCCGACATTGACCTTCGCATAGCCGCCGAATTCGCCGGTCGGCCGCGCGGTCGCGACATTGACCACGCCGCCCGTGGTGTTGGCGCCGAACAAGGTGCCCTGCGGCCCGCGCAGGATTTCGACGCGCTCCACATCATACATGTCGAGCAGCGCGCCCATGCTGAAGAATTGCGGCACGCCATCCACCACGATCGACACGGTGTTGCCCGCATAGGGGTCCGGCTCGATCACGCCGATGCCGCGAATGGTGAAAACCGCCGTGTTGGGCGCGTTGGAGAAGCTTTCGATCTGGGCGTTGGGGACGGAGCCTTGCAGCGCCTGAAGGGTCGTCACCTGCATCGAGCCGAGCGTCTGGGCGTTGACCGCCGACACCGCGATGGGGACGTCCTGAAGGTTCTGCGCCCTCTTCTGCGCGGTAACGACGATGTCCTGGATACCGCCCGAAGGCGCATCGGCCACTGCATCCTGCGCATGGGCAGGCAATGCAACCGCCATCGCTACGCCGCTGCAAAATGACAAGAAACGATATTTGTTCATCATACCCCTCATCTGATTATGATTTTCGATTTCCCTGGATCTGGATTTCCAAGGACTCACCTGAAGATTCGCCGGAGCCGGTCCGCCCCGTTGCCAAGCTGCGGCAACCGCCTTTTAGGACGGCCCAGCTTTTACAACGGACAGGCCCGGATAACGGGAAGCACATCCTGTTTTTTACGGAAGGGGAGCGGGAGGAAAAACTGACATTTTGCATAGGACACGCGGCGGCATTGACAGACCGCCTCGATCGGCCCGAAAGGGACGGTCTGATGAACCCGATAAGAGAAAAGCTGCTCGACCAGATGAGACCCGCCAGCCTTGTCGCTGACGGGGCCAGCTGGCAGCAACGCAAGAGCAGCCAGACCCGGCAAAAGCTGTTCGAGGCGGCGATCGATTGCCTGGTGGAAAACGGCTATTCCGGCCTTTCCATTCCGGGCATCTGCACCCGGTCCGGCGTGTCGCGCGGGGCGCTGCACCATCATTTCGCCGAGAAGATCCAGCTGGTCGCCGCGCTGACCGAATATCTTTTCTACAAGCGGATGGATCGCTTCATCACCGATTATTTCGGGATTCTCGACGATGAGGAGAATTTCGTCGCCAAGGCCACGCTGCTGCACTGGGAGAGCTTGCAGGATCGCGAATATACCGCCTATTTCGAGATCGGCAGCGCCGCGCGCACGGACAAGGCGCTGGCGGACCTCTTTTTCCCTATTTCCCGCCGGTTCGACCAGATCTGGCTGCGGGAGATGGTGCAGCATTTCCCGCAGTGGAAAAGCAATTTGTCGAAGCTGCAACTGGTGAGCGACTTCACCCTGTCCGCCCATATGGGCCTGCTGATGAACCGCGACGCCTTCGGTTCACCAGAGCGCGTCCGCCAGGTGCAGGAGCTTATCATCCACACGGTCGAAGGCGTCTATCGCGAAACAACGCCCCCCGCCCCTGCCTGATCCTTCGGTCCGTCAGCCGCCGAGCACCAGATCGGCCGCGCGCCAGCCCAGCGCCATGGCTGGCGCATTGGTGTTGCCCGTGACGAGGCCGGGCATCGCCGAGCAATCGGCGACGCGCAGCCCGCCTATGCCATGGACGCGCAGCGCCGGGTCGAGCACGCTCTCCCCTTCCCGGCCCATGCGGCAAGTCCCGACGCCGTGCAGGCCGCTGGTCGAAAGCTCGCGAAAATTGTCGAGGATCGCCTCGTCGCTCTGCACCGCCGCGCCGGGCAGCAGCTCCTCGCCCACATCCTCGGCCAGCGCCTCCTGCCGCACATAGTCGCGCATCGCCCGGATCGAGGCGACGGCGCCGCGCCGGTCCTCTCCGGTGGAGAGCCAGTTGGGCGCGATGGCGACCCCGTCGGCAGCCTCTGGCCCGCACGCGTCGATGCTGCCCTCGCTGGTCTGGCGCAGCAATGTGCCGGAAATGGTCATGCCCGGCCGCTTGTCGATATTGCCGAGCGGCACCGGCTCGTTGCTGTCGCCCAGCGCGAACATATAGCCGCTGAGGTAAAGCTGGAAATCGGTGCGCGGCCCCTGAACGCCGGTGCTGAGAAAGGCGCCGACCTCGAACGGCCCGGTCGCCATCGGCCCGTCACGCCGCAGATAATAGCGCGCCACCGACTTCAGCAGGCCGGGGCCGTAATAATGCTGGCCGATGCCGACATCGCGCTTCAGCCGGAACGGCATGGAGTAGGAAAGATGCTCCAGCATGTGCCGCCCGACATGGGGATTATGATGGTGCACCGCGATGCCCGCCGCCATCAGCGCGTCGCCATCGCCGATGCCGGAGCGTTGCAGCAGCGCCGGGCTTTCCAGCGTGCCGGCGCAGACGATCACCTCTCCCGAACAGGCGACGCTGAGGCGGCCCAGCACCGCGCTGGTCAGATCGACGCCGGTCGCGCGCCCTTCGGACAGGAGGATGCGGTTGGCCATCGTGTCGGTCAACAGGTGGAAATTGGGGCGGGAACGGGCGCGGCTGAGGAACACCTTCGCGCCGCTTTCCCGCCGCCCGTTGCGAATATTATGGCAATAATAGCCGACGCGCCCGCCGACCACGCTGTTGAGATCGTCGGTGCGGACAAGGCCCATCTGCTCGCCCGCCTCGATCAGCCGCTCGGCCAGCGGATAGCGGTAGGTTTCCGCCGTGATGTGCACTGGCCCGCCGGAACCGCGCAGGTCGCTGCCGCCCAGATCATGATCCTCCAGCGCCCGCCACGCCGCGATCATCGCCTCAGCGCCCCAGCCGGTCGCGCCCGCCGTTTCCCAATCGGCATAATCCTGCGGCTCGCCCCGGCTCCATATCATGCCGTTGATCGCGGAGGAGCCGCCCAGCCCCTTGCCCCTGATCCAGACTTCCTTCGCCTCATTGCCGGGATGGCGCGGCTGGCTCACCACATAAGGCCAGATGTAGCGCGGATCGGACACGACCCTGGCGATGCCCTTGGGCATGGAAATCATCGCGTTGTTATTGGGTCCGCCCGCCTCGACCAGCAGCACCTGATGGCGCCCGTCGGCGGAAAGGCGGTCGGCCAGCACGCAACCGGCCGAGCCTGCACCGATGATGATAAAGTCAAACCGATCCGGCAGTGCGGCCATGGCGTTCCCCTTCCCTCTTTCGTTCTGGAAGGAAGTGTTCCGGCAGGACCGGGCATCTGCCTACTGGCGGATACGCCAGTCATAGAGCGCGCGGCGGCGAATCGAAGGCCGTTCGCGCGCTCTATTTTTGTTGCCGCATCGTTTTTGGCAGAAAACCGGTTCCCGTTTTCCGCACGATGCTCTGCCCGGAAGCGCGAGAACTACGCTTCTTTGTGGGCGCGCTTGATCTTCTTGGCGAGGCTCCATTTGTGCACCTCGGTCGGGC
>CAYLKZ010000035.1:1326-29371 GCA_964384275.1 uncultured Sphingobium sp. | reverse complement strand
GCGCCGCTTTGGTGTAGCTGGCGATGATATCGTCCGCCTCGAACCCCTCCTCCTCAATGCAGGGCAGCGAGAAGGCGCGCGTCGCCTCGCGGATCAGCGGGAATTGCGGGACCAGATCCTCCGGCGCGGGCGGGCGGTTCGCCTTATATTGATCGTAAAGCTCGTTGCGGAAGGTCTTGCTCGACTTGTCGAAGATCACCGCGAGGTGGGTCGGGCCGTCCGCCTTGTGCAGTTCGTTCGCCAGCTTCCACAGCATCGCGGTATAGCCGTAAACGGCTCCCGCGGGCTGGCCGTGGCGATTGGTGAGCGGCGGCAGCTGATGATAGGCTCGGAAGATATAGCTGCTGCCGTCGACGAGATAGAGATGATTCTGGCTGGACATGCGCCGGGGATAGCAGCGCGGGGCAGGCGAAGAAACCGCTATCGCCCTTCCCGCCGATTGAAGGTGCGACGGACCCCTTGACGATCAGTTCTCTCACGACCGGCCCTTATGATCGGGCGCGGCGACGGCCTATTTCCGGTGGCTGGCCGCCACCGCGCGGGAAACGCCCTGCATCAGCGCCCAACGCTCCGGAATGGCGACGGTGGTGCTGGCGATCATCACCGCGATCGCATAGCTGGTGCCGTCGGGCGCGGTCATGATGCCGACATCGTTGAAACCCGTGGAGCGCGGCGCCAGATCCTGCCCGGTCCCCGTCTTGTGCGCATAATGCCAGTCGGCAGGCACCCCGCCCTTCACCCGCTGCGGCCCTGTCTTCGCGCCTGCCATCGTCGAGAGCAGCGCTCTGGTCGAGGCGGGCGAGAGCATCTCCCCGCGCTTCAGCTTGGCGAGCGCCAGCGTGATGGAGCTGGCGGCGGCGCCATCGGGTGGATTGGAGAGATAATCGTCCAGCGCCTTTTCCCGCACCGATCGCGGCAGGTTGGCGCGCGCGGTGTAGAAATTGCGGCCCATCGCCATCTTCTGATCCCACACCAGTCCCGCCGTCTTGCTCTGGAGCAGGCGTTCGCCCGGGCCGAAACGGATATTGGCGATGAAGCGCCGCGCAAGGAAAGCGCGCACCGCCTCCGGCCCGCCGACGCTGCGCAATATGGCGTCATTGGCGGTATTGTCGCTCTGCTGCATAGCGCGGGTATAGAGATCGGCGAGATTGGTCGTATAGCTGCCGTTCTTCAGCATCGCGGCGAGCGGCTGGTGAAAGACGGTGAGGTCGCCGGTGCCGATGGTGACGGCATCCTGCATCCTCAGCTTGCCGCGATCCACCGCGTCGAACATCGCCATCGCCACCCAGAGCTTCGACACGCTCTGCTGCGGCATCAGTCGGCTGCCATTATAGGCGACTTCCCAATCGGCATCGATGCGGCGCACCGAAATGCCCGCCACGCCATTGAAGCTGCGGCCGAGGGAATTGATCGCGATCATGAGATCGGCGGGAGGGGCAAGCTGCTGCTGGACGGGTCTTTGCACAGCCGGGCTTGCGGGCACCGCCGCCACAGCGGCGCGCGGCGGAACGGGGCTCTGCACCTGACGGGGATGGACCGAAGCGTCCGCGACGCAGCCTGTCAGCAGGATGGACATGACCAGCCCTCGCGACCAGCCCATCATCTTGCGCGCGCCCGGCGTGGCTTCGCGCTTGATGATAATCCCACCCGGCCTGTGATATTCCATATAACCCATTACCCCGATGTTCAGCAGCCGCTCATCTCGACTTCGGCACCACAGCTTCCGTCAAGAGGAGGATAACCGCCAGAACCCTTTGCACTTAAAGGATTCTATCGGATTTCTTCGGAAAGAGAAACCGCTCATGCGACGAAATTTTCCGTTCTTGCGTTGACTTGCGGAACCGGCGCAAAAGCCATTCCGTCCCGCAGGGGACATCATGGCCATGGCGTCGTTCAGGGCGATATAGGAAGGAGCCGCATGAATTCCAGTTGTCCCACCCAAGATAATCCGAACCGAAGAGATCTGATGAAGATGGCTCTGGGCGCGATGATCCTCGCGGGCGGAAGCGCCTTTCCGCCTTCCATCGGCATGGCGGCGGAGCCTTTCACCTCCCGGCGGATGGCCATCACCCGGCGCGGTGGAGCGGATGCGGGCGGGCGCGATGTCATCCTCATTCCCGGCCTTGCCAGCGGTCCCGCTATCTGGAACGGGCTTGCCGCGCGGCTGACAGGCCATCGGCTGCATCTCGTCCATATTGCGGGCTTCGCGCACAGGCCCGCCGGGGCCAATGGCGCCGGGCCGCTGCTTGCCCCGCTGGTCGATGAGCTGGCGCGCTATATCTCCGTCGCGGGGCTGCGCGCGCCGGTGCTGATCGGGCACAGCATGGGCGGCACTCTGGCGATGATGCTGGCTCTGCGGCAGGCGAGCCCGGTGCAACGGCTGATGGTGGTGGACATGCTGCCGGAGGGCGCGGCGATGATCGGCGGAACGGCGCAGGGCATGGGATATCTCGCCCGGCAACTCAACGGCTATTTCTCCGGCACCAAGGCAGGGCGGCAATTGCTCGCGCAAATGGTGATGGAAACGCCCGGCGCCGAAGGAAGCGACCCGCAGGTCGTGGCGCAAGCGTTGACCGAACTGGCGCAGACCGATCTGGGACCGCGCCTTCCGGTAATTCGCCAGCCGATGAATATTCTCTACGCGCTGCCCGCCGATCGCGACATGGCGGCGAGCCAGCGACAGCGTTTTCAGACGGCATATGCCCCGGCGCGGACAGCGACCCTCACCGGCATCGGCCCTGCCGGACATGCGGTGATGCTGGACCAGCCCGCCCGATTCGCGGCAGCGGTCAGCGAGTTTCTAAAATAAATCGCCTTCTTGATTCAGATCAACGCACCGACCGGCTCTATAGCCTATCCCGGTTCTCGTCAGGACAGAGGTTTCCCCCTCTACCCTGACGGAGGCGTCTTCCCACGCCTCCTCCTCCTCGGCACTTCAAGGGGCGCGTCCGAATGGACGTGCCCCCTTTTTTATCCATTTAAAACGGTAAAGGCAACCCGGTTCGAACAAACCGGATTGCCCTTGATCCTGCAAGACGGGCCGCCGGGTTGTCCCGGCGGCGCGCCATGATTTTATCGCTCCGCTCAGTGCGCCAGCGACTTCACGATTTCCTCGACCATCTTCTTGGCATCGGCCAGAAGCATCATCGTGTTATCCATGTAGAACACGTCATTATCGACGCCGGCATAGCCGACACCGCCCATGGAGCGCTTAACGAACAGCACCGACTTGGCGTTGGCGACGTCGAGGATCGGCATGCCATAGATCGGCGAGGTCTTGTCGGTCTTCGCCGCCGGGTTGGTGACGTCGTTCGCGCCGATGACGAAGGCGACGTCGGCCTGGCCGAATTCGCTGTTGATGTCCTCCAGTTCGAACACCTCGTCATAGGGCACATTCGCCTCAGCGAGCAGCACGTTCATATGGCCGGGCATGCGGCCCGCGACCGGGTGGATCGCGAACTTCACATTGACGCCCTTGCCCTTCAGCAGGTCGGTCATCTCGCGCAGCGCGTGCTGCGCCTGACTGACGGCCATGCCGTAGCCGGGAACGATGATGACGTTTTCCGCCTGCTCCATCAGGAACGCCGCGTCTTCTGCCGAGCCACGCTTCCACGGACGCTGCTCCTTCGCCTCGCCGCTGTCGCCGCCGCCGGTTTCGGCGCCGAAACCGCCCGCGATGACGCTGATGAAGCTGCGGTTCATCGCCTTGCACATGATGTAGGAGAGGATCGCACCCGAGGAGCCCACCAGCGCGCCGGTGATGATCATCGCGGTGTTATGCAGCGTGAAGCCCATCGCCGCAGCCGCCCAGCCCGAATAGCTGTTCAGCATCGAGACGACCACCGGCATGTCCGCGCCGCCGATCGGGATGATCAGCAGGAAGCCGATGATGAAGCTCAGCGCCGTCACGGTCCAGAACACCCAGGGGCTCTGATCGGTGACGAAATAGGCGACCAGCCCGAGGATGCCCGCCAGAACGGCGAGATTGATGACATGGCGGCCCGGCAGCATGATCGGCTTGCCCGACATATTGCCGTTAAGCTTCAGGAACGCGATGACGGAACCGGAGAAGGTGATCGCGCCGATGGCAACACCCAGACCCATTTCGATGCGGCTGGCCGAAAAGATCTCACCGGTCGCGGGATCGGCGATGCCGAAGGCGAGCGGACTGAGATAGGCGGCAGCGCCCACGACCACAGCGGCCATGCCGACGAGCGAGTGGAACGCGGCCACCAGCTGCGGCATCGCGGTCATAGCGATGCGCTTCGCGATGATGAAGCCGATCACGCCGCCGACGACGATGGCGCCGAAAATCTCGGCCATGTCGAGCACCTTGTGCGTCGCGATGGTCGTGATGACGGCGATCGCCATGCCCGCCATGCCATAGCGGTTGCCGGTGCGGCTCGACGCCGGGCTGGAAAGCCCGCGCAGCGCCAGAATGAACAATATGCCCGATACCAGATAGGCGAGCGCCACCGGCCAGGGAAGAGCAGCAACTTCGTGCATTATTTGCGCTCCTTCTTCTTATACATGGCCAGCATACGCTCGGTGACGGCAAAGCCGCCGAAGATGTTGATCGAGGCGAAAACGACGCCCGCCAGACCCAGCCACTTGGCAAGGCCCTCACCGGCCTCCGCCGACGCGATCAGCGCGCCGACGATGATGACCGAGGAAATGGCGTTGGTCACGGCCATCAGCGGCGTGTGCAGCGCGGGTGTAACCGACCACACGACATAATAGCCGACGAAACACGCCAGCACGAAAATCGAAAGAATGGATATGAAGTCCATTTCATCCCCCTGCATGAAATGGCCTCTCCCCCGCATGGAGCGAAAGGCCGGGGTTATTATCAGTTGGAAAGCAGCCGCTCGTTCACCACCTTGCCGTCCCTGGTCAGGCGGATGGCGTTGCCGATTTCCTCGTCCAGTTCGGGCGCGTTCTTTTCCTTGTCCCAGAAAGCGGACAGGAAATTATAGAGGTTGCGGCTGAACAGCGCGGAAGTGTCCGCGGAAAGACGGCTCGGCACATTCTTGTGGCCGACGATCTTCACGCCATGACGCTCCACCACTTCGCCCGCAACCGCGCCCTCGACATTGCCGCCCTGTTCGACGGCGAGGTCGACGATCACGCTGCCCGGCTTCATCGTCGCGATCTGCGCATCGGAAATGAGGCGCGGCGCGGGACGGCCCGGAATGAGCGCGGTCGTGATGACGATATCCTGCTTGGCGATGTGGGAGGACACCAACTCGGCCTGCGCCTTCTGATATTCCTCGGACATTTCGGTGGCATAGCCGCCACTGCCTTCGCCCTCGATCCCCTTCACATTCTCGACGAAGATCGGCTTGGCGCCGAGCGATTCGATCTGCTCCCTGGTGGCCGAACGCACGTCGGTCGCGGATACCTGCGCACCCAGACGGCGCGCGGTGGCGATCGCCTGAAGCCCGGCGACGCCGACGCCCATCACGAAGACCTTGGCGGCCGAAACCGTGCCCGCCGCCGTCATCATCATCGGGAAGGCGCGGCCATATTCGGACGCGCCATCGAGCACCGCCTTATAACCGGAGAGGTTCGACTGCGACGAGAGGATGTCCATCGACTGCGCGCGCGTGATGCGCGGCATGAACTCCATCGCCAGCGCCTCAAGGCCCGCTGTCGCATAGGCATCGACCCGCGCCCGCTCCCCGAAGGGGTTGAGGCCCGCGACGACCCATGCGCCCGGCTTCACGCCCGCAAGGCTCGCCGGCTCCGGCCCCTGCACGCCCAGCACGATATCCGCGCCCGCAAGCGTGGATGCCCGATCGCCGACGCTCGCCCCTGCGGCGGCATAGTCCTGATCCGCGATCGACGCGGAAAGGCCCGCGCCTGCCTCCACCGCGACGGAAGCGCCCAGAGCGATGAATTTCTTCACCGTTTCAGGCGTCGCCGCCACGCGCCGTTCACCCGGCGCCTGTTCCTTAACTACAGAAATCTTCAAGATAGTCCTCCCCTTTTCCCCGCGTCCCCCGGAAGTAGTGCGGTCAGGAAATCAGAAGGATCACAAGCGCCGCGGTCGCCACGGCAGCAAGGGTCCCCCATTTGATGAAAGCGACAAACCCGCCATAGGTTTCTTCAGCCATTTGCATGTCGTTCTGCGACATATTGCCATCCTCATACCTGTTGCGAACCGTTGCGTTTTTATGATGCGCACTTCTGTCGTAGTGCTGAAACGACCCGTTTCCACGCAATCCCTTATGGATAACCATCGCAAGACACAAGCCGTCTGTGACAAAGGCTGTGCAAATCTACAGGGGGGTTAACCCGGTTTTTACCCCGGACCGATACAACCGCAGGCCATTGAAAGAGGTTTATGGATGGCGCTGGACGGTTCTCCCCTGTTGATGCTCATTGATGATGAGCCGGCACAAAAGCGGCTGATTTCTGCGCTTGCGTCGCGTTCGGGCTGGCGCACCCTGTTCGCCAGCGATCATCTCTCGGCGCTCTCTGCCCTCGGCACTCAGGATGGGTTGCGGCTCGATGCCGTGCTGATCGATCAGTGGAATCCTCATATCAAGCCCGCCGACATCATCCGGCAAATTCGCGAGCGGCGACCCGAAATGCCGGTGCTCGTCCTCACCTCGCAAAATGATGTCAGCGACGCGGTGGAGGCGATGCGGGCGGGCGCATGCGACTATCTTGCCAAACCTATCGCGCCTGATCGGCTGATGGCCGCGCTGAACGGCGCGCTGGACCGGTCGGAGGAGAAACGGGGGGAGCTGCGTCCGCTGACCGAAAAGCTCACTGCGCCGCTCGCTTTCAACGAAATCGTGGGCAGCGCGCCGCAGTTTCTGGCCGCGCTCGCCATCGCCGCCAAAGCCGCGCGCACCCGTGTTCCGGTGCTCATTGAGGGCGAAAGCGGCGTCGGCAAGGAAGTGATCGCGCAGGCCATCCACTCCGCCTCCCCCCGCCACCGCAATGCGATGGTCGCGGTCAATTGCGGGGCGATTCCCGCCAATCTGGTCGAATCGGTGCTGTTCGGCCATGAGCGCGGCGCCTTTACCGGCGCGTTCGAGCGCCAGACCGGCAAATTCATCCATGCCGACATGGGTACGATCTTCCTCGACGAAGTGAGCGAGATGCCGCTCGACACGCAGGTAAAGCTGCTGCGCGTGTTGCAGGATGGGGAGGTGCAGCCCCTGGGCGCGCGGGTTCCGATCCGCGTCGATGTTCGCATCATCGCGGCGACCAACAAGGTGCTGGAGGAAGAGGTCCGCGCCGGGCGCTTCCGCGAGGATCTCTATTACCGCCTCAACGTGATGCACGTCACGGTGCCGCCTTTGCGCGGCCGCGCGAGCGACATTCCCGCCCTTGCCCGCCACCTTCTGACGCGGCTGGCGGGGCAGCCCGGCATGCGCAGCCTTTCCATCACCTCCGATGCGCTCAGCCTGCTGATGCAGCATGACTGGCCGGGCAATGTGCGACAGTTGCAGAATGTGCTGTTCCGCGCCGCCGTGCTTTGCGAAGGGCAGACGCTAACGCCGCAGGACTTCCCGCAGATCGCGACGCAGGTGGCGCAGGCGCAGAATATCGGTGCAGAGACGGCCGCCGGCCTCTCTCGGGCGCGCGGCGTGCCTTCCGGCACCGGCGTGACGCTGTTCGAGAATAGCGGCCACATCCGGCAGCTATCGGATATAGAGGCCGATGTGATTCGCCTCGCCATCGGCCATTATCGCGGCCGCATGACCGAGGTGGCACGACGGCTGGGCATCGGCCGCTCGACGCTCTATCGCAAATTGTCGGAACTCGGGATCGACAACGCGGCTTGACCGGGGGCGCCGGATAGAGGCCGCCCCCATTATGCTTCAGCCTATCCGCTCACCAACGCGGCATCGCGCAGGCCGCGCCACACATGCACCATCTGCACCGTCTCAGGCACGTCATGGACGCGCAGCATCTGCGCGCCCGCCTGTATCCCGCGCATCGCCAGCGCCAGCGATCCGCCGAGCCTCTGCGCCGCCGGCGCCTCGTTGGACAGAGCGCCAATCAGGCGCTTGCGGCTGACGCCGAGCAGCAGCGGCACGCCAAGGCCGTGATAAATCGCCAGCCGATTGAGGATCGCGAGATTATCCTGCAAGGATTTGCCGAAACCGATACCGGGATCGATGAGGATCTTTTCCCGCGCTATCCCGGCGGCTTCGCAGGCGGTTATCCGTTCTTCCAGCCAGTCGTAGATATCGATTACAACATCCTGATAAGCAGGGCTTTCATGCGGATTATCTCCCGTTGCTGGCGCATGCATCAGCACCACCGGGCACCCGGCCTTCGCCACCACCTCCATGCTGCGCGGATCGTGCAACAGCGCCGACACATCGTTGACCAGCCCCGCCCCGGCGGCCAGCGCGGCCTCCATCACCGCAGCCTTGCGGGTGTCGATGGAAACCGGGGTGCCGCTCGCCGCGAGACGCTCGATCACCGGAACGACGCGGGCGATCTCATCGCCTTCCCACACCTTGTCGGCGCCGGGCCGCGTCGATTCGCCGCCCACATCGACGATCGCCGCGCCCTGCGTCATCATCGCGAAGCCGCTGTCGGAGGCGGCGGCCGCATCGCCGCCATGCTTGCCGCCATCGGAAAAGCTGTCCGGCGTCATGTTCAAAATGCCCATGACCTGCGGCACGTCGAACCGGATCATCCTCGCGCCCAAGGCAAGCGGCGCCCGAATCGCGCCAATGTTGGCGGCGAGCTGTTGCGCGCGCCGGGCAAGCGGTTCTACCAGATAGGAGCACCAGTCCGCGAAATCGGCGATGCTCACCCGGTCGCGCTGCACCACCGCGCCCAGCCTCGCCAGCACCTCATAGCCCTGAAACCAGATCAGCCCGCCGCCCAGCCTCGCCGTGCGCCCATCAAGCCCGACCGGGCTTTCCGCAAACCAGATGGGCCGCAGATAGAGCTTCGTATCCGGTTCGAGCAGCGAGGGATCGATCATAGGGCCTTCCGCCTGTTGGTCAGGGCTGCGTCGCGAGCAAATAGGTCTGGCGCAGCGTGTCGATGGGCTTCAGCCCTTCTTTCGTCTCCAGCTGCCAGAATGTCCAGCCATTGCAGGACGGCGCGCCTTGCACCTTCGACCCGACGCCATGGATGGACCCATTATGGCCCTCCCCCTCCAGCGACCCGTCCGCGCGCACAACCGCCTTCCAGCGCCGTTTCACGTCGGTGAGGATCGTGCCGGGCACGATATAGCCCGTCTCGACCAACGTGCCGAAGGCCACCTTGGGCTGCTGCTTCGGGCTCTGCATGATCGAAAGCGCGCTTTCGTCAAGGGGCAGCGCCGCCTCGATACGCTCCAGCGCAGCCTCGCAATAGCCATGCTCGCGCTCGATCCCGAGCCATTTGCGGCCCAAACGCTTGGCGACTGCGCCGGTGGTGCCGGTGCCGAAGAAGGGATCGAGCACCACATCGCCCGGCTTGGTGCAGGCGAGCATCACACGATAGAGGAGCGCCTCGGGCTTCTGCGTCGGGTGGACCTTGGTGCCGCCCTTTTTCAACCGCTCCTGCCCCCCGCAAATCGGCAGCACCCAGTCAGACCGCATCTGAAGTTCGTCGTTCAACGTCTTCATTGCACGGTAATTAAAGGTATAACGGGCATTCTCTTTCTGGCTCGCCCAGATCAACGTCTCATGCGCATTGGTGAAACGCGTGCCCTTGAAATTGGGCATCGGGTTCGCCTTGCGCCAGATGATGTCGTTGAGGATCCAGAAACCCTGATCCTGCATATTAGCACCGACGCGGAAGATATTGTGATAGCTGCCGATTACCCAGATAGTGCCATTGGGTTTCAGGATGCGCCGCGCCTCGGCCAACCAGTCGCGGGTGAAGGCGTCATAGGCGGCGAAGCTGTCGAACTTGTCCCAGTCGTCGGTCACGGCATCGACATGGCTGCCATCGGGGCGGCTGAGATCGCCGCCAAGCTGGAGATTATAGGGCGGATCGGCGAAGATCATGTCGACGCAGGCATCGGGCAGCTTGCGCATTTCGGGGATGCAATCGCCACGGATCAGGCGATCGGTCTCGATCTCCACCTGCGGGGCGACGCTTTTCCTTCTGCGCGTGCGTGTGTCGATGCGCTCCATAACACCCATAACTTCCTGCCCCCTGAAAATGCGAACCCGAACTGATCGAAGCAGGGGGATGAGTCTTCCGCGACTCCGCGTCAAGGCCGGTAACAATAGTTAACAAGTGTCTGAATCATGGCCTTTTACCACAATCCATGCTTGCATCACGACATGTTGAGTCGCTCGAGTCGCTGGAGACTCAATATGCTGTACTGTTGCGCAAAAGACTCAATCGACCAGCTGAGCAAAAAATATTTTCAGACCAACACCAATTGCGCCACCGGGGCGAAGCTGCGCCGGTGCAGCGGACTGGGTCCATGCTCGCGCAGCGCGGCCATATGCACAGCGCTGCCATAGCCCTTGTTGCTTGCCCAGCCATAATGGGGATAGCGGATCGCCGCCTCCACCATATAGCGGTCGCGTTCCTCCTTGGCGACGATAGAGGCTGCGGAAATGCAGGGATGCAGCGCATCGCCGCCGATCACCGCCTCGGCCTTGTAGCGCCATTTCGGCAAGCGGTTACCGTCCACCAATATATGGGCCGGGTCGAGTCCCATCGCCTCCACGGCGCGGATCATCGCGAGGAAGGTCGCCTGCAAGATGTTGATGGCATCGATTTCCTCGACGCTCGCCACGCCGACGCCGACATGCAGCGCCCGCGCACGAATCTCCACCTCAAGTTCCGCACGGCGTCTGGCGGTCAGTTTCTTGCTGTCATCAAGGCCGATTATGGGATCGTGGGGGTTGAGGATCACCGCAGCAGCGACCACCGGCCCCGCCAGCGGCCCGCGTCCGGCCTCATCCACGCCCGCGATCAGCGCCGCGAGGGTCATGGCCGGAACGGTTCGAGCGGAAAGCCCATCGGCCCGCGTCCGGCGCCCAGCCCCGGCGCGCAGGACAGCGCCGCGCGCACATAAGCGCGGGCACGCGCCACCGCCTCGGTCAGCGGACGCCCTTCGGCCAGTCCGCAAGCAATGGCGCTGGCCAGCGTGCAGCCCGTGCCATGATCGGCCCGGGTCACGATGCGGGCGTCACGCCAGACATGCTCGCTGCCATCGGCCTCGATCAGCCGGTCGACAATCTCATCCCCTTCGGCATGGCCGCCCTTAACCAGCAACGCGCAGCCATGGGCGCGCACCGCATCTTCCCCACCCAGCGCCGCCAGTTCGGGCAGGTTGGGGGTAACGACGGTCGCGCGGCGCATCAGGCGGCCAAAGGCGGCGACTGTCCCCTCGTCCGCCAGCGTGGAACCGCTGGTCGCCACCATGACGGGATCGAACACGACCGGAATATCGGGCATGGCTTCGAGCCGGTCCGCGACCGCATGGACGATATCCGGGCCGCCAATCATGCCGATCTTCACCGCATCGACGCCGATATCGGAGATCACCGCTTCCATCTGCGCCAACACGAATTCGACCGGCACGGGATGCACAGCCGACACCCCCAGCGTGTTCTGCGCGGTGAGCGCGGCGATCGCCGTCATCGCGAAGCCGCCCATGCCGGTGATCGCCTTGATATCGGCCTGTATTCCCGCGCCGCCGCCGCTATCCGACCCGGCGATGACGAGCACCCGGCCTATCTCCGCCTGCCCGCTCATCCTTTATGGCGCCTCTGTGTAGAGGCGGGATAGTCCGCGAGCAGCTTGCCCGTGCGCGCCGGGCGGTCCATCAACTCTCCGCCGCAATTGGGGCAACGGTCGTCCAGTTCCTCCGCGCATTCGGCGCAGAAAGTGCATTCCATCGAGCAGATGAACGCGCCGCCCGCATCGGCAGGCAGATCGCAACCGCAACGCTCGCAATCGGGGCGCATGTCCAGCATCAGGCGGCGACCTTCTCGATCTCGGCGCAGATGCGTTCCACCACCTCGCGCACCTGATCGTCGCGATCGCCTTCGGCCATCACGCGGATGACCGGCTCCGTGCCGGACGGGCGGATGACGAGGCGCCCCGCCCCTCCCAGCTCCGCCTCGACCTGAGCGATAACCTGCCGCACCGATTCCACCTCCAGCGGCTTGCCACCGGAAAAGCGCACATTTTTGAGCAGTTGCGGCACCGGGTCGAACTGGTGGAGCAGTGCGCTCGCCGTCTTGCCGGACCGCACCAGCGCCGCCAGCACCTGCAACGCCGCGACCGTGCCGTCGCCGGTGGTGCCATAATCGGAAAGGATCATGTGGCCGGACTGCTCGCCGCCGACATTGAAGCCACCTTCGCGCATCTTTTCAAGCACATAGCGGTCGCCGACCTTGGTGCGCACCAGATCGATGCCAAGCCCTTGCACAAAGCGCTCCAGCCCCAGATTGGACATGACGGTGGAGACGAGCCCACCTCCCCTGAGCCGTCCATCCCGCGCCCATCCCGCCGCGATCAGCGCCATGATCTGGTCGCCATCGACGACCTTGCCCTTTTCATCGACGACGATCAGGCGATCGGCGTCACCATCCAGCGCGATGCCGATGTCCGCTCCTGCCGAAACCACGGTTTCCTGCAACAGCATCGGCGCGGTCGAGCCGCAGCCGTCATTGATGTTGATGCCATTGGGGGTGACGCCGACAGCGATCACCTCCGCGCCCAGCTCCCAGAGCGCGCTCGGCGCCACCTGATAGGCCGCGCCATTGGCGCAATCGACCACGATCTTCAGCCCGTCGAGGCGCAGATCGGCGGGAAAGCTGGATTTGACCGCATGGATATAGCGCCCCCGCGCATCCTCAACGCGGCGGGCGCGGCCGATATCATGCGAGGGCGCGAGCGCGATTTCCTTGTCGAGCAACGCCTCGATCTTCAACTCGTCCTCGTCGGAGAGCTTGTAGCCGTCCGGGCCGAAAAGCTTGATGCCGTTGTCGTGAAACGGATTGTGGCTGGCGGAGATCATCACCCCCAGATCGGCGCGCATCGAATGGGCGAGCATCGCGACGGCAGGCGTCGGAATGGGGCCGAACTGCACCACGTCCATACCGACAGAGGTGAAGCCCGCGACCAGCGCATTTTCGACCATATAGCCCGAAAGCCGCGTATCCTTGCCGATGACGACGCGATGGCGATGCTTGCCGCGCAGGAAATGCGTGCCCGCCGCCATGCCGATCTTCATCGCCAGTTCGGCGGTCATCGGCCATTTATTGGTCCGGCCCCTAATGCCATCGGTGCCGAAATAGGTGCGCGTGCCCATATGATCTCCCGCCGGTTCGCAGCTTGCCCACGCGCCATAGCGAAAAGCGGGAGGAGCGAAAAGGCTTTGCGGCGGCACGGCGGGAGAATAAGCGGAAAGAAACCGCTACCCCCGTCCATTCACGAGGTTCCGATGCGCAAAGCCCTGCTGATCCTCGCCAGCCTCATCCTCGGCCTGTTGTTGGGGATGGGCACGCCGTCCGCGCCGCCCTTCTGGACGGAGGCGGCCGATATCGTCGGAACGCTCTGGCTCAACGGCCTGCGCATGACGGTGCTTCCGCTCATCGTCGCGCTGCTGATCGCAGGGGTCGCGCAGACGGCGCAGGCGGCGCGCGGCGGCATTCTCGCCGCGCGGGGCATCGCGTTGATGCTGGCGCTGCTGCTTTGCTCCTCGCTCATCGCGGCGCTTTTCGTGCCCGCGCTCACCGCCGCCTTTCCGATTCCCGCCGACGCAGCGCAAGCGTTGCGCGGCCTGCTCGACCGGTCACAGGAGGCGCAGGAGATACCGGCCATCGCCTCTTTCCTGAAAACGCTGGTCCCGGCCAATCCCTTTGCGGCGGCGGCCGAAGGGGCAATCCTGCCGCTCCTCCTCTTCGTTCTCGCCTTCGCCTTTGCCGCCACCCGCCTGCCCGCCACGCAACGGGCGCTCGTGACCGGCTTTTTCGAGGCGGTGGCCAATGCGCTCATCATATTGGTGGGCTGGGTGTTGTGGCTGGCGCCGCTCGGCGTGCTGGCGCTCGCCTATATGCTGGGGCGGGCGACGGGCGCGGCGGCGTTCGGGGCGCTGGCTCATTATGTCGCGGTGCTCGCCGCGACCGGGGGCGTCATCTGGATCGGCGCCTTCCTGCTGGCGATGTTCGGCGCGCGGATCGGGCCGCCGCGCTTCTTTCGAGCGGCCATTCCGGCGCAGGCGGTGGCGATCTCCACCCAATCCTCGCTCGCCTGCCTGCCCGCGATGGTGGAGGGCCTCGACCAACTCGGCACCCGGCGCCCGGTGTCGGAGGTCGTCCTGCCGATCGCCGTCGCCTTGTTCCGCGCGACCGGCCCCGCGATGAACCTCGGCGTCGCGCTTTATATCGCGCATTGGCTGGGCGTGACGCTCAGCCCCTGGCAGATCGCGCTGGGCATCGCGGTCGCCACGCTCACCACCATCGGCTCGGTCAGCCTGCCCGGCTCGATCAGCTTCATCAGCTCCATCGCGCCGATCTGCCTCGCCATGGGGCTGCCGATCGAACCGCTCGGCCTGCTGGTGGCGATCGAGACCTTTCCCGACATCATGCGCACGCTCGCCAATGTGACGATGGACATGGCGGTGACGGCGACGCTCGACCGGTGCTACGGCGCCGGGGAGGGGCAACAGGAGGGGCGGGAAAGCTGATGCCGCCCCGCCCCTTTCTTGCCGTGTCTAAAACGCGCCCTTAATCGGCGGCGAGCTTGTCGAGATGCATCAGCCGCTTCACGAACGGCGCGAGCAGCAGCACGACGACGCCAATGCCGATGCCCCACCAGCCCACCGACTGATAGACCGACAAGGTGACGAGATTGGGATCGGCGACGCCTTCACTGCGCGCGCCGATGCTCGCCGCGATCAGCCCTGCGATGAAATCGCCCGCCGCCGTGGCGAGGAACCAAACGCCCATCATCAGTCCGAGCATCCGCGGCAGCGCCAGCTTCGACATTGCCGAAAGACCCACAGGCGACAGGCAAAGCTCCCCGGTGGTGTGGAACAGATAGAGCAGGAAGATGAACAGCGCGGGCGTCAGATTATCGACCCCGGCCCAGTGCGCGCCCGTCACCAGGGCCAGGAAGCCGAGGCCCACCTGCACCAGCGCCAGCCCGAACTTGGCTGGCGTCGAGGGCTCCAGCCCCCGCCGCCCCAGCAGCACCCAAAGCCCGGCGAACAGCGGAGCGAGCAGGATGATGAACAGGGAGTTGATCGACTGGAAAACCGAGGCGGGAACCTCCCAGCCAAGGAAATGCCGGTCGACATGGCGATCGGTGAAAAGGTTGAGCGACGAGCCCGCCTGCTCGAACAACGCCCAGAACAGCGGGTTGAGCGCCAGCAGGAACAGCGCGGCGAGCATCCTGTCGCGGTCGATCCGTTCCATCCGGCCCAGCGCCTCCCACAGCAGATAGGCCACCGCCACCGCCCCGCAAGTGACCAGCAGCCAGCCCACGGCGTCATGATTCTGCACCAGCCAGGCGATCACCACCACGGAAAGGGTGGATAGGATGTAGATCAGCCACTCGCAGGACAGCGGCCCCGCGACCGGGCGCGCCAGCTTGGCCGGATCGGCGGGCTCGCCCTTGCCCAGCAACAGCGGCTTGCCCAGCACGAAGACGACGATCCCCGCCAACATGCCGATGGCCGCCGCGCCGAAGCCCCAGGACCAGCCGACCGTCTCGCCCAATATGCCGCAGATGATGGGGCCGAGCATGCCGCCCACATTGATGCCCATATAGAAGATCGTATAGGCCGGGTCGCGCCGCACATCGTCGCGCGGATAGAGCTGGCCGACGATGGCGGAGATATTGGCCTTGAGGAAGCCGGTCCCGACGATGATGAAGGCCAACGCCAGCCAGAAGAGGTTCATCGCGAACCCGCCTTCCCCGCCATCCCCTTCGAAACCAAGCAATATATGCCCGGTCGCGATCAATATGCCACCGAACAGCACCGCCTTGCGCGGCCCCAGATAATGGTCGGCGAGATAGCCGCCGATCACCGGCGTGATATAGACGAGGCTGGTATAAGCCCCGTAGACCATGCCGGATTCGCTGTCCGACATCAGGAAATGCTTGGTCAGATAGAGAACGAGCAGCGCCCGCATGCCGTAATAGGAGAAGCGCTCCCACATTTCGGCGAAGAACAGAATGAACAGCCCCTTGGGATGGCCGAGCAATGTGCCCTTTCCATTCGCAGGCAGCTGGGCAGGTGACACCGACATGAAACCCCCTTGTGCGGCGCGCCCTGTGGCGCGCTCTCTTGGTCATGGCGTCGAACCTAGAGGAAAAAACGGCCGCCGCAAATGCCCCGCGTGATTTCGCGGGCCAGCGGCGTTCTTTGCTGGCCTCTGACGGGATGTGGATGCTTGATGCGGACCACGCGCGATCGCGGACCATCTTGCCTTATCGGCGGCTCTCGCGCACAACGGGCGCCATGTTCAACGATCTCTCCTCCCCGCTCTCGCTCCTGAAAACCCGCCGTTCCGGCAAGCCCCGCGATCTGGTCGCGCCCGGCCCGGATGCCGCGCAATTGCGCGAGATGCTGGAAATCGCGATCCGATCGCCCGATCATGGCAAGATCGGCCCCTGGCGCTTCATCATCGTGAAGCAGGACCAGCGCGAGGCGCTCGCCCGGCTGCTGGACCAGGCGCTACAGTCCGAAAAACCCGACGCAACCGACAAGGACAGGGAAACCGCGCGCGCCTTCGCGATGCAGGCGCCGACGCTGGTGGTCATCCTCTCCAGCCCGGACCGCAGCCGCCCCATTCCGCTCTGGGAGCAGGAATTGTCGGCGGGCGCGGCGGCGATGAACCTGCTCCACGCCGCCCATGCGATGGGCTTCGCAGGCGGCTGGCTGACAGCCTGGCCCAGCTTCAGCGATCAGGTGCGCGACGCTTTCGGCACCGACAATGACCGGATCGCCGGGTTCGTCTTCATCGGCACGCCCTCACGCGAACTGGAGGAACGGCCACGCCCCGCTTATGAGGATGTGGTTTCGGTCTGGAAACCGGCGTTATAATTTAGCCGATCTATAATTTCGCCAGGGCCGCCCGCGCTTCATCGCGATGGGGGAAATCATCGGCCTTCGCCGCGGCGGAGAGCGCCTCTCGCGCGCGTTTCTTGTCGCCATCGGCGGCATAGAGTTGCCCAAGATGCCATTGGACGAGCGCCTCGCGAGGGGCAAGCGAGCGCGCTTTTTCTAGCAGCTCGCGCGCCTGCGGCCCATCCCGCCCGGCGCGGAACAGCGTCCAGCCGAAAATATCGCTCGTCACCGCGCTCATCGGCAGCAGGCGATAGGCATGGGCGGCATAAGGCAAGGCGCGCTCCGTCTGGTCGAGGCCGATAAGCGCGCGCGCCATGTCCGTCATCAACAGCGCATCCTCGCTGCCGAGGCGCTGGCGTAGCAGCGAAAGCAGGCGGAAGGCGCGATCATATTCGCCCGCGCCCAGCGCAAACGAGGCGACCAGCCGTTGCCCCTCCACATCCATCGGATTCTGCGCGACGAACAGGCCGAGCGCCCGTTCCGCCTTGGGGCGGCTTCCCGCCCGCCGCCAGGCATCGGTCAGCCGCAGCGCCACGTCCTGACGGAAGCGGATATTGGCCGAGCGTTCATAAGCGAAGGCGGCGTCCGGATAGCGGCGGCTCGCCATCAGGCTGTCGCCCAGCGCCATCCATGTGGCGGGCGCGCCGGGATTGGCCTGAGCAAGGCCACGCGCTTGGGAAATCGCGGCCTCGGTCCGCCCCCCCTGCACCAGAGCGCGAATATAGAGCAGATTGGGCGCGATCTGCGTAGGACTGGCGTTGGCGGCGGCAGCGAAACTGTCCGCCTGTCCGTCGCTGCGATAGACATCCGCGGGTCCGACCGCCCAGCGCGACGCCCGCCCGAGCAGATGCGCCGCCGCCGCGCCATTGCCCAGCGCCTCATGCACATAGGCGCCCAGCGTCAGCGCATAGCTGCTCGCATCGCCTCGCTCCACCAGCGGGAAGATGGTGCGTTCCGCCTCGGCATATTGCCCATCTTCATAGAGCGCGCGGGCGAGCAGCAGGCGCACCCGGCCGTTGCGCGGCTGGCGCTCCAGCAAAGGAGCAAGCTGCCGGACCGCCAGCGTCGCATTATGCGCCTCCAGATGCAGAACCCCGCGCAGCAGGCGCATGCCCGCCATCGCATCGAGCTGGCCTTTGGTCCGTTCGATCAGGCTGCGCGCCGCCTCATATTGGCCCGCGCGCGCGGCCATCACCGCCTGAATATAAAAAGCGTAGGCATGGCCGGGCGCATAGGCGAGCGCGCGGCGGGTAAGCGCCAGCGCCTGCGACGCCTGCCCCAGATCGGCGAGCGTCGCGGCATAATCCAGCAGGGCGGGCACATAGGTCGGGTTGACGGACAGTGCCTGATCGAACCAGTTGCGCGCCGCCTCCGGGCCATATTGCTGCCGCGCTAGCATGGCGCGCAACACCAGCACCTCGGCATTGCGAGGCGCAAGCGCGAGCGCCTCGTCGCCTGCGCGGATCGCCGCCGCCAGATCGCCGGTCGCCAGATGGAGCCGGGCGAAATCGGCGCGCACCAGCCCATCTTTGGGCGCCAGAGCCATGGCCCGCGCCAAGGCCTGCCCCGCCTCGCGATACCGCCCGAGCGCCCGCAATGCCTGCCCTTCGAAACGGGCACGAACAGCAGCCGAACCGGGATCGGCATCGCTCGCGGTAGCCTGGGCAAGCGCATCGGCATGGCGGCCCTGCAACAGCGCGGCGGAAGCAAACAGATGCCGGATAGACCCCTGCTTCGATCCCAGCGCCAGCGCCTGTTCCAGTTCCTGCTGCGCGCCCTTGCCGTCGCCGAGCATCAGCAAGGCACGCGCCTGCAATACCCGCGCCCCGGCCAGCTTCGGATCGGTCTTGATCGCGTTCATCAACTCGACCCGCGCCGCGCGGGGATCGCCCTTGTCGAGCGCCTCCTGCCCCCGCTGCATCGCGGCCATGGCGTCGGCCCGCCCGTCCGCCCGCACAGTCGAGGCGGGCAAAGCGAGCAGCGCCAGCCCACCCGCCAGCAGCGCGAGGGCAGCCCGTCCGGCGCGGCCCGTCCTAAATCTGGATGCCATGATTTTTCAGCAGATCGTAAAGGGTCGGCCGGCTGATGCCGAGCAGGCGCGCCGCGGCGGCGATATTGCCCTGGCTGCGCGCGACAGCGCGGCGGATCGCCAGCCGGTCGGCCATTTCCCGCACGGTCTTGAGGTTGAGCATGTCGCCCTCTTCCTCCGTTCCGGCGGCAAGATCAAGGTCTTGCGCCGTCACATATTTGCCATCGGCCATGATGACCCCGCGCTTCACGCGATTTTCAAGCTCGCGGACATTGCCCGGCCAACCCCAGGCATCGATGGCGGCGAGCGCATCGGCGGCGAATTTGCGGACCGGGCGGTTCATTGCCTCGGCATGACGGGCAAGGAAATGGCGCGCCAGCAGGATGGCGTCCCCCGGCCGCTCGGACAGCGCCGGAACGCGCACGACGATCTCGGCGAGGCGATAATAAAGATCCTCGCGGAATGTCTCCTGCGCGATCATGTCGTCAAGATTGCGATGGGTGGCGCAGACGATGCGGGTATCGACCGGGATAGGCTGGCGCCCGCCGATCCGCTCGATCACCCGTTCCTGAAGGAAGCGCAGCAGCTTCACTTGCAGAGGCAGCGGAATATCGCCCACTTCGTCGAGGAACAGCGTGCCGCCTTCGGCCAGCTCGATCTTGCCAGGCATGGTTTTGACCGCGCCGGTGAAGGCGCCCTTCTCATGGCCGAACAGTTCCGATTCCAGCAGCGTTTCGGGAATGGCGGCGCAGTTGATCGCGATGAAGGCGCCGCCGCGCCGGGGGCTGGCGTCATGCAGGCCGCGCGCCAGCAATTCCTTGCCGGTGCCGCTCGCGCCCAGCACCATCACCGAGACATTGGTATCCGCCACCCGCTCCATCGTGCGCGCGACCTTCAGCATTTCCGGCGCGGCGGTGATGATCCGCCCCAGCACCGGCTCGTCTGTGGCGATGTGCTCGGCAAGGCGGGCATTTTCCCTCTCCAGCGCATGAACATGGAAGGCCCGCTTCACGATCATGCCCAGCGTGTCGATCTCCACCGGCTTCTGATAGAAATCCCACGCGCCGCCCGCGATGGCCCGCAGAGCGCTTTCCCGCGCGCCATGGCCGGAGGCGACGATGACCTTGGTGTCGGGCTTGAGAGAGAGGATCTCCGCCAGCGTGGCAAAACCCTCGGTCACCCCGTCGGGATCGGGCGGCAAGCCGAGGTCGAGCGTCACCACGCCCGGCTCCTCGGCGCGCAGCAGGTCGATAGCCTCTGCCCGGGTGGAGGCGCACAGCACCTCATAATCCTCATAGGCCCAGCGCAACTGGCGCTGAAGGCCGGGATCATCCTCCACCACCAGCAATTTGGGCAGCGCCCCGGGCGCTTCGTCCCGCGTCGCGTCGCTTGCCATTCCCGTCATCCTGCGAGCCTCTTTTGGGGGATAGTATCGTGATCGGCGGCGGCATCGCGCGCCAGCGGCAGCGTCAGCGTGAAGATGCTGCCCTTGCCCTCCTCGCTCTCCGCCTTCAATTGCCCGCCCAGCGCCTGCGCCAGTTCCCGCGCCTCGAACGCGCCGATGCCGAAGCCGGCCTGCTTGGTCGAAACGAACGGGCGATAGAGCTGCTCGCGCAGGAAAGCCGCCGACATGCCGCAGCCATGATCGATAACCGCCAGCCTCGCGCTGTCCCCATCCCGCTCCACCCGCAGGATGACAGGGGCATCGGCGGCGCTGGCCTCTATCGCATTCTGGACGAGATGGGCGATGATCTGCTCGACCGAGGCCCGGTCCGTTTCCACCGGGGTGGCAAGATCGCCCTCGATCAGCAGCGGATGGCCGCTCCGCTTGTCCGCCGCCACCTGCCTCGCGGCATCGCCCAGCGCGAACAGGGCACGGTCCGCCGGTCCCCGCACGCTATGGTGCGAGAGACGCGCGAGCAGCATCGTCATCTTGTCGGTGCACTCGGTCAGCGTCAGGATCATGTCCTTGCGAAAGGCGGGGTTGTCGGCGTGACGCTCCGCATTGCGGGCGACCAGCGCGATCTGGCTGATGAGGTTCTTGATATCGTGCATGATGAAGGCGAAACGACGGTTGAATTCCTCGAACCGGCGCGCCTCCTCCAGCGCCTGCTGGCCGCGCGCCTCGGCGATATAGCTCGCCACCTGCCGCCCGGCGGCGCGCAGCATGTCGAAATCCTCCCAGTCGAGCGGGCGCGTCAGGGGCGGGCGGGCGAGCAGGATCACGCCGAGCAGCTTGCCGAAATGGAGCAGCGGCACCAGCGCCCAGGCCGTCCGGTCCCGCGCCAGCCAGTCGGTCAGCGTCCCCTCGCCGTCGAGCCGCATCTGGCCGATATCGGCGATCCACGCCCTTTCCCGCATCTTGCCAAGCAGCCGGGCGTCGGCGCGAAAGCGCGCAGGCTCCTCCCCCTTCCAGTTCCAGGCGCGCTCGCAGCGGAAATGCGTCTCCTCATCCAGCATCAGCAACACCGCGCCCGAGGAAGCGGTGATATCCGCCATCGCCTTCAGCAGCCGGTCCTGAAGCGGCATGCCCGATGCGCCCGCGCTGTCGATGGTGTCGATAAAGGCCATCCACTGCTCACGATAATCATAGCGATGGCGGAACAGATGCTTGGCGAACCAGAGCTTCAGCAGCGCGGAAACCCGCGTGCCCGACATCAGCAGCAACGCGCCTGCCACCGCCGCGAACAGTCCGCCGGTCAGCAGCGCCCGGATGACGGGCGAGGCTATGCTGTCGACCAGCGCCAGCCCGCCCGCCACCGCGACCATCGCCATCACCACGCCTGCCGCCCACAATCCATACCAGGTCAACGCGCGCGAAGCCTGCACCGGACGGGCGGCGCGATCGCGCAGCATCAGCGCGATGGCGAGGGCCGGGGCCAGCATCACCACCCCGCGCAACGCGAACAGCAGCGGCATCGCCTCCCCATCGACGACCAGCCCCGCCGCATAGAGCAGCAGGTCATAGCCCCACATCATCGCCATCGCGGCGACGAGCGGCGCCATGGCGCGGCGTTCCGTCCCCTCTCCGTTCATGCACACGCGCTGGGTCAGGATCAGGGCGCCCACCGTCCAGAGCAGGTGCAGGACAAGCCGTCCCTCCTGCGCCTGCGCCGCCATGCGTGCTGACAGCGGCGTGACCGATCCCGCCAGATACAGCACATATTGCGCGGGCACCAGCAACGCCAGCACCACATAAAGCGGCCATGCGCCACGGACATGGCGCATCTGCGTCTGCATCGGGAATAGCGACAGACAGACCAGCCAGCCGCAATTGCGCAGGTCTTCCATCAGGCCGCTTTCCATCCGCGCCACCCCCCGGAAGGCGATGGCGAGCGACCAGATGGAAGTCAGCGTCAGCGCGGCGACCAGCAATTTACCGATGCGTTGCCCGGCGATCCGCCTCGCGGTCCATATCGCCAGCACGGCGAATAGCGCCGCGGCCAGTGCATGGCCCCAATCGCCGACGACCTGCAACGGCGTACTCATCGCGTCAGCGCGCGCCTGCGGGCCAGAGGATCACGCGCACGGTCTGGATGAGGATCAGCAGATCGAGGAACGGCGTGTAATTCTTCGCATAATAGAGATCATATTCGAGCTTGTGCCGGGCATCCTCCAGCGATGCGCCATAGGGATAGTTGATCTGCGCCCAGCCGGTAATGCCGGGCTTCACCATATGCCGCTCGGCATAATAGCGCAGTTCCTTTTCCAGATCCTCGACGAATTCGCGCCGTTCGGGCCGGGGGCCGACGAAGCTCATCTGCCCTTTGAGCACCACCCATGTCTGGGGGAGTTCATCGATGCGCAGCTTACGCAGCCAATGGCCGAGGCGGGTGATCCGCGGATCGTTCTTTTCCGCCCACACCGCCTTGCCGTCGATCTCGGCATCGACCCGCATGGTGCGCAGCTTGATGATCCAGAACTCCTCCCCATAAAGGCCCACCCGGCGCTGGCGATAGAAAGCCGGCCCCTTGCTGTCGAGCTTCACGAGCAGCATCCCCAGCACGATGAGCGGGCCGGTCAGCACCAGCAGCAGCAGGCTCGCGGTCACGTCGAAAAAGCGCTTGGCGAGGCCAGACAGGCGGCGCCCGGCCAGAAAGCCGTCAGAAAAAATGAGCCAGCTCGGGTTCACGCTGTCGAGGTCCACGCGACCAGTCTCTCGTTCGAGAAAGCTGGAAAAGTCGCTGACATTGACGCCGGTTGTCTTGATGCGCAGCAGATCGCCCATCGGAATCGAATTGCGCCTTTCCTCCATCGCCAGCACCACCTCGCTCGCGCCCAGACGCACGACATAGTCCGCCAGATTATGAATGGCGTCGCGGTGGATCGCCTCGGCAATGGTCGTTTCATTATCGCGCATGCCGATATAGCCAGCGACCAGAAAGCTCGCGCCCGGCCGTCTTTCCAGCTTGCGGATGCGATCGGCGCGCAGCCCCGCGCCCAGCACGATGATGCGGCGCTTGAACACCTCCCCGCCGAACATCGAACCGAGCAGCAGCCGCACCAGCGCCAGCCCGGTCAGCGCGATTATCATCGCGTAGAGCGCATGCGACCGCCACAGGGTGAAGGCAGGCACAATGAAATAGATGATAGCGAGGAAGATGAAGCTCAACGAAGCGGCCACGGTCAGCCGCGCCAGCGCGTTGCGCCGCGATTGCAGCGCTTCATTGCCATAGACGCCGACCGCGACCATCGCGATCTGGAAGGAAATGGCAAAGCTGAGCAACGGGATCGCGCGCTGGAGGATATAGCCGACGTCGGTGTCTATTTCGCGCGCGCGAATGACCCACGCGGCCTCCGCCGAGCAGATCAGCACGATAAAATCGAGCAGGCCCAGGAAAAGCACCGCGTGCGGCACATAATGCTTAAATACGCGAACCATCCGCCCTCACGTTCATTCCAGCCTGTATCGCCGGGTCCGCCACGGACCGGCCTGTCAGAGCCACGCCCCTTAGCCAGTATCGAGGCAATTCACGAATATTTGGTTGAGAATGTCGGAATATTTTACGCTTCTGAACGGGAAAAAAGCAAGCGGCGTTAATAAACAAGAGGTTGGGGAAAACGAGAAGCAATGTCTTTCCGGTTTCATGGACAGCAGAAAGCGGGGCGATCTTGCCGATTTAGCGTGATTTCCAGCTACTCATCGTCCCCGCCCGATTGAAAAAAAGGGCGCCCCCCCTTGCGAAGCGCCCCTTTTTCTTCGTGCGAAGACCCGGATGGCCGGGCCATGCGGCGGTCAGAATATCTTGCGTATCGACAGCGAAACGGTGCGTCCCATCGGATCGAGATATCCCTTCTGATAAGCGAGCGGGGTCGCCCCGCTGTCATCGGTGACGGTCTGCCGTTTGTTGAACAGATTCTCGATGCCGAAGCTGACCCGCATGCCCTTCGCCCAATTTTCCTTGGGCAGACGGTTCTGCAAATTGGCGAACAGGCGCAGGTCCATCGTCAGCAGCGACGAGAAATGCAGATTGCCGCTGGAAGAGGACTGATCCGCCGTCACTCTGGTCGCGTTCTGCCATGTGCCGTTCAGCCGCAGGCCGATTCCATTGTCGGTGATGCCGGTGTTGAACTGCACCACATGGCGGGGCTGACCGCCGCCCGGACCGCCGGAGCCGCCATCGAGCAGGTCTATCGCAGGGCCGCCGTCCGCCAGCACGAGCCGGTCGCGCAGATACCAGTTGTGGAACAGCGAGAATTGCAGATTCGCGCCATTGCCGCCCCCGCCGGGAAAACCGCGCGGGCCGCCTCCCGGTGGGCCGAAACCGCCCGGCCCGCCCGGCACTCCGCTCGGATGCCCGCCCGGAAAGCCGCCCTGCGGCGGTCCCATGCCCTCGCGCCGGTCGCCGGGCAAGGCGAAACCGCCGAGCGCCGGTCCCGCCGCTTCGGTGCCTTCCTGCCGGTCGCCATTGACCACGATATCGCGCCCGCCAGCCTCAGGCGGCGGCGCTCCTTGCCCTTGCCATCCCTGTTCTCTTTGGCCCTGTTCTCTTTGATCCTGTTCCTGTCGGCCCGGAGCTTGGCCTTGCCCCTGTCCCTGCCAACGCTGGCCCGAACCGGCGCCCATGCCGCCGAAATTCCCCTGACCGCCTTCTCCCGGCATTTGCGGCGGACGCGGCGGGCGGGTCGCCTCGCGCAGCACCTGGGTGAAGGTGATGCCCCAACGCAGTTGGCGCTGTTCCTGCCGGGCGAAATTGATCGGCCGGTTGTCGATCTGGATCAGCGTGCCCGCGCTGTTGCGGATATAGCGATCAGGGTAAGCAGCCTCGATCGCCGCCGTGATGCTGGGCAGAGATCCCACCGCGTCGTCGATGCGGCTGTCGATATAATTGGCGGTCAGTGTCATGCGATTGACCGGCTTCAGCGTCACGCCCAGCTTGAACACATGGCGATCATCGCCCTTGAGGTTGGCGTTGCCGCCGCTGATGCGCGTGACGGTGACGGTTTCCCCGTTCACATAATCATAGACGCGGACATTCTCCGTCGCGACCAGCGGGCTGTTGAGCTGGGCGAGGGACGGCGCGGTGCGATCCTGATTCACCGCGGCGATCAGCGACATCCAGTCCGTCGGCGACCAGTTGACGCCATAGCCGAAGGTGCCGAGCGTGCCGAAATCCGACACCCGCGTCGCCGAGGCGTTGAGATTGGCCGTCAACGATCCGATTTCGCCCAGAAAACCGCTCTTCTTGCTGGTAAGGGGAATGTCGAGGCTGGCCTGCGTGCTCAGTTCGGAGCGGTTCATGTCGCCCGGACTGGTGAGAAGCCCGCGCCGCGTCACCTCCGATTCGACGGAGCTGATCGATCCGCCGAAACGGATGCTGGTGCGCACATCCCCCGCAGGCACAGCGAACAGCTTGCCCATCGCCACGAGGCTGGCGCTGCCGGTGTCCGATTGCGAGACCGCGCGGTCGCGCAGCACGTCGCCCAGCAGCGAGGAGGAGAGCGGCCCATAGGGATTGACCGCCGGATCGCCCGCAGTGATCGCGGACTGGAGCGTGCCGGTGCCATAACCGCGATCCGTGCCGGTGCGGCTGTCGCTATGATCGTAATTGCCGATGAAGGAAAGTTGCCAGCCCTGCGGCAGCGTCGCGTTCACCGAAACGCCGCCCTGCAATTGCGCGTTGCGGCTGTTCTGAATCAACACACGGTCGGACAGATAACGGTCGATCACCTGCTCGGACGCCGACTGCGCGAAGGGATTGTCGGCGGGAATAGTGAGCTGATCGGAAGCGAAGCCCTGAAGCGCGCGGCTGGTGGAATAAACCGCGCGGGCATTGGCCACCGCCGTCACCTTCGCGCTCACCTCGCGGGAATAGACGCCATTGAGGCTATATTCCCGCGCCTGCGGGACGAGCGTGCGATAGCCGGTTTCGCTCGGCAACGTGCCGGTCGGGTCGGTCGCCCTGCTGTTGGCGGGAGTGATGCCGCGCTCGTTTTCGAGGATCGACGCATCGGTCTTTACCCGCCCGGCGATGTTGAAGCGATTATTGCCCTGAATGTGGGTCAGCAGGATTTCGCCCCGCGCCTGCTCGCCCTGCCCCTGCGTGGCCATTTCCCCGCGCCCGTCGACCACGATCGAGCGGAAGCGGCGGCGCAGGATGATGTTCACCACCTTTTGCGACGCGCCATAGCCATATTTGAGCGCGACCTCTTCGGGCAGGATATCGACCCGCGCCATGGCTTCAGCGGGCAGGTCGCCGACTTCGTTGATGCCCGAAATGCGCTTGCCGTTGACGAGGAGAATCGGACCGCCGGAGCCGCGCCCCTGCGCGCTCTGCGTCTGGTCGGAAATCTCGCTCAGCAGCTCGCTTACGGTGCTGACGCCATAAGCGGCGATATCGCCCGCCCTCAACTGGTTTTCAGGGGGGATGTCGCCGATGACGGAGCCGGGAAGGATCAAGCCGGTGACGACGATATCGTCTTCCTCGACGCGCTGGGCCTCCGCCCCGGCCACTGGCGAGGACTGATCCTCCGATGCCGCTGGCGCAGCCGTAACCCGGCCGCCCGCTTCCTGCGCCTCGACCGTCAGGAAGGCGGGAAGCGCGAAGAGCGCGGCGGCGGACGCGGAGCGAAGCAAGGTCATGCGCCGCCCGGTCACGAGGCCCTGATGAGAGATCACGAAAAACCACCCTTTATTTCATGCCGGCCCCAACCGGCCTGCAACGCCCCCTTAGCATCCAACCCTGAATCGAGACTGAACCTGAGCGGCGCGCCCCGGCAATTATTGCGATTACTAATCAACCGCAAATTCAAAGGGCGACAAGCCGCGCTCCCGCTCGTTGAAGCGCAGGGCGCGGCCACGCGGCGGGACGCTGCGCTGCGGACAGGACGGGCGGGCGCAGGCCGCACAACCAAGGCCGATGGGCTGCGCCGCGCCTCGGTCGAGGTCGATGCCCCGCGCGTCGATCAGCACCCGCGCATAGTCGGCGCGGACGCCCAGCGCTATGGCAAAAACCGCGTGGCCCTGCTGCAATCCGGCTGCGGGACCGCTCACCGTGCGGTTGAGCGTGAACCAGCGCTCGCCATCTTCCAGCTCCACCAGCTGCGCGACGATTTCCGATGGCCGGTCGAAGGCGCGATGCAGCGCCCAGAGCGGGCAGCGGCTGTCCTGCTCCACCATCGGCGCGGCCGACGCCCCGGCATAGCGCTTGGACGACTGCCCGGCGCGGTCGATGCGGATCATGAAGAAGGGCAGGCCCCGCGCGCCCACGCGTTGGAGCGTCGTCAGCCGATGCGCCACCTGCTCATAGCCCGCGCCGAAGCGACGTTGCAGCAGCAGCAGATCATAACCGCTCGCCTCGCAAGCGCGCAGAAATCGGGCATAGGGCATCATCAGAGCGGCGGCGAAATAGCTGGTGAGGTGGCGGCGGAACAGGCGCTCGGCCTGACGGTCGGCAAAGGCCGCGCCCGCGACCAGCGCGTCGATTTCCGCCCGCGCTTCCAGATCGGCGATCAGCCATGCGGCATGAAAGGTGCGCGAGGCGCCCTCCAGCATTTCG
>CAYLKZ010000035.1:0-1226 GCA_964384275.1 uncultured Sphingobium sp. | reverse complement strand
ATCGGCGATCAGCCATGCGGCATGAAAGGTGCGCGAGGCGCCCTCCAGCATTTCGGAAAGCTGCAACTGCCGCGCATGAAGATCGAGCCTGCGCAGATGGTCGGGCATCACATCGGCGGGCAGGATGCGGATGGCGAGTTGATGCCGCTGGCGCAGCCGCTCGGCCAGCGCGCCGTAAAGATCGCCGCTCGCCAGCCGCAATTCGTCGGCCAGCGCCTCGGCCTGAGCGTCGAGATCGGGGAAATGATTGCGCCAGCGCTCGACCTCGCGCCGGACCATCATGACCGGCATCGCCTCGGTCGCCGTGGAAGCCGGACCGCCGCCGCCCTCGATCATCCGGTCGAAGGCGCGGGTGAACGCCTCCACCCCGCCCGGCGCGGCGGAGAGCCATTCCTCCATCTCCGTGCGGTCGAGCGAAAGATCAGCGAACAGCGGATCGGCAAGCCTGCGCCGCAGCCCCTCCATGCCGCCGCCCGGCGCATCCCCGCCGAACTGGCGCGGGTCCATGTCGAACCGCTCGGCCAGCCGCAGCATCAGCGCGGCGGAGAGCGGCCGCTGGTTCTTCTCTATAAGGTTGAGATAGCTGGGCGAGATATCGAGCGCATCGGCCAGCGCCACCTGCGTCATGCCGGAGGACCGCCGCAACCGCCGCACCGCATGCCCCGCCAATATCTTCTTCTCGGCCATCTCGCGCCATCCGTTTGTAAATTAGTTTACAGATTTACACTTGGATATGCCTAAACACCGACCGTATTTCCAGTTTTTTTGACAAATTTCATGGCGTGGCGCCGGGGCGTCCTGCATCACGGGGACGTGCTCAGGATGAACGCCTGACGAAAAGCCAAATCGATCATGAGGAATATGCCCATGTCCTATCAGGAACATATCGCCACCAGCGGCCAGATCATCCAGAGCCATGATGGCCGCTGGGATGGCATCGACGCCGAATCGATCGCCCGCATGCGCCTGCAAAACCGTTTCCGCACCGGCCTCGACATCGCTCGCTACACCGCGAAGATCATGCGCGCCGACATGGCCGCCTATGATGCTGATCCATCCAACTACACGCAGTCGCTGGGCTGCTGGCACGGCTTCATCGGCCAGCAGAAGCTGATCTCCATCAAGAAGCATTTCGGCAGCACCAAAGGCCGCTATCTCTATCTTTCCGGCTGGATGGTTGCCGCACTGCGCAGCGAATTCGGCCCGCTGCCCGACCAGTCGATGCA
>CAYLKZ010000034.1:0-29507 GCA_964384275.1 uncultured Sphingobium sp. | reverse complement strand
AGCGCCATGAGCCTGCGCCCGCAGAAAATCGCGCCGAAGCTCTCCTCGCCTTATGAACGGATCGGCGGGCGGGAGCCTGTCGCCCGGCTGGTGGATCGCTTTTACGGCCTGATGGCGGGCAACCCCGCCTATGCCGAGTTGAAGGCGATCCATGCGGAGGATCTCTCCCCGATGCGGGAGAAGCTGACCGACTTCCTCGTAGCCTGGATGGGCGGGCCACGCGACTGGTTTGACAAAAATCCCGGCGCCTGCATCATGTCCGCCCATGCCGCCATGTCCGGCATCGACAGGCAGACGGCGGAGCAATGGATGGCCTGCATGGAAGAGGCAGCGGGCGAGATTGCCGCGCGCGATCCGGAGCTTAGCCGCAAAATGCTCGATTCCATGCGGTCCATGAGCCTCACCATGGCAAAGAGAGCCGCTGAAGCAGCCGATCCGCAGGGATAGGCCGCGTTCGCCCCTATAGACTGAGAGAAAAACCATGGCCCGCTATTTCGAAGATATGGAAGTCGGCAGCATAGACCGCTTCGGCCGTTATGAAGTCACCCGCGAGGAAGTGCTCGACTTTGCCGGGCGCTATGATCCGCAGCCCTTTCATCTGTCCGACGAAGCGGCGGCCAAGTCGATCTTCGGCCGCGTGGCCGCGAGCGGCTGGCACACCGCCGCCATAACCATGCGCATTATCGTCGATCATTGGCAGAGCATCGACACCGGCGAGGCAAGCATGGCCGGCATCGGCATGGACGAGTTGCGCTGGCTGCGGCCCGTCTATCCCGGCGACATATTGAGCGTCGAAATGGAACTGGTAGACAAAATCCCGTCGCGCAGCAAGCCCGACCGGGGCGTCGTCCGCACGCGCTGGACCACGTTCAACCAGCATGGCGAGCCGGTGATGACGCAGATTTCCCTCGGCATGATGTTGCGTCGCCCTGCACCGGATAACGCCTGAAACAAATGGCTCTTGAACGGGAGGCCGCGACCGGCGGGGCCTTATCGCGGGATTGCAGGCTGCGGGATTACAGACTGCGGAATTACAGGCCGCAGATCCACTGCCCCGAATAGACGCGCTGGCGCCCTTCCCCCGCCTTCACCACCAGATTGGCGGGGTAGGAGGAGCTTTTGCCCACTGGCGTCAGCGATTCGCGGCTGCCGAGCTTCACCTCGACGGAAACGCCGCGCCCGTCGAAGCGCATGCCGCTCGCCATTCCGGCAAAACCGCCTGCCGCCGCGCTGACCAGCCGCGCGCGCACTCCGTCATTGGCAACCACGCCCAGCGAATAAGCTCGCGCGTCCAACGGCGCCTTGGCGGTGAGGAGCGGACGGCGCGCGCCATCGGTGAGGAAGGTGCAGCCCATGCCGCCATCCCCGCGCAGGGCGGCGGCGTCCGGCAGCGGCTCCAGATCGATATCCTTGCCCGCGAAGGCATCCACATTCTGTCCCCAACCGGGGGCCAGCGCCTGCCCCATCAGCGCGGCGGGTGTGGGCGCGGCGTCGTTCACGACCTCATCGACCGCATTTTCCGTATCGTCGATCGCATCGACCAGCGCATTCGACACGCTGTTGCCAGCCACCTCTCCGACAGGTGCGGCAGGATCTTCCGAACAGGCGCCGAGCAGTAGCGACAGACCAATCGACAGGAGAAAAGGACGCATCATCATGACCATCTCTTGTGCAAAGGCGATGATGAAGCCCCGCTGAACCACCGCCCATGCCGAGGGAACCATCTCGTCATTTCCGCCCGAACAACTTTTCGATGTCGCCATGGGCAAGCTTCACCCAGGTGGGGCGGCCATGATTGCACTGCCCGCTATGCGACGTAACCTCCATCTCGCGCAGCAGCGCGTTCATCTCTGCCACCGACAGCACTCTGCCCGCCCGCACCGAGCCATGGCAGGCCATGGTCGCGGCGACATGGTCGAGCCGTTCCCGCAGCGACAGCGCCTCGTCAGCCTGCGCCAGATCGTCGGCAAGGTCGCGCACCAGCCCTTCGGTATCGCCATTGCCCAGCATCGCCGGGGTCGCGCGCGCCAGCATCGCCGAGGGGCCGAAGCGCTCCAGCTCCAGCCCGAAGTCCCGCAATTCCTCGACCCGTGCCTCCAGCCGGTCGCAGGCCGGTTCGTCCAGCTCCACCACCACGGGCAGCAGCAGAGCCTGTGACGCGATGCCGGTGCCCGCAAGCGCCCGGCGCATCCGTTCAAGGACCAGCCGCTCATGCGCGGCATGTTGATCGACGATGACGAGACCATCCTCGGCTTCCGCGACGATATAGGTCTTGGCGACCTGTCCACGCGCAACGCCGAGTGGGAACTGCGCCGCCTGCGGTGGGGCGGCTTCGGCCGCCTCGGCGCGGGCGGCGGGCGCGAGCGAGGGCATGGACCCGGCGGGCGCCTGCCAATAGGATCGCACCGCATCGGACAGAGGCGCATGGGAAAAGGACGCATCGGGGAAGGAAGAAGCAAGCCCCTCCCCCCCTCCGGGCGCGGGCGGCACCGCATAGAAGGACGGCGGGATTTCTCCTCCCTCCCCCGTCCCCGGCGCGGATGGCGCGAACGTGGCGCCAAAATCGAAAATCGGCGTGCGCCCGATCGGCGTGGGCGAGAGGGGTTCCGTCCGCCATGCCATCATCGAAGCGGCGTCGGGCCGCTGGGCAGAGCGGAACCCGGCATCGTCCAGCGCGCGCCTGATCCCGCTCACCAACATGCCGCGCACCAGCGCCGGGTCACGAAAGCGCACCTCGGTCTTGGCCGGGTGGACATTCACATCGACCTCGCCCGGCGGCACGTCGAGGAACAGCGCCAGCACCGGATGCCGGTCGCGCGCCAGCAGATCGGCATAGGCCGCGCGCACCGCCCCCGTCACCAGCCTGTCGCGTACCGGGCGGCCGTTGACGAACAGATAGAGATGGTCGGCAATGCCCCGGTTGAAGGTCGGCAGGCTGGCGACGCCCGCCAGACGCAGCCCCTCGCGCTCCAGCGACACGATTACATGATTGTCGGCCAGCGCCCGGTCGATCAGCGCGGCGACGCGGTCCTCCCGCCCTTCCCCGCCCTGCACGGCAAGCGTGCGCCGCCCGTCATGCTCCAGCGCGAAGGAGATTTCGGGATGCGCCATCGCCAGCCGCCGGACGATATCGAGGCAGGCGGCATATTCCGACCGGGGCGAGCGCAGGAATTTACGCCGCGCCGGGATCTTCGCGAACAGATCCTCCACCTTCACCGCGGTGCCGGGCGGCATCGCCTGCGGCCCCTCATCGGCGAGGCGGCCATTATCGACCACCCGCCGCCAGCCATCCGCCCCGCGCACCCGGCTTTCCAGCGTCAGCCGGGCGACGCTGGCGATGGACGGCAGCGCTTCACCGCGAAAGCCGAGCGTTTCGACCGCTTCGATACGCTCGTCCGGCAGTTTGGACGTGGCGTGCCGCTCCAGCGCGAGGGCCATGTCGGCAGGGCTCATCCCACAGCCGTCATCGATCACCTCGATTCGGTCCAACCCGCCATTTCCCAGCCTTACGGAGATTCTGGACGCCCCCGCGTCCACTGCATTCTCGACCAGTTCCTTGAGGGCACTTGCGGGTCTTTCAACCACTTCGCCCGCGGCGATACGGTTGATGAGATGTTCGGGCAGGCGGCGTATTGACATATGCACCTGACTAGCCCAAGCGGGCGCTCTCCGCGACCCGGGATCGAACAATTTTTTCCTCACCATTGTTCGCCTGACGACGCTATGGAATCGACACACGCACACTCTTTCCGCTGATCGCGCCCATCGTCCGGGCAAGGATCGGGGGAAGGCATCAAAACGGGATATGGCATGGCGGTCTTCTCACGTTTGTTCAAATTTTCGTCGCAGGACATGGCGATCGATCTCGGCACGGCGAACACCGTCGTTTATGTGCGCGGGCGCGGCATCGTCCTCAACGAGCCGTCCGTGGTCGCGGTCGAAACGCTGAACGGCGTCAAGCGGGTCAAGGCAGTCGGGGACGACGCCAAGTTGATGATGGGCAAGACGCCCGACAGTATCGAGGCCATCCGTCCGATGCGTGACGGCGTGATCGCCGACATCGATGTCGCCGAGCAGATGATCAAGCACTTCATCGCCAAGGTGCATGGCGGCAAGTCCCGCCCCTGGCGCTTCCCGGAAATCGTGGTGTGCGTGCCCTCGGGTTCCACCTCGGTCGAGCGCCGCGCCATTCGCGATGCCGCCAGCAATGCGGGCGCCAGCCAGGTCTTCCTGATCGATGAGCCCATGGCCGCCGCGATCGGCGCCGACATGCCCGTCACCGAACCCATCGGCTCCATGGTCGTCGATATCGGCGGCGGCACCACCGAGGTCGCCGTGCTCTCGCTGCGCGGCCTTGCGTACACCACTTCGGTCCGCGTGGGCGGCGACAAGATGGACGAGGCGATCGTCTCGTTCGTCCGCCGCCATCACAACCTGCTGATCGGCGAAGCGACGGCCGAGCGCATCAAAAAGGAATTCGGCATCGCCAAGATGCCGGAAGATGGCATCGGCGCGATCATCCACATCAAGGGCCGCGACCTCGTGAACGGCGTTCCCAAGGAAATCACGATCAACCAGGCCCAGATCGCCGAGGCGCTGTCGGAACCGATCAGCACCATCATCGAGGGTGTGCGCATCGCGCTGGAAAACACTGCGCCGGAACTGGCGGCGGACATCGTCGATCAGGGCATCGTGCTGACCGGCGGCGGCGCGCTGCTCAAGGGGCTGGACGATGAGATTCGCGACGAAACCGGCCTGCCCGTCACCGTCGCGGAAGACCCGTTGACCTGCGTTGCCGTCGGCACCGGCCGCGCGCTGGAAGACCCGATCTTCCGCGGTGTTCTGCAAACGGCCTGATCGCGCCTGAAGGGGAGCTTCTGCGATGGCGCGATCCCGCAGTCGCCGTCCCGGGGTCAACAGACGGGCTCAATATAGCCTGTTCGTCAGCTATGTGGTCGCCATTGCCGGGGCGATTGTGGGCCTTATCGCCCTCATCCTGGCAAAGGCCGACCCGGCGGGCTTCGCGGTGTTGCGCGCCGGCGCCTCGGAGATCACCCGGCCGGTCGCGTCGACGCTTAGCTCCATGGTGGGCGGCATCGGCTCCATCGACGAGCATGTCGTAGCCTATATCAATGCGGGATCGCAAAATGCGGCGCTGCGTCGGCAGGTCGAAACGAACCGTGTCCGCATGATCGAAGCACAGGCAATCGAGCAGGAAAATCTCCGTCTCAAGAAGCTGCTCAAGCTGACCGAAACGATCGAAGGCGAGGTCGCGACCGCACGGCTTATCTCCTCCTCCTCCACCGCGCCGCGCCGCATGGCCCGCATCAATGCGGGGTCGTTGCAGGGCGTGCGCGTCGGCATGCCCGTGCGCGCGCCGGAAGGGCTGATCGGCCGCGTGCTGATCGCCGGGCCGGGCAGCGCCGACGTGCTGCTCCTCACGGACAGCCAGAACATCATCCCGGTGCGCCGCGTCAGCGACAATGTCGCGGCGATTTCGACCGGGCTGGATGACGGCACGCTGGAAATCCGTCCGCTGAACGCCGGGACAAGCCCGTTCAGGCCCGGCGACATATTGGTCACGACCGGCACGGGCGGCCTCTACAGCCCCAATATTCCGGTCGCGGTAGTCGTGGCGCTGAAAGGCGGCTTCGCGATCGGCGTACCGCTGGCAAGCCCCGCGCGTGTTGAAACGGTGATGGTGGAGCGCCCCTATGACGCCAATATTCCGGCGCCCCCCGCACCCGCCGACACCAGCGCCGGAGCCGGGAACCACACGCCATGAACGGCCCGCTGAACGGTCCGGTGCCGCGTTTGGGCAGGATGCCTTCGCGCTGGCGCATTCATGGCACACCGATAGCCTGCGTGATGATAGGATCGATGATCCCCTCGCTGCTGCCGCTGATCAGCCAGTCACCGACGCTGCCGCCCCTCGGCCTGCTCTTCCTCGTCAGTTGGCGCCTGCTCCATCGCGAGCTTTGGCCGGTCTGGATCGGCGGTCCGCTCGGCGCGTTTGACGATCTGATGAGCGGCAATCCGCTCGGCACCGGAATCCTGCTCTGGTCGGTGCTGATGATCGCGATGGAATTCGCAGATGAGCGCCTGTTCTGGCGCAGCTATTGGCATGACTGGCTGATCGCCATGTTCGCCGCGCTCTTCTTTCTGGGCGGCGCCTTCCTGATCGTCCGCATTTCCGGCAGTTCGACATCCTTCTTGCTGCTTTTGCCACAATTGCTCTGGTCCGCGCTCTTCTATCCGCTTATCGTGCGCATAACCGCCGGTATGGACCGATGGCGCATGATGGCATGAAATTTCCAAAGCTGACCCCGAAGAATATTACCGAAGCCAGCCTGTCCTTCACCTTCACCCGCCGGGCGATGGTTCTGGGCGGGATGCAGGGCGGCATCGCCGCTCTGCTCGCCACGCGCATGGGGTGGATCAGCGTCGCGGAAAATGAGAAATATTCGCTGCTGTCGGAAAGCAATCGCGTCAACCTGACGCTTATTCCGCCGCGGCGCGGCTGGATCATCGATCGCCACGGGAAACCGCTCGCCCGCAACCGCACCGATTTCCGCGTCGATATCATCCCCGACCGGCTCCGCGACAAGGACGCGGTGGTCGATACGCTGGCGCGGCTGTTGGCGCTCAGCCCCGATACGGTCGAGCGCATCCATGAGGATCTGGAAAAGGCCGCCGGTTTCCAGCCGGTTCAGGTGTCCGACAAGCTGAGCTACGAGCAATATGCGACCGTATCGGTGCGCCTGCCCGACCTGCCCGGCGTCGCGCCCGCGCAGGGCTATTCGCGCGATTATCCGGCGGGGCCGAGCGTCGGCCACCTGCTCGGATATGTTGGCGTCGCCTCGGCCAAGGATTATCAGGAACGGCGCGATCCCCTGCTGATCACGCCGGGTTTCAAGATCGGCAAGGAAGGGCTGGAGCGCTCCTTCGAACGCGACCTCACCGGCAAGCCCGGCGCCAAGCGGGTGGAAGTGACAGCGCGCGGCAAGGTGGTGCGGGAACTGACCACCCGTCCCGACATGCCGGGCAAGACGATCCGCCTCACCATCGATGCAGGGTTGCAGGAATATGCCGGACGCCGCCTGGCGACCCAGAGCGGGTCGGTCGTCGTTGTCGATTGCCAGAACGGCGATATCCTCGCCATGGCATCGATGCCCAGCTTCGATCCCAACAGCTTTTCCGACGGCATCAGCCATGTCGAATGGAACATGCTGTCGGAAGACGACCATATCCCGCTGCGCAACAAGACGTTGCAGGGCCTCTATCCCCCCGGCTCTACCGTCAAGCCGATGGTCGCGCTCTCCTTTCTGGAGGCGGGGCTCAGCCCTAACGAGACGGTGCATTGCAGTGGCGCGATCCGCGTCGGCAATGGCATGTTCCACTGTTGGAAGCGCCGCGGCCATGGCTCGGTGGATATGCATCGCGGCATCGCGCAGAGCTGCGACATCTATTTCTATGTGATCGCCCAGCGCCTCGGCATGCAGGTGATCGCCGACATGGCCCGCCGCCTTGGACTGGGCCAGAAATTTCCGCTGCCCTATCCCAGCCAGAGCTATGGCACTGTGCCCGACCCGGCATGGAAGCTGAAGAAATATGGCAAGGAATGGCAGATCTACGATACAGTGAACGCCACCATCGGCCAGGGCTATATGCTGGTTAACCCGACCCAGCTGGCGGTGATGTCCGCCCGCCTCGCCTCCGGCAAGGCGCTCGTCCCCAATCTTCTCTATGGGGAGCACCGGCCGGAAGCCGAATCTCTCGGCGTCTCGCACGAGCATATCACCACCATCCGCAACGCGATGAGCGCGGTGGTCAATGGCGGGGGCACAGGCGGCGCGGCGCGGCTGCCCATTCCCGGCATGCTGATGGCGGGCAAGACCGGCACCGCGCAGGTTCGCCGCATCACCATGGCGGAGCGGCGCTCCGGCGTACGCGGCAACTCGTCGCTGCCGTTCAAACTGCGCGACCACGCCCTCTTCATCGGCTTCGCGCCTTATGACAATCCGCGCTATGCGATCGCCACCGTCCTTGAGCATGGCGGCCATATCAATCGTCTCGAAGATACGCCGATGATCGCGGCGGACACGATCAGTTATCTCTACGATCCGGCCAAGGCGATGGAACGGCTGGAGAAATATGAGAAGATCTGGGGCGGCACCCCGCAGGAGCGGCAGAAGGCGCAGATCAACGCCTATCGCGTCGCCAAGGGCCTCGCCCCGACGCTGCCGCCCGTGGATGCCGGGAGCAACGCGGCAGAGCCAGCCGCCAATGCCGCCGACGCCCCGCCCTCTGGCGCCTCTCAGGACACGCCGACGCCTGCCGCGCCCGACACCAGCGTGCAGGAGGGGGCGGAATGAGCATTGTTCCTGCCACCATCGCCCGCCTGCCGTGGCGCGTCATGCTGATCATCTCGCTGATCGCGAGTTTCGGCGTCGTCGTGCTCTACAGCGCCGCAAGTGGCAGCATGACCCCATGGGCCATCAACCAGACGGTGCGCTTCGTCATTTTTTCGGTGATGGCGCTCTTCATTTCCCGCCTGCCGACTTCGCTCTTTTCCCATTATGCGCTGCCGGGCTATGCGGCGGTGCTGATTGCGCTGATATTGGTGGAACTGATCGGCGGCGTCGCGGGCGGTAGCCAGCGCTGGATCAACCTCGGCTTCATGCAGTTGCAGCCGTCCGAATTCATGAAACCGGTGATCGTGCTGGCCGTGGCCCGCTTTTACGCCCGCTTGCCAATCAGCGAAATCAGGCGATGGAACGCGATCTGGCCCGCGCTGGCACTGATCGGCCTGCCCTGGGTGCTGGTGCTGATCCAGCCCGATCTCGGCACCGCGACGATGATCGCGGCGGGCGGCATCACGGTGATGTTCCTCGCCGGGCTGCCCCTGCGCCTCTTCATCGGCTCCGGATTGACCATTGCGGCGATCATCCCGATCGCCTTCAGCTTCCTGCACGACTATCAGCAGAAGCGGGTGCTGATCTTCCTCGATCCGGAGAGCGATCCGCTCGGCGCAGGCTATCATATCAGCCAGTCGAAGATCGCCATCGGTTCGGGCGGGCTCTTCGGCAAGGGCTTCCTGCGCGGCACCCAGAGCCATCTCGACTATCTGCCCGAAGGCCATACCGACTTCGTGTTCGCAACCATGGCGGAGGAATGGGGGTTGGCGGGCGGCGTGCTCCTGATCGGCTTGTTCACCCTGCTGTTCATGTGGGGCATAAAGGTGGCGACCAACGCGCGAGATCGCTTCTCTCGTCTCGTCGCGGCAGGGCTTATCACCACGGTTTTCTTCTATGTCGCGATCAACCTGATGATGGTGATGGGACTGGCGCCGGTGGTGGGCATCCCGCTGCCCTTCATGTCCTATGGCGGCTCCTCGATGCTGACCGTGATGCTGTGCCTCGGCATCGTCATGGCGATAGACCGCGAGAACCGCAAAGCCTCGCGCGGGGGCGCCTGGGCCTGAAAGCGGCCCTGCGGTGGATACCAAAGGCCAACGCCAAGTTCACCATTGTCGAAACCTTCCCCCTTCTCATAGGTTACAGGAGGAAGGAGACTATGATGAGCAACGACATTCGCGCCGCCATGTGGAAAGCCATAGCGCAAAGCCCGTTTCTGATGGTGAAGCTGGACGCGGGGCATGATCACGCCGAACCGCTAGTCGCGCAACTCGATGAGGAGGTGCACGGCAAATTCTGGTTCTACACCAGCCGGAGCAACCGCATCGCGCCCGGCGGCCCGGCCATGGCTCAGTTCGCCGCGCGCGACCATCATCTGTTCTGCTGCATTTCCGGCACCCTCGTCGAGGAGAGCGACCCCGCCATCATCAAGCGTTATTGGTCCGCCACCGTAGACAGCTGGTATGATGGCCCCGACGACCCGGATATGCTGATGATGCGCTTCGACCTCAAGGACGCGGAGGTCTGGCAGCCGGACAACAGCCTCAAGGGCCTGTTCCGCCTGATGTCCGGCAAGGGCAATGACCCGCGCGAAATGGGCGTGCATGAGGTTATTTCGCTGGAATAGCCGGAAGCGTTTTCAGGTCGGGAACCCTTATCTGACGAGCCGGGAAACGCGAAAACAAGGGAACTCCAGTCTCGGTCGGGATCGACCTCCACGGACCAGGGCTGGCGTCGGTTTCTTCGTCAGACGCTGATATTGGGAGAAAGATGATGGGATTTCTGGTTCGCATGGGGCTTCTCGCCGGGGTCGGCGCCGCCCTCTACAAATTCTGCCGCCATGACGGGTCCAAACAGGACTCGCAGGATAGCGAGGCTGCTGCCTCCACCGATCCGGGGGACAATAGCGACGCGGCGCCGGTTCATTCTTCCGGCGTCGTCCGCAATGCCGGGCGGAAAGAGCATCTTTATGCCGAACCCGACCGCGAATGGGACAAGGTGGACGAGCAGTCCGACGAATCCTTCCCCGCGAGCGATCCGCCGGCTAATTATTGAAAGGCTGTTCCCTATCGTGCGCCTCGCCATAGGAAAGCTGAACCCGGCAGCGCCTGCGTGAAGGGAATGATGGAAGAAGCCGCGCTCTGCTTTCCGCCGGTGGCCGGGCCGGGTACCAGGCTGCTCATCCTCGGCAGCCTGCCGGGCATGCGTTCTCTCGCGCTAAGCCAATATTATGGCCACCCGCGCAATCATTTCTGGCCCTTGCTTGGCGGCATAGTGGGGGTGGAAGACCTGCCCGCCCTGCCCTATGAGGACCGCCTCTCCCGCCTTCAGGCGCGGGGCGTGGGGCTGTGGGATGTGGTCGCGAGCGCCGTGCGGCCCGGCAGTCTCGACCAGCACATGCGCGACGTGAATGCCAATAGCCTGGGCGCTTTCGTCGCCGCCTTGCCGCAACTGCGCGCCATCGCCTTCAACGGCACGACGGCGAGCCGCATCGGGCGCAGGCAACTGGACGGCGATGAAGGCTTTGCCGTGCGGGCGATAGATCTGCTCGACATGCCCTCCACCAGCCCCGCCAATACGATGGCAATCACGCGCAAGGCGCAGGCATGGGATCGACTGCGCGCTTATGTCGGGGATGTCCGGGGGAGGCCCGACGATCTCTCACCGCCGGGGTGAGGAGCGGCATCAAGCCCTCCCCCACCTACCTCCCGAGCCACAAACTTCTTTCGTTCAAAAGGCGTCCGCATCCAGCGCCATAATCGACGCTTCGCCTGCCGCGATGCTCGCCGCCAGACCCTGCGCCTGCGGCAGCATCCGCTGGGCGAAGAAGTCGGCCAGCGCGCGCTTGCCCTGATGCAGAGCGCTGTCCCCTTGCGCGGCAACGGCCATGCGCGTCCACATCCATCCCAAGGAAACCAGCGCGAAAAGGCGCAGATAGTCGACCGCCGCAGCACCCGCCGCATCGATGGCCGCGCCACGCAACGACGCCGTCGTGCCACGCAGCAAGCCCAGTGCTTCCCGCACCTTTCCGGCGACCGGCTGCCCTTCCGCCGCATCGAGATCCGCCGCGATCAGGTCGAAAAAGCCCTCGACCACCCCACCGTCAGCCAAAGCGAGTTTGCGGCCCACCAGATCCATGGCCTGCACGCCATTGGTCCCCTCATAAATCTGGGCAATGCGCGCATCGCGGACATATTGCTCTACGCCGGATTCACGGATGTAGCCATGACCGCCAAACACCTGCTGCGCCTGCACCGCGCTTTCGAAACCGAAATCGGTGAACCCCGCCTTCACCACCGGCGTCAGCAGCGCGACCAGCGCATCGGCCTTCGCCCGTTCGCCAGCGTCGGCATGATGATGCGCCCGGTCCAGTTGCAACGCCGTCCATCCGGCGAGCGCCCGTCCCGCTTCCACAAAAGCGCGGATGTTAAGAAGCATGCGCCGGACATCGGCATGCTCAATGATCGCCACCGGCCCCCGCGCGCCATCGGCGCCGCGCCCCTGAAGCCGCTCTTTCGCATAGCCTGTGGCCTGTTGGTAAGCAGCCCCGGCAATGCCCAGCCCCTGAATGCCGACCATCAACCGCTCTGCATTCATCATCGTGAACATCGCGGCAAGGCCCTTGTTCGGTTCCCCCACCAGCCAGCCGGTCGCGCCGTCATAGTTCATCACGCAGGTCGGCTGAGCGTGGATGCCCATCTTCTTTTCCAACGCGCCGACCGACATGCCATTACGGACCGTGAAATCGCCCTGCGCATCAGGCAGATATTTGGGCACCAGAAACAGGCTGATCCCCTTCACGCCCGCAGGCGCATCAGGCAGGCGCGCCAGCACCAGATGGACGATATTGCCGCCGAAATCATGGTCGCCCGATGATATGAAAATCTTTTGGCCGGTCACGGAAAAGCTGTCGTCGCCTTGAGGCTGCGCTTTTGTTTTGAGCAACGCCAGATCCGTGCCCGCTCCGCTTTCCGTGAGAGCCATGGCGCCGGTCCATTCGCCGCTCACCATGCGCGGCAGATAGGTCTCCTTCAGCGAAGCGCTGGCATGGGCGGCGATCGCCTCGCAGGCTCCGCGCGTCAGGCCGGGGAAAAGGCCGAAGGAAAGGTTGGTGGCGGCGAGCATCTCATCGATCCAGAGCTGAAGGATGAAGGGAAGGCCCTGCCCGCCATGCTCCGGGTCCGCCGACAGCGATGTCCAGCCCGCCTGCGCGAAATCGCGCCAGGCATCGGCGAAACCGGCGGGCGTCTCGACCCGGCCATCGACCAGGCGGCTGCCTTCTTCGTCGCCTTCCCGATTGAGCGGGTGTAGACGCTCGGCGAACATCTTGCCCGCTTCTTCAAGGACCGCCGCCGCCAGATCGGCGTCCACATCCTTGCCCATGTCCGCCATCGCGCGATCGAAGCCCAGCACCTCGGTCAACAGGAAACGATAGTCGTCGATCGGGGGAACGTAGCTGAACATTCAGGCTTCTCCTCAAAATATGAAATGCGGCTATACCAAACGACTGTTACAGTCAATTGAGGCCAGTTATCGCCTCCGAATGCAGAAAGGGCTTCAGGGCCGCAATCCGGCCTCGAACGCCGCCCGATCCAAGCCCTCCCGAAAATCCGGATGGGCAAGGTCGATCAAGGCCCTGGCCCGTTCCGACGCCGACTTGCCCTTCAAACAGGTCCAGCCATATTCGGTGACGACAATATGCGTATCACTGCGCGGGGTCGTCACCGGCCCCGTCAACAGAGGCGTGATCCGCGAAACCGTGCCCCGCGCAGCCGTCGAATGACAGGCGATGATCGAGCGCCCCCCGCGCGAGGCATAGGCGCCGCGCACGAAATCCACCTGCCCGCCCGTGCCGCTGAATTGCCGACCGTTCATGAACTCTGAATTGCACGCCCCGCCAAGGTCGATCTGCATCGTTGCGTTCACCGACACCATGCGGTCGTTCTGCGCGATGACGAAGGGATCGTTCACATAGTCCACCGGCTGCGCCTCCAGCGCGGGATTATCGTGCAGGAAATCGTAAAGCGGCTGGTCCCCCAAAGCAAAGGTAAACAGGGAACGGCCAACATGATTCCGCTTGCGGCTGTTATCGACCACGCCACCCTTGACGAGCATGGAGAGGCCCGGCGTCATCATCTCCGTATGAATTCCGAGGTGACGATGATGGGCAAGGCCCGCGCACACCGCATCGGGCAGCGCGCCTATGCCCATCTGAAGGCAATCTCCATCCTCCACCAGCCCCGCGACGATCGCGCCAATGGCATCGTCCACCGAAGTGCGTGGGGCAGGAGGAAACATAGGCAGACCCGCATCATGCTCGACCAGAGCGGCAACGTCCGAGACAGGGATCATGCAATTGCCCCGAACATAGGGCATGTTCGGATTCACCTCCAGGATGAGCCGCGAGCCGGGCTTGCGCGCCACCGCCAGCGAATAATCGGCGCTGGTGCCAAGGCTGAAATTCCCATCGGCATCCATGGGGGAGACGGTGGCGATCAGCGTGTCCACGCCGATATGCTCGACCATGGAGCGCGGCACCTGGCTGAAATGGCAGGGAAGCACCTCGATAGCGGGCAGGGCTTCGGTCATGCGGCGCTTGTCGAGCGCGCGCTCCACCGTGCCGTGGAAATAGCTCATCGGGATGAGCCGGTCGGTCAAATCGAAATCGAAAATGCTTGCGCCCGCAATGCCGGTGCAGAGGAGATAATAGAAGCGGATATTCTCTGTCATCCCCGCCCGCGCGCGATCCGCCAGCGCAGCCAGCAGCGCCGGAGGCTGCCCCGCCCCCAGCGCCATGGCGACTTTCGCACCCGAAGGAATGAGGGCCGCCGCCTCTGCTGCGGAGCGGAGCCGTTCTCGGTATACGCTTTGATGGACCGTCACTAACTTATCCTTTTCTGGCGCGGCGTTCGCTGTCGAAACAGGTCCATGTCCATAGCCATGATCATCCCCTGACCGGCGGAGACGCGAAGCGACCTTCAAAGTCCGATGCATGAACCAGCAAGATGCAACGCCCTCAAAGAGCGTTGCAATCACCATTGCCTGCCTGCTTGAACTACCTTCGGCACACGACTCAATATGCGTCGGGAACTTAGTATCAAACGGTTGTTACAATCAACATGGAGTTCGATGAAACTGGCCCCATGGCGGCAACTCAATCCAACCTATCGCCATACATATACTGACTGAATTGCCGATGCAGGACAGTCGAGCGGGGCAAGCCGCGACACACCCTGCTATTCAGCCTTTAGCCAGCAGACAGACATTTCTCGCTTGCGACAGGCGCAAGACAGGGCGCGCCAATCCCTCCGACCGTCGCCTTCCGAACCCCCAGCCCTTCGCCGCCCTATCCGGACGGCTCTTTGAAAAGGCGTTTCTCCGAGAAACTAGGGCCGACAATTCCTAGTCATGCCGGAAGATCGCGACAATCTGGTCGGCGATCTCCTTGGGCGTCAAGCGTCCCTCCCGATACCAGTCGGCTGCGGAATTAAGCTGCGTCAGCAGAAGATTACGGTAGATCGACCGATCAATATGCGAAGGCAGCGGCAATAGCTCCACCAACGACCGGAATACTCTTTCGAAACGGTCGCGCCGCGAGACCAACTGATCCCGAACCGCTTTGGGCACCTCCCGAAAATCATTCATCATCGGGGTGGTCAGCGAATCTGGCGCAAGCTGGATTTTCAATAATGTTTCGCAAGCCGATGCGAGCTTCTTCCACGGATCCTGCTGTCCGGCGATAGATTTGACTATTTCTTCTTCGGCAGCATCAAGTGCAGCATCGTGTAATTCTACGAACAGCGCGTCTTTTGATTTTATATGATGATATAATGACCCGCCCAGAACACCGGCATGTTCGCCAATTTCACGCATGGAAGTGCCGCGATATCCCTTTTTCGCGAAAAGCTGTGCGGCTATTTCCAATATTTGGCGGCGGCGTGTTAGGGTTTCGTCTTTCATATCATTTTTCGGAAATTTTTTCCATCAATAGCGCACTAGCATATCTTGAAATCCGTGCAATTCCTTGAGCTTGCGCATATTTACGCTTCGCGCCCAATTATCGCACTCGATAGACATTTATACGGCGTTCGCTGAAAAAGTCGAACATCTGATTGCCGATCCATCGCGTGATGGATTTAAGATCGACGGACCGCGAGAAGCAGTCAATCAACTCAGCCCTGCACAGCGGGCGCTGAACCTGAACCCTCAACGCAGGTGATATCCAACAAAGAAGCTACAGAAAATCAGGCAGGTTCAACCTGAACCCGCGAGCGCCGGTAAGATCGGAGCTAAGCCATTTGCAAGAAATGGGGCGATCGACGGGATCCGAACCCGCGACCTCCGGTACCACAAACCGGCGCTCTAACCAACTGAGCTACGATCGCCATAAGGCCGACTTCCGCCGGACCGAGGAGGCCAATTAGGCCCGCCTGCGGGCAGCGTCAAGCATCCTTTTGCATCGGGATCGCTTTTATCCTTTTTCCGCCCCGGAAGCGGAAAAAATACCGGCGAAGCACCTTCCAAAATACTCAGACCCAAAGACCCCAACCCAACGACCCCGGCCAATATTCGCTCGCCCGCCTCTCCCTACCTTGCGGGGGACGGCCACGCCCGCGATCCCTCGACCGAGGCAGAGCCTGCGCCAAAAACAAAGAGCGAAGCCGAAGCCTCGCTCTTTTACCCCCCTACCGGGATAAGGCGTTTCAGATCGCCGGTGGGAACCCCGGCGCACCTCTGCCGAAACCGCGCTGATGGCGGGGAAAGGCGCGCGCAGGGGCCAGGATCAGTTGACGGCGTCCTTCAGCCCCTTGCCGGCCTTGAACTTCGGCTGGGTGGAAGCGGCGATGGTCATGGTCTCGCCGGTGCGCGGATTGCGGCCGGTCGAAGCCTTGCGCTTCGAAACGGAGAAAGTGCCGAAGCCGACGAGACGAACCTCGTCACCCTTCTTAAGGGCGCCGGTGATCGCATCGAACACACTTTCGACCGCCTTGGTCGCGTCGGCCTTGGAAAGGCCGCTGCCCTCAGCGACCGCACTGATAAGATCCTGTTTGTTCATGCCTTGGGAACCCCCTTATCTGGCTTCATTGGGAATCAATTTGTGAAGGGCGCCATAAAGGCTTGGTTTTTCACATCTGTCAAAGGGTAAAGCATAGGAACGCGACGGATTTACGGGCTTTTTGCCGTTATTTACCCGCCGCGCGCCCTAGATATCAATGACGCACCGCAGCATCCGCCTCGCCACCGGGCGAGGAAAGCGGCTGGGCGGCAAGGTCATCCTGCTCCGACCAGGGGATCGGTTCCAGCGGGGCGACCAGCGCCCGCGCCAGCACTTCATCGACATGCGCGACGGGCACGATCTCCAGCCCCTCGGTTACATTGGCCGGGATTTCCGCCAGATCCTTCTCATTTTCCTGTGGAATGAGAACGGTCTTGATCCCGCCGCGCAACGCCGCGAGCAGCTTTTCCTTGAGGCCGCCAATCGGCAGCACGCGCCCGCGCAACGTGACCTCGCCGGTCATGGCGACATCCTTGCGCACCGCTATGCCGGTCAGCGTCGAGACGATGCTCGTCACCATGCCGATACCGGCAGACGGGCCATCCTTGGGCACCGCCCCTTCGGGCAAGTGGATATGGATGTCCTTGCGGTGGAACACGCTGGGCTTGATGCCGTAGCCGGGCGAGCGCGCCTTCACATAGGAGAAGGCCGCCTGCACCGATTCGGTCATCACCTCGCCGAGCTTGCCGGTGGTGCGGATCTGGCCCTTGCCGGGCACCGTGACCGATTCGATGGTCAGCAGTTCGCCGCCCACCTCGGTCCAGGCGAGGCCGGTGACGGCGCCGATCTGGTTCTCCTCCTCCGACACGCCATGGCGATATTTGCGCACGCCCGCATAATCGGAGAGATTTTCCGGCGTGATCGTGACGGTCTTTTCCTTGCCCTCGACGATCTTGCGCAGCGCCTTGCGGGCCAGCCTCGCGACCTCCCGCTCCAGCGTGCGCACGCCCGCTTCCCGCGTGTAATAGCGGATGAGGTCGCGCAGGCCCGCTTCGGTGACGGTGAACTCGCTGTCCTTCAGGCCATGGGCCTCGATCTGCTTGGCGACGAGGTGCCGCTGCGCGATTTCGACCTTCTCATCCTCGGTATAGCCTTCGAGGCGGATGATCTCCATCCGGTCCAGCAGAGGCTGCGGCAGGTTGAGGCTGTTCGCGGTGGTCACGAACATCACGTCCGAAAGATCGACGTCGATCTCCAGATAATGATCCTGGAACTTGCTGTTCTGTTCCGGGTCCAGCACCTCCAGCAGCGCGGAGGCCGGGTCGCCCCGGAAATCCTGGCCCAGCTTGTCGATCTCATCGAGCAGGAACAGCGGGTTCATCGTGCCCGCCTTCTTGAGGTTGGACACGATCTTGCCCGGCAGCGAGCCGATATAGGTGCGCCGGTGGCCGCGAATTTCGGCCTCGTCGCGTACGCCGCCCAGCGACTGGCGGATGAACTCGCGCCCGCACGCCTTGGCGATCGACTTGCCGAGCGAGGTCTTGCCCACGCCCGGAGGGCCGACGAGGCACAGGATCGGCCCCTTCAGCTTGTTGGTGCGCGCCTGCACCGCGAGATATTCGACGATGCGGTCCTTGACCTTCTCCAGCGCGAAATGATCGGCGTCGAGGATTTCCTGCGCGCGGACCAGATCATTCTTGACCTTGCTCTTCTTGCCCCAGGGCAGGCCAAGCAGCACGTCGAGATAATTGCGCACGACGGTCGCCTCGGCCGACATGGGCTGCATGGTCTTCAGCTTTTTCAGCTCGGCATTGGCTTTCGCCTTCGCCTCCTTGGAAAGCTTGATCTTGTTGATCTTGTCCTGAAGCTCGGCCAGCTCGTCGCCGTCCTCGCCCTCGCCATTGCCCAGCTCGCGCTGAATGGCCTTCAGCTGTTCGTTGAGATAATATTCGCGCTGGGTCTTTTCCATCTGGCGCTTGACGCGGCCACGGATCTTCTTCTCGACCTGAAGCACGCCCAGCTCGCCTTCCATGAAGGCGAACACCATCTCCAGCCGCTTGGCCGGATCGGTCTCGGTGAGCAGCGCCTGCTTGTCCGACACCTTGACGTTGATGTTCGCCGCGACGGCATCGGCGAGCCGGCCCGGCTCCTCGATCTCGCGCAGCTGCATCGGCGTTTCGGCGGGCAGCTTCTTGTTGAGCTTGGCGTAATTTTCGAACTGGTCGGCAACAGAGCGCATCAGGGCCGACACCTGCGGGCCGACGGCGGCCGTTTCCGGCAGCGCCTCGACCTCGGCAGTGGCATGGCCCTCGGCGGGGCTGACCGACACGAGCCGCGCGCGCTGCTTGCCCTCGACCAGCACGCGCACCGTGCCGTCGGGCAGCTTCAGCAATTGCAGCACCGTCGCGATGACGCCCATGTCATACATGGCGTCGCGATCGGGATCGTCTTCGGCGGGATCGAGCTGGGAAACGAGGAAGATTTCCTTGTCGGCTTCCATCGCCTTTTCAAGGGCGACGACGCTCTTGTCGCGCCCCACGAACAGGGGGACGATCATATGCGGAAAGACGACAATATCGCGCAGCGGCAATAAGGGCAGTTGTGTATTCAATGCTTTCTCCATCGTGCCGCCAGAAGCAGCATCGACACCAATATGTGTTCGCCGCGCCGGCAATCAATGGGATGGGGTGATTCATCCTGAAATCGCCCCGCCCCGACCGCCGCCGTCCAATCGTCAGAACGGCAGCTTGAAACCGGGGGGCAATGGCAGCCCGCTGGTCATCTTCGCCATTTCCGAGCCGCTGACTTCGTCCGCCTTCTTGCGCGCATCGTTGAAGGCAGCGGTGACGAGATCCTCCAGAATCTGCTTTTCCGAAGGGGCGAGCAGGCTTTCGTCGATGCTGACGCCGACGATCCGGCCCTTGGCGGTCGCGCGGACCTTCACCACGCCGCCGCCCGACACGCCCTCGACCTCGATCTTGTCGAGATTTTCCTGCGCCTTGGTCAGCTCTTCCTGCACGCGATTGGCCATGCCGAGGATTTCATTCAAGTCTTTCATGCGCTTGCGCTCCATTTCGCATCATCATCGACCGAAAGGTCTTCATTCGGGTTAATATGGGGAAAGGCCTCCGCCGCCGCCTTCAGCACCGGATGAGCCATGATCGCGGCGATTTCGGTCGCCTCCGCTTCCGCCTTGCGTTCGGCAAGGCTGGGCTGCGCCTCTCCGCCGACCGCCGATAATTGCCAACGGGCGCCGGTGACGGCGTCGATCGCCTGCTTCATCCGGTCGATCGTCTCGCGATCCATCGGCCGGATCGGCTGGAAATCAAGCTCCGGCGGCGCGTAGCGCACCGGGCGGACAAGATGTTCCAGCTCATCGGCGGCGAGCGCCTGATTGCTATCCCAAAGGCGCTGCACCAGCCCCTCGAAGGTGGCGGGAATCTTCTCTGCGGCAGGCGCGGGAGGCGATGCCGACGCGGCGCCTTCCGGCCCGTGGACGGGCGGGGAGGCAGGCGCGGCGGCAATGGGACCACCCTCGGCCATCATCCGCGCCAGATCGGAAGGATCGGGCAGGCTCGCAGCATGGACGATGCGCAGCAGCGCCATTTCGGCGGCCTCCATCGGCATCACAGCGCGGGCGACTTCCTCATGCCCCTTCAGCAGCAATTGCCACAGGCGATGCAAGGGCGCGAAGCCCAATTGGCTCGCCCAGTCGGCCAGCGCCTCGCGCTCTTCCGCCGACTGGGTGGGGTCGTCATAGCGCCGCCCGGCCTTCGCCATTGTCACCGCATGGACGATCTCCATAAGGCCGCGCAGGATAGCCAGGGGCTCGACGCCGAGGTCATGCTGATCGGCCAGCGCCTTCAGCACATCCTCGCCCCTGCCTTCCAGAAGGAGACCAAACAGGCGGCGCACCGCCCCCCGGTCGGAGAGGCCCAGCATCTCGCGCACCTGCCCGGCGGTGACGAGCGCCCGCTCTTCCTGCCCCCCGCTCTCTCCGCCCGCGCCAAGCTCGGCATGGGCGATCGCCTGATCGAGGATCGAGAGACCGTCGCGCGCTGACCCTTCCGCCGCCTGCGCGATCAGCTTCAGCGCATCGGGCTCGGCCGCGACCCCTTCGGCCTCGACCACATGAGCGAAATGATCGGCGAGCTTTTCCGCCGAAATCCGGCGCAGGTCGAAGCGCTGGCAGCGGGAAAGGACGGTGATCGGAACCTTGTTCACCTCGGTCGTGGCGAACAGGAATTTGGCGTGGGCTGGCGGCTCCTCCAGCGTCTTGAGCAGCGCGTTGAACGCATTGCGCGACAGCATGTGGACTTCGTCGATGATGTAGATCTTGTAGCGCGCCGACACGGCGGCATAGCGCACCGCCTCGATGATCTCGCGCACGTCGTCCACCCCGGTATGGCTGGCGGCGTCCATTTCGATCACGTCGATATGGCGCCCCTCGGCGATCGCCTTGCACGGTTCGCACACGCCGCAGGGATCGATGGTCGGCCCGCCCTGGCCGTCCGGCCCGACGCAGTTCAGCGCCTTGGCGATGAGGCGCGCGGTCGAGGTCTTGCCCACGCCGCGCACGCCGGTCATCAAAAATGCATGGGCGAGCCGGCCGCGCTTGATCGCATTGCCCAGCGTCTGCACCATCGCATCCTGACCGATCAGCTCGCTGAAGGTCTGCGGCCGGTATTTGCGCGCCAGCACGCGATAGGCGCTGCCGGAAGACTCGCGGGTCTGTTGCGGGGGCGGAGGGGATTCGTCAAACATCGGGCGCATGTGTAACGGCTTGCGTCGCGCTTGTCGAAGGCTGGATGGAGGGAAAGGCGATCACCCGCTGCTGAAAGGCGACGCTAAAAGAAAGAGAAGTAGGAGCCGGAACGACCCGCAGCAAAATCGTTGTGGCTGCTTCCGTCAGGACCTGACCAGGTTGGCGACGACTACGTCCGCCCGACTCCCGCTCGCCATATGGCGGCTGCCGCAGGGAATTGCAAGGGCGCGCGCGGATCAGATGCCCTGAAGATTGTGATATTCCCCCGGTATCCGCACGGTCAGCACCTCCATGTCGTCGGGAATGAGGATCTGGCAGGCAAGGCGGCTCGTCCGCGTCGCGGCGGCGGCGAGGTCGAGCATGTCCTCTTCCGGCTCGCTCGCCGGGCGCAGCTTCGCGAAATCGTCCGCCGCGACGATCACATGGCAGGTGGAGCAGGCCATTTGCCCTTCGCAGGTGCCTTCCAGCGGCTGGCCAGCCGCCTGCGCGATGCGGAGCAGATTGTCGCCGCTTTTCGCCTCGACCTCCTGCACCTGACCGCCATCGGCGCTGATAAACCGGATCAGCGTCATCTTCATGTCCCCTATCGACCCTTTATGGGCAGCCCTGTGCCCGGACCGCCTCGGCGACATTCTGCGCCGCCTCGTCGATTTCGGCAAGAGTGGTAGAGCGTCCGAAACCGATACGGATCGAGGAACGCGCCTCCTTGTCGGAAAGACCGAGCGCGCGCAGCACATGGCTGGGGCGGCCCGATCCGCTGGCGCAGGCGGAGCCGAGCGAAAGCGCGACGTTGCGGCAGTCGGAGAGCAGCCGCGCGGCGTCCAGCCCCTCGCGCCGCAGGTTGAGATTGCCATGATAGCGCGCCTCCGCGCTGCCATTCAGGGTCCAGCCCGAAAACAGCGCCCGCGCTCGCTCCCAAAGCGCCTCCACATGGGCGGCATCCTCTTCGCGCCGCGCCGCCATCAGCCGCGCCGCCTCGCCCAGCCCGACGCACAGCGCGGGCGAGAGCGTGCCGGGCCGCAACCCCTGTTCCTGTCCGCCGCCATGGAGGAGCGGCGCAGGCTCCACCCCATTACGCAGCCAGAGCGCGCCTATGCCCTTCGGACCATATATCTTATGCCCGCTGATCGCGATCATGTCGGCCGAAGGCGGCAGGTCGGCGCGGCCCAGCCCCTGCACCGCATCGCACAGGAACAGCGCACCCGCCTCATGGGCGAGCCCCGCCAGCGTCTCGACCGGCTGGATCACGCCGATCTCGTTATTGACCAGCATCACCGCGAGCAGCGCCGCCCGCTCGTCCAGTTCCGCCGCCACGCGCGCGGGATCGAGCAGCCCATCCCGCCCGACCGGCAGCAGCACCGCCTCGAACCCCTCCTCGCCCAGCGCGAGCACGGTATCGCGCACCGCCGAATGTTCCGTCTCGACCGCCAGCACCCGTATGCGCCGGGGGTCGGCCCGCCGCGCCTTTCGCGCCGTGCCCTGTATCGCGATGTTGAGCGCCTCGGTCGCGCCGGAGGTGAAGAGGAGGCGGCCCCCTTCCGGCATCGTCGCCGCCACCCGTTCCCGCGCCACCTCGACGGCGGCGGCGGCGGTGCGGCCCGGCCGGTGCGCGCTGTGGGGATTGGCGAAACGATCGCGCAGCCAGGGCGTCATCGCTTCGAAAACCTCCGGCGCCAGCGGGGTCGTCGCCTGATAATCGAGATAGATCACGCCCTTCATGCCGCTCTCTCCAACCCGGCGATCGCGCGCCATTGATCGAGGAAGCGCCGCACATGCGCCTCGGTGGTGGATGGGCCGAAGCTCACTCGCACCACCTCGTCGGCGGCCTTGCCGTCCCAACCCATAGCGTTCAGCACCGGGCTGGTCTTGAGCGTGCCCGAGGAACAGGCCGACCCCGCCGACACCGCGATGCCCGCCATGTCGAAGCGGATGAGCTGCGCCCGCGCCGCCTGCCCCGGCATGCGATAGCTGGCGATGGTCGGCAGGCGCGGCGCGGCATCGGCGACGATCTCCCCGCCGCCCGCGCGGATCGCCTCGTCGAGCAGCGCGCGCAGGCGCGCCGCCTCCGCCATCCAGTCGCGGCTTTCCTCCAGCGCGGCGGCCATGGCGAGCACGCCCGGCAGATTCTCGGTGCCGCCGCGATAGCCCTGCTCCTGCCCGCCGCTGGCGTGAAGCCGCGTCAGGTCGCGCACCAGCAGCGCGCCGACGCCGGGGGCGCCCCCGAATTTGCAAGCGCTGATCGCGATCATGTCCGCCGCGAACGGCAGGTCGATCTTGCCCGCGCTCTGCGCGCAATCGGAAAACAGGAGGCCGCCCGCTATATGGATGCGCTCGGCGAGGTCAGCTATCGGCTGGATCACGCCCGTTTCATTATTCACATGCTGGATCGCGTGGAGCGCGCCCGGCTCCGTCGCGATCACCTGCCCCGCCTCGTCCACCGGCAGGCGCGCTGCATCCTTCGTCACCCGCAGCACCGCATCATGTTCGAGCGGGGAGGTGACGATCCGATCCGCCTTCGACCGGGTGAGCGCTATCCCGATCGCCTCGCTCGCGCCCGAGGTGAAAAGGATCGTCCCGTCCCAGCCCAGCGCCGCCGCGATCCGTCCCCGCGCCTCCTCCAGCGCCGCGCGCGCCGCGCGCCCCAGCGCATGGGGAGAAGAAGGGTTGGCCCAGCGCGCCAGCCCCTCGGCCATCGCCGCCCGCGCAGCGGCGCTGACAAGGCTCGCCGCCGCATGGTCGAGATAGACATGCTCGCGCCCGGATGGAGGAATGGCGGGATTTACCAAGGGACCAGACTCATTTTATTGCGAAAGGGGAACGCGATCCTATATAGGCCTTCATTCCCCTGTCGCCAGCGTCCTTCGCTGAAGGCAGGCCTTTCTTCACCGTCCAGCTTTTTGCAGGTGCCATGCCCGACGTAATTTTCCCCGGCCCGGAAGGGCGCCTTGAAGGCCGCTTCAGCCCTCCGCCCCGCCCGCGCGCGCCGGTCGCGATGATCCTCCACCCCCATCCGCAGGGCGGGGGCACGATGAACGACCGCATCACCCAGGCGCTCTACAAGACCTTCCAGAAGCGCGGCTTCGCGACGCTGCGCTTCAACTTTCGCGGCGTGGGCCGCAGCCAGGGCACGTTCGACAACGGCATCGGCGAACTGTCCGACGCCGCCGCCGCGCTCGACTGGGTGCAGAGCTTCCACCCGGAAGCGCAAACCACATGGATCGCGGGCTTCTCCTTCGGCGCGTGGATCGCGATGCAACTGCTGATGCGCCGCCCGGAAATCCGCGGCTTCATCTCGGTCGCGCCGCCCGCCAATATGTACGACTTCTCCTTCCTCGCTCCCTGCCCGTCCTCCGGCATCATTGTGCAGGGCACCAATGACGAGGTGGTGACGGCAGGCGCGGTGCAGAAGCTGGTCGACAAGCTGCGCACCCAGAAGGGCATCACCATCCATCATGACGAGATCCGTGGCGCCAATCACTTCTTCGAGCATGAGCTGGAGCAGATGATGATGTCGGTCGACAATTATCTCGACATGCGCCTCGCGCCCGACAGCCCGATCAAGTGACCGCCGGGCAATAACGAAACGGAAAAGGCCGGTCCCATGGAACCGGCCTTTTTCGTTGTCCACCTCCGGCGCCTTTTCCGCTTTCACGGGCCGACCGGCACCGTCCAGATCGCGACATTGCCGAACATCACCAGACCGGCGACGATCATCAGCCAGCCCTGCCTGCGGTTGCGCGGTTGCCTGCGCAATATCCACGCCCCGCCGCCCAGCAGCAGGAAGCCCGCGAGCATCAGCAACGACAGGATGGTGCCCGACATGGCGGACATGGTCGCGACGGTGGCCATATTCTCTCCCTTTCTCGCTCGTTTCCCGCATAGAGGCGCAACTGGCATGTGGCAATTCCATGGAAGCAAGCCTAGATAAGCGGCGAATCGAATCACCGTGAATGAAGGTTCGCCCCCGATCATGCGCATCGCTATTGCATCCGACCATGCCGCCATCGACCTGAAGGCCCAGCTAGCCGACTGGCTGCGCGAACTGGGGCATGAGGTCGCCGACCTCGGCCCTGCGGACGGGAGCAGCGTCGACTATCCCGACTATGGCTATAAGCTCGCCCAGGCGATCGCCGATGGCTCGGCCGAACGGGGCGTCGCCCTCTGCGGATCGGGCATCGGCATTTCCATCGCGGTCAACCGCAACCCCGCCTGCCGCTGCGCGCTGGTGGGGGAGCCGCTTTCCGCCGCCCTCTCGCGTGAGCATAACGACGCCAACGTCATCGCCATGGGCGCGCGCCTTACCGGCCCGGACATGGCGAAGGCCTGTCTCGACGCCTTTCTTTCCACCGACTTTGCCGGCGGGCGGCACCAGCGCCGCGTCGACAAGCTGACCTCCCCCGCGCTCTGAGCCAGAAAGGATTTCGCCCATGAGCACCGCAGCCACCCTTGAAGCCGCCAACAACATCCGCGCCGCCGATTTCTTCAGCGCCGATGTCGCTACGCGCGACCCCGCCGTCGCCGCCGCGATCGGCAAGGAACTGAAGCGCGAGCAGAACCAGATCGAACTGATCGCTTCCGAAAACATCGTCAGCCGGGCGGTGCTGGAGGCGCAGGGTTCGGTCTTCACCAACAAATATGCCGAGGGCTATCCGGGCAAGCGCTATTATCAGGGCTGCGCGCCCTCCGATGAGGTGGAGCAACTCGCCATCGATCGCGCTAAGCAGCTGTTCAACTGCGGCTTCGTCAATGTGCAGCCCCATTCGGGCGCGCAGGCCAATGGCGCGGTGATGCTGGCGCTGACGCAGCCGGGCGACACGATCATGGGCCTCAGCCTCGACGCGGGCGGCCACCTTACCCACGGAGCGCGCCCCGCGCTGTCGGGCAAATGGTACAACGCCGTGCAATATGGCGTGCGCGAGGACACCCACCTCATCGATTATGACGCGGTCGAGCGTCAGGCCGTCGAATGCAGCCCGAAGCTGATCATCGCGGGCGGCAGCGCCTATCCGCGCCATATCGACTTCGCCCGCTTCCGCGCCATCGCGGACAAGGTCGGCGCGCTGTTCATGGTGGACATGGCGCATTTCGCCGGTCTGGTCGCGGGCGGCGAGCACCCGACGCCCTTCGGCCATGCCCATATCGTCACCACCACCACGCACAAGACGCTGCGCGGCCCGCGCGGCGGCATGATCCTGACCGATGACGAAGCGATCGCGAAGAAGATCAACTCGGCGGTGTTCCCCGGCCTTCAGGGCGGTCCGCTGATGCATGTGATCGCGGCCAAGGCGGTGGCCTTCGGCGAAGCGCTCCAGCCAGAGTTCAAGGCCTATGCCAAGGCGGTGATCGCCAATGCGCAGGCGCTGGCCGGGCGGCTGGAACAGCGCGGCCTCGCCGTGGTTTCGGGCGGCACCGACACCCATCTGGCGCTGATCGACCTGCGCCCCTACGGCATCAATGGCAAGGATGCTGACGAGGCGCTGGAACGCTGCGGCATCACCTGCAACAAGAATGGCGTGCCGGGCGACCCGCTGCCGCCGACCAAGACCAGCGGCATCCGCGTCGGCTCGCCCGCGGGCACCACGCGCGGCTTCGGCATCGCGGAGTTCGAGGCGATTGGCGAGATGATCGCCGATGTGCTCGGCGGCCTGCGCGAAAAGGGCGAGGCCGGGGACGCGGCGATCGAGGCCGATGTGCGCCAGCGCGTCGCGGCGCTCACCGTCCGCTTCCCGATCTACGAAGGCTGAAGCCGGAGTGAAATGTCCCGACTGCAATGGCGGACTGGAGGGCATGCGACCCTTCTGCCCCCATTGCGGCCGGAAATTCGATGACGGCCTCCTGCCAGCCTTGGGTGGTCTTCTGAGGGCGCCAGTCCGGCAGCGGCATCAGGCGGCGCCTCCGCCACCCGGCATCTTGCAGGATCGGCGCGGGCGGGATCAGGAAGGAAAAAAGACCCTCCCTCCCGTGCCCGCCAAGGTGCTCCCTGTATTGGTGGCGGTTATCGGGGGTGGCATGATCGGCTACATGCTACCGGGAAGGCCGTGGCTGATGGGCGCGATCATCGGGCTATTCATCGGCCTGCCCAAGAAGAAAAAGAGTTGAACGCCCATGCGATGCCCCTTTTGCGGCCATGAAGACAGTCAGGTAAAGGACAGCCGCCCTACCGAGGACGGCAGCGCCATCCGCCGCCGCCGCCAGTGCGAGGCCTGCACATCGCGCTTCACCACCTTCGAACGCATCCAGCTTCGCGATATCTGGGTGCTGAAAAGCGAAGGCCGCCGCGAGCCGTTCGAGCGCGACAAGCTCGCCCGCTCGCTCGACATCGCCTGCCGCAAGCGCCCCATCGACGCGGCGCAGATCGAAAAGCTGGTGTCGGGCATTCAGCGGCGGATCGAGACGAATGGCGAAAGCGAAGTGACCAGCCAGATGATCGGCCAGTTGGTGATGGACGCGCTAAAGGCGCTCGACAGCGTCGCCTATATCCGCTTCGCCAGCGTCTATAAGGATTTTCGCGAGGCCAAGGATTTCGAGGACTTCGCCAGCACCGTGAAGGAAGTCGGCGGTGAGTGAGGCTGGCGCCGTCGGCGCTGCCAAGCCCGTCATCGTCCTCGTCCGCCCGCAACTGGGCGAGAATATCGGCAAGGCGGCGCGCGCGATGCTCAATTTCGGCCTCACCGAAATGCGCCTCGTCACGCCGCGTGATGGCTGGCCCAATCCCGATGCGGGTCCGGCGGCGGCTGGGGCCGACATCGTGCTGGAACAGGCGCAGGTTTTCGGCAGCCTTGCCGAAGCGGTGGCCGATTGCGCCCATGTCTATGCGACCACCGTGCGCAAGCGCGGCGTCACCAAGCCGGTCGTCACGCCCGAGGAAGCCGCGCGCGAAATCCATCAGGCGGAAGGGCGCAGCGCCTATGTGTTCGGGCCGGAGCGTTCCGGCCTTGAAACCGACGATGTGGCGCTGGCGCGGAAAATCCTGACCGTGCCGATCAACCCGGAATTCGGCTCGCTCAATCTCGCTCAGGCGGTGATTCTCTGCGCCTATGAATGGTCGAAGGGCGCCGCGCTCGTCTCCCCTACGGAGGAAGAGCTGCTGCCCCCTGCCCCGCAGGACGATCTGGAGGGGATGATCGGGCAGTTCGAAACGCTGCTCGAAGCGGCGGGTTATTTCTTCCCGCCCGACCGCGCGCCCGCGACGAAGCGGACGCTACGCAACCTGCTGACCAAGCCGGGCTGGAACCATCTGGAGGTGCGCACGCTGCGCGGCGTCCTTTCCGCACTGGGCAATCCCCGCGCGCGCTAAACTATTTTCGAGTCGGGACTCCGCGGACGACCCGGAAAATACCGAAAACAAAAGATAGTCAGCGCATGGTCTGCTTCAGCCTAGGCGGATCATGTTCTAGTCGGATTTCAGCCGGTCGAATTCCGCCATCTCATAGGCGATGGACGCCTCGACCAGCTGGTCCCACAAAGCCTCGATCACCGGCGCGGGGGCGCCCAGCCGTAAAGCCTCGTCGCGCGCATTGGCGATTACCTGCGCCTTGCGGGCCTCATCGCGAACATGGCCGCGCTCCGGCTTGATCCGGGCGGCGGCGCGCATATGGGCGAAGCGCTCGGCGAGCAGCGCGACCAGCTGCCGGTCGATCTCGTCCACCCCGGCGCGCACCTGCGCCATCGTCTGATACTCTTCTGCGTTCATGCGCGGCAGCACTATGCCTTCCGCTCTCGCCTGTCGAGGGTTGACATCAGGCCATGTTTTGGCCATGGGCGTCCCTTCGCAATTGGCCCCGCATCCCGGTGAAGCGGCGGCCCTGCCCCTGAAACATGGTCAGCAGGCGATACCGGGATATTTCGCCTTCCCCGAAAAGTGGGAACCGGTTTTCGGATCAGGAAGGTGAACACAAATGTTAGAAGCGATTTGCAAAGGAAGTTACCATGACGAAGCGCACCAGCGCCAAGTATAAAATCGACCGCCGGATGGGCGAAAACATCTGGGGTCGCCCGAAGAGCCCGGTCAACAAGCGTGAATATGGCCCCGGCCAGCACGGTCAGCGCCGCAAGGGCAAGATGTCCGACTATGGCATTCAGCTGCGCGCCAAGCAGAAGCTGAAGGGCTATTATGGCGATATCACCGAAAAGCAGTTCAAGAAGAACTATGTCGAAGCCTCGCGCATGAAGGGCGACACCGGTCATAACCTGATCGGCCTGCTGGAACGCCGCCTCGACGCGGTCGTCTATCGCGCCAAGTTCGCGCCGACCATCTTCTCGGCCCGCCAGCTTGTTTCGCACGGCCACATCTATGTGAACGGCGTGAAGTGCAACATCGCCTCGCGTC